>NZ_DASPIS010000048.1:0-12768 GCF_035628975.1 Azospirillum sp. | reverse complement strand
CACCACGCCGATCTGGCTGCCCATGCCGCCCAGCACCACGATGGCCAGGATGATCGCCGACTCGATGAAGGTGAAGCTCTCCGGGCTGATGAAGCCCTGGCGCGTGGCGAAGAAGGAGCCGGCGAAGCCGCCGAACATCGCGGCAATCGCAAAGGCCGCCAGCTTCATGTTGGTGCGGTTGATGCCCAGCGAGGCGCAGGCGATGTCGTCCTCGCGCAGCGCTTCCCACGCCCGGCCCAGCGGCAGCTTGCGCACCCGCAGCGTGAACAGGTTCACCACCAGCGCCAAAGCCAGGATGAGGTAGTAGAGGAAGATGATGCGGTGCAGCGGCGAGAATTCCAGCCCGAACATCTCGTGGAAGGCGGCCATGCCGTCGGCCGGGCTGCGGGAGAAGTCGGCGATGCCGAAGAAGCTCGGCCGCGGAATGCCGGAGATGCCGTTGGGACCGCCGGTGAACTGGTACCAGTTGACCAGGATGATGCGGATGATCTCGCCGAAGCCCAGCGTCACGATGGCGAAATAGTCGCCGCGCAGCCGCAGGACGGGAAAGCCCAGCAGCACGCCGGAGATGGCCGCGAGCACGCCCGCCAGCGGCAGGCAGACCCAGAAGCTGAGCCCGAAGTAATGCGCCAGCAGCGCATAGCTGTAGGCGCCGACCGCGTAGAAGGCGACATAGCCGAGGTCGAGCAGGCCGGCGAGGCCCACCACGATGTTCAGGCCCCAGCCCAGCATGATGTAGGTCAGCAGCAGGATGCCGATGTCCAGGATCATGCGGTCGGCCAGCGGGGTCAGCGGCAGGACGGCGGCGAAGGCGACGGCGACCGGGCCGATGTAGCGGCTGGCATGCTGGACCTTGGCCGCGAAGCGGTCCATGCGCTTGTCGCGGTCGACCTGGGACAGCTTGGAGCGGCCGGTGGCGACCGTCATGGCGGCACGCAGCGCGATGACGCCGCCGCCCAGCACCAGCACCAGGCGCAGCACCTGGGTCGGCATCGGCAGCAGCAGCCCGACGCCGGCGCAGATCAGCGCCAGGATCAGCACCGGCAGCGCCATGCCCTGGCGGATCAGCCCGAGCCCGAGGCGGCCCAAGAAGACCAGCAGCAGCGAGGCGACGACCTCCTCCGGCCGGGCTTCGATGCCAAGGCCGGTGGGGCGGTCGACCGTGCGCAGGCCGACCAGCGGGACGGTCAGCAGCAATGCCACGAAGGCGGCGAGCGCGGCGTCCTTGACGGTGGCGGCCCAGTCGACGCCGCGCGAAACAGCGCGCCCGGCGGATGAGACGGTGTTGGAGTGCAGGGTCATGGCGCTTACACCTTCTCGATCTCGGGCCGGCCGAGCAGGCCGGTGGGCCGGAAGATCAGGACGAGGACGAGGATGGAGAAGGTGGCGACGTCCTTCCATTCGGAGCCGACATAGCCGGACCAGAAGGCTTCGATCAGGCCGATGACGACGCCGCCGAGCATGGCGCCGGGCAGCGAGCCGACGCCGCCGAGCACGGCCGCGGTGAAGCTTTTCACGCCGGCGAGGAAGCCGATGTAGAAGTCGATGACGCCATAGATCAGCAGCACCATCATGCCGGCGACGGCGGCCAGCGCTGCGCCCATGACGAAGGTCAGCGAGATGACGCGGTCGACGTTGACGCCGAGCAGGCCCGCCATCTTCTTGTCCTGCTCACAGGCGCGCTGGGCGCGTCCCAGCGAGGTGCGGTTGATCAGCATGGTGAAGCCGACCATGAGGACGAGGGTGATGATGATGGTGGCCAGCCGCACGTAGCTGACGGAGACGGCGCCGTCCATCAGGGTGAGGTTGCCGGGCAGGATGGGCTGCAGCGGCTTGGAGCGGGCGCCCTGGAGGATCTGGATGTAGTTCTGCAGGAAGATCGACATGCCGATGGCGGAGATCAGCGGCGCCAGCCGGGGCGAGGAGCGCAGCGGCCGGTAGGCGATGCGCTCGACCGTCCAGCCATAGACGCTGGTGAACAGCATGGAGGCGAGCAGCATGACCAGCAGCGCCAACGGCACCCAGGTGATGCCGAGCGCGCCGATGGCCAGGAAGGTGATCAGCGCCACGAAGGAGCCGATCATATAAATCTCGCCATGGGCGAAGTTGATCATCCCGATGATGCCGTACACCATCGTGTAGCCAATCGCGATCAGGCCGTAAATCGCCCCAAGCGACAAGCCGTTGATCAATTGCTGGAGAAAATAGTCCATGAAGTCGTCGCCCGAAGTTTGAGGCCCTTTCCTGCACGAACGAGCGGCAGGAAAGGGCTTGGATGTCGGGACGGACGGCGCGATGCGCCACGGCGCCGCTCGTCCTGATTCGGGACGAGCGGCGGGCATGTCCCCGCGTTCGGCGGCCGTGGCTTCGGCTCCGTTCGTCAGGGCAGGCGTGCTGCCGGGATCACTTCAGGGGAGCGTAGGTGCCGTTGTTCCAGGCATAGAGCACGAAGGGCTCGGAGTTCGGATCGCCCTTTTGATCGAACCGGATGTCGCCCAACACGGTGCGGTAGGTGCCGGCACGCAGCGCGGCGGCGAGCCTGTCGCCCTTCATCGTCTTCGCCGCTTTGGCCGCGTCGGCCAGAACGTTGACGGCGGCGTAGGTGTAGAGGGTGAAGCCCTCCGGCTCGAAACCTGCGGCACGGAAGCGCTGCACCAGATCGGCGGTGCCGGCGTTGACGCGCGGATCCGGGTAGAAGGTGAACATCACTCCATCGCTGGCCGGTCCGGCAATGGCGGCGAACTCCGTGGTCGCCAAGCCGTCGCCGGCCACGAACCGGGTCTTGAGCCCCTGTTCGGCCGCCTGCCTCACCAGCAGTCCGGCCTCGGTATGATACCCGCCGAAGAAGACCACATCGACGTTCAAGGCTCTCATCCGTGCGACCAGCGAGGAGAAATCGCGCTCCCCCTGGGTGATGCCTTCGAACAGCACGACATTGCGGCCCTGCTGCGCCAGCTCCGTCCGCACCCCCTCGGCAATGCCCTGGCCATAGGTGGATTTGTCGTGGACGATGGCGATGGTCCGGCCGAGATCGCGGCTGACGATCTGCTTCGCCGCCACCCCTGCGGCCTGGTCGTCGCGCCCACAAACCCGGAACATGTTGGTCAGGCCGCGCTCGGTGATCGTCGGGTTGGTCGAGGCCGGCGTCACGATCACCAGTCCAGCTTCCGCATAGACGCTGGAGGCCGGAATGGTGGAGCTGGAGCAGAAATGCCCGACCACCGCCTGAACGCCATCGGCGACGAAGCGGTTGGCGACCGCCACCGCCTGTTTGGGATCGCAGGCGTCGTCGGCCACCTGCAGGACGACCTTCTCGCCATTGATACCGCCGGCGGCGTTGAGGTCGGCGACGGCGAGGTCGGCACCGCGCCGCATCTGCTCCATGAAGGAGGCGTATTGCCCGGTGACCGGCCCGGCGAGGCCAAGCTTGACATCGGCCGCCGCCGCCGTCGGCACCAGCGCCGCGAGCGAGATGCCGAAACGAAGCAGGTTGCCACGGAACAGCTTGCGGATGAACGTGTCGGATCGAGACCCAAATCGAGACATTGATCGAGACATGGAACTTCCCCATTCGTTGACGCGGCATGTTGTTGTGTCGTTGCATCCGTCCGCCGGGCCGCATGCGGCGGACGTGTCTCGGCAAAACCCGCCTTTCGGTGAGACCGATGTCAGAGGGCAAGCACCTCGCGCAATCCGGAGAGATCGGCGAACTCATGGTCCGGCCGGGGCTGCCACGCCCCCAGCCTGTCCTGCGTGCGGTTGATCCAGGCGACCCGCATGCCCAGCGGCTTGGCTCCGTCGATATCGGCCCAAGAAGCCAGCGAGGCGTGCAGAACCTCGCCGGGGGCCAGCGCCAGCCGTTCCAGAGCGAGGCGGAAGATGCGCTCCGAAGGCTTGTAGGCCCGGGCCATTTCGGCGGTCGTGACGCTCGGGAAGAAAGAGGCCAGCCGGCTGCGGGCGAACAGGTCGCTGTCCATGTTGGTGATTGGCATCAGCGGATATTTGGCCGCCAGAAGGGCGAGGATCTCAGGCACCTCAGGGTGCGGCGGCGCCTGCTCGACGAGGCCGGTCAGCAGCGTGTCGGTCAGGGCCGGAAGCTGGGCCGCATCCAGCCGCTCGATCCCGGCCTCGGCCAGCGTGGCAGCCAACGCTTCGGCGGCAACCTCTCGGTACCGGCGATAGGCGGACGACCGGTAGAGTTGGACGTTGCGCACATCCCAGTCGAGATAGAGGGCTGCGGCGTCCAGATCGCTGCGGCCCAGCCTGGACAGAACCTCCGTCATTCCAGCGGTGCCGCCGGCATCGACGTCCACCAGCGTGCCGAAATAGTCGAAGGTGACGGCTTTGATCTCGTCCATTTCTTTTCCTTCTCAAGACGACTTGCGGGCGGCGAAACGGGCGACGCGGGCGGCGGCTTCGGGATTGCCGAACGCTTCGATGGTGGCCGCCGCCTCCAGGTCCAGCGCGCGGCGCAGCGTGTCGGACAGATCGACGGTCATCAGGCGCTTCAGCCGGCCGGTGGAGAAGCGCGACTTCCCGGCCACCGTCGCCGCCAGTGCCGTCGCGGTGTCGAGCAGCGCCTCGCGGGGGACCACCCGGTTGACCAGTCCGAGTTCGGCCAGCCGTGCCGCCGATTGCCGTTCGCCCAGCAGCATCAGTTCCATCGCCCGCTGATAGCCGACCGCCAGTGGCAGCAGATGCGTCACCCCGCCGGTCACGAACTGGCCCCAGTCCATTTCGGGGAAGAAGGCCTGGAGATCGTCGGAGGCGACCACGAGGTCGCAGTTCAGCAGCCATTCGAACCCGCCGCCCACGGCAAAGCCGTGTACCGCCCCCACCACGACCTTCGATCCGAACATCAGGTCGTGGGTGATCTGCTGGATGCCGGCGATGTGGGCGCGGATCGCCGCATCGTCGCGGGTCTGCTGATCGAATTCCTTCAGGTCGTCGCCTGCGCAGAAAGCCCGCCCGGCGCCGCACAGCAGGATCACCGACACGTCCGGGCGCTCCGCCGCTTCGGTCAATGCGGCGTGAAGGTCACGCAGCAGGACGGTGCCGATGGCGTTCATCCGCTCCGGCCGGTTCAGCGTCACGCGACCGATGCCGGCTGTCACATCGAGATTGACCGTGCTCATGATGAAATCCTTTCAATCCAGTCGGTCTTGCCGGCGGTGCGCGGCAGCGTGTCGTGCGGGATCATGGTGACCGAGGCAGTCGCGCCGGCCTGTTCACGCACCGCCTTCTCCAGTTCCGCCGCTGCCGCGGACCATGCCGTTTCGGGTAGCCCCTCCGCCGCCTCGACGCGCAGCTGGATGCGGTCGTAGGGTCCCGGCCCGATCAGCCGGATGCGGAAATGGCCGGACGACAGCGTCGGCAGGCTGCTGACCGCCTTGCGGACCGCGCTGGGGAAGACGTTGATTCCACGCACGTTGAACATGTCGTCGGTGCGCCCGCTGACGCGAAAGCGCCAGGAGGTCCGGCCGCAGGCGCAGCGCCCGGTTCCGGTCACGGTGACGACGTCGCGGGTGCGATAGCGGATCAGCGGCTGGCATTCCTTCTCGATGTGGGTGCAGACCAGCTCGCCCACCGTGCCCTCGCGGATCGGCAGGCGGTTACCCTCCACATCGAGGATTTCGGCGAACAGATAGTCGCTGCCATGGAAATGCAGATCGGTGGTCGCCTCGCACTGGCTCCCCAGCGTGCTCAGCACCTCGCTGAGGCCGTAATTGGCGTTGCGCACGCCGAAGCCCCAGGTCTCCTCCATCGTCGCGCGGAAGGACGCATTGTCCAGACCGGCCTCGCCGCCGAACAGGCCGAGCCGAAGCCCAAGGTCGCGCGGTGCCGGACCGCCTTCGTCGCGCAGTAGCTTTTCCAGCAGGGCCGGATAGGACGGCGTGCAGGAAATGGCGGTGATCTTCAGATCGCGGATCGTCTGGAGAAGCTGCTTGGTGTTGCCGACGCCGAAAGGCACCACTGTCGCACCGGCCGCCTCCAGCGTCATGTGGTCGGTCACGCCGCCAGTCCACATGCAGTAGTTCAGGCAATGCACCACGCGGTCGGTCGTCCGCAGTCCGGAGGCATGCATCGCGCGGCCGCCGATGGTCGCGATGCGGTCGCAGTCCTGCCGGCTGTTGGCAAGGTTGAGCGCACGGCCGGTGGTGCCGGAGGTACGGTGCAGGCGGACGATGTTCGCCTCCTCACAGGCCACATAGTTGCCGAAGGGATAGGCGGCTTCCTGGCCGGCGCGCAGATCCTCCTTGTCGGTCAGCGGCAGATCCTGGAGGCCGTCGAGCGTCACCGGTGTCCCGATGCTGGTGGGCAGCATGCGTCGGTACATCGCCGACCGCTCGGACACATAGTCCCATTGCGCTGCCCAAAGGCGATCCTGCAGGGCGCGGATCTCGCCGTCGGCCAAGGTTTCAAAGTCGGGGTGGAAAAGATCGGAGGTCGGCATCAGGGCCTCGGTCTGGAAGGGGGAAGCACCGGTTACGAACCGGCGCGCTCGGCGGCACGGGATTCGATTGCGGATTGAGACAGGATGGCACGGGCGTGTCGGCCCTGGCCGATCTTGCCGCCGGCATCCTCGGACCACACGTTGAACCAGTAGAGAGCGCCCTCGCGGCCCGTGAAGCGGGCGCTGGTCCTCACCTGACCGCCGACCGCGGTCGGTGCGACGTGTGATACATCAAGCTTGGCCCCGACCGACAGCTCTCCAGACCGAAGCACGGGGCGCAGCAGGGCGGCGCAGGCGCGCTCCATCTCGGCGATCATCACCGGCGTGGCGAGGACCTGCGGATAATGCTCATCCGGGTCACGGGCGAAGGCGTCGGCCGTCATCGAGGCATCGACGACAAGTTGCACCGTTTCTACACGCTCCGGATCGAGTGGGCTTGTCATGCCGGCGGTCTCCTGTTCAGGGGGCTCGCCTGTCACTCCGCAACGCCTGTGCCAACCGTCTTCGAATTTGCAGAGAAGAATTTTTATAAAGCGATCTCAGTGCTTTATCTTGAGGTCAAGAGAAGCCGCCGATCCGGACGGGCATCACTCTCGAGAGCATCGTCAAAAGATGGAACGTTAGGAAATCTTACGATCGTTCAGAATTAAGACGCCTTGTCCGCTCCGGCGCGTTGCAGGACGATGCCGTAGTCGCGGATTTTGCTGTAAAGCGTCGGCCGGGCGATGCCGAGGATCTCCGCCGCCTTGGTCACGTTGTGATCGACATGAATAAGCGTTGCGGTGATGACGTCGCGCTCATGCTCGCGCAACGCTTTCATGGTGGGAACCATTGTGGAAGACGGGATTGGCGTCCGTGCATCACCCGGCGGATCAAACTGCTGAATCTCAGTGCCGTCGGACAATACGACGAGGCGTTCCAGCGTGTTTTCCAGCTCACGCACGTTGCCTGGCCAATCATACGTCGTCATGGCCCGCAGGGCAGCCTCGGAGATGGTGAAGACCGGCTTACCGGCGCTGGCGGCGTATTTGCGTAGGAAGTGGGTCGCCAGCATGGGGATGTCGCTTCTGCGGTCCTTCAAGGCCGGGATAGTGATTGAGACGACGTGCAGGCGATAATAAAGGTCGTCGCGGAACTCCCGCCGGGCGATGGCATCCTTCAGGTTCCGATTGGATGCGGCGATGACCCGGACGTCGATCGGTATAGGCCGGGTGGCGCCGATCCGGGTGACCTCGCGCTCCTGGAGGACGCGCAGCAGCTTGGCCTGGAGGTCGAGCGGCATCTCTGTGATCTCGTCGAGGAAGATCGTCCCGCCGGACGCCATTTCGAACTTGCCGGGCCGGCCGCCCTTCTGCGCCCCGGTGAAGCTGCCGGCGAGGTAGCCGAACAGCTCGCTTTCGATCAGCTCGCGCGGCAGGGCTGCGCAGTTCACAGCGATGAAGGGGGCGTCGCGGCGGTCGCCATGGGCGTGGATGGCCTGGGCGAAGACCTCCTTGCCGCTGCCACTCGGCCCGTTCAGCAGGATGTTCGCGGTGCCGAATGCTGCCTTGCGGGCATCGCCGATGGCGTGGCGCAGGCAATCCGACGTGCCGATGATGTCGTCGAAGGTGTAGCGCACCGGACTGCCGGCGATCTGCTGCGCAATCCGCTTGGCGCGGTTGAACTCGCGGAAGGTGTTCACGACCGATTGGACTTTGCCTTGGGCGTCTTTGATCGGAATGGCGGTGTCGATCAGATGGAGGTGGCGCCGACCGGAATCGATGATCAGCTCACGGTCGTAATAGCCGATGCCAGTGCGGAAGATCGGCGCGATGATCGGCTCGAAATCAAGCAGCTCGGCAAAGCGGCGGCCGACGCTCTGCTCCGGGTTCAGGGTCAGGATGCGGCCGGCTGGTGCGTTCATGTGACGGACCCGGCCATCTTCGTCCACCACCAGCAACCCATCGGAGATGCTGTCTACGATGGCCCGCTGCTCGACCAGCATGCGGTCGAGATTGCCGCTGGTTTCGACCGCGCTCAATTGGGCGCTGGTGCTCTCTGCGCAGAGCAGGGCAAGGCCGTTCAGCGTGTCCGTTCCGACCGACGCGTCCGACACCAGGGCGATGGCACCGTGCAGGGCGTTGTTCAAGCCGAACAGGGGGGCTGCGGCGATCTTGACGTCCATCAGACCGGGGCAGACATGCTGCCAGCCGGACGTGACCATGGGGCGCCGTTCCCGCAGGCAGAGATCGACGGCATTGGTGCCGACGGCATCCTCCGCCGCCGACCGTCCCTCCCTCAGACCGACGGCATCTAGCTGCTCGACGAAGGAGCGGTCCCCGGCCAAGCTGTGAATGATCAGATCGCCATCGACCAGAACGATGGAGACGGGATGATCGCGGCCCAGGATCAGACGGATCGAGCCGAGGATCAGCGCGCCGGTGGCAGCGATACTGCCCAGCAGCCCGTTTGCCAGCACGTCCGCTGAACGGTGCGCCGATGGACGGGAAGACTCCGTCGATGCCCGATCCCGCAGACGCCGCCAGGAAGACAGCACCGCCTCGTCCAAACTCCCAGCAGGCAGATCTTCGCCCTTTAGAAAGCGGTCGCGTGGCGTGTTTCCAAAGGCATCTCGTACCGGCATGGACGGATCCGTTACAGCGAAGGACGGCAAATGATACGGCTCCGTCAGCCTTTGCGCCAGCTTGCCCGGCAGGGCAGGGCTGATGGGGAGGATCACCTCCACTCTGGAGGTGAGGAATGCGCTACCCGCACTGCCACTCGATCAGGACAACGGAGCGTTCGGCCCGGATGGCCCACGGCTACCACTGATTCTGGCGCCGGGCGTATGGGCGCGGTTTCAACGAGCGTACCGGATCGACATTGAATCGCCTGCAGTTGCCAACCGACGTCCTCTCTCTGATCGTGCTGTTGCGCCTCCGGTTCAAGCTGAGCGCGCGCGATCTCGCGGAATTTCTGCTGCTGTGCTGCTTGGTCTTCTCGCGCCAGGCGGTGCACAACTGGGAGGCCAAATTGGCGCCGTTGCTCGCCGTTGCTCGCCGTTGCTCTGCGGCAGCGCTGGGGGAGCAAGACCGGTCACAGCAGGTCCGTGGATGAGACGTACCTGAAGGTCGGTGGGTGGTGGCAGTAGCTGTACCGCGCCATCGACAGCAACAGAAACCCAATTGATGTCTACCTGAGCAAAACCCGCGGCCGAGCGGCTGCCGACGCGTTCTTCCGCTCGGCCGTGGCAGTTACTGTCATCATCCTCAAGATGACCACCACCCATAAGTATGCCGGCTAGCTTCGGGCGCTGGAAGAGGTGTTCGGATCTGTCGGGCTCACGATGAGGGGCGCAACTTCCTGCGATCGGCGAACCGGCGCAAGCAGCACGCCCCGGCGGCGTAGCGACGGGCGATCCATGTCCAACGGTTCGCCGCGCTACGCGATATGCTCGCGGTCGCGTAATCCATGGCATCCGCCTGTGGACCATCGGGTCGTCAGCTCAGAATTGGCTCGACACCTGACGGAACCGATATCGTGCAGCTTGGCGCGAACCACTATGGTCACGGTGCCGTTTCAGGGGTAGGCGCCTTACGCGGGGCGAACACATGCTCCGGACCCGGGAAGCGACGATGGCGGACGCCCTCTGAAAATTCCAAAGCGGCCTGGATGACGGTCGGGCCGAGCTCGGCGTAGCGGCGTACGAATTTCGGAGTGAAATCAGTGAAGAGGCCAAGCATGTCGTCAGTTACCAGTACTTGGCCGTCGCAGGCAAGGGACGCGCCTATGCCTATGGTCGGGATCGCCACTGCCGCCGTGATGCGATTGGCCAATGGCTCCATCACGCCCTCGATCACCAGCGCGAAAGCACCGGCGTCAGCGATGGCTTGAGCGTCGGCCAATATGCGCTCGCCTTCGTCCATGCTACGGCCCCGCGCGCGGAAGCCGCCGAGCGTGTTGACCGATTGAGGGGTCAGCCCGACATGGCCCATAACCGGCACACCGCGCGCGGTCAGATAGGTGACGGTCGTAATTGCTCAGGGGGCTGGCCGGTAATGAGAGTGGCCGAGCTTAAGCTGGGTCGGAGGTGCTCCTAACGGGCCGTTGCCTCGCGAGGCTGGATATGAGTCAACCTATCCATGACTCGCCCCGATCTGTCCCGCCTGAGTTCGGAAGAGAAGGACGCGCTGATCCTGGCGCTGCTGGAGCGCGTCGCGGCGCTCGAGGCGAAGCTGAACCAGCCCGCGAAGACGCCGAGCAACTCCAGCCTGCCCCCCTCACGCGACCGGAAGGCGAACTATCCGCCGCGTCCTAAGAAGCCGCGGCGTAAGCGCAACGGCCCCGGAGTGACGCGCGCGTTGGCCGCCGATCCCGATCAGGTGGTGGACTGCCATGCGTACGCCTGCGCCCACTGCGGCACCGCGGTGGGCGCCGAAACTCAACGGCTGCGCCACGCCTACGATCACATCGACCTGCCACCCATCCGGCCGGTGATCACGCGGGTGCGCCTCTTCGGTCAGCGCTGTCCGGCCTGTCGGCGCCGGGTGCGCGCCACGCCGCCCGAAACCATGCCGCCCGGCTCGCCGTTCGGCCCGTCGATCATGACGATGCTGGCCTATCTGCATCACCAGCACGCCGTCGGCTACGATCGCCTCTCCCGGCTGATGGCCGAGCTGTTTGGGCTGCAGATCAGCGAGGGTGCCATCGCCAATGCGCTGTGCCGGGTGAGCCGCCCACTCGGCCAAGCCGTGGTGGCCATCGTGGAGCGGCTGCGCCAAGCCACCGTCATTGGCTGCGACGAAACCGGGGCGCGGCTCACTACGGTGGATCAGGGCACGCGCATAGGTTGGGAATGGGTGCTGGTCAGCGACAAGGCCGTCCTGCATCGCATCCACCCTTCGCGTGGGCGCGAGGTCATCACCGAGGTGCTGGGCGAGCATCGGCCGCGCTGTTGGGTGTCGGATCGCTGGGGCGCCCAGCAGGGCCATGCCGCCACCCACCAGGTCTGCCTCGCCCATGTCTTGCGCGACGTGCAATACGCCATCGATGCAGGTGAGATTGGCTTCGCCCCGGCCCTACGTCGGCTGTTGTGCTGGGTGATCGCGGTAGGGCGACGACGGCCGGACTTGAAGGACAGTACGCTGGCCCAGTATCGCGCCAAGGCCGAGCGGCGGCTTGATCACCTGCTGGGCATGCCGACCGTCACCGAGGCCGGCGCCGAGGTGCTGCGCCAGACCAAACGCTGGCGCTCCCAGTTCTTCACCTTCATCACAGACCGTGCCGTGCCGCCGACCAACAACGCCTCTGAGCAGGCCCTGCGCCCGAGCGTCATCTTCCGCAAGGTGACGAACGGGTTCCGGTCGCTCTGGGGCGCCGATGTCCACGCCCTCATCCGCTCCGTCATCGGCACCGGGCGCCTCAACGGCCTCTCGGCCCATCAGGCCATCTCACGCGCTATCGCTGGACAGCCAATCTTCGCCGACTGACCAGCCCCCTGAGCAATTACGTGACGGTCTTGGCCATCTCAGTCCCGCCCTCAAGTTTCACAGCCGCACACCCCGTCTCCGCCAGAATACGGGCGGCGTTGCCGAAGGCCTGCTGCGGCGACTCCTGATAGCTGGCAAAGGGCAAGTCGACAACCACACAGGCCCGTGTCGAGCCGCGTACCACGGCTGCACCGTGCGCAATCATCATGTCAACGGTCACGGGCAGCGTGCTGTCGAAGCCGTAAAGTACCATGCCCAAGCTGTCGCCGACCAACAGCAGATCGACATGCGAGTCTAACAGCTTGGCGAAAGACGCCGAATAGGCGGTCAGACACACGATGGGCTCACCGCCTTTGCGCGCGGCTAGGGTGGTGATGGTGGCGCGCTGGGCCAAGGCTGTCACACTCATTGTTGCTCCTCATCAGATCCGGTCACCATGGGGAAAAGCCGTGAGATCAGCGCGGCCGCCAAATCGAGCGGCGGCTTGGATGCAGGGACGACAACATGCAGCGTTGTCGATCAACCGGTCTGTTGCCGTAATCCCCGAATACCTAACAGTCTGGAATAAAGATGCGGGCGCTCAAGATTGTGGCTGAATTAAATACCGATAATCTTGCGCTGGAGAAATGAATAGTCTGCGCTTTGGAGTTGTTTTCTGTAAATTGCTCGAAATTTTCAAGCGGTGGCTACGTCATGTTCAAACATTAAGAGTCGGACTCGGAATCGGCATGGCTGTGGCTATGTCCGGGCCACCCGTCTTGAGAGCAGTTTGACGCTGGCGATGAAGATCCAGGCGACGGCACTCTCGACGGTGGCCTCGAAGTCCTTGGCGAGGCGGCGATTGCG
>NZ_DASPIS010000047.1:0-106103 GCF_035628975.1 Azospirillum sp. | reverse complement strand
GCCCGGCGTCGAGGTCCAGGATGATCGCGCGCCCGCCATGCAGCGCGAAAAGCCTCGCGGTCGCCCGGCCGATGCCGCGGCGCGACGCGGCGCCGGTGATCACGCAGACCTTGTTGGACAGCAGCATGCTCGCTCCCTTTTGTCGAAGCAGGCTCCGCCGTGGCGGCCCGGTGGATGCCGCGACGGAGCGTCGGTTTCGCTCGGTTGTGGTGATTTCGCTCTGGCTGACAGATGATTCGTTCAGCCGATGATTGATGTGATCCTATGATCTTGAGATGAATTCGACAAACGAATAAGATCGCGCATTGATGAGCCGAATTCATGTGAATGGCGCAATGCGGAAACGGGTCTCAATCAAGGCTTTGCAGGCGTTCGAGGCTGCCGCGCGGCTCGGATCATTCGCGACTGCGGCGGAGGATCTCGGGCTGACGCCCTCGGCGATCAGCCATCAGGTGAAAATCCTGGAGGAGCAGCTTGGCTTGCCGCTGTTCCATCGTGTTCACCGCTCGGTCGCGCTGACCGACGCCGGGCGCAGCTTCGCCACCGAGATCATCGGCGCCTTCGCCCGGATGGAGACCGCCATCCGCAACGTCACCACGTCGAGCAGCGGCACCGAGATCCTCACCGTCCGCTCGATGCCCAGCTTCGCCACCCAATGGCTGATGCCGCGGCTGAACCGGGTGAAGGCGCTGCACCCCGCCATCGACATCCGGCTGCAGGCCTCGGTCTCGCCAATCGACCTGACGACGGGCGCGGTGGACGTCGACATCCGCTACAACCCCGGCCCACCGCCGGCCGGATGCGTGCTGGAGCAGTTCCCGGAGGACGTCATCGTGCCGATGTGCTCGCCGGCGCTGGCGAACGGACTGATCCCGATCCGCGAGCCGAAGGATCTCAGCCGACACATCCTGATCCATTCCGAGGTCAACATCGTGGGCTGGCGCGACTGGGCGCGCAGACATCGCGGCGTGCAGCTGGACATGGATCGCGGCCTGCGCTTCGACCGCTCCTTCATGGCGATCAGCGCGGCGGCCGACGGGATGGGGGTGTGCCTGGACAGCCTGCTGCTCGCCCGGCAGGAGCTTCAGTCCGGCCGGCTGGTCGTCCCCTTCCCCACCCGCGGCCTGCGGGCGCAGGGACATGGTTTCGTCACGCTGAAATCGACCGCCGACCTGCCGAAGATCAGGCTGTTCCGCCAATGGCTGTTCGGCGAACTGGACGCCTGCCGCCAGTGGGAGGAGCAGTATCTGTCCTCCCTGGGGACGCCCGCCGCGGGTGATTGACCCCGGACGGCTAGCCCACCGGCGGCATGCGGTCGATCAGCTTGTCCAGCGTGACGGGGTAATCGCGCACGCGCACGCCGGTGGCGTTGTAGACGGCGTTGGCGATGGCGGCACCAACGCCGCACAGGCCCAGTTCGCCGACACCCTTCGCCTTCATCGGCGACGACATCGGGTCGGTTTCGTCCAGGAAGATCACCTCCTGGTGCGGGATGTCGGCATGGACCGGCACCTCGTAGGCGGCAAGGTCGTGGTTCACGAAGAAGCCGCCGCGGGTGTCCACCGCCAGCTCCTCCATCAGCGCGGCCCCAACCCCCATGGTCATGGCGCCGATCACCTGGCTGCGCGCCGACAGCGGGTTCAGGATGCGGCCCGCCGCGCAGACGGCGAGCATGCGCCGCACGCGGATTTCCGCCGTCGCGGCATCGACGCCGACCTCGACGAAATGCGCGCCGAAGGTCGATTGCTGGGCCTTCTTGTCGAGGTCGCCATATTCGATGCCGTCCTCTACCGACAACTCGCCATCGCCGGCCGCCTGCGCCAGCGGCACGCGGCGGTTGCCGGACAGCACCTGCCCATCCGCGAACCGCGCGTCGGCCGAATTGAAGCCCAGCTTCTGCGCCACCGCCTCCCGCAGCTTCACGCAGGCGGCATAGACGCCGGCGGTGGAGTTGTTGGCGCCCCACTGCCCGCCCGACCCGGCCGACACCGGAAAGCTGGAATCGCCCAGCCGCACCACCACCCGGTCCAGCCCGACGCCCATCATCTCCGCCGCGGTCTGGGCGATGATGGTGTAGCTGCCGGTGCCGATGTCGGTCATGTCGGTTTCGACCGTCACCACGCCCCGCTTGTCCAGCCGCACCCGCGCCGCCGATTTGGTCAGCAGGTTGTTGCGGAAGGCCGCGGCCATGCCGATGCCGACCAGCCAGCGCCCGTCGCGCACCCGCGCCGGCTCGGCGTTGCGCTTGTTCCAGCCGAAGCGTTCGGCGCCGGTGCGCAGGCATTGCACCAGCTGGCGCTGGGAGAAGGGGCGCTCCGGCTTTTCCGGGTCGACCTGGGTGTCGTTGAGGATGCGGAACTCGACGGGATCGAGCTTAAGCCGCTCCGCCATCTCGTCCATGGCGATTTCCAGCACCATAAGGCCCGGCGCTTCGCCCGGCGCCCGCATGGCATTGCCTTCCGGCAGGTCGAGATGGGCCAGCCGCGTCCCGGTCAGCCGGTTGGCCCCGGCATAGAGCAGGCGGGTCTGGTCGGTCGCGGTCTCCGGCTTGCCGTCGGGCAGGTTGCCGGACCAGCTCTCATGGGCGATGGCGGTGATCCTGCCGTCCGCGGTGGCGCCGATGCGGATGCGCTGGATCGTCGCCGGCCGGTGGGTGGTGTTGTTCGCCATCATCGGCCGCGGCAGCGCCACCTTGACCGGCCGCCCGGCCGCCCGCGCGCCCAGCGCCGCCAACAGCGTGTCGGCACGCAGGAACAGCTTGCCGCCGAAGCCGCCGCCGACGAAGGGAGAGATCACGCGGACCTTCTCCTTCGGCATCCCCAGCGTCTCGGCCAGATCGGTCGCCGCCCAGTCGATCATCTGGTTGGAGGTCCACACCGTCAGCCGGTCGCCCTGCCAGGCGGCGATGCTGGCATGCGGTTCCATCATCGCATGGGTCTCGTCGGGCGTGCTGTAGGTCTCGTCCAGCTTGACCGGCGCCGAAGCGAAGGCCCCGGCGAAGTCGCCGACGACGGAGTCCTCCTTCTTGTGCTCGGCCGCATCGCCCATGGCGTCCTTGGCGCGGGCGAGATCGAAGGCGCCGTCAGTCTTCCGGTACTCGATCCGGACGAGTTGAGCCGCGGCGCGCGCCTGTTCGAAGGTCTCGGCGACGACCAGCGCCACGGCCTGATGGTAATGGGCGATTTCCGGACCACCCAGAAGCGGGGCGGCGTTGCGCTTGCCCTTGCCGAGCTTGCCCGCGGTTTCATGAGTGACGACGGCCAGCACGCCCGGCGCGGCCTTCGCCTCCTCCACCGAAAGCGCGGCGATGCGCCCCTTGGCGATGCCGGCGCCGACGACATAGCCGTAGACCTGATCCGGCACCACGTCGTGGCGCTCATAGGCGTAAGGGGCCGTTCCCGTGGTCTTCAGCGGCCCGTCGATGCGGCTGGTCGGCTTGCCGATAATTTTCAGCTGGTCGATCGGGTTGGTGGTCGCGGGGGTGTCGAACTTCATGGCTCAGCCTTTCGCTTCGGCCAGGACGGAGCCGAGCGTTCGCTCGACCAGCGGCAGCTTGAAGGCGTTCTCCGGCGTCGGCTTGGCGCCGGACATCAATTGCGCCGTGACGGCCTTGGCCCCTTTGGGCATTTCGGCCTCCGCCGCCTCCACGCGCCACGGCTTGTGCGCGACGCCGCCCAGCGCCACCCGTCCGCTGCCATCCGGCTGGACGACCGCCGCAACCGCGACCAGCGCGAAAGCGTAGGAGGCGCGGTCGCGCACCTTGCGATACAGGTGCGTGCCGCCGGCCGGCCGCGGCAGCGTCACCGCGGTGATCAGCTCGCCGGGTTCCAGCGCCGTCTCGATATGCGGCGTGTCGCCGGGCAGACGATGGAAGTCGGCGATCGGGATGCTGCGGGTGGCGCCGTCCGGCCGCACCGTCTCCACCGTCGCGTCCAGCACGCGCATGGCAACCGCCATATCGCTGGGATGGGTGGCGATGCAGGCCTCGCTGCCGCCGATCACCGCCAGCTGGCGGCTGAAACCGCCGATGGCGGCGCATCCGCTGCCGGGCCGGCGCTTGTTGCAGGGCTGCGCCGTGTCGTAGAAATAGGGGCAGCGGGTGCGCTGAAGCAGGTTGCCCGCGGTGGTCGCCTTGTTGCGCAGCTGGCCCGAAGCCCCGGCGAGCAACGCCCGCGACAGCACCCCATAGTCGCGCCGCACCCGTTCGTCGGCGGCGAGGTCGGTGTTGCGCACCAGCGCGCCGATGCGCAAGGCCCCGTCCGCGGTAGGCTCCACCTTGTCGAGCGACAGGCCGTTGACGTCGATCAGATGGACCGGCGTTTCGATCTCCAGCTTCATCAGGTCGAGCAGGTTGGTGCCGCCGGCAATGAACTTGGCGCCGGGGGTGCGGACCGCGGCCGCGGCAGCTTCGGCCGGGTTGCCCGCGCGTTCGTAGCTGAAGGGCCTCATGCTTCCCTCCCGGCGACCTCGGTGATCGCATCGACGATGTTGGAATAGGCGCCGCAGCGGCAGATGTTGCCGCTCATCCTCTCGCGCAGTTCGTCGGCGGTCAGCCTCGGCGGCGCCATCAGGTCGGCGCTGACATGGCTGGGGATGCCGGCCTCGATCTCCTTCAGCACGGCGACGGCCGAGCAGATCTGGCCGGGGGTGCAATAGCCGCACTGATAGCCGTCATGCTTCACGAAGGCGGCCTGCATCGGATGCATGCGGTCGGGCATGCCCAGCCCCTCGATGGTCGTGATGCTGTCGCCCTGGTGCATCACCGCCAGCGACAGGCAGGAATTGATCCGCCGCCCCTCGACCAGCACGGTGCAGGCGCCGCATTGCCCATGGTCGCAGCCCTTCTTCGGGCCGGTCACATGCAACTGCTCGCGCAACGCATCGAGCAGCGTGGTCCGCGTGTCCAGCGTCAGGTCATGGATTCGGCCATTCACCGTGAAGGATACCGTCGAGGTGACGGGGCTCAGCGTCTGTTGCGGGGTGGCGTCGCCGATTGCCGCTTCGGCCGGCACCGGGAAGCTTCCCGCCGTCAGCGCGATGGTCGCCGCGGTTCCCATCAGGACTCCGCGCCGTGTCACGTCCAGGTCGCCGGGCTGGTGCATCGCGTGCTTCCCTCCTGTCGTCAAAGCCATGCCCGTCGGCAGCGCGCAAGGGGCGCCCCGCTTCGCTTCCACCAACGCGTACCCCCACAAGCTGGGTCGCGCCGGTCGGACGATTAGCCCCCAATTTGCGATAGAGCCTATAAGTTCAGCTCATGAAACAACGGCAGCCCGCCGGGGTTACGTCGGGTTCCGGTTTTTCTGGAACCGGCGATCCCGGCGAAGATCCCGGCGGCGCTCGAGTCACCAAAGCTTAACGGGAGTAACCGGCGGCTTCGGCGTAGAGAAATTTCCCGTGCCGGGGCGGCGGCGACAGACAGGCCGGCCTCTACGGCCGACAGGCTGTTCCAGGACGCCCTTTCACTCCGCCCTTTGGACCACGGGAGCACCATGATGATCCGCCGCACCATTCTGCTGGGCACTTGCGCATTGGCGCTGCTGGCCGCCGTTCCGACCGCCTCCCCGGCCGGGGCCGCCACCCGCCTGACCGTCTACACCGCGCTGGAGAACGAACAGCTCACCCCCTACAAGAAGGCGTTCGAGGCCGACAATCCCGGCATCGAAATCGACTGGGTGCGCGATTCCACCGGCGTCGTCACCGCCAAGCTGCTGGCCGAGAAGGACAATCCCAAGGCCGATGCGGTGTGGGGCCTCGCCGCCTCCAGCCTGATGATCCTGGACGCGCAGGGCATGCTGATGCCCTACCAGCCCAAGGGTGTCGACGCGTTGAAGCCGAGCTTCCGCGACGCCAAGACCCCGCCGGCCTGGGTCGGCATGGATGCCTGGATGGCCGCCATCTGCTTCAACACGGTGGAGGCGGAGAAGAAGAAGCTGCCGAAGCCAACCTCCTGGGCCGACCTGCTGAAGCCGGAATACAAGGGCCAGATCGTCATGCCGAATCCGGCCTCGTCGGGCACCGGCTTCCTCGCCGTGTCGGGCTGGCTGCAGACGATGGGCGGCGACAAGGCCTGGGGCTACATGGACAGGCTGAACGACAACATCGCGCTCTACACCCATTCGGGTTCCAAGCCCTGCAAGATGGCGGCGGCCGGCGAATACCCGATCGGCATCTCCATCGAATACACCGGCGCCCAGCAGAAGACCAAGGGCGCGCCGATCGACGTGATCCTGGCGTCAGAAGGCGTGGGCTGGGAGATGGAGGCAACGGCCATCGTCAAGGGCACCCGCCATGTCGAGGCCGCGAAGGCGCTCGCGGACTGGGCGGCCAGCCGCAAGGCGAACGAGCAGTATGTGAACTTCTATCAGGTCACGGCGCATCCGGGCGTGACCAAGGAGACGCCGAACTATCCGAAGAACGCGGAAGCGGCGATGAACAAGACCAACGACTTCGCCTGGGCCGCCGCCAACCGCGACCGCATCCTGGCGGATTGGGAAAAGCGTTACGGGGCCAAGTCCGAACCGAAGAGCTGACGCCGGCAAAAGCCGAGCCGACCCGTATCGAGCCGGCGGGCGGGTGCCATGCGCGCCCGCCCGTCCTTTCCGTTTCCTGCCGGGACATGCCGCCAATGACAGCCGCCAAGCCCCATCTCCGCCTGGACTCCATCGTCAAGACCTTCGGCGCCTTCACCGCGCTGAAGGGCGTGTCGCTCGACATCCGGCGCGGCGAGTTCGTCTGCTTCCTCGGGCCGTCCGGCTGCGGCAAGACCACGCTGTTGCGGGTGATCGCCGGCCTTGACCCGCAGAGCGGCGGGACGGTGTGGCTGGGGGACCGCGACGTGTCGCGCCTGCCGCCGTCGGCGCGCGATTACGGCATCGTCTTCCAGTCCTACGCGCTGTTCCCGAACCTGACCGTCTACAAGAACGTCGCCTACGGCCTGAAGCTGGGCCGGGCCGCCGAACGGGCGCGGGTGGAGGAACTGCTGGCGCTGGTCGGACTGCCCGACGCCGGACCGAAATACCCGGGCCAGCTTTCCGGTGGGCAGCAACAGCGGGTGGCGCTGGCCCGCGCGCTGGCGCCCTCCCCCGGCCTGCTTCTGCTGGACGAGCCTTTGTCGGCGCTCGACGCGCGGGTGCGGCTGCATCTGCGCCGCCAGATCCGCGACCTGCACCGCCGGCTGGGCATCACCACCATCATGGTCACCCACGACCAGGAGGAGGCGCTGACCATGGCCGACCGCATCGTGGTGATGAACAACGGCGTGATCGAACAGGTCGGCGCGCCGAACGAGGTCTATCACCGGCCGGCCAGCCCCTTCGTCGCCGATTTCGTGGGCGCGATGAATTTCCTGCCGGGCGTGCTTGAGGCGCCGGGCCGGGTGCGGCTGGGCGACCACGGTTTCGACTGCGACGCCGACCATCTGTCCGCCACGGCTCCCGGTGCCGCCGTCACCGTCTGCCTGCGGCCGGAGGATGTGCAGGTGCGCGCGGCCGGCGGCGCCAACACGCTCGACGCGGTGATCGAAAGCCTGGAATTCCTCGGCCCCTTCCACCGCGCCCGGCTGGCCGCCGATGGGCTGGGCGACGCCCGCGTCACCGCCGACCTGTCGGCCAATCTGGTGCGCGACCTGTCGCTGGATCCCGGCCGCCGGTTGGCGGTGACCCTGCCGCGCGAGCGGCTGCGCGTGTTCGAGGCGACGCAATGAGCGCGCTCAGGGCAAATGCGCTGAAGCCGTCCTTCTTCGCTGCCCGGCAATCCGGCAGGCCGGTGGATCGGGGCGAGCGCTGGCTTTTCGGGCTGGGAATGGGCGGGATCGCGCTGTTCCTGGCGCTGTTCGTCCTGCTGCCGCTGTGCGCGCTGTTCCTTCGCAGCCTTTATGATCGGGACGGCGCCTTCGTCGGGCTCGCCAATTTCGCTGCTTTCCTGGAGACGCCGACGCTGGTGCGGTCGGTGGTGAACAGCCTCACGCTGTCGCTGCTGACCACGGCCATTACGGTGACGCTGGCCTTCCTCTACGCCTTCTGCCTGACCCGCACCGCCATGGCGGGCAAAGGGGTGTTCAGGCTGCTGGCGCAGATCCCACTGCTGGCGCCATCGCTGCTGCCGGCCATCGCGCTGGTCTATCTCTTCGGCAACAAGGGCATCCTGCGTGGCCTGCTGATGGGGGAAAGCATCTACGGTCCCATCGGCATCGTGATGGGCGAGGTCTTCTACGCCTTCCCGCATGCGGTGATGATCCTGACCGTGGCGCTGTCGACCTCCGACGCCCGGCTCTACGAGGCGGCGGAGGCGCTGGGGGCCGGAGCGCGGAAACGCTTCGTCACCATCACCCTGCCCGGCGTTCGCTATGGCCTGATCTCCGCCGTCTTCGTGGTGTTCACGCTGGTGGTCACCGATTTCGGCGTGCCCAAGGTGATCGGCGGCTCCACCAACATGCTGGCGACCGACGTCTACAAGCAGGTGGTCGGCCTTCAGAATTTCGGAATGGGCGCGGTGGTGGGCATCGTCCTGCTTTTGCCGGCAGTGCTGGCCTTCGTCGCCGACTGGTTCGGCCAGCGCCGGCAGATGGCGCTGCTGTCCGCCCGCTCCGTGCCGTTCCAGCCGCGCCCGAACCCGGTCGGCGACCGGCTGGCCTTCCTGTTCTGCGCGCTGGTCGGCGGCCTGCTGCTGGGGCTGCTGGGGGTGGCGGGTTTCGCCTCCATCGTCACCTTCTGGCCCTACAACCTGACGCCGACGCTGGCGAACTACGATTTTGCCCAGTTGGACGCGGCAGGATGGAGCAGCTACGCCAACAGCCTGACCCTGGCCTTCTGGACCGCGCTGGCCGGCACCGCCATCGTCTTCACCGGCGCCTGGCTGGTGGAACGGGCGCCGGGGCGCGCGGTGATGAAGGGCACGGTGCGGCTGATGGCGATCCTGCCGCTGGCGGTGCCGGGCATGGTGCTGGGGCTTGCCTACATCTTCTTCTTCAACGCGCCGTGGAACCCGCTGGGCTGGCTCTATCACGGCATGGCGATCCTGGTGCTGGCGACGGTGGCGCATTTCTACACCGTCAGCCATTTGACCGCCGTCACCGCCCTGAAGCAGCTGGATGCCGAATTCGAAGCGGTGTCGGCCAGCCTGAAGGTGCCGGTGTGGTCCACCTTCCTGCGGGTGACGGTGCCCTTGTGCCTGCCGGCCATCCTCGACATCGCCATCTACTTCTTCGTCAACGCCATGACCACGGTGTCGGCGGTGGTCTTCCTCTATTCGCCGGACACCAAGCCGGCGTCGGTCGCGGTGCTGAACATGGACGACGCCGGCGAGGTGGCGGGGGCCGCCGCCATGGCGATGATGATCGTCCTCACCTCCGCCGTGGTCCGGGCGCTGCACGCCCTGCTGTCCTGGGCGCTGCAGCGGCGGACGCAGGCGTGGCGGCGGCGCTGAGTCCGGACGACAAGGGCCCGCCCGCCTCCGCCGCCACCTCCCGCGCCAGATCCAGGAACGCCCGCACCACCGCCAGCCGGCGGCGTTCGCGCAGGCAGACCACATATTCGTCCATCTCGATCTCGGCCCCGGCGATCGGCAGCAGGACCAGCCGCCCGTCGCCGGTGAATTCGGCGGCGGAGGTGAAGCCGATGCCCAGCCCCGCCGCCACCGCCTCCACCACCGCCTCGCGGCTTTGAATCTCGATGACGGCGGCCGGCGTGACCTCCGCCGCCGCCAGCGCCCGTTCGATCAGCCGGCGGGTCATCGATCCCGGTTCCCGCAGGACCAGCCGTTCCGCCGCCAGATCGGTCAGTGCCACCGCCCGGCGCCGCGCCAGCGGATGCGCCTTCGGCAGCAGCGCCCGCACTGGGTCGCGCCGCAGCGGCAGCACATAGAGCCGGGAGTCCCCCGGCACGTCGGCCAGCACCGCCACATCGATCCGCGTCTCCATCAGCCCTTCCAGCATGGTCCGCGAGTTGCCGACCGCCAGCGTCACCGTCGGCCCCGGATGGGCGCGGGTGAAGCGGGCGATCAGCGGCACCGCATGGAACGGCCCGTCGGCCCCCACCGCGAGCGTGCCGCCATCCAGATGCCGGACCCCGGCCAGCAGTTCCATCGCCTCCTGCTCCGCCGCGAACAGGCGGCGGGTGACGGCGAACAGCGCCGTGCCGACCTCCGTCAGCACCACCTGACGATTGCCGCGGTCGAACAGTGTGACGCCATAGGTCTCCTCCAGCGCCTTCACCTCCTGCGAACAGGTGGGCTGCGTCACGTTCAGCAGGCGGGCGGCCTTGGTGAATCCCCCCTCCGTCGCCACTGCATGGAAGGCGCGAAGCTGCGCGAAGTTCATTGATTTCATCTATGGACCCATAGGTCGAATGGATTGGATTTATGATAGGCGAACCGGCGTCATGGGGCCATTCCGTCCGTCACGGCTCCCTTCTTCTCTTCGGGATTTTCCCAGATGTCCGACCCTGTGCCCTATCTGCTGACCCCGGGCCCGCTGACCACCTCCGCCACCGTCAAGCAGGCGATGCTGCGCGACTGGGGATCGCGGGACGGCCGCTTCATCGCGCTGAATGCCGGCATCCGCGACCGGCTGGTGCATCTGGCCGGCGGCGGCGCCGACAGCCATGTCGCGGTTCCGGTCCAGGGCTCCGGCACCTTCGCGGTGGAGGCGATGATCGGCACGCTGGTGCCGCGCAACGGCCGGCTGCTGGTGCTGGTCAACGGCGCCTACGGCACCCGCATGGTCCGCATCGCCGAGGTGGCCGGCCGGTCCGTCACCGCGCTGGAAACGGCGGAGGACCGGCCGGTGTCGCCCGCCGCGCTCGCCGACGCGCTGGACGCCGATCCGGCGATCACCCATGTCGCCGTCGTCCACTGCGAAACCACCTCCGGCATCCTCAACCCCATCGAGGCGGTGGCCGAGATCGTCCGGTCGCGTGGCCGCGCCCTGCTGATCGACGCCATGAGCGCCTTCGGCGCGCTGCCGCTCGACATGGTGGCGCTGGGCGCCGCGGCGGTCGCCGCATCCTCCAACAAGTGCCTGGAGGGGGTGCCGGGCATGGGCTTCGTCATCGCCCGCCGCGATGCGCTGGAAACCGCCAAGGGCAACGCCCATTCCCTGTCGCTCGACCTGCACGACCAGTGGCGCGGGTTCGAGGCGAACGCGCAGTGGCGCTTCACCCCGCCCACCCATGTGGTCGCCGCCTTCGCCCAGGCGCTGGACGAGCATGAGGCGGAAGGCGGCGTCGAGGGGCGCGGCGCCCGCTATCGCGCCAATGCCGCCATCCTGATCGACGGCATGCGGGCGCTGGGCTTCGAGACTCTGCTGCCCGACCACCTGCAGGCGCCGATCATCGTCACCTTCCGCATGCCGGCCGACCCGGCCTTCGTCTTCGCCGAGTTCTACGACCGGCTGCGCCAGCGCGGCTTCGTCATTTATCCCGGCAAGCTGACGGTGGCCGACAGCTTCCGCATCGGCTGCATCGGCCGGCTGGGCGCGGAGGAGATGACCGCCGCCATCGCCGCCATCCGCGCCACCCTGTCCGAGATGGGCGTCGCCTCCGGCACCCCCTGACCCTCCCCTTCCGCTCGAAAGCCAGATCCGATGAGCTTCGTCTATTCGCGCCGCTACACCGGCCCGCTGCAGGCCGTCATCCTCGACTGGGCCGGGACCACGGTGGACCATGGCTGCCTCGCCCCGGCCGGCGCCTTCATGGAGGCCTTCCGCCGCTCCGGTGTCACCATCACGCTGGAGCAGGCCCGCGCCCCCATGGGCATGGCCAAATGGCACCACATCCAGGCGATCACCCGAATGGCTCCGGTGGCCGAGGCCTGGACCGCGGTGCATGGCGCCGCCCCGACCGACGCGGACGTCGACCGGCTCTATGAGACCTTCCTGCCCCTGCAGGTGGATGTGGTGGCGCAGCATTCCGACCTGATCCCCGGTGCGGCGGAGACGGTCGCCGCCATGCGGGCACGCGGGCTGAAGATCGGCTCGACCACCGGCTATCCGCGCCCGGTGATGGATGTGGTGCAGCGCGTGGCGGCCGCGCAGGGCTATCAGCCCGACATCACCGTCTGCGCCGGGGAGACGCCGGCCGGGCGCCCTGGTCCGGCGATGGCTCTGCGCTGCGTCGTCGAACTGTCGGTCTCACCGGTCGAAGCCTGCGTGAAGATCGGCGACACCGTCGTCGATGTGGAAGAGGGGCTGAACGCCGGCATGTGGACCATCGCGATCGCCGACACCGGCAACGAGGTCGGCCTGCCGCTCGCCGACTGGCAGGCGCTGGCACAGGACCGGCGCGACGCGCTGCACGCCGCGGCGGCCGACCGGCTGGCGCGGGGCGGCGCCCATTATGTGGTCCGCTCGCTGGCCGAGGCTCTGCCGCTGCTCGACGCCATCGAAGCGCGGCTGGCGCGCGGCGAGAAGCCGTGACCGCAAGCCCTGCCCCTGTCGACAGCGCAGACATCGTCGTGGTCGGCGCCGGCATCCTGGGGCTGGCGGTCGCCTGGGCGCTGGGGCGGGCGCTGGGGGCCGGCGGTGGACGGTCGGTTCTGGTGGTCGACCGTCACCCGCCCTCGACCCAGGCCACGGCGCGGGCCGCCGCCCTGCTGACCCGCGCCCGCGGCGACGTGGCGACGGCGGCGCTGGTGCGGAACACCTACACCGCGATCACGAGCCTGGAAGAGGAGTTGGGCGAGGATCTCGGCCTGCGCCGGGTCGGCACCCTGCATGTCGCCGCCAGCGCCGCGCGCGTCGATGCCCTGCGCACACTGGTCGCCGCCGGCGCCGATCCGGTGGACTGGCTGGACGGCGACGGCGCCGCCCGCCTCGCTCCCTGCCTGTCGGCGGAGACCGTCGAGCGTGCCGCCTTCATGCCGCTGGACGGCTTCATCGATCCGGTGCGGCTGGCCGACGCCTACCGCCGGTCGGCCCGACATGCCGGTGTCCGGATCAGCACCGGCCTGTCTGTGCAGGCGATCCGGGTGGAGCGCGGTCGTGTGGCGGGCATCGGTACCGACCGGGGCTTCATCGCCGCACCGGTGGTGGTGAATGCCGCCGGAGCCTGGGCGGCAGGGCTGGCCTGGTCCGCCGGGGTCGGACTGCCGCAGGCGCCGGTGCGCAGCCAGTATTGGATCACCGAGCCACGCCCCGACCTGTTTCCCCGCGACCTGCCCGTGCTGGTCATGCCCGATGCCGGTGCCTATGCCCGGCCGGAACTTGGGGCGCTGCTGTTCGGGCTGCGCGGGCGCCGGTCGCTGGCGCTCGACCCGGCACGGCTTCCCCACGACACGGGCGGGCTCGACCTCGACGATTCGGACGGCGGGTTGGAGACGCTGGAGGAAGGCTGGCAGGCATTGGCGCGGCTTTGTCCGCCGCTGCTCCAGGCCGGTATCGCCCATTACGTCTCCGGCCTGTCCACCTACACCGCCGACGGCCGCTTCGTGCTCGGCCCGGTTCCGGAGGTGGAGGGGCTGTTCATGGCGACGGGCTGCTGCGGTGCCGGCATCGCCGCGTCAGGGGGCATCGGCCGAACGGTGGCGGCAGCCGTCCTGGGCCAGCCGGGACCGGTAAACCTCGCCCCCTTCGCGCCCGGCCGGCTCGGCGCGCTCGACCCCTTTTCCCCGGCGCTGCGCGAGGCCTGCGCCGCCGCACGCTCCGGCAAGACCGCCGGCTGACGAAAGGAAGACCCGATGCAGGCCGACCGTTCCGAAGGCGACATCAACCTCGGCCCACGGCGCGCGCGCTGGATGGCCGACGCGCTCGGCCCCCGCTCCCGCGCCCTGGTGGAGCGCGATGCCGCCGCCTTCCTGAGACAGTCGCTGTCCACCCCCTGCCTGTCGGCGATCCGCAAGGCGGACGGCATCTGGATCGAGGACATGGACGGCCGCCGTTTCATGGATTTCCATGGCAACAGCGTCCATCACATCGGCTACGCCCACCCCCGGCTGGTGGCGGCATTGAAGGCACAGATGGACGATCTGAGCTTCGCCCCGCGCCGCTTCGCCTGCGAGCCGGCGGCCGAACTGGCGGAGCGGCTGGCCACTTTGGCCCCGACCGGCCCCGGCAGCCGCGTGCTGTTCGCGCCCGGCGGGTCGGAGGGGATCGAGATCGCGCTGAAGCTGGCCCGTGTCGCCACCGGCCGCTTCAAGACCGTCTCCTTCTGGGACGCCTTCCATGGCGCCGGTTTCGGCGCGTCCGGGGTTGGGGGCGAGGCGCTGTTCCGCTCCCACGGGATCGGGCCGCTGCTGCCGGGGGCGGAGCATGTGGCGCCTTTCGCCTGCGCCCGCTGCCCCTACGGTTTCGCCCCCGCCCCCGGCGGCGGTCCCGACCTGGATGCCTGCCGGATGATCTGCGCGCGGATGCTGCGCTATGTGCTGGAGAAGGAGGGGGATGTCGCCGCCGTGGTGGCGGAACCGGTGCGGGCCGTGCCCTATGTGCCGCCGCCGGGTTTCTGGGCGGAGGTGCGGCGGGCCTGCGACGCGGCCGGCGCCCTGCTGATCTTCGACGAGATCCCGACCGGCCTCGGCAAGACCGGCAGCTTGTTCAGCCACGAGCCGTTCGGCGCGCGGCCGGACATCCTGGTGCTGGGCAAGGCGTTGGGCGGCGCCATGCTGCCGCTGTCCGCGGTGATCGCCCGCGCCGGGCTGGACGTGGCCGCCGACCGCGCGCTCGGTCACTACACCCACGAGAAGAACCCGCTGCTCGCCCGCGCCGGCCTGACCACGCTGGACATCATCCGCGACGAAGGGCTGGTGGAGCGCGCCGCCGAGTTGGGCGCTTATGCGCTGGACCGCCTGCGCGACCACACCGCGACCCTGCCCGGCATCGCCGACATCCGCGGCGCGGGGCTGCTGATCGGGGTGGAACTGGCCGACCATGACGGCCGCAGCGCAGCCGACCGGGCGGAAGCCGCCTTCTATTCGGCGCTGGAGGGCGGGGTCAGCCTGAAGATCTCGCAGGGAACGGTGCTGACGCTTTCCCCGCCGCTGACCATCCCGCGTGCCGACCTCGACCGTGCGCTCGCGGTCGTCGCGGCGGCGGTGCCCGCTTAGCGGGCGGTGCCGCCGCGGAGCGCGACGTAGATGGCGGGGATGACCAGCACGGTCAGCAGGGTGGAACTGGCAAGCCCGAACAGCATGGAGATCGCCAGCCCCTGGAAGATCGGGTCGGTCAGGATGAAGGCCGCCCCGATCATCGCGGCCAGCGCCGTCAACAGGATCGGCTTGAAGCGGATCGCCCCGGCCTCCAGCACGATGTCGCGGATCGGGCCGCTGCCAGCCTGCAGATGGCGGATGAAATCGACCAGCAGGATGGAGTTGCGGACGATGATCCCGGCCAGCGCGATGAATCCGATCATCGAGGTGGCGGTGAAGGGTGCGGCGAACAGCCAGTGGCCGATCAGGATGCCGATCAGCGTCAGCGGCACCGGGACCAGGATGACCAGCGGCAGCTTGAAGCTGCCGAACTGGGCCACCACCAGCAGATAGATGCCGAGGATGGCGACGGCGAAGGCCGCCCCCATGTCGCGGAAGGTGGCATAGGTGATCTCCCATTCGCCGTCCCACAGAATGACGGGCCGGGTTTCGTCCGCCGGCTGGCCGTGCAGCCGCACCTCCGGCGGGCGGTCCAGCCCGACGGCGCGCCAGTCGATCTCCGACAAGCGGTCCTGCACCGCCAACATGCCGTAGATCGGCGCTTCGAAGCTGCCGGCCAGCTCCGCCTGCACCATTTCGGCAAAGCGCCCGTCGCGCCGAAAGACGGTGTACGAGGCGGGCTCCCTGGTCATGGTGACGAGGTTGCCCAGTTCCACCGACCCGCGCCGGCCGGGCACCGGCGTCGCCAGCACGCGCTCCGACAGGAACAGGTCCGATTTCGGCAGGCGGACGGAGATTTCCATGGGCAGCCGTCCGGCGCCGCGATGGGAATAGCCGACCGGCACGCCGCCGAGCAGCGCCTGCAGCGTGTCGTAGACCGCCTGCTCCTCGACGCCGAAGAACTCCAGATTGCCGTGGTCGAGTGCGAAGCGCAGGCGCTTCCCCGGCTGGCGGACGGTGCCGTCGATGTCGACGACGAAATCGACCTGCCGGAACGCGTCCCGGACCAGAGCGGCGGTCTCGCGACGTGTCTCCGCATCCGGGCCGTAAACCTCGGCCAGCAGCGTGGACAGCACGGGCGGCCCCGGCGGGACCTCCACCACCTTCACCACGGTTCCCGCGGGCAAGGGAACGGCGGCAAGGCGCCGGCGCAGGTCGATCGCCACGTCGTGGCTGGCGCGCGCACGCTCCGCCCTGGGTGCCAGATTGACCTGCAGATCGCCCTGAGCCGGCTGGCGGCGCAGATAGGAATGACGGACCAGACCGTTGAAGTTGAAGGGAGAGGCGGTGCCGGCATAGGCCTGGATGCCGGTCAGCTCGGGCAGGCCGGCGATGCGGTCGGCGGCGGCGAACAGCGCGCGTTCCGTATCCTCCAGCGAGGCGCCCTCCGGCAGGTCGACGACCACCTGCAGCTCCGACTTGTTGTCGAAGGGCAGCAGCTTGACGGTCACGTCCTTGCTGTAGAACAGCAGGAGCGAGGCCAGCGTGGCGACGCCCACCGCCAGCAGGAAGACCCAGGCCGACCGCCTGCTGCGCACCACCGGCCGCGCCGCCGCCAGATAGAGCCGGCCGAGACGCCCGCCATGGCTCTCCCCGCCCCCATGATGGCCATGCGCGGGCGGCATCTCGCCGCGCCGCAGCTTCACCATCAGCCAGGGAGTCAGCACCATGGCGACGAAGAAGCTGAAGAGCATGGCGGCGGACGCGTTGGCCGGGATCGGGCTCATGTACGGCCCCATCAGGCCGGAGACGAACATCATCGGCAGCAGGGCGGCGACCACCGTCAGGGTGGCGACGATGGTGGGGTTGCCGACCTCCGCCACCGCCTCGACGGCGGCCTGGATGCGGGATCGGCCGTCGCGCATCGACCAGTGGCGGTCGATGTTTTCCACCACCACGATGGCGTCGTCCACCAGGATGCCGATGGAGAAGATCAGCGCGAACAGGCTGACGCGGTTGATGGTGTAGCCCATCGCCCAGGACGCGAACATGGTCAGCAGGATCGTGGTCGGGATGACCACGAAGACCACCGCCCCCTCGCGCCAGCCGATGGCGAGTGCCACCAGAAGCACGATGGAAAGGGTGGCGAGCGCCAGATGGAACAGCAGCTCGTCCACCTTCTCGTCCGCCGTTTCGCCATAGTTCCGGGTGACGGCGACCTCCAGATCCTTGGGCAGGCCGGTGGAGCGCAGGGCGTCCAGGCGGTCCAGCACATGGTCGGCGATGACCACGGCATTGGCCCCCGCCCGCTTGGCGACGGCGATGGTGACCGCCGGCACGCGGACCAGCCCGCCCTTGCCGTCCGGCGTCATGTGCCAGGCCCGCGCCTCGTCGGGCCAGGCGCCGACGATCACGTCGGCGACGTCCTTCACATAGACCGGGCGCCCGTCGCGCGTGGTCAGCAGCAGCAGGCCGATGTCGGGTACGCCCTGCAGGGTCTGGCCGGCCACCGCCGGCAGGCTGCCGCCGCGCGAGCGCAGGTGCCCGACCTGGAAGGAGCGGTTGGCGTTCTTCACCTTCTCGACCAGCTGGTTCAGCGTGACGCCGGCCAGCGCCAGACGTTCCGGGTCCGGTTCCACCCGGATCTGGTCCGGCCGGCCGCCGACGATGTAGGTCAGGCCGACGTCGTCGGTCTTCACCAGTTCGGCCAGCATCCAGTCGGCCGCCGTCCACAGCGCGTTGTCGTCCCAGCGCGCCGCCGCCTCTGCGTGGGGAAAGAAGGTCAGCGTCAGGATCGCCACATCGTCGATGCCGCGGCCGACGACCAGCGGTTCCGGAATGCCGAGCGGCATGCGGTCGTAATTGGCGCGCAGCTTCTCATGCACGCGCAGGATGGCGTTGTCGGAGGGCGTGCCGACGACGAAGCGCGCCGTCACGACGGCGCCGTCGTCCACCGTCTGGCTGTAGACATGCTCGACGCCATCGATCGCCTTGACGATCTCCTCCAGCGGCTTGGTCACCAGTTCCACCGCGTCGTCGGCGCGCAGCCCGTCGGCACGGACATGGACATCGACCATCGGCACACTGATCTGCGGTTCCTCCTCGCGCGGGAGGGAGAGCAGGGCGACGGTCCCGACCACCAGCGAGGCCAGCAGCAGCAGAGGGGTCAGCGGCGAGCGGATGAAGGTCCGCGTCAGCCAGCCGGACAGGCCGAGCCTCATCGCGCCGCCCCCGCCTTGACGATCACGTCGCCGGGCCGCAGGCCGGACAGGATCTCGATGGCGCCCGTATCGTCGCCGGAAACCGGCCGCCCGGCTTGCACCGGGATCTCCGACCCGTCGGCGAAGCGCACCACGTCCAGGCCCGTCCGCCGGGTCAGGTAATCCTGCGGGATGAGGATCGCCTCGCGGCTGCCGGTGGCAACCAGAACCCGCACCCGCTCGCCGACGAAATAGTCGCCGAGACCCGAGACCTCGGCATCCGCCACCACCTGCCCGTCCTCCAGTTCGGGATAGACCCGGCGCACCGTTCCGCGGGAAAGGCCCGTCGCCGAATCCGGCGCGAGGCCGCGGGCGCCGACCAGCACGGGATCGCCCTGCTTCATGAAGCGGGCATGCCGCTCGGGCAGGCGCAGGCGCAGCACGTAGCTTTCCGTGGCGATGGTCGCCACCGCCTCCCCCGGCAGCACGACGACGCCGTCGACCAGCGGCACCTGCAGCACCCGGCCGGCCGCGGGGGCCAGCACGTTGCCCTCACGAAGCTGCTGTTCGACTACGGCGCGGTCGGCCTTCATGGCGGCCATCTGGGCGCGGACCACATCGAGCGCGGTCGTCGCGTCGTCGAGCTTCTGCTGGCTGCCGATGCCGGTGGCGCGCAGCTGGCGGGCGCGGTCGAGCTCGATCTCCGCCTGACGCTGCTGCGCCTGGAGCGACTGCAGGCGGGCGTCGAGCGCCGCGATCTGCAGCGGAAGCTTCGGATCGCCGACCGTGGCGATCACCTGCCCCACCGCCACCCGGTCGCCTTCCCGCACCGTCAGGCCGGACAGCGTGCCGCCGATCCGCGTGCGTGCCTTGGCCTGACGGACGCTGTCCACCGTGGCGAACACGGATTTCAGATCCTCGACGGGGCGGCTTTCGACGGTCACGCGGCCCTCCTCCGCCGCAAGCGGAGTGGAAAGGCAACACAGCAGGAGGGCGAGAATGGAAAGCGCCGGAAGGGCGTTCTTGCGGGTGCTCATGATGGGAAGCCCTGGCCTATGGCTCTCGGTTTGACGCTTGACCATTTAATAAGATAAATCTAATTTAGCGTCAACGAATGCATTGGCGGCTCGCCGGGCAAGGCGACGCCCCGGTTGGACTTTCACCGGAGTGGACACATGAACATCGACCGCATCGTCATGGCCTTCGCTGGAACCGTCATCCTGGCCGGCCTCGCCCTGTCGCAGCTTCACAGCATCGCGTGGCTGTGGCTGCCCGCCTTCGTCGGCGCGAACATGCTGCAGGCCGCCTTCACCGGCTTCTGCCCGCTGGCCATCGTGCTGAAGAAGGCCGGCGCCCACCCCGGCTGCGCCTTCAACTGATCTCCACCGCTCACAGAAGGATACGGATCATGCACAAGAACTGGCCCGACATGACGGTCGAACTGTCCGGCGCCATCCGCGAACTGCGCGGCGGCGCGCCGGAGGTGATGAAGGCCTTTTCCGGCATGGCCCAGGCGGCGCTGAAGGCGAACGCCCTGGATACCAAGACCAAGGAACTGGTCGCGCTGGGCATCGCCGTCGCCATCCGCTGCGACGGCTGCGTCGCCTTCCACGCCGAGGCCGCGGTGAAGCAGGGCGCCACCCGCGAGGAGATCATGGAGACCATGGGCATGGCCGTCTACATGGGCGCCGGCCCCTCCGTCATGTATGCGGCGCAGGCGCTGGAAGCCTATGACCAGTTCGCGGAAAAGGCTAAGGTCACGGCCTGATCGACGGAACAGGGACGACCATGAAACACCTCGCGCTTCTCCTCGCCGCCGCCGCACTGTTCGCGGGCGGCACGGCGGCGGCGGCCGACCTCGCCGTTTCGGTCGGCCCCGTGCGGGACGCGGCGGGGCAGGTGAAGGTCGTCCTGTACGATCGCCCGGACAGCTTCCGCAAGGAGGCGCAGAGCCGCGCCATCCAGGCGGTTCCGGCGGTGCCCGGCATGGTGGAGGTGGTCTTCCGCGATCTCCCCGCCGGCACTTATGCGATCATGGCCTATCACGACGAGGACGCGAGCGGCGATATGAACCGCTTCCTCGGCATGATCCCTACGGAAGGCTATGCCTTGAGCAACGATCCCGAGGTGACCGGCCCACCCTCCTTCGAGGCGTCGGCCTTCGCGCTCCCGGCATCCGGCTCCAAACTCAAGCTGTCGCTGCGTTATTGAGCGGCGCCGACTGTCAGCCGCCGATGTAGTGCGGCATCAGCTTCGCCTGATCGCCGATCCAGACGCTGCAGCGGCTGTCCTGGTTGCGGAAGAAATAGACCTTGCCGGGCTGGCGCCGGTTCTGCGGATCCAACAGGTTGGCGCCGCCGGAAAAGGCGACGCCATAGCGGAACTCCGGCGTCGCCGCCCAAAAGAGGCCGTCGATCTCCTGCAGGAAGGCGCCGCGCCGGCACAGGTGCGACAGGGTGCGGTCGAAGGTGGCGAGGCCCTTCAATCCCTGCGGCAGGCCGTAGACCCGGCGGCTTTCGGTGCGGCGCGGGCGCGGCTCGTGACCCGGCGGCGGGGCCTCATAGGCGCGGAAGGGCGGGCGCAGATGGCCTGGAGCGGTGCGGTCGGTCGGCAGCACCTCCTGCGCTCCGGCGGACAGATGAGGCAGGAGGGCGGTCAGCGTCGCGACGGTCAGGAGGAGGCGGGTCATCGCACCGACGGGTTGTTGGCGACAAAGGCGAAATAGGGCAGTCGCCGCACCGCGTCCGCCACCATCAGATAGGCGACCGCAAAGGCGATCAGCGAGCTGAGGAAATAGCCGTAGCCGTACCACGGGAAGCCCATCCGGCTGAACAGCAGGGTGAAGCCGGCGTTGGCGGCCAGATAGACCAGCTGCACCGTCAGATTCCGCACGCGCAGGTCGAAATAGGCCAGGATCACCGTGCAGAACAGGAACAGCACCTGGAAGAAGGCGCCCAGCACGCCGAAGCGGAACATGCCGATCTGCTGGTACTGCAGGCCGATGGCGCCGACGATGGTGGGGGCCAGGAAGATGCAGACGGCGCAGACCGCGCCTTGCAGGATCACCAGATTGCGGCTGCTGTCCAGCAGGGCGGCGATGATGGCGCGGTGGTTGCGGGCGATCTGGTCGAAGGTCGCGTGCTTCTGGATGTCGCGGTAGAAGCCCTGGTAATGCTCGAAGAAGCGGGTCTCGATGTTCACCGTGAACAGGGTCAGCGCCGGCAGCGTCGTCAGGTAGGCGACGAACATGGCGCCGTCATAGGCGCTGTAGATCGCCATGGCGCCCGAGACGATCTCGCGTTCCGGCGCGAACCACATGATCCATTTGTCGGTCCACACCGCAGCGTTGGCGAACAGGCCGATCAGGGCTAGGTCCCAGTAGCGGCGGAAATAGGTCAGGAAATCGAACAGCCGGCCGACGGGATAGGGATATTCGGCAAGCACCCGCGCAATCAGCCCGAACTGGATCGCTGCCAGACCGGCGGAAAAGCCCCAGACCATGCCGGCGGCGCCATAGCGGTCGCCCAGCAGCAGCGTGGCGGCCACGCCAACCGCCATGCCGACGCCGAAGGCGACGGTGACCGCCAGATAGTCCTTCAGCGCCGACAGGAAGATCGACACCACCCAGATGCCGCAGACCAGGAAGAAGTTCGCCAGCCCGCCCAGCATCACCGGCAGCGGCAGCCCGCTGAACAGCGGATAGAAGGGTCCGGCGGTCAGCCCGGCGATGGTGTAGGCAAGCCCCAGCGTCGCCAGCAGCATGCCGGGCGCCGCCTCCACCTCCTTGGCATAGATCGCGTCGGCGAGATAGCGGGTGGCGACCATCACCAGCGGTCCGGTGAAGACCACCGAGAAGCAGAAATTGTAGATCACCACCACGCGGAACAGCGTCAACTGCTCCACCCCCACCAGATCGCGGCCGATCAGGGTGATGCCGGCCAGCGCCAGGATGGTGAACATCCACGGACCCGACGTGATGAAGGCGGAATGGGCGTAGCCCTGCAGCACGCCCAGCAAATCGTCGCGCCGGGCCAGCCGGCGGAGCGCAAAGCCGATGCCGGCCATCTCAGGCCACCCCGCTCAGGGCGGAGCCGGGCAGACCCGCTTCGGACTCGTCAAGCGTCGGCCGTGTCGGCATGGCGATGTGCTCGTCGTAGATGGCGCGGTAGATTCGGTCGATGGCGACCTTGTCGTAGGATTGGGCGACACGCCGGGCGATGGCCTGGGCGCAACGCTCGCGCCAGGGGCGGTCGAGCAGAAGCGCACGCAGCTCCCGCGCGGTGTCGAGCGGACTCGCCAGCGGCGTCACCGCCCCGCCCGGCCCCAGCGGCGGAACCTCGTCCGGGCGGCCCAGCAGCAGTTCGGCGCAGGATCCGACGTCGGTCGCCACCGTCGGCACGCCGGACGCGCCGGCCTCCAGGATCACCAGCGGCTGCGCCTCGCTGACGCTGGTCAGCGCGATGGCGTCGACCCGGCCCAGCCAGTCCGTCAGCTTGACCCGGCCGGCGAAGATCACCGTCTGCTCCAGCCCCAGATGGGTCACGATGGTGCGGCATTCCTCGACATAGCCGGGATCCTCCTCCAGCGGTCCGAGGATCATCGCCTTCAACTCGGGGATGTCCTCGCGCAGGATGGCGGCCGCGCGGATGTAGGTCTTCACGTCCTTGATCGGCACGACGCGGCCGATCAGGGCGATGGTCGGCGGGCGCGGCGCCGGATCGCGCTGCACCTGGGAATAGCCGGCGTAATCGATGCCGTTGGGCACGATCATCAGCTTGGCCGGATCGGCGCCCTGGCGGCGCTGGAACTCCTGGTTCCCGCCGTACAAGGTGATGATGCGGTCGCAGGCGTCGTAACAGGCCTTGGAGTAGCTGGCGAAGGTGTCCAACCACAGATCCCGCAAATCGCGCTTCTTCCTGTCGAGCACCAGCGAGGTGTCGCCGCCCTCGAACAGCCATTCGGCCATCAGGATCTCGATGCGCCGCTCGTTGGTGTAGATGCCGTGTTCGGTCAGCAGCGCCGGCCGTCCGGTCTCCAGCCTCGCCCGCGCGGCGAACAGCCCGGCATAGCCGGTGGAGACGGCATGGTAGACGGAGGCCTGCGGCATCGGCACCAGCAGCGTGGCGAACAGCCCGCTCATCAGCGCGCGGCTGCCCCAGAAATATTCTAGGAAGGAGGCGTCCGGCAGGGCGGCCCTGCACATGCGCACCACCATCTGGAAGGCGTCCTCGGAATTCAGCAGTGCCCGCTTGCCGACCCGGCCGCGCCGCGGCGCCAGCAGCCGCAGCACCTCGGCCACCTCCGCCAGCCCGCCGCCCTGCTGCAGCCGGCCGAGCGGCTTCTCCAGCGCCGCCACCAGCCGCGCGGTGCCGGGTTGCCAGCGCCAGCCGGCGGGCGGATCCTGGAGATAGACATGGGTCAGGCCGGTGACGTTGGGCGGCAGCTCGTAGGCCAGCCGGCGCGCACTGCGATCGGCGACCAGCGCCACGACATGGAAGGTCAGATCGGCGTGGGAACGGATCAGGTCATGGGTCCAGGTCGACACGCCGCCCGCGACATAGGGATAGGATCCCTCCATCAGCAGGCAGACGTCGGCCTTGGGGGCAAAGGGTGCTTCCGGCAGAGACGTGCTGCGGCTCATGCGGCAAGCTCCTTCGCGCCGGCCACCGGGGGAACGGCCTCCGGCGGTGTCGATGGCGGATCGTCGCGCCAGAGGGCGAACACGTCGCGCAACGTGTGGGGCAGCGCCTCCTCGTCGCCCAACAGGTCGGGCCGGCGGCCGGGCAGCGCGCGCAGCTCGGCAAAGCGGCCCAGCCGGAACAGGCTCTCGGCAAACCAGTACAGGATTCGACGGTCGGGCGTGCGGTCGACCAGCGGTTCCAGCCGCGCCGCCGCCTCCGCCGCCAGTCCGCAGCGCAGCAGCAGCCGGCCGAGGTCGAGGCGGATGGTGTCGTCCTCGGGGGCCAGATCCAGGCTGCGGCGATAGCCCTCCAACGCCTTCTCCCGGATCTCCGCCTCGCGGTTGGCGTCCAGCAGGCCGCAGAAGGCATAGTCGTCGAGATGGCGGGCGAGTGCGGCCAGGGCGTCCGGGTCCTCCGCCCGGTCGCGTGCCGCATGGTCCAGCGCCAGCCAGCGCTCGTTGAACTCATGCTCCACCCGCGCGGTGGCGGTGGCGGCCTGGACGCGGACGGACGGGTCGGCGTCGGCAAGACCCGCCTTCAGCGCGGGCGTGAAGGCGGGGCGGAAATGGCGGGCGACGAGCGCGATCACCGCCTGCTTCTGCTGCGGCGAGCCGATCCACATTACGTCGGTGAAGGAATCGCCGGCGGCGAGATGCGCGTTCTCCCGCCCTGTCACGATCAGTTCGTACAGCTCGCGCGCGGGTCCGGTCTCGCTGTCGGGGAAGAGGGAGAGATACCAGTCCTGGAACCCGGTGGCATAGCGGCTGAACAGCGCCAGCAGCGCCGCGGTCACCACGGTGCAGGCGGCTCCGACCGGCCCCAGCGGCACCATGGTGACCAGCAGAAGCCCGGCCAGCCGCAGGTCCCGCCCGCGCCGCACCAGACCACGCACCCACAGCCCGACCAGACCGCAGAGCGCCAGATGCAGCGCCGCGCCGATCGGCAGGGCGAAGGGAGGTCCCGAGAGGGCAAATGCCGCCACCGCGGCGTCGAGCAGGCCGGCGGCCGGCGCCACCAGCAGCAGCTCGCCGACGCCGGCGGACGGCCGGTCGCCGGGAAGACCATCGAAAGCGGCGGGGGTCGGGGCGCTCATCGCACCTCCTGCCCGTCCAGCCGGTTCTCTACCCGGCCATCCGCGGGGGCTTCGATCCGCCGCGTGGTGAAGCCGATGGTGATGTCGGCCAGTGCAGCGGGAAGCGCCTGCCGGACGGCCCGTTCCAGCTTCGCCTCCACCAGCCGGGCGCCGTCCAGCGGCGTGCCGGCCAGCACGACGCCGAAGGACGTTCCCTGATGGCCGAAGTCGCAGGCGAGGTCGGTGTCGCGCAGGCTGCCGCGCACAGCCTCGCCGATGGCGGCGGCAAGCTCCGCCCGCTGGCCCACCGACAGGCGGGCGATGCCGGTCGGACGGATGGTGATGGCCGTCGTCTCGAACCCCATGCGGCGGCCGAGCAGCGCCAGGAACTCTGCCTGACGGCCGATGTAGCTGGAGGAATAGAGCGCGTCGTCGGTGAACACCCGCTGTTCGTTGGCGGCGCGGTACTGGCGCGCCTTGGCCAGCGCGGTGCCGATCCATTCGCACAGGATGCGGAAATTCTCGACCGTGTTGACGCTGAGGTCGGTGAAGCCCAGGCTTTCGATCTTCACCATGCCGACCACCTCGCCGGTGTCGCTGCTGACCAGCGGACCGGCCAGAACGCCCTCGCCGGCCAGGATGCGCTCGTCCTCGGCGCGGCTGACGCAGACCTGACGCTGGCGGGCGATCACCTGCTGGAACAGGGCGGTGCCGCTGTCGAACCAGCGGGCATAGGTGTCGTTGTCGTCGTCCCAGCCCTCGTTCGTCACCGATTCCAGCACGTCGTTGTTCAGCAGGAACAGCGAAAACTTCTCAGGCTTCATGACCGTGCGCACGAGGTCGGCGACGCCCAGCATCACCTCCCCCTCGTCCAGCCGGTCGATGGACTTGGCGGCCTGATAGAGGGTGAAGACGGTGCGCAGCTGGCCGGCGACACGGGTCTCCAGGCTCTCCTTGACCGATTTCAGCGCGCGGTAGGACCGGGCAATGGCCTCCGCCTCCTGCCGGGCGGTGGCAAGGCCGGCGCGAAGCTCCTCCCGCTCGCGCAGCTGGCGCATGCGCAGCTCGCCGAACAGCACCGCGGCGACCAGCCACAGGATCGGTTCGCGCGTCAGGGTGAAGAGATGGTCGTACAGGTCCTGGCTGATGCCGGCGTCCGGCACGTTGCCCAGCCGCAGCGCCACCGATGCGGCCAGTGCCGCCAGCACGCCCTCGTTGGTGCCGTACTGGATCGCCAGCAGCAGGACCGGGATCCAGAAGGGATGCGGCTGCACCCCCTCGAACCGCAGCCCGGAGCCGAGCCAAACATCCAGCCCGAGCGCCACGGCGAAGAACAGCACGAGTTCCAGCAGCGCCACCGGACGCAGACCGAGCCAGCGGCGGCGGGGCGCACCGTCGGCGGGGATCGGATCCGGCTGGGCGGTGGGGGGCGGGCTGCTCATCGTCGGACCGAGCCTCAGGGAGTGGCGGCGACCACCGGCCGCAGGCTGCCGATCATGCGCGTCACCACGCGCTGGGCGACGTTGTTGACGCTGTCGCGGCTGAAATAGCCACGCCCGGCCTCCGATTGGCTGGAGGTCCACAGAACGGCGCCGTCGGACACCCGCACCAGCCGGGCGTTCAGCCCGACCACCGGCTCCTCCCGCAGGCCGTGCTGATAGCCGTATTCCGACACACTGCCGGCCAGCACCGCATCCACCGCCAGCGCCCGGCCGGCGGCCTGCACGTCGAGTGGGGCATCGGCGGGGGCTTCCGGCACCTCGGCGGCACCGGCGTCGACGGACTTCAGGGTCGCAAGGCGGCTGCGGACCCGGCCGGCCTCCACGGTGCGGACACTGCCGACGCCGTACAGTTCGGTGGAGACGAGATCGGCGGCGATCTGGCCGGCGTTGGGGTGGTTGGTCAGGTTCTCGAACGGCAGAACGGCGACGGTGGCGCCGGCCGGCAGCGCGGCACCCGCCTGGGCGAAGTCGCGGCTGTTGATCCGCCCGACGCTGCAGCCCGCCAGCAGCATCCCGGCCAGCAGCAGCGCGCCGCAAGCCCGCATTCCCTTGGTTTTCGTCCCCATACCCGTCGGCCCCATCGCGTCACGCATCCCCATTCCGCTGTTTCCCTTCCTTTAACCATGAAGACGTTGACACACCGTCAATATCGCCAGACCAGAGTGACGCCTGCGCTGTTCACCGCGCTGGCCGTGCCGCGGGCGGTGGAGCGGGCGTGGGCGGCGCGAATCCCCAGTTCCAGCCCGTCCGCCGGCTCCCAACCCAAGGAAACAGCGCCCTGCGGGCCGCTGCGCCCCCGCCGGTCGTAGGCGTAGCCGAGCTGCGCGGCATAGCGGACATAATCGGTGACATAGTCCTCGACATTGATCTGGAGCGCGTGGACCTCGCGCGTCGCGGCCGGCAGCGGGACGTAAGTCTGTCCGTCCGCGTTCTGCCGTTCCTCGCGGTGGCCGACATACTCGGCATCCAGCACATAGGCGACGCTGGCGAGCGGCCCGGCCGTGTTCAGGGTGTAACGCAAGGAGCCTTCCAGCGTGGCGCTGCGCGCCAGATCGGCGGCGCCGGCCAGCCCATAGCGGTGGTAGCCGGCACCGAGCGACAGGGACCAGCGCTCCGACAGCCGTTCCTCATGCTGCAGGAAAACCCGGTCGCGCCGCCCGCCGCCGACGATGCCCTCAAGGAAGGCGAAGTTCGGCTCGCTCCAGGCAAAGCCGGCGCGGGTCTCCGACTCCTCGTCGCGCCAGCCATGGGTGTAGCCGGCGCCCAGCGTCCGCGGCGCGGCGTAGACGGACAGGGTGGAGCGCTGCAACTCGGGCCAGTCATGGACCAGCCCGACCTCCAGCCGCGACCGTGCGCCGTGGAAGGGCTCCAGCCGGCCGTCGGCTCGCTGGGCGGCGTCGACATCCACCTCGCGCCGCTCCAGCCCCCAGGTCAGGCTGGTGGAGCGGCCAAGCTCCTGCACGCCGCTGAGCCGCGCGATGCGCTGCATGTCGGCGTTGCGCACCTGCTGCCAATCGACATCGAGGCGGATACGGTCGGCATTGGCATGCAGAAGCAGTGCCTTGCCCTGGACCAGCGACGGTTCGCCGGGCGTCAGCTCCAGCGCGCTGTCATAGGCCATGACCGCTTCGCGCCAGCGGCCGAGCCGTTCCTCCGCCTGGGCCAGCAGGGCGGTGGACTGGGCGTCACGTGGATCCTGCGCCAGCAGGTCGCGCAGCAGCACCCGCGCCGGCCGGACCTCGCCGCCCTCGATCAGGGCCAGGGCACGGAAATAGTCGATGCGGCGTTGGGCGGCACGGTCGGCCGCCTCGGCCTGCGGCGTCGGGCGCGCGGCAGGGGCGCGGGCCAGCGCGACGGTGACGCCCCTGGGGTCCGCCGCGATGTCGGCGCTGACGTCGGCGGCGAGGACCAGCACGACGCTGTCGTAGCCGTAGAGGATGTTGTCGATCCAGGACTCCAGCCGCTCCGGCACGCGGTCGAGGGCGACCTCGCCAAGCGGCCGGCTGAAGCGCAGGACGATTTCACGGCCCTGGCGCTCCACCTCGGTGGCGACCGGAGCGGTCCAGCCCAGGGTGAAGCGGGCGGCGCGGTCCTCCCGCATCGTTTCCAAGCGTGCGGCGGATGGCGCCGGTTGAGCATGGATGGGGGTGGCGGCGAGGAGGAGGGCGAGGAGAAGCACCCAGAATCCCCTCTCCCCCCCGGAGAGAGGGTTAGGGTGAGGGGGATGCGTGGCGAGTATTCTCGGGAAGTCACGCAGTGAATCCCTTTTACCCCGACCCTCTCCCCGGGGGGGAGAGGGGGTGGAATGCGTCAAGGCGCGGAATTCATCACGGAAGAGCCAGGACACGGCGGGCCTCCGGCAGTCGTCCGTTTTCGATCAGCATCGATGCATAGTCCGCCTTCAGCTGCCGGTCACCGGGACGGCGCTTGCGCAAGGATTCGAACAGGGTGACGGCATCATCCACCTTGCCCAGCCGGTTCAGCAGGTTCGCCTCCGTCAGGACCGCCGCGTCGCCCCGGCTGCCGCGGGCGCGGAGCTGGGCCAGCGCAGTACGGTAGAAGGGTGCGGCGGCGGCCGGGCGCTTCAGGGCGGTCAGTGCCTCGCCCAGGAAGTAATGCGCCTCGTAATCGTCGGGACCACGCGCGGTGTAGCGGCGCAGCAGGCGCTCGGCATCGGCGAGGCGGTTCTCATCATAGGCCAGCATGCCAAGCTGGCGCAGCGCGTCGGCATCCTCCGGCATCCGCGCCAGCACAGCTGTCCAGGCCTCGGCGGCGGCGGTGCGCTGGCCAGTCTGTTCGGCGAGGCGGGCATAGCGGCGCAGCCGGTCCGGCGCGGTCTCCTCGCGCAGGGCGGCGCGCACGGCGACCGCCAGTTCCTTTCCCTTGCCGGCCGACGCGAGCGCCTCGATGTAGGGCGCCTTCAGCGCGGACTGGGCCGGCGGACCGGCTTGCGTCGCAAGGCCGGCGGTGACGCGGGCGCTGCCGCCGAGTTCGGCCAGACGATCGTACCATGCCGCCTGCTCCGCCGGGCCGGTTGCCGCCTTGGCCCGTGCCTCCAGCCATTCCAGCGCAGCCGGCGGCGGGCGCGGCCCCCATAGATAGGCGAGTTGCTTGAAATCGTCGCTCTGCGGCCCCTGCCCGGCGGCAAGCCGCTGCAAAGCCTGCGTCGTGCCTGCCTTGTCGCCGAGCGCCAGCAGGGCGGAGGCCGGCTCCCGCCGCCGCTCCACCGGCAGGCGATCATCGCTGGCGCGGGCCAGAAGGTAGCGGCGCAGGTCGGCCTTGCGGCCCAGCTTTTCCAGCGTGCCGCGGTAGAGCGAATCCTCCGCCTCGGCCAGCGGCGCCGCGGCGGCCTGCCGTTGCAGCAGGGCTGCGAGATCGGGCAGTGCGTTCGCCTTGGCGGCGGCATCGGCATAAGCCGCCAGCCAGTCGCCGCCCAGCCGCTCCGCCCGCGCGCGCAGCAGCGGCAGCGCGGCGCGGTAGGCCTTGTGGTCGAGCAGCAGATAGGCGATGCCCTGCTCCTCCGCATCCGTCAGGCCGCCCTTCGCCAGCTTGGCGGTCAGGTGGCGGGCCAGTTCCTCCGACCGGCCGGCGCCGTCGAGCGCCGCGATGTAGGCGGCCTCCACCTCCGCACCGCCCTGGTCGAGCAGCGGGGCCAGCAGCGGCAGCGCCTCCGCCGGCTTTCCGGTTGCGGTCAGGGCGGCGGCAACCGCCAGACGGCTGCGCGGCGAAGGGTCGAGCGCAAAGGCGCGCTGTGCTGCGGCCAGCGCCAGCGGGGCGGCACGCCGGTCAGCGACAGCCCGCTCGGCGGCGCTGCCGGCGATGTCCTGCAACAGGGCGGCGGGCAGCACCGGGCGGGTGGCCAGCCAATCGGCGACGGCGGCGGGATCACCGGCCTTGGCCGCCAGCCTCGCCCACCCCTGCTCGACCGCCGGAGAGGGCTTGCCCTGCCGGTGCGCGACGAACCAGTCAAGACCGGCGGGCGCACGGTCCAGGTCGATGAACAGGGCTGCCAATTCCTCCAGTTGGTCGTCGGGCAGCTGGTCGTCGGGGAGAGAGTCCGACAGCGCCAGACGGTCGAAGGCAGCGGACGCGGCGGCACGACGCCCGGCGCGGTCGAGAATGCGGATGGCGGCCAGACGGTCGCCGAGGGTCAGCGCTCTCCCGGCCAGACCGCGCTCCGCCCAGCGCGCCGCGGAATCGGCGTCGCCGCGGCCGAGCGCGATGTTCGCCGCCAGAACCGGGTAATCGGCGAGGAACCCTTCGCCCAGTTCACGATGCAGGCGGTCGAGGAAGGGGCGGTCGCCGTCGCGCAGAGCCGTCTCGGCCAGCCCGGCCAGCACCCAATCGGGCGCCAGACGCAGATCGCGTCCCTTGGCGTTCCGCAAGGCCTCTTGCGCCTGCCCGGCATTCATCTTCAGCGCCAGCAGCCGGCCGAACTGGACATCCTCCACCGGGCCGAACAGCGCCGACAGGCGGGTCCGCGCCTCCTCCCGGCGGTCGGCGGCGATCAGCAGGTCGATGTAGGTCAGTTCCAGCGCCAGCGCGGGCTTTCGGCCGGTTGCTTGCGGCCCGATCACCTGCGGGCCGGAAACCTGCGGTTCAATCAGCCGCAGGCCCAGGTCCGGCCGGGAGGCCGCCGCCAGCTGGCTCGCCAGACCGATCATGGCGGCGACGGTCGGCTGCTCGCCGAGCCAGCGCCGGGCGCGGCCGAAGGCATCCTCAGCCCGGCCGAGGTCGATCAGCAGGCTCATCAACAATTCGCGGCTGTCGGCGCCGATGTTGCCCTGGGCGCGGTCGTCGGCGCGCAGAAGCCAATCCACCGCGCCGGCATGGTCGCCGCGCGCCGCCAGCAGGGCGGCCAGTTCCTGCTGCGCCTCGGCATCCTCGGGCGCCAGCGCGCAGTAACGGGCTAGCGCATCGGCCTTCAGCGCCATCCGGTTGCGGAAACCGGCGGCATAGGCCAGTTCGCGGTAAAGGTCGGCGCTGCGCCGCAGCTCCGCCAGGACCGTCAGGTTTTCCAGGTAGTCGCCCGGCCGCTGGGCATCCTGGTAGAGGCGGTTCAGCAGTTCGCGCGCCTCGATCGAGGACGGTTCGGCGACGATGAACTCCTCGGTCAGGGCGATGGCGCGCTCCACGTCGCCTTGGGCCAGCGACAGGCGGGTCAGTGGCATCACCGTGGCGCCGCCGCGGTCGCCGGCGGCATAGCGCTCCTCGTAGACGGCGCGGGCGCTGTCGTAATCGCGGTCGCGGAATTTCTGCAGGGCAAGCTCGCCGCCGCGCGGAATCAGCAGCAGGCTGGCGCCGATGCCCACCAGCAGCACCAGCAGGACGACCAGGATGTTCGCACGCATCGCCGCCCTACCCCGCCACGCCGCCGGTGGGACGAAGGATGGGGCGAAGCCGCAGAAGCAGCGGAGCGATGCCGGAAACCGGAACGGTCAGCGCCAACCGGCCATCCTCATCCGCTGTCGCGCTGCCGGTCCACAGAACGGCGCCGTCGCGCTCCGCCGTGACCGTCCAGGGACCGGGACGGGGAACCCGCCAGACCATGGCGCCTTCGCCATAGCCGGTGGCGGCGACACGGAAGCCCTGCCCTTCGCCGGCCAGCGCCGAGAAGGCCCAGCGCCCCTCCACCAGATAGGGCAAGGACGCGGGCGGATCGCGGTCGGCGCGGTCGATCTCGGCGAGCGCCACCACCGGCTCAGCCACCGTGGGGTCGAGCGCGACATAGAGGCTGCCCTGGCTGTGGCGCTGGCCCAGCACCCCGGTTGAGCGGGCGAAATCGACCGCGCTGGCGCTAGCCCGGTCGAAACGCAGCGTGTTCAGCGCCCCGCGGTCGCGCACGCGCCAGCGCCGCCCATCCTCCAACGGCTCGAACCGCGCGGTGTAGAAGCCCTCGGCGATGCGGGCATAGGTGGAGGCGGCGACCGGCGCCAGTTCCTGGCCGCGGGCAGCGGTCAGCACCGAAACCAGCGCGTTCAGGCTGGCCGCCTTCTGGCCGCTGTACATGTGGTAGTAGACGTTGAAGGGCTTCAGCCGGATCGGGCCGCCGGCATGCCGCATGGTGTTGACCAGATTGCGGTAGCCGTAGAAGCGGCTGGTCCACAGGTCGGTGTAGGTGTTCTCGTTGCTGCCGGCGGCGTAGATCTGGCGCTCCGCCCCCACCGGCAGGCCGACGGGCGGCAGGCCGGTGATGGAGGGGAAATCGGCGTCGAAGCGGGCGTCGCCGCCGTTCATGTTGACGCCGCCCGCCTTGCGGACCGCCGCCAGCGCCGCCTCGAACGGAGAGGTGTCGCCCGACCACTGCACCAGCACTGCCCGCTTGCCGGTGGGGGCCAGCCGGGTGAAGTAGTCCAGCGCGCCGCCGATCTCCTGGTCGAGGTCGAAGGGCTGCTGCAGATAGGCGCGCGGCAGGGCATAGCGGCCGATGTCCGACACCTCGCCCGCCGTCTCCGCCGCATGGTCGTCGCCCCTGGTGGGGCGGTAGGTGCCGTCGCGGTCGAGAAACGGCGCTTCCTTCTGCCGGCTGTAGTCCTTGAAGAAGGCCCACTGGAAGGGGTGGGTCCAGGTGTGGCTGGACGGTTCGACCTGCGGCAGGGCGAACAGTTTCTTGGCGGCCTCCACCGACTGCGGCGTGCCGTTCCAGGTCGGGTCGAGGTCGCCGACGATGGGGGCGACGGTCACCGGCAGGTCGGGAAAGGGCTCGATACCGGCGATGCGCACCATGTCGGCGGACAGGACGCGCTTGACGGCATGGGGCGCCACCTCCGTCACGTTGCGCCAGCCGTCGCCGTCGATGTGGCTGAAATAGAGCCGCCGGCCGGACAGGGTGGTGACGTCGGGCTTCGGCAGGTCGTCGGTGGCGAAGGCGTCGCCGAAAAAGGCGAAGGGATCGATGATCCATTGGCGCCGGTTGTACTCGGCGTCGAAATGGCGGCTGTAGCCTTCGGCCGCCAGCCCGCCGGCCAGACCGGTCACCACCAGATGGCTGTCGCTGGCCGGATCGTCCGCCCGCCGCATCACCAGATGGGAGGCGACGCGCGCATCAGTCTTGCGGAACAGCGGGTAACCGGGCAGCACGCCCGACAGCGGCCGTTCGAAACCGATCATCCCGTCGGCCAGTGCCGGCTTGGATTTATAGGTCAGGTCGGAAAAGCCGTCGTCGTCGCGCAGCCCGAAGCGGGCGAAGAAGCGGTTGGCGAGCGCCAGCGGCACCTGCCTGCCGCCGCTTTCCAGCCGAACCCCCGGCTGGCCCAGCACGGCGAAGCGGACGCCGCGGTCCATCGCCCGCCCCACCCAGTCGATGTAGGCGCCGACGTCGGCGAAGGGCTCGCCGGCGAACCAAGTGACGACGCCGCGCAAGCCCGGATAGCGCGACAGGTCGGGAAGGCCGTCGGCGACGTTCCAATAGATGACGGACAGGCCCAGATGGTTCAGCGGCAATTCCGCCATCGTGTGGATGCGGCTGAGGCGAATCGTTTCCTCTTCGCGCAGGTCGACCAGCGCCAGGATGGTGCGCGGCACCTCCTGCCGGGCGCTTGCGGCCGCGGGCTGCGCGCCGGCCGCCGCGGCGGGCACGGCCAACGGCAGCAGCAGGCCGAACGCCAGCGCCGCCACCGCCGCTGTCGCTTTGGCGATGCGCATCACCGGGGCGGCTCCGGGATCAGGCGGTCGAGTTCGACCGTCGAGACATAGGGGGAAAAGCCGTTGGCCCGCTGCAGAGCATAGATCGTCCGGACTCCCGCCGTATCGGCCGGGTCCCAGTAGTCGAGCGTAAGCAGGCCGAGCCGCGGGTTCGACGCGCCGGCGGCCTTCAGTGCCTCCACCTGGAACCGGTAATCCTCGGCGCTCTGACGGTGCGGGCGCTTGGCGGCAAAGTCCCAGCCGGCATAGACGCTCTCCCCCAGCACATGGCTCAGCAGCGGCGCGGTCTGCGGCAGGATCTCATACGCGCGGTTCTGCATCAGGCCGATGTCCGGCCAGTTGCGGCGGATGGCCCGCACCAGGGCCGCCGCGGCATCGGTCATGCCGCGCCAGCGCTTGGGCTCGGTGCGCTCGAGATGCGGCGGGTTGTCGAGCGTGTCGAGGAAGACGCCGTGGAAGCCTTCGCGCAGGATCGCCGGCACAAGCTCCTCCACCACCAGCTTGACCCAGCGGCGGTCGCGGACGTCGACATAGAAGCTGCCGGGCCAGTTGGGGTTCTCCTGGTCCAGGATGCCCCAGCCCTTCACCCGGCCGAACCAGGGGCGGTGCGTCTCCACCTCGCCCACGCTGAGATAGCCGAACAGGGTCTTGCCGCGGTCGGCCAGCGGCTGGAGCGGCGGATGGGTGCGGCTGTCCAGAACCAGCAGCCGGTAGGACTGGAAGGCCGACAGCGGAGCGGCATCGGCGTAATAGACCGCCCAGGGAGAATTCGGGGATTGAGTGGCGGAGGATGCAGGGCCGGAAGCTTGGCCGGCCTCGGCGGCCCGCAAGGGGCAGTTGGGCAGCGCCAGAGACGCCGCACCCGAAACCAGCCCCACGGCGACAGCGCGCCGCCCGATCAGACCACCGATCACGCCAGCCGAACCCTTCCCGACGCTTACCCGACCTGAGCGGTCATCCCAGCCACGCCAGCGTCTCGCGCAGCCCGTCCTCCAACGGCGTGTCGCAGCTCATGCCGAAGGCGGCGACGAGGCGCGACGGATCGCCGATGGACACCCGGATGTCGCCCGGCCGCGCCGGGCCGTGCCGGCGGTCGAGCGCCCGGCCCGACAGCTCCGCCAGCACCTCCGCCAGCCGATTGACCGAAGTCGGACGGCCGGTGCAGACGTTGAAGACCGGTGCGCAGGACCTTGGGCCGGACCTTGGGTTATCCATCGCCGCGGTCAGGTATCGCACCAAGTCCTTTACAAAGATGAAATCGCGGACCTGTTCGCCGTCGCCGTTGATGGTGACCGGCTCTCCCCTCACGATCCGGCCGGCGAAGATGGAAATGACGCCGGAATAGGGCGATTTCGGGTCCTGGCGCGGTCCATAGACGTTGAAGAAGCGGAAACCGGTGGTCGGCACGCCGTGCACGATGTCGGCCACCCGCGCATGCAACTCGCAGCCCAGCTTGTCGGCGCCATAGGCGGACAGCGGGCGGGTCGCCGCGTCCTCGGTCAGCGGCATGGCCGGATTGTCGCCATAGACGGCGGCGGAGGAGGCGTAGACCACCGGCACCGGCCCCTTGGGATTGGCGCGGCGGGCGGCGTCGAACACGGCGATGGTGCCGGACAGATTGGCATGGTGGGTTTCCAGCCACGCTTCGCGCGAGCGGTCGACGGAAGCGACGGCGGCCAGATGGAAGCAGCCGTCCACGCCCTCACCTTCGGGGCCGGCCATCGCCGCCTCGACCGCCGCGGCGTCGGCGACATCGCCGACCATCACCGGCACGGTCGGGGGCAGGTTCTCGCGCTTGCCGGTGGACAGGTCGTCCAGAACCCGGACCTCGTGCCCGGCGGCCAGCAGCCGCTCGATCAGGTGCGAGCCGATAAAGCCGCAACCGCCGGTGACCAGATAACGCGCCATCGCTGCGGCTCCCTCCGCTTTTGGGTCCATGGTGGAAAATACGCGAGGACCGGGGCCCCGGATCCCGTGCTTGCGCGAAAATCGCGCAAGGAGGACGCTCCCCTCCGGCCCAGCGAGGCTCAGGCGGCAGTCAGGAAACCGGCGACGGCGGCCTGGAATTCCTTGGGCTTGATCGGCTTGGAGACATGACCGTCGAAGCCCGCATCCGCCAGCCGACGCTTGTCGGCGGGGGTGGCGAGGTTGGTCACGGCCAGCACCGGCGTCGCGGCGAGATCGCCATCGGCGCGGATCAGCTTGATCAACTCCAGCCCCGACAGGCCGGGCATGACGATGTCCATCACCACCAGGTCAGGAACCATCTCGCGCATCAGCGACAGAACCGAGGTGGCGTCGGACGCCTCGACCACGGCGAAGCCGCCTTCCTCCAGGCAACGGACGAAGAGCTTGCGCATCAGCACATTGTCTTCGACCACCAGGATCGTCCGCGTCTTTTCGACCGTGTCCACCATCTCGTCATCCGGACCTTGGTTCCGCGCCCCGTGCCGCCGGCCATGCGGCGCCAACCGGCGCACAGGACCACACACGGCATATCCACGCGGTATTTCACATGTAACTCAGTGTCTACGGCTTTTGGTTTCGCCGGTCAAGCAGCCCACAGCTTTGGAGAAGGGCACTTTCACCGATGTTGTGTAAAACTTGCTGCAGTAGTGCCATGAATAGTGGAGCTGCGCTTTCCGCTGGCGCGACCGGTCCGGTTGAGGCCATCCTCCCGGCAAAGCCGGAGATCGATCTTCCGCACGATCATCCGGGGGGGGACCATCCGGGTCCGCAAACCAGGGAGACAGAGCATCGTGACAGCGCCCTTCATCCTCTACGGCAACGTGAATTCCCAGCCGGCGACCCGCGTGGCGCTGTTTTTCCGGCTGGCCGGCATCCCGTTCCAGTACCGGCATGTCGACCTGCGCAATGGGCAGCAGAAGTCGCCGGAATACCAGGCGATCAACCGGTTCGGCCGGGTGCCGACGCTGGTGCATGGCGACCATTCGATTTCCGAATCCAGCGTGATCCTGACCTATCTGGCCGAACAGACCGGCAAGTTCGGCGGTCGCGACGACGCCGAGAAGCTGCGCATCGCCGAATGGCTGAGCTGGCTGGCCGACGTGCTTCTGCCGGTCCAGCGCGCCCGGGCCGTGCGCAAGTTCAACGGCGACGCCAACGCCCTGCCCTGGCTCGACGCTTCAGCCGCCAGCGGCATGAAGCTGTTCGACGAGCATCTGGCCGGCCACAGCTTCATCCAGAGCGAACGGCTGACCATCGCCGACATCTTCGCCTTCCCCTGGATCGACCTGCTGAACGAATCCGCCATCGAGGCGAAGGACTACCCCAACGTCCAGGCCTGGGCCGACCGCATCCGCGCGCAGCCGGGCTACAAGCCGCAGTACGAGCTGATGCCGTCGGCGGACGCGGAGTGCTGAGGTAGGTTGTTGCAGCGGGCGCCCCCTCCCCATCCCTCCCCCACCTTCGGTGGGAGAGGGGGCAGGAGCTTTGCTGGGGTAAAGCGGCAGTTCCCTCTCCCGCGTTAGCGGGGGAGGGTTAGGGAGGGGGCAACTGCCGCGACACTCTCACCCCCGCGTGTCGTCGATCACCTTGCCGTCATTTGGCAAACTCCCCGGCGGCACGAACTCCACCGCGCCTTTCAGCTTGGTCACCGACGACAGCGTCTCGCGGATGGCGGCGGCGAGATCGTCCCCGGTCTCCTCCGCTTCGCAACGCAGGGTCATGGTGTCGCTGGCGTCCTGGCGCCCGACGACAAGGCGGCCTCGGGAGAGCTGGGGATGGCGGCGCAGCACCTCGGCGACCTGCCCGGGATGGACGAACATGCCCTTGACCTTGGTGGTCTGGTCGGCGCGGCCCATCCAGCCCTTCAGCCGCATGTTCGTCCGGCCGCAGGGGCTGGTTCCCGGCAGAACCGCCGACAGGTCGCCGGTTGCGAAACGGATCAGCGGATAGGCCGGGTTGAAGATGGTCACCACCACCTCGCCCACCTCGCCGTCGGGAACCGGGTCGCCGGTGCCGGGGCGGACGATCTCGACGATGCAGCCCTCGTTCACCACCAGGCCTGAGCGGGCTTCGGTCTCGTAGGCGACGATGCCGAGGTCGGCGGTGCCGTAGCTCTGGTAGACCTCCAGCCCGCGCGCCTCGTAGAAGGCGCGGGCGTCGGGCAGATAGGGACCGCCCGACACGGCGGCGATGCGGATGGAGGAGACGTCGAGCCCCAGCGCGTCGCCCTTCTCCAGGATGATCTTCAGAAAGTCGGGGGTACCGATATAGCCGCGCGGCTTGAGGCTTGCGACGACCTGCGCCTGCATCTCGGTGTTGCCGGTGCCGGCGGGGATGACGGCGCAGCCGACGGCATGCGCGCCCGTCTCGAACATCGAGCCGGCGGGGGTCAGATGATAGGCGAAGCAGTTGTGGGCGAGGTCCCCGGCACGAAAGCCGGCGGCGAACAGCGCGCGGGCGCTGCGCCAGGGATCGACGCCATGCGGCTCCGGATCATGGATTGGGCCGGGCGAGGCGAAGACGCGGGCCAGCCGCCCGATCTCCACCGCCGCCAGCCCGCCGAAGGGCGGGTTCGCCTGCTGCAGCGCGATCAGGTCGGCCTTGCGCGTCACCGGCAAGGTGGCGAGCGACGCGCGGTCGTGGATCGACGCCGGGTCGATGTCGGCCAGCAACTGGCGGAAATAGGGGGCCGCGTCCTTGGCGTGGTGCAGATGGGCAGGCAGCGCCGCGAACTGCTCGGCCTCGCGCCGGTCGGAGGAACGGGTTTCGAGGTCGTCGTAGAAATCGGTCATGGTCGTTCGTCCGTTCAGGGGTCGGCCGAGGTGACGCGGGGGGTGCAGGTGCTTGCGCCGGTGCCCCCTCCCCATCCCTCCCCCGCTTCGCGGTGGAGGGGGTAGGAGCTTTGCAGGAGTGCGGCGGAGTTCCCTCTCCCGCGAAGCGGGGGAGGGTTAGGGAGGGGGCATCGAAGCCGACGCTCCCCTCAAATCCAGCGCTTGCGCCGCTTGAAGCTCTTCAAATTCTTGAAGCTCTTGCGCTCTTCGTTGCCGCCGCCGAGGTAGAATTCCTTCACGTCCTCGTTGTTGCGCAGCTCTTCGGCGGTGCCGTCCAGCACGACCTTGCCGTTTTCCATGATGTAGCCGCGGGATGCCGCCTGCAGCGCCATGCGGGCGTTCTGCTCCACCAGCAGGATGGTGACGCCCAGATCCTTGTTGATCTGCTGGACGATGCTGAACACCTCCTTCACCATCAGCGGCGACAGGCCCATGCTGGGCTCGTCCATCAGGATCAGCTTCGGCCGGGCCATCATCGCGCGGCCGATCGCCAGCATCTGCTGCTCGCCGCCGGAGAGATAGCCGGCAAGGCCGGTGCGCTCCTTCAGGCGGGGGAAATAGCTGAAGACCATGTCCAGGTCGTCCTTCACCCCGTTGTCGCGGCGGGTGTAGGCGCCCAGGCGCAGGTTTTCCAGGCAGGTCATGTCGGCGATGATGCGCCGGCCCTCCATCACCTGGAAGATGCCCTTGCGGACGATCTGGTCGGGGTCGATGCCGTTGATGCGCTCGCCATTGAAGGTGATGTCGCCGCGGGTGACCTCGCCGTCCTCGGTCTTCAGCAGGCCGGAGATCGCCTTCAGCGTCGTCGACTTGCCGGCGCCGTTGGCGCCCAGCAATGCCACGATCTCCCCCTCCGGCACCTCCAGGCTAAGGCCGCGGAGCACGAGGATCACGTCGTTGTAGACGACCTCGATGTTGTTGACGGACAGCATCATCCGCTTCGCAGCCGTGACGGGCGGCATTCCGGCTTGGACGGGAGCGTTGGTCGAAGCGGCCGTGGCGGTGGTCTGCATGCAGCACCTGAACTGTTCGGAAGAAGGGGGGCGCCCCCGCCGCGAAAAAAGCGGAGGCGCCGCGTGCTTATCGACTTACCAGCCCAGCCATTCCGGCTTGCGCGGGACGTCGACGGTGGTCAGCTTGTCCAGCTTGATGGTGCCGGCCTTGACCAGCTCGTCCACGCCGGCGCCGGTGTCGCCGCCGACCTTGGCGCGGTAGATGTTGACCGCCGTCATGCCGCGGTGGTCGTTCTCGGTCCAGGTCGAGGGAACGCAGACGCCCTCCAGCCCGGCCGGGACCCAGTCCTTCTTCTGGTACATCGCCTTGCGGATGTTCGGACCGGTGACGCCGCCGTTCTTCGACGCCCAGTCCATCGCCTCCTTCATGTAGAAGGCGGTGCAGACGCCGGCCATGTAGTGCACCGGACGATAGGCGGTGCCGGCCGCGTCCGACATCTTGGAAATGTCCTTCAGCGTCTTCATGCCCGGCACCTCGGCGTTCCAGGTCACCGCGGTGCGCATCGGGAACACCACGCCGTCGGCGGCCGCGCCGGCGGCCTTGGCGGCGTTCTCGTCCATGCCCCAGACGTTGCCCATGAACTGCACCTTGGCGCCGACCGTCTGGCAGGCCTTCAGCACCGAGATGTTGGAGCCGGCGGTGTTGCCGAGATAGGCGTAGTTGACGCCGGACTGCTTCAGCGTCAGGCACTGGGCGGTGTAGTCGCCGGGGGTCAGCGCGAACTGCACGGCCGGCAGAACGTCGAAGCCCAGCTCCTTGGCCAGTTGCTCGCCCGCGTCCTTGGGCGCGTTGGGATAGGGGTGGTTGGCGCCCATGTGGACGTATTTCGGCTTGCCCTGGCCGCCCTGCTTCTTCCAGTCCTCGGCCGCCCACATCAGCATGCCGCGCAGCGCGTCGGAATAGGACGGGCCGTAGAAGAAGTTGTAGGGCGCCGGCTTGGAGCCGTGCGGGCCCTTGCCGGTCGGGTCGGTCAGGTGGCCGGAGTAGGAGCCGGAATAGGCCGGGATCTCGTCCTTGCCGACGAAGCCGGTCAGCGCCTCGGTATCGGCGGTGCCCCAGCCCTGCAATGCTGCGATCTTGTCGCTGCCCGACGACCACTTCTTATACTGGCTGATGGCGCGCGGCGCCTGATAGCCGTAGTCGACGGTGTCGACCGCCAGCTTGGTGCCGTTGACGCCGCCCTTGGCGTTGATGTAGGCGAGCGCGTCCGCCACGCCCTGCGCATAGGGCACGCCGACGTCGGAGGTGGCGCCGGACTGGTCCGCCAGATGGCCGACCGGAATGTCGGCGTAAGCCGTGGCGGTGGTCGCCAGCAGGAGCGCGCCAGTAACGGCGGTGGTGGCGAAAAGCGCGGTCTTGATCGACATGGTGCGTTGACTCCCCATTCTGTTCTGTTTGTTGACCGGCAAAGCGTCGGGACTTAGTGCGAGAAGGGATAGAGCTTCCAGTAGGCCTTGATCTGCTTCCAGCGGTGGGCCAGCCCGTCGGGCTCGAACACCAGGAACAGGATGATGACGAGGCCGATCGACATCTCGCGCAGGAAGGCGATGTTGTCCTTCAGGTTCAGCGCGGTGTCGATGGCGGTGCCGCTGACCAGTTTGGTGAGCGCCTGCATCGCCTCCGGCAGGAAGACCATGAAGGCGGTGCCCATCAGCGTGCCCATGATCGAGCCCAGCCCGCCGATGATGATCATGCCCAGGAACTGGATCGAGAAGAGGATGGTGAAGCCCTCCACCGACACGAACTGCAGGTAATGGGCGTAGAGGGCACCGCCGATGCCGGCGTAGAAGGCGGAGATGCCGAAGGACATCGTCCGGTACTTCGTCAGGTTGATGCCCATGATCTCGGCGGACAGGTAATGGTCGCGCACCGCCACCAGGGCGCGGCCGTCGCGGGTCCGCATCAGGTTGGTGGCCAGGATGTACATCACGACCATCGCCACCAGCGCGACGTAGAAGTAGCGCTCGTCGGTATCGAAGGCGAAGCCGAAGATGGTCAGCGGCTCGGCGATGGTGCCGGCGGTGCCGCCGGTGAACCAGTCGGCGCGGGCGAAGAAGTCCTGCAGGATGTACTGCGCCGCCAGCGTGGCGATGGCGAGGTACAGGCCCTTCAGCCGCGCCGCCGGCATGCCGAACAGCAGCCCGACCATGGTGGTGACCACGCCCGCCAGCGGAATGGCGAGCGCCACCGGAACGCCCAGGCTGTTGTTCAGCCAGGCCGAGGCGAAGGCGCCGAAGCCGAAGAAGGCGGAATGGCCGATGGAAATCTGGCCGGTGAAGCCGACCAGGATGTTCAGGCCGAGCGCGGCGATGCCGAGATAGCTGATCTGGATCAGCAGGCTGAGCCAGTAGCGGTCCATGAAGGCCGGGCAGGCCAGCAGGAGGACCACGCCCAGGATCGCGAAGTTGCGGCTGGTCCTGGTCGGGAAGATGGTGGTGTCGGTCCCGTAGGACGTCTTGAAATCGCCGCTCGGGATGATGCTGATGTTCGCCATTGGGGCCTCACACGCGCTCGATGTCTTTGGTGCCGAACAGGCCGTAGGGCTTGATCATCAGGATGGCGATCAGGACGTAGAAGGGCGCGATCTCGTACATGTTGCCCCAGTTCAGCCACTGGCTGTCCAGGTAGTGCGCCATGTTCTCCAGCACGCCGACGATCAGGCCGCCGACCACCGCGCCGATGACGCTGTCGAGACCGCCCAGGATCACCGCCGGGAACACCTTGATGCCGAAGAAGGACAAGGCCGACGACACGCCGTTGACCACGCCCACCGTGACGCCGGCCACCGCCGACACCATGGCGGAGATCGCCCAGCTCATCGCGAACATGTGGCGGACCGAGATGCCGAGCGACTGCGCCACCTGCTGGTCGAAGGCGGTGGCCCGCATGGCGAGACCGGTCCGCGAGTATTTAAAGAACCAGCCGAAGCCCGCCATGATGAGGATCGAGATCAGCAGCGACATCACGTAGACGGTCTGCACCTCCAGCCCGAACAGGTTCATGGTGGGGCTGGCGAAGATCGGCGGGAAGGGCTTGGCGAAGACGCCGAACATCCACTTCATCGCCGCCTGGAAGACGATGGACAGGCCGATCGTCACCATGATGACGGAGATGATCGGCTCGCCAATCATCGGCCTCAAGACGACGATCTGCAGGATGACGCCGAAGGCCAGCATGAAGACCAGCGTGATCGGGAAGCCGATCCAGAAGGGCAGTTGCCAGCTGGTGAGAAGCCACCAGCAGGTCCAGGCGCCGATCAGCAGGAATTCGCCCTGGGCGAAGTTGACGATGCGGCTGGCCTTGTAGATCAGCACGAAGGACATGGCGACCACGCCATACAGCGCGCCGACGATCAGGCCGTTGACGAGAAGCTGAAACAGAAGGGTCATGGCGTGGCCTCGCCGAGATGGGATCCAAATCCCCCGATCCCCCCCATCGCAAGCTGCGCTTGCGATGCCGACAGGCGAAGCGCAGCTTCGCCGAAAGGCGGGGAGAGGGTCAGGGTGAGGGGGAAGCACGGCGAGGAGCGTCCGGCAGGCGGATCCCCCTCACCCATCCTCTCCCCGAGGGGGAGAGGGGTTTTTCCTGTTTGCATAAGCGTCACGCCGCAACCGGCTGCCGCGGCGCCGTGGCGGCGGCGGGAGCCAGGTCGATGACGGTCAGCGTGGTGCGGATGCGCTGCTTGGTGCCGTCCTGGAAGGCGATCGTGGTGTCCACGTCGATCTTCGGCTGGTCGGCATAGATGCTGTCGATGATGGTGCCGTATTTCTCGGCGACGACGCCGCGGCGCACCTTGCGGGTGCGGGTCAGCTCGCCGTCGTCGGCGTCCAGCTCCTTGTACAGCAGCAGGAACTTGGAGATGCGCTGAAACTCGGGAAGCGTCTGGTTCACCCGCTCCACCTCCGCCCGCAGCAGGTCGTAGACCTCCTGCTTGGACGACAGGTCGGAGTATGTGGTGAAGGCGATGCGGTTCTTTTCCGCCCATTTCGACACGATGGAGAAGCGGATGCAGATGATCGCCGACAGATACTCGCGCTTGTCGCCCAGGATCACCGCCTCGGCCACATAGGGGCTGAACTTCAGCTTGTTCTCGATGTATTGCGGGCTGAAGCGGTCGCCCTGGGCGGTGGTGGCGATGTCCTTGATGCGGTCGATGATGACCAGATGCCCCTTCTTGTCGAAGAAGCCGGCATCGCCGGTGTGCATCCAGCCGTCGCGCATGTCGGCGACGGTCGCCTTCTCGTTCCGGTAATAGCCGGCGAACATGTTGGGATGGCGGGTGACGATCTCGCCGACGCCGTTGTGGTCGGCGTCGATCACCTTCACCTCGATGCCGCCGTCGAAGGGCACGCCGACCGTGTCGAAATCCACGTCGTTGCCGCGATGGACGGTGTAGGCGCCCATCGTTTCGGTCTGGCCGTAGATCTGGCGCAGCGGCACGCCCAGTGCCTGGAAGAACTTGAAGGTGTCCGGCCCCAGCGCCGCGCCGCCGGTCGCTGCCGATTTCAGGTTGGTGAAGCCCAGCCGGTCGCGCAGCGCCTTGAACAGGATCGCGTCGGCCATCGCCGAGCGCTGGCCCTTCGACAGCGCCTCCAGCCCCAGCTTCATGCCGAGTTCGTACATCTTCTGCTTGAAGGGCGAGGCATCCATCATCCGGGCGCGCACGTCGGCGGCGATGGCCTCCCACAGGCGCGGGGCGAACAGGACGAAGGTCGGCCCGATCTCGCGGAAGTCGTGCATCATCGTCTCGGCTTCCTCGACGAAGTTCACGCGCATCCGCGATACCACGCCCATGCCGACGGCATAGACCTGCTCCATGATCCAGGACAGCGGCAGGACGGAGACATACTCGTCCTCCGGACCCTTGGGATCGGCGGACAGATAGCTGGCGACATGGCGGATCAGGCGACCCGCCGGCAGCATCGCCATCTTCGGGTTCGAGGTGGTGCCGGAGGTGGTGCAGAGGATGGCGACCTCCTCGCCCTTCGTCTCGGCCACCATGCGGTCGTAGAGGTCCGGCTGCTGCGCCAGCAGTTCCTCACCCATGCGGATCAGGTCGGTGACCGGCATCAGGCGGGGGTCGTGGTATTTGCGCATGCCGCGCGGGTCGGAATAGATGATGTGCTGCAGCGTCGGCAGCCGGTCGGCGAGGTTCAGCAGCTTGTCGACCTGCTCCTCGTCCTCGGCGAACACCACCTTCACGTCGGCATAGGTGATGAGGTAGGCGACCTCCTCGTCCAGCGCGTCGCGATAGATGCCCAGGCTGTAGCCGCGCACCGCATGGGTCGCGATCTCGCCCATCACCCAGTCGGGACGGTTGTCGCCGAGAAGGCCGACCACCTCGCCCGGCACGACGCCCAGCTTGGTCATGCCCAGTGCGAAGGCGCGGATGCGGGCATGCACCTGGCCCCAAGTGAAGGTCCGCCAGATGCCGAAATCCTTCTCGCGCATGGCGATGTCGCCGCCATGGTCGCGGGCGTGCAATGCCACCAGCTTCGGCAGGGTGTCGTAGACGGCCAGATCGGGAAGGGCCAGATCGGGCAGAGTGAGGTTCGACATCACGCGACCTCCTTGCGCGGCGGCACGACCGCGGCAGAAGCCGCCGGCGCCTCTTCCTCGTCGTCCTCGCCCAGATAGGCGCGGCGGACGCGGGGATCGGCCAGGACCTCCTCCGGCCTGCCTTCGGCGATCTTCTTGCCGAATTCCAGCACCATCACCCGGTGCGAGATGTCCATGACCACGCCCATGTCGTGCTCGATCATGACCACGGTCATGCCGAACTCCTCGTTCAGGTCGACGATGTAGCGGGCCATGTCCTCCTTCTCTTCCAGGTTCATGCCGGCCATCGGCTCGTCCAGCAGGATCAGGTCCGGCTTCAGCGCCATGGCGCGGGCCAGTTCCACCCGCTTGCGCAGGCCGTAGGACAGGGTGCCGGCGGTGGCCTTGCGCACATGCTGGATTTCGAGGAAGTCGATGATCTCCTCCACCTCGCGGCGGTGGGACAGCTCCTCCTTCCTGGCGCCGGTCAGCCAGTAGAGCGACCCGGTCAGGAAGTTGTTCTTCAGCAGGTGGTGGCGGCCGACCATGATGTTGTCGAGCACGGTCATGTGCCCGAACAGCGCCAGATTCTGGAAGGTGCGCCCGATGCCGAGCGAGGCGCGATGGTTCGGGGTCATCCCCGTCACGTCGCGGCCCTTGAAATAGACCTTGCCGTCCGTCGGCCGGTAGCGGCCGGAGATGCAGTTGACCATCGAGGTCTTGCCGGCCCCGTTCGGGCCGATGATCGAGAACAACTCGCCCCTGCGGATGCCGAAGCTGACGTCGGTCAGCGCATGGACGCCCCCGAAGCGCAGATTGACGCCCCGAGCCTCGAAGATGGTCTCCGCCTGGGTGGTGGGCGACGTTTTGGCAGGGCCGGGGTGTGGTGCGACGGGCGCGCCTGACATTTCCTCCTCCGTTGCTGTTGGTACCGCTTCTCGGGGTCACGACCCGGCTCTTTGGTGGCCGGCGAGGTCCATATTGTGGACCGTTTCATGAGCAACTTCCGCACTATATACCGGGTTCCTTTCTGTTTTCAACACTGACATTCCGCTATTGCATGTTTTTTGACGCGACAAGCCGCCGCTCGGTCCATATGATGGACCTCATGAGCCGTCACGCCGACATTGCCACTCCCCCTGCCGCTCCGAACGCGGCAGGCGGCACCCAAAGCCTGGAACGCGCCATCGCCCTGCTGCGCGCGGTCGCCGACGCGGGCACCGACGGCGCGCGGCTGGCCGACCTGATGGCCGGAGTCGGTCTTTCGAAGGCGACCGCCCACCGGCTGCTGATGGCATTGGCACGCGAAGGGCTGGTCGAGCAGGACGGGCGCAGCAAGCGCTACCACCTGGGGCCGGATCTGGTGGCGCTGGGCGATCTGGCGGCGCTGCGGCACCGGCCGGCTTCCCCTACCCCTGCCCTGCCCCAGCCGCCGGAAGCGGCGGCGGCCGCCGCCGAGCCGCCGCCGGTCCTGATGGTGAGGCCGTCGGCCTTCCTGCGGCCGGAGTATCGCGGCCTGTCCATCGCGCTGGCGTCGCTGCTGTGCGACCGTCATGTCCGCGCCGCCGACGGCGCGCGGGCGGCGCTGCTGCATGAAAGCGTCGCGGGACAGACCACGGAACTGAGCTTCGCCCGCCTTGCCCATGATTCGGCGCGCTTCGCCACCGTGCTGGCCGGCATGGGGGTGGGACAGGGCGACCGGGTGGCGGTGTTGCTGCCCAAGGGGCCGGAGCTGCTGATCACGGCGCTGGCGATCTGGCGGCTGGGCGGGGTCTACATGCCGCTGTTCACCACCTACACCGCCTCTTCGGTGGCCTACCGGCTGGCCGACAGCGATGCGCGGGCCATCGTCACCAACGGCTTCCTGCGCCGCAAGGTGCCGCGCGACAACACCCGGCCGGTGGTGACGGTGGAGGGCGACGAGGCCTTCGGTCCCGACGCGGTGCCCTTCTGGTCGTCGCTGCACGAGGCCGTACCGCTGGCCGAGGTCGCGCGCTATCGGGAAGGCGACGCCTTCGCCCTGATCTACACGTCGGAATCCGAGCCGACGCCGCTGGGCGTCTCGCTTCCGGTCAAGGCGCTGTCGGGGATCGAGCAGTACATGCGCATCGGCCTGGACCTGCGCGACGACGACATCTACTGGAACATGGCCGATCCCGGCTGGGCCTATGGCGCCTATTACGGGCTGGTCGGGCCGCTGCTGCTGGGGCGGACGACGATCTTCTGCGACGGCCCCTACGACGTGCGGCAGGGCTACCGCATGCTGACGAAGTTCGGCGTCACCAACCTGACCGCCGCCCCATCGCAGATCCGCGCCTGGCACGGCGCCGATCCCGGCGTGTCGCACCAGTTCGCGCTGCGCATCCTGTCGGTGGTGGGCGAACCGCTGCCGCCCGACCTGATCGCCTGGGCCAACCGGACGGTCAAGGTCCCGCTGCTCGACCAGTATGGCCAGCGCGAGACCGGCATCTTCATCGTGAACCGCTACGATCCCGACGGAATCGGCCGTTACGAATCCGACGGGGCGGACGGTGCCGAGTCCGCCCAGCCGCCCAGCGGCTCGCTCGGCCGGCCGATGCCGGGATTCCGCGTCGTCATCCTCGACCCCGACGGCCGGGAGGCGCCGGTGGGCGGCGCCGGCGAGATCGCCATCGACGTCGACCATTCGCCGCTGTTCTGGTTCGAATCCTACGCCAACAACCCGGAGCGCACCGCCCAGCGCTTCCGCCACGGCCGGCGCTATTACCTGACCGGCGACCGCGCCTTCCTGGACGGCGACGGCAACATCCATTACCGCGGCCGGGCATCCGACGCGATCCAGATGCAGCAGGGCGAATAGGCAGCGGCCCCGGTTTTCGGGTATAGATCGCCCTTGAGAACGCTGCGGCGGAATGCGGCGGCGGACGCCGGGGGAGCGCGAAGGACGGGTATGGAATCCAAGACGAAGAACCGCGAATCCTGGCTGGCCGCCGCCTTCGCGGCGCTGGCCGAAGGCGGCGTCGACAAGGTGCGGGTGGAGGTGCTGGCGAAAGCCCTGAAGGTCACCAAGGGCAGCTTCTATTGGCATTTCCGCGACCGCACCGACCTGATGAACGCCCTGCTCGACAGCTGGAAGCTGGGCCGCATCGCCGCCATCAAGGAACAGACCCGGCTGGACGGGCGCGAGCCGGCCCGCCAGCTGCGCGACCTGCTGGCGCTCTATGGCGGCAGCAAGCCGCGGGGCATGGCGATAGAGTTGGCGGTGCGCGACTGGGCCCGGCGCGATCCCGAGGCGGAAAGCGTGATCGCCGAGGTCGACCGCGAGCGCCTGCACAGCGTCGCCGGCCTGTTCGTGGCCTTGGGTCTGCCGCCCGATCAGGCATTCGCCCGCGCCTATCTGTTCTACGCCTTCGCCTTCGGCCAGGGGCTGCTCGCCCCCGGCGCGGCGGCCGACCGCGCCGAGGTGGTGCGGGCGATCTGCGCCGACGTGCTGGTGCCGGACGCGCAGACGCACGCCTGACGCACCTCCCGCACGGTGGAGCGATCCGGCCCCGCGACTATGCTGTTATGGCAGATTGCCAGAACGGCCTGTTGACGGTGGAATGGAAACCCTGGATCGCATCGAGGCATTGCAGGTGAAGCTCCGCGACATGCTGATGCGGAGGCGGCGCCTTCCGGACCGGTCGGACGCGCGCTGCGCTCCTCCGAAAGGACGCTGGCCGCTTCTCACCGCCTGATGGAGGGAAATCACCATGTCCCAGACCCCCCCCCAGGGGACTATGCCGAGGATCGACGCGTCGATGCCGAAGACTGGCGGCGACGTAGCGAAACGCGCCGATCCAAGGCCGAAGAGGCCCGCAACGATGCGGAACGGGGGCGCGAGAAGGCCGATGCGGAACGGACCGCGGCGTTCGACCGCCATATGGAGGCCGAAGACGCCCGCCTGATGGCCGAGGAAGGACGGATCACGGGCGAGGCGCAACGGCGCGAAGCCGAAGACTGGCGGATCGACGACGAGGACCATCGCCGATCCAGGGAAGAGGCAAGATGCGCGGCGGAAGAGAGCCGCCAGGCCGAAGAGCGGGCACGGCGGCTCCACGAGCAGGCCCGCCTGTCCGCCGAGGAGGCCCGATCCTATGCCGAGCAGGCGCGGATCGATGCCGAACGGGCGCGCGCGGCAGCCGACGAGCAGCGTCAACTGCTGGAGGAGATGCGCGAAACCGTCCGACGTTACGAAGCCCTGCTGGCCCGGAGCGGGTGAGGCCCGTCACGGCGTATAGGCCAGCCGCACATTGCCCCAGTGGCGGCCGCGCACGGTGATCGGAGCATCGACCTCCTTCAGGCGCACCATCCTGCCGCCACCCATGTCGCGGCGATAGGCCTGCAGCAGGAACGGCCGGGCGTTGCGCGCGGCGGCAAGGCCCGACCGGTCGGCGAAGACCCGGCGGTTGCGGCAGTTGGCGGTGTTCCAGGCGGGGTCGCCCGGCCGCTGCGGCTCGGAATAGCGGCTGTTGTGGGTCGGCACGTAACCGACGCTGTTGACCGCCACGCAGAACTGGAAGCGGGGGTTGGAGGCAAGCACCGGCTCCTGGATCGCCGGGAACAGGCGGTCGGTCAACTCGGTGAAGGGGGCCAGCGCCTGTTCGGGGTCGCTGCCGGCAATGGGGGAGAGGTCGGTGGAGAACAGCGCCTCCTCACCGATGCTGCCGCTGGAAAGAGCGCTTTCCAGAGCCTTGGACAGGGCCGCGGCGGTGTCCTGCGCGGTGCGGATAACGTCGGAATCGGCCTCCACCATCGCGCGATAGGCCCGGCCCAGCCGGTCCGCCTGACCGCCGGACAACTCTTCGAAAGCCAGATGCAGGCCAAGGTCGCTGATCCCGGCGACGACGGCCGGCAGGTCGCCGACATCGCACAGCGTTACGGTCAGCCGCGTCTGCTCGGCAAGCGAAGGAAGCCCCATGCCCTCCACCAGCATCCCCTCGAGCGACAGGTCCAGCATGGTGGCGGTGCGGGGTTCGCCGGCCAGGACCAGCGTGACGGGCTCTTCGCAGGGGATCCGGTCGGACATGCGGCGGTCGCCGGCAACCGACTGGCGCAGGGCGATGACCAGCCGGCGCTTCAGGTCGGCGACGGCGGTCTGGGTATCGGCCATCCGGCGGCTGACGTCGGTGGCGATGCCGGTGATCCCGTCGGCCTGATCGCGGATATGCAGGACGCTGACCGACACCTGCGATGCCCCGCCGGCCGAGTTGGTGGCGCTGCGCCCGATCTCCCCGTTGGCGGCGGATTGCTCCTCCACCGCGGCGGCGGTGGCGGCGGCGGCCTCGTCGATCTCCTCGATCACGGAAATGACGGTCTGGATCGCCGTGACGCTGCCGCCGACCGCCTGCTTCAGCTGGTCGATCTGGCGGGCGATGTCGTCGGTCGCCCGCGCCGTCTGGTTGGCGAGCGCCTTCACCTCCGACGCGACGACGGCGAAGCCCTTGCCGGCCTCCCCTGCCCTGGCGGCCTCGATGGTCGCGTTCAGCGCCAGCAGGTTGGTCTGGCCGGCGATCTCGTTGATCAGATTGGCGACCTTGGCGATCTCTTCCGTCGCCACCTCCATCTGGCCGATGGCGGAGGCGGAACCGCGGGCGCTGTCCACCGCCCGCCGGGCCACCTCGCTGGACCGGGCCGCCTGCCGCGCGATCTCGTGCCCGGCGCTGTTCAGCTCCTCCGTCGCGGCGGCGACCGACTGGGCATTGGCGCTGGCCTGCTCCGAAGCCGCCGACACCACCATCGTGTTCTCCCGCACCACGCCCAGGGCCTGCATCAGATGCTGGATGCCGTCGCCGGCGCGGTTGCTGGTCAGCTCCACCCCCATCCAGGTGGAGTCCAGGTCGCTTTCGATCGACTTGCAGGTCTCCAGCAGGGCCTGGCGGGTCAGCGCCTTCTGCTTCACTTCGGTCTCGTGCTTCTCGTGGGCGGCATAGGCCAGCTTCGCCTTCATCGCGTTCAGTTCGGACGCCACACGGGCGAATTCCGGCACGGCGATCGGCGTCATCGGATCGGTGAGAGCGCCGCGGGCGATGCGCTCGAACGTCTGTTCCAGGACCGACAGCGGACGGCGCACCGTGCGCAGGATCAGCCAGCCGAACAGGGCGGCGAACAGACAGCTCAGCAGAACCGCCGCGGCGACCGCGGCGATGCGCCGCCCGTGGTCGGTTTCGGCCTTGTCGAACTCCTCCCGCGCCACCCGGATCTGGAGTTCCAGCAGCGCGTCCGACACCCGGCGCAGTTCGGCGAAGGCGGGACGGACGGTGCCGCGCAGATGGGCGTCCAGCGCGGCTCCGTTCTTCTCCCGCGCCAGGGCCAGGGCCGGGCCGATGCCGGATTGGAGATAGGAGCCGACCAGCGGCTTGAACCGGTCGGCGAGGACCGCCTCCTCCGGCGTCAGGTAAGTGGCGAGATAGGCGGTCAGCAGCCGCTGCATGGCTGCGGTGTTGTTGGAAACCTCCGCTTCGACGGCAGCGAAATCGCCGGCTCCCTTACCCGCCTGAAGATTGCTGGCCTGAAGATTGCCCGCCTGAAGATCGGCAGCGAAATCGGTCAGGCGCTGCCGGCTGTCGCGGGCGAGATTCTGGATCTCGCCGATCTGATAGGCGGGAACGGTCCGGTCCTCATACACCGTGCGAAGCGAGCGGTTGGAAGCCTCCATGCCGTCCAGCCCGAGCCAGCCGGCCGCCAGCATCGCCAGGATCAGAAGAACCATCACCCCGGCCAGACGCCCCGACAGGCTGGACCACGCCATGGCGGCGGCCCGACCCGCGCGGCTGCGGCGAACGAGCGCGCCCTGTTCCAGCGCCACCGCCGCCCGTCCGTCGCGCATGGCCGCATACAGAGACTCGGCCGCCGAGATCTCGTCCCGCGACGGTTTGGAGCGGATGGAGATATAGCCGGTGACGGCGCCGTTCTCGATCACCGGAGTGACGTTGGCGCGCACCCAATAGAAATCGCCGGACTTGGTCCGGTTCTTCACCAGCCCTTCCCAGGGCCGCCCCGACTTCACGGTCGCCCACAGGTCGGCGAAGGCCTCCCTGGGCATATGGGGATGGCGGACGAGGTTGTGCGGAGCGCCGATCAGCTCATGTTCGTCGAAACCGCTGATCTCGACGAAAGCCTGGTTCACGAAGGTGATCCGCCCGCCGGTGTCGGTGCGCGACACCAGGGGAACGCCGTCGGTCAGATGGATCTCACGGTCGGTGATCGGGGTGTTGACGCGCATGACGCGGTTCCGCTCCAGCCAAAGTCTCGCAGGAAACGGTCGGGCGTGGAGGCGAAAACTGCAGCGCCGGACAACCACATCGGTCGCACCCCCGAACCGGAGGTCATGCTGCAAGCGTCATGCCGCGATGGATTGTTAGCAGTCGAACAATTTGCATGGCAGAATACAACGGAGGGGCGATCTCCTCCCGCCGAATTCGTCGCAAAATGCGTCCGGAAAAGAATGGCGGGCGCGGCGGACGGTGCAAACTGAAAAAAGCTATATGGTCTAATTGTTTAGCCGCGCAACGAGCCTCCGGACAACCCGTCGAGCGGGATGGCGGTGACGCTCTTGACCTCTTCCATCACGGCATAGGTGTGGGTTTCCCGCACGCCGCGCGCGGTGGACAGCAGTTCGCCCAGGAACAGGCGGTATTCGTTCATGTCGCGCACCCGCGCCTTGACCAGATAGTCGAAGCCGCCGGCGACCATGTGGCATTCCATGATCTGCGGCATGCGCAGCACGGTGGCCTTGAAGTCGTCGAAATTGTCGGGCGTCGTGCGGTCCAGCACCACTTCCACGAAGACCAGCATCCCCGCTTCCAGCCGGTGCGGGTCGAGCAGCGCGACATAGCGCTGGATGATGCCGTCCGTCTGCAGCCGCTTCACCCGCTCCAGGCAGGCGGCCGGGCTCAGGTTGATGCGGCGGGCCAGCTCGACATTGCTGAGGCGTCCATCCTCCTGCAGTTCACGCAGGATCTTGATGTCGGTGGAATCGAGGCTGCGGTCCATCGGTGGCTCGGAATGCTGTTCGGCAGGCTGCCCCGATCCTCGGACAAAGAACGGGGCCACCCCGGAACCAACCATAGCAGGAACGGCGCCGACCGCGCCACTCCGAAGCCTGTTTGACGGTGACGGCGGACCCGGTCACGCCGCCAGCGGCAGCATCACCGTCATGCGCAGCCCGCCGGTCGGGCGGTTTTCGGCGCTGACGCGGCCGCCGAAGGCCTCGATGTTGCGGCGGACGATCCACAGGCCGATGCCGAAATGCGCGGCCCCCGCCTGATGGGCGGCCGCCTCGTCCTCCGGCATGCCGCGGCCGGGTTCGCGGTGGGAGAAATAGCGCTCGAAGATGCGTTCCAGGTTGGCGGGATCGACGCCCGGTCCCTCGTCGTCCACCACCAGCTCGGCCCAGCGGCCGTTGCGGGTCAGGCGGACGCTGACGGCGGAGTCGGCCGGCGAGAAGCTAACGGCGTTCTCCACCAGATTCTCGACGATGGTCTCCAGCGTCTCCTCGCTGGCACGCACCACCAGCCCGGCATCGATGCGCGAGCGCATGTGCAGGCTCTGTTCGGCAAGCAGGCCGGTGTAGCCGCCGGCCATCCGCTCAACCAGCGCCGACAGGTCGACGCGGCGGCGCGCAGGGGCCAACAGGTCGGCCGCCGCCTCGTCCATGCGGCGGGCGAAGGAGACGATGCCGTCCAACTTGTCCAGCGACTTCTCGATCATGATCAGCGCGCGCTGGCTGCGGGCGTTCTCCGCCGGCAGGGCGCGGCGCAGCGGCTCCACCGACTGGCGGATGACGGCGATCGGCGTCTTGAAGGCGTGGGCGTTGTCCTCCGCCGCACGGCGCAGCGACTGGGCGCTGTCGCGCAGCGTGGAAACGAGACGGTCGAAATCCTCCGCCACCCCGGCCAGCTCCGGCACGGTGTTGCGCGCGGCGAAGGAGGCGCTGCGGCCCTCATGGTCGGGGGTATCCTCGCCGCCGACGATGCGGCGGGCCAGTTCGCCGAAACGGTTCAGGTTGCGCCAGACGCCGGCAAGCACGGCCAGCACCAGGGCCGCCATCGCCAGATAGATCGCCGCGGCGGCCTGGACCGCCGGCGTGCTCCAATAGGGACGGCCGATGGAGGAGGAGATGTAGGCCTCGGTCGCATGGCTGGTCACCAGCGCCCAGCAGCCGAAGCTGGTCTTGATCGGGGTGATGGAGGACAGCACCTCCTCCCCGCCTTCGGCATGGGGAACGCGCATCGCCAGCGTGGAGTTGCCGGCACAGCTCGACCCCAACCGGTCCAGCACGCCCTGTTCGAGCAGCAGGCGCCGTTCGGCATCGATGTCGGCCGTCGACAGGCTGGGCGCCGCCGCGACATAGAAGAAGGGTTCCGGTCCGGTCCTGAGCGCCGCGGCCCCGGTGGCCGCCACGCGCGGACGCACCAGCAGCTTCAGCCGCGTGCGGTCGTCGCCGTAGCGGGCCAGCGCGCTGCTGAGGCTGGGGAGGGCCGTGCGGTCGACGCCCAGAAGTTCCGGTTCCAACGCCCGGGCGATCAGTTCACCCTGGCGCTGGGCGCTTTTCAGCAGGAGCTGCTGCGAGGCCTCGTCGGCGCGCTGGAACTGGTCGTAGAGCAGAACCGGCACGGCGACGAAGACGACGGTGAGCAGCACCAGGCGGCTCGCCATCGAACGCCACAGCCAAAGCAGGCGGGCGGACGCTTGTCTGGGCGCCCGCATCGCGAGGTCACTCGGCAGCAGCGCCATTGATCAGCATGTCCTCGCTCATTCCATTGCGCGTGCCTGTGTCGAGGCCGTCCTCGTCGCCACCCTGGGCCGGGTTCTCGCCCTTGCCCCAGCGATAGCCGAAGCCCGGATAGTTTTCGATGCAGGCGAAGTTGGCGTCGACCGAGCGGAACTTCTGGCGGATGCGCTTGATGAAGGCGCGAACGTTGGCGCGGTAGCCCGACGGGCCGTAGCCGGCGACGAAGCCCTTGCCGTGGACGAGGTCGTAGATCTCGCGGTAGGACACGTCCTCTTCCGGACGGGTCGACATCAGCTTGACGATGTTGAACTCGGTCAGCGTCAGGTCGATGCGCTTGCCCTTCCAAAAGGCGCGGCTGTTGTCCAGGCGCAGCTCCAGCTCGCCCAGGCGATGCATGGTGGCGTTGCCGCCGGCCTCCGCCTCCTCGGCACCCTTGACCGCATCGCCCTTGGTGCCGTCCAGGATCAGGCGCATGCGCTTCAGCAGGATCGACAGGCTGCGCGACTTCTCCACGAAGTCCAGCGCGCCGCCGGCCAGGGCCGCCTCTTCATAAATCTGGTCGGACAGCACGGTCAGGAAGATCACCGGGGTGGCGATGCCGCGGGCACGCATCTGGCGCAAGACGTCGATGCCATCCAGCTTGGGCATGCGCCAGTCCAGCAGGACGATGTCGACCGATCCGTCGGCAGCGAAGAAATCGAGCGCCGGCTCGCCGCGGTCGAAGGTGATGACCTCGTATCCCTCGTCGCCGAGGTTGAGGCTGAGCGACTCACGGAACAGATCGTCGTCGTCCACCAGAGCGATGCGGGCAATGGTCGGTTCGGTCATTGCGGACATTCCCTTGTTCGACTCCGCCTTACTGAATCCCGGGGCGGACAGGGCGCCCTGCGTCAGCGTGAGCGAGGAGTTGGGCGAAGCATCGGTGGTCGGCGTCAGGGACATTTTGGCTGCTCTTCATATCGTAGGAGAGGGCGCGGAAGTCCTGGGACGAGGTCATATCCATGAAGAAGAAGACCTTGAGGGTGCAGTCACCCTTGGAATACCGCCAGATCTTGGCGGGAGGCGCCTCTTCCCTTGCAACAGGGGACCCCAGGAGGTTGAGAGTCTGGACTTCGTCCAGCCCGACAAGACTGTCGGGGTCGGCGTTGGTGGTTGCGGGAGGGGTGGGCGTCAGCCCCACGGCCGGCCCCACGGCCGGCATGGCCGAGGCGTTCGCCGTCCGGGGGTCGATGGCCGCCAATTGGGTGGCGGCGGCGTTGGCGTCGGTGCTGGCCGCCGCCACGTCGCCGTTCGTCACCGGCGGGCCCGGCTGCGGCATCGGCAGGGTCGGCGCCAGCGATGCGGCGTCGGCAATCTTGCGGACCGGCTTCTGCCTGGGCACCGGCGGGGAAGCCGGACGGGCGTTCGGGTTGGCGGCCGATACATCGGGTCCGCCCCATCCCGGTCCGACCGTGTTGGCCGGGCAGCCGGCCAGCAGCAGGACCGCGACCAGCAGGCCCGCATGTCGGCCCCGGCCGGCGGCGTAGGCGCCGAACTGCGCCACATCGCGGAGGACTGCCGGCACGGTCATGGGGGCGAGCCTTTCAAATGCTGGAGGGCAAACACTGGAGGGACAAACACGAGATGGTCGGCTATAGCGGCATTAACACGGAACCGGCCGTTTCCATCTGGCCGCAAAGTTTACTTCGCGTCTGAGTTGGAGTTGACCGCGTCTGATGAGCCTAAACTCAGTCCATCCTGGTTAATGGCGCGTTAAAGCCACAGCAGATACCCCCATTTTGCGAAAACCTACCAATATTTTGCGAATTTTCGTTTGAATTTCGAGCGAATGCATCGGGGGACTCCCCGCGCTTTTCTCAAAGGTGGTACTCAATTCGGTTAAACCCATTCTACATCGACCACGTCGTGGGGGCGCCTGCGGAGGGCGACAGGACGTGACAGGAATGAGGCAGGAGGATGGCCGGGATCGGACGGGAATGGGGCCGTCGTGGGCCGAAGCCCAAAAAACAATCGGCGGCGGAGCCACCCGGGTATGGCTCCGCCGCCGCTCAGCCGGACGGGCAACAGGTCATGTAACGGCGCGCATGACAGCGGCCGCAGGGCGTTGCCTCTGGAACTCCAGCCGTGGTTCCGGCCGGCCGTCAAGCCGGTCGGCGTCGTGGGAACAATGCATTTTCGGCACCATCCATCACGGTCGCCATCATGCGCCGGACGGACGGCGCGGTCAAGTTTGCAGTACGTACAATTTAGTGGTTCCATTATCCGGCTGGTATGGGGAGGTGGACTTGCCGGGAGAAGGTGGAGCGCCTCCATCTATGGTCCGAGAAACCAGGAGTTTTGGCATGGGTGACGGGCATCGGCGTAAGCTGACGGAAGAACTCAAGCGGGAAGCTGTTCGGCTTATCGCGACGAGCGGCCGGATGGTCGGGAACGTGGCGGCTGATTAGGGTATCGGCAAATCGACACTGACGCGATGGAAAGCGCGCCACCAGGAAGCTGAACTTCTGTGCGGTCCACATGACGATGTGCAAAAGGAACTGGTCCGTCTGCGTCGTGAGAATGAGGTTTAACGCCAGGAGCGTGACTTGTTAAAGAAGGCAGCCGCTTTCTTGGGGCAGGAGACAAGTCGATGAGATCTCAGCATCATCGATGCAGAGAAAGCGGGTGCTCCGGTCTCCCGGCTTTGCCAGCTCTCGGGTGTGAGCGTCAGCGGTTACTATGTGTAGAAGACGCGCAAGGCCAGTGTTCGGCAATGAACCGACCTGGTGCTGTTGGCCCATATCCGCAGCCGGTTCACAGCGTCGCGCGAATCTTATGGCAGCTCACGGATGCATGCCGAGTTGAAGGCTGACGGTCTGTCGCCATCGCGTCGCCCGCCTGATGCGCGACAACCACCTGAAGGCCTACCAAAGGCACCGGTACAAGCGAACCACTGACAGCCAGCATGGCTAGCTTGGTGACGCCAGTACCAGGTCTGGTGGCGGAGGACGAGGTGCGCGGCTTGGCCCATGCTCGGTACTCTGACGGGACCGGGCGGTGCGTTGGGCAGCAGCTTTGGGCTACAGCCATGGGCACCACCTGCGGGTCATTGCAGGAGCGGCGGAACCAAGTGGCTGTTTCCAAAGGGAAGTCGTGAGAGTTGGTTGGGGGACTAGGATTCGAACCTAGGCTGGCGGAGTCAGAGTCCGCTGTCCTACCGCTAGACGATCCCCCAGACCGTCACCGGGGCGGCTCGCTTGCCGTGCCCCGTGGTGTGGGCGGGTTTATAGCGACCACGTGCCGGGCTGTGAAGAGCTTTTTTCGCTTCCGATGCACTTTTTTTTGGGCGCTGACCGCCGGTCCGGTTTTCCCCTGGACCGGCGGCGCCTTTCATTCAGCGTGGGACAGCGTTCGCCATGGGCGCGATGATCCGGCGGAGGTCATCGTCGGCCTCCAATTCCTCCAGCATACGGGGAAGGCGGCGGCGCCAATTCGGATGCTGGTCGACGGTGCCGGGCAGGTTGGGCTGCTCGTCGTCCGCCAGCGTGTCCTCGATCTGAACCATCACGATGCGCGATGGGGTGTGTGCCAAATAGTCGTGGACGGCGGCGGACAGTTCGACGCGGAACGGCTGGTCGCCGTCGTCGGTGGGATAGCTGTCCGGGCGCAGCCCCTCGCGGGACAGCGCCTGCAACAGGCGCCAGCGGTCGACGCCGCGGTCCCAGCGGTCCTTGTCCCGGCTGGCATCGTCGGGATAGAGACTGAGCCGCTGCCGCCAATCGAGGTCGCGGCCGGTCCAGAACCCCTTGAAGGGTGCCAGGTCATGCGTGCTGACCGTCGCCATGGAACCGGCGGGATACTCGCCGGGAGACTTGAAGCCGCCATCGGCAGTGCGTTCGAAATACAGCACGCGGTAGCTGAGGATGCCGGCCTGTTCCAGAGCCGGCCGGAAGCCCTCCGGAACGGTGCCCAGATCCTCGCCGATCACGACGCAACGGTTGCGGCGGCTCTCCAGCGCCACGATGCGCAGAAGGTCGTGAAAGGGATAGGCGACATAGGCGCCGTCGCTGCCGTCCTCCGGGATCCAGAACAGGTGCTGCAGCGCCATCACATGGTCGATGCGCAGCGCCGCGGCATGGCGCATGTTGGCCCGCAGAAGCTCGACGAAGGGGCGGTAGGAGGCCTCGCGCAGGCCCAGCGGCGACAGCGGCGCCAAACCCCAGTTCTGGCCCTTCAGATTGAACTGGTCGGGCGGCGCGCCGACATTGGCGCCCTGCACCAGCATCGACGGGTCGGCCCAGGCGGAGCCGCCGCCGGGATGGACGGCCACGGCGAGGTCGCGGTAAAAGCCCATGGCAAGCCCGGCGGAACGACCGCGCGCCGCCGCCTCCCCCAACTGGCGGTCGGCCTCGAACTGAGTCCAGGCGAAGAAATCGATGCGGTCGGCATGATCGGCGGCAAAGGCGGCAACCTCGGCGCTCCCCGGGTCCTGGAAAGCTGCCGGCCAGCTGCGCCACATCCACAGCGATGGGTCCTTGCGGAAGAAATGCTCGTGCAGGGCGTCGAACAGGGCATGGCGGTCCAAGGCCGCCCCCATCTCCTGCCGGAAGCGGGCATAGGCAGCCTTGCGCGGATGGCCATCGGGCAGGCTGCGAAAGCGGGCGTGCAGCCCCTCCAGAACCGGAAGCTTCAGCGCGGCGACCGCGGGGTAATCGACCAATTCCGCCTGCCTTGCGGCGGTCAGGGCGGCCTGGAAGGCGGGGTCGGCGATCCGGGCGCGCAGGTCGTCGGCGTCCGCCAACTCGGGAACGGAGGCCGGGTCGATGTAGAGGATGTTGAGGAACTGGCGGCTGGACGGCGAATAGGGGCCGATATGGTTCGGGTCGGCCGGAAACAGGGCATGCAGCGGGTTCAGCCCGACCAGCCCGGCGCCCAGCCGGCCGGCGACCTCGGCGAAGCCGGAAAGATCGCCGAAATCCCCCATGCCCCAATCGACGGCGGACCGCAGGGAATAGACCTGCAGCCCGATGCCCCAGCAGCGGCCGGCCGGCACCATCTCCTCCACTGTCACGCAGCGGTCGGGCGCCACGATCAGGGTGGTGGCATCGGATGGACCGGCGCGGCCAGGGGCCTCCACATGCACCGCCAGCCGGTGATAGCCGATGGGCAGCGAGACCGGCAACAGGCCCCCGAGCGCGCGGCGCTCATAGGCCTTGCCGTCCACCGTGGCCCGCTCCTCCACCGGCAGATCGCGGACCGCGACGCGGCCGCCCTGGGCGACCCCGCCCTCCGGTGTCAGTTCCCACACCAGCGTGGCGTCTTCGAGGCCGGCCGGCAGGGCGACGCCCAGCCCGATCCCCTGCCCTTCCCCGGTGACCAGGACCGGCGGCAGCGGGCGGCTCCAGGACCGCCGCTCCACCGTGCGCAGGCTGGCGGCGACCTCCTCGTCCGTGGCGGCCGCCAACCCCATGGCGGCGACCAGCGCCCGCTTGGTGGCGGCGGAGGTCTCGCGCCGGTTGCCCCAGATGTCATGATAAAGGGGTTCTAGTCCAAGCAGATCGGCCAGCCGGTCGAGATCACTCATGCAGGGTCCCCGCGGGTTGTACGGAAAGGGTGTGGGGCTAAGGGATTGGGGGGCGCGGTGCGTGGCGTCAATGCAGACCGGCGGCCTATGCCATCGGCGCCTCCCCCGTCACCCGGCCGGAAGAGCGGATGCCGCCAGCCCTCCGGCACCCGGTGGCGGGGCGGAGGAAGAGGAGGTGGAAGCGTCGTCGGCGGGAACCGCCGGCAGGGCGGCGGCCGCCTTGGCCTGGGCGATCTGCTCCAGCCGGCTGCGGTAGCCGGTGACGGCGGCGGACACCTCGCGCGTCATCGCCTCCAACGGACGGTCGGGATCGACGGCCTGCATCAGGGCGCGCGACAGGGCCTGCAGCTGCTCCCGGTCGTCGACCGGGACCGGTCCGGCTTCCGCGGCGGTGCGGACCTTGTCGGCCAGCGTCTTGATGGCGCGGGCCACCGCCTCCACCGGGGCGTGGTCGCCGTCCTCGCCCAGCCGGCGCAGAAGGTCGTCCAGGAAGCCGCCGATGCGACCGACATGGTCGATGGCCATGCGGTCCGGCGCCGGCCGTGCCAGCCCGTCCAGGGCGAATTCCACCAGGAAGGCGACCTGGATGCTGGCGCGCAGCCGCTTCTGGGTGGTGACGGTCGAAATCGCCTCGTTCAGCAGCATGCGGGCGGCGGACTGGGTCCACTGGCCGACAGCCTTCAGGCGGAGCGTGTTGGGGGCGTCCAGAACCGGCACCTGTGCGCCCTCGCGCGGGGATTTGCGGCGGTCGGGGCCGGTATAGTCGGCGGTGACGACGAAGCCCTTGCGCGCCTCGATCAGGCTGACGATCCGGTCGCGCACCTGCTTGGGCGACACCGGCTTCATCAGCAGATCGTCGCCCCCGACATTGGTGACGCGGGTCAGCAGCGCCGGGGTCGGCGCCCAGGTGGTGACGATGACGCAGGCGAAGGGGTTCGGCACGGCCGGTTCGTTGCGCAGGGACCGGATGAAGCGGAAGGCTTCCGAATCCTCGCCATCGGCGTCGAGCAGCACCAGATCCGGCATGCCGGCGGTCAGCAGCCCGGCGGCGGCCTTCACCGAATCGAACAGCTCCACCCGGCGGAAGCCCAGGCGGATCAACACGTCGCGGAACACGCGCGCGGTGTTGAGCTGGCTGTCGATGATCGCGGCGTCGACCTGCGAGAAATCGTAATCCGGCATCGCCCTACCCGAAGCTCCGCTGCGATCGTGACGGCAACACGTCCCGCAGGGTAACACGCATTGTCTCCGCCCGTCGCGGTAGCATCTTCACCGGGGAAAATACCATTGGGCAAAGGATCGCAGGGGCGGAGCACGCTCAGCCAAAGCCATACCGTTGCTCACATCCCCGCCTGTTCCACCAGGGTGAAGACCAGCACCGTCCGCCCGTCGACCAGCACCGACCGGCCGGCCAGATGCAGGCGTTCGTCCCCCGCCCCGTCGGCGACGCGGGTGTCGAGCAGGCAGCGCCAGCCCCGGCCGCCCGGCACGTCCGGCAGGGTCACGGTCAGGATGTCGGCATGGGCGTTCAGCACGATCAGCATCACGCCGTCGGACAGCGGCTGCCCGTCCGGCCCGGCATGGGTGCCGGCACGGCCGTTCAGCAGCAGGACGATGCAGCGCGCCTGGGTGTTGCGCCAATGCTCGGCGGTCTTCTCGACGCCCTGGGCATTGTACCAGACGATGTCCTTCAGCCCGTTGGCCGCGGTTTCGCGCCCATGCAGGAAGGTGGGGCGGCGGAGGACCGGGTGGGCGCGCCTCAGCGCGATCAGCCGGCGGACGAAGGACACCAGCGCCCCGTCGCGCTTCGCCCAGTCCAGCCAGGTGATGTCGTTGTCCTGGCAATAGGCGTTGTTGTTGCCGTCCTGGCTGTGCTCCAGCTCGTCGCCGGCCAGCATCATCGGCGTGCCCTGCGACAGCATCAGCGTGGCCAGCAGGTTGCGCTTCTGCCGGGCCCGAAGCTCGTTGATGCCCGGATCGGCGGTCTCGCCCTCCACCCCGTGGTTCCACGAGCAGTTGGCGGAATGGCCGTCGCGGTTCTCCTCGCCGTTCGCCCAGTTGTGCTTGTCGTTGTAGGCGACGAGATCGTGCAGGGTGAAGCCGTCATGGGCAGTGATGAAATTCACGCTGGCCCAGGGCCGGCGCCCGCGCTTCTCGAACAGGTCGGCGGAGCCGGCGATGCGGCCGGCCAGTTCCGGCAGCATGCCGTCGTCGCCGCGCCAGTAGCGCCGCACGGTGTCGCGGTAGCGGTCGTTCCACTCCGCCCAGCCCGGCGGGAAATTGCCGACCTGATAGCCGCCGGGACCGACGTCCCACGGCTCGGCGATCAGCTTCACGTCGGCCAGCACCGGGTCCTGGCGCACCGCGTCGAGGAAGCCGGAACCGGGGTCGTAGCCGTAGGGCTCCCGCGCCAGCACGGTGGCGAGGTCGAAGCGGAAGCCGTCGACATGCATCTCCGTCACCCAGTAGCGGAGGCTGTCCATCACCATCTGCACCACGCGCGGGTGGCTGAGGTTCAGGGTGTTCCCGGTGCCGGTGTCGTTGATGTAGTAGCGCGGGTTGTCCGGCATCAGCCGGTAATAGCTGAGATTGTCGATGCCCTTGAAGGACAGCGTCGGCCCCAGATGGTTGCCTTCGGCCGTATGGTTGTAGACGACGTCGAGGATGACCTCGATCCCCGCCTCATGCAGGCGGGCGACCATCGTCTTGAACTCCGACAGGACGCCGGTGGTCATGTAGCGCGGCTCCGGCGCGAAGAAGCCGATGGTGTTGTAGCCCCAGTAGTTGGTCATGTTGCGGGTGACGAGATGCTGCTCGTCGGCGATGGCCTGGACCGGCAGGAACTCCACCGAGGTGATGCCGAGCGCCCGCAGATATTCGATCACGTTCTGGGTCGACATGCCGGCGAAGGTGCCGCGCAGATGGGCCGGCACCTCCGGATGGCGCATGGTGAAGCCGCGGACATGGGTCTCGTAGAGGACCGTCTCGGTCCAGGGCACCCGGCGGTGGCGGTCGTGCCCCCAGGTGAAGGCGCCGTCCACCACCCGGCATTTCGGCATGCCGCGGGCATTGTCGCGCCGGTCGAAGGATAAGTCCTCCTTGGTCGAGCCGACCCGGTAGCCGTAATGGGCGTCCGACCATTTGAAGCCGCCGAACAGAGCCCGGGCATAGGGATCGATCAGCAGCTTGTTCGGATTGAAGCGGTGCCCCTCCTCCGGCTCGTAGGGACCATGGACGCGGTAACCGTAGAGCAGGCCGGGCCGGGCGTCGGGCAGGTAGCCGTGCCAGACCTCGTCGGTGTGTTCGGGCAGCGTGACCCGCTCCACCTCGCGCTGGCCGGTCTTGTCGAACAGGCAGAGTTCCACCCGCTCGGCATTGGCGGAGAACAGGGCGAAATTGACGCCGAACCCGTCCCAGGTGGCGCCGAGCGGATGGGGCTTGCCGGGCCAGACCGGGGTGCGTGCGGGGGTGGGGGGCATGCGGACTACCGGTGTGGGAAGACGGAAGAAGATGGCGGGAAAACCACAGCCGGTTCAAGCGGATACGCGACCCGACACTGCCGGGTCCCGAAAATTCCGCAGTCAATGGCGCCCGCGGAACGGATCGGCCGGTCCTGGCTAAAGACCGAAATCATGGCGGAGCACTCCGACGCCGAACACGCATTCGGTCAGATGGCGGTCCATGAAATCGGGCTGGTGGAAATCGATCAGTTCCAGCCCGCCCGGCGGAAAGCCCCAGGTGGCATTGTGTGCGATGCGAGCGGGCAGCCAGGGATCCTCCGGCAGGAACCGTCGCTTCGGATAGGATTTCATCAGGAACCGGTACGGGAAATCACGCCGGCCGATGAACAGCGGCGCACAGCCGCCAGTATCGGCCAACCCGACGGGATGGGAATCCGGCTGGATCCAGGCACGCGTCAAGTGGCGGGAGGCCGTCGAGCGGGCGAAGGAACAGATGCCGAAATAAGCCTCGGTATCGAGCGCCCGGCTAAAGCCGCCGTCGACGGGATGGAAATCCAGCCCGGTGAAGCTCACCGCGTTGAAGCCGCTGGCCTCAACCCCGGCAAGGGCCGCCCGCAAGGATGGCCCGAAGCCGGTCGGAGCCGCCCGCTGGTTGCCTTCCAGCAGCAGCATCCAATGGCCTGGGCAGGACATCGCCACATCCTCGACATGATGCCAGAAACTGTCGAGCTTGCCGTCATCGGCGACCCGTGGGGTGGCGATGCGTTCCAACGCCGCCAGCTTTGCCGACTGGCCGACCAGCAATTCATGGGTGCCGTCGGTCGATCCCAGATCAATGGCGTGGATGCGGATGCCGTCGGCGTGCAACCGGCCGACCAACCCCTCGACATGCTCGGCATCGTCCCGGGCCACCAGCACCGCGGTCACCGGGCGCTCCTGCAGGGCCGTCGCGGCCGTCCGGGCATTGCGGTCGATCACCGTCAGAATGGTGTTCTTCGGCCGGCCGCGGTTGTGCGAAGCGGTCAGCCCGGCATACATCACCGGCAGCCCGAAGCGGTCCAGCAGGGCGCGGAACTCCGCCAGAGTCCATTCCCGCACATGGCAGGGGTTGGGCGGCGGCCCGGCATGGCCGGGGTGATGGGTGCGCTCGCGCTCCGGGGTCGAAATCACACAGGCCCGCACTGCGGGCGCAATGCCGGCCAGCACCTTCAGCAGCCCGTCAGGCTGGACCAGATGCTCGATCACGTCGGAACAGACGACGACGGCGCCGGCCAGGATTTCCGGCCCAAGCGACCGCAGGGCTTCGGCCAGCGCCGGCACCTCCTCCCCATCCATATCGACCGCCAACCAGCGGCCGAATGGATAGGTGGCGCGGCAATAATCGATGTTGCTGCCGTAATCGATGCCAACCACCGAAAATCGTCCGGCAAGCAGTCCCAGCTTCTTGGCACCGCCGCAGCCGATATCGATGATCGTGGCGGCGCCATACCGGTCGGCCAGCACCGCGGCCGTGGCATAGACATCAGGTTGCCAGACTACCCGGCTGCCGGCGGTATCCTCGGTGTAGGCGGGGTCGACCCGGTGGCGGTAACCGCTTGCGATGCAATAGTCGTTCATGGGCGCCACCGTGATCCGTCGGGTTGGGTCGATGGAGTCGCGATGGAGGATTGGAACAGGATGGAACATGTTTCCAGCCCCTGTTTCACTGTTCCATCCTTCGTCCCGGCGGAAGAGCGGCGCATCCGGCATTCGGTCGTCTGGCTGGACATGCGGAAGCCTCCTTCATCCGGGATCGGACTTGTCCCATCGGGGATTCTTCCTACCACGGATGGGCGGCGGCAGTAAGCCCGACACGTCAATCCAGCCGGGCCCAGCGCGCCTTCCGCCCTCCTACTCCGCCTTCCGCTCCAAAATCAGCGTCGACAGCGGCGGGATGGTCAGGTCCAGCGAGTGGGTGCGGCCGTGCCAGGGGGTTTCCTCGGCATAGACGCCGCCGCCGGGATTGCCGACGCCGCTGCCGCCGTATTTGCCGTCGTCGGTGTTGATCCGCTCCACATAGCGTCCGGGCAGCGGAACGCCGACGCGGTAGCCGTACCGGGGAATGGGCGTGAAGTTGCAGACGGCGATGACGATGTGCTCGGGGTCGTCGGCCTTGCGCAGGAAGGTGAACACCGAGTTCTCGTTGTCGTTCGACTCGATCCACTCGAAGCCGGACGGGTCGCAGTCGGTCTTGTGCAGCGGCTCCAGCTCGCGGTAGACGCCGTTCAGGTCGCGCACGAGGTCGCGCATGCCCCGGTGCATGGGCTGGTCCAGCAAATGCCAATCCAGGCTGCGCGCCTCGCTCCACTCGCTCCACTGGGCGAATTCGCCGCCCATGAACAGCAGCTTCTTGCCGGGATGGGCGAACATGAAGCCATAATAGGCGCGCAGATTGGCGAATTTCTGCCAGTCGTCGCCCGGCATCTTGTTGATGAGAGAGCCCTTGCCGTGGACCACCTCGTCATGGCTGAGCGGCAGCACGAAGTTTTCGGAGAACTGATAGATCAGCCCGAAGGTCATCTGGTGGTGATGGTAGCGGCGATGGATCGGGTCGTTCTGCATGTAGTGCAGCGTGTCGTGCATCCACCCCATGTTCCATTTGTAGCCGAAGCCGAGACCGCCGAGATAAGTCGGCTTCGACACCATCGGCCATGACGTGGATTCCTCCGCCACCGTCATCGCGCCCGGCTGCTGCCCATAGACCAGCTCGTTCATGCGCTTCAGGAAGGCGATGGATTCCAGATTCTCCCGCCCCCCGAACTTGTTGGGGACCCACTCCCCTTCCTTGCGGCTGTAGTCGAGATAGAGCATGGAGGCGACGGCATCGACGCGCAGCCCGTCCAGCTTGTAATGGTCGAGCCAGAACAGCGCGTTGCCCAGCAGGAAGTTCTGAACCTCCGTCCGGCCGAAATTATAGATCAGGGTGTTCCAGTCCTGGTGGAAGCCCTGGCGCGGGTCGGCGTGCTCATAAAGATGCGTGCCGTCGAAATCGCCCAGCCCATGCGGATCGGTCGGGAAATGGCCCGGCACCCAATCCAGCAGCACGCCCAGACCGGCGCGGTGGCAAGCGTTGACGAAGTCCTTGAAATCCTCCGGCGAGCCGTGGCGGGCGGTCGGCGCATAGAGGCCGATCGGCTGGTAGCCCCAGGAGCCGTCGAACGGATGCTCGGTGATCGGCAGAAGTTCGATATGGGTGAAGCCCATGTCCTTGGCGTAGGGGATCAGCCGCTCCGCCAACTCCTGATAGGTCAGGAAGCGGTTGTCCTCCTCCGGCACCCGCGCCCAGGAGCCCAGATGCACCTCGTAGATGGAGATCGGCGCGGTGCGGTCGGAGGTGGCGACCTTGCGACTCTGCCACTCCTGGTCGCGCCACTCGTAGGACGGCAGGCCGTGCACGACCGAGGCTGTGGCCGGGCGCATCTCCGCCTGGAAGGCGTAGGGATCGGCCTTGGCCGGCATCAGGTTGCCGTTGGGACCACGGATCTCGAACTTGTAGCGCTGGCCGGCATGGGCGTGGGGGACGAAGATCTCCCAGACGCCGACCTCGACGCGCCGGCGCATCGGCAGGCGGCGGCCGTCCCAGTTGTTGAAGTCGCCGACGACGCTGACACTGCGCGCGCTCGGCGCCCAGACGGCGAAGGACACGCCGGCGATGCCGTCGACCTCGCGCGGGTGGGCGCCCAGCTTCTCGTAATTGCGCAGGTGGGTGCCCTCGGCCAGCAGATGGACGTCCAGTTCGCCCAGCATGTTGCCGAAGCGGTAGGCGTCCTCGAACTCCTGGGTTGCCAGCGGGTATTGGGCGCGCAGGCGGTAGCGGAAGCGTTCCGTCCGGTCGGGCATCACCGCAAGGTAGAAGCCGTCCTGGTGGATGCGCTCGGCCTCGCCCGCCGGTTCGCCGGTGGCGCTGTCGATCACCCACAGCCGCTCGGCGCCGGGCACGAAGGCGCGGACCTCCACCGGGCGGCCGGGTGCCTCCTGCTGCATGCCCAGCACGGCGAAGGGATCCCCATGGTCGGCCCGCGCGACGGCGTCCGCCGCCGCGCGCAGGACCTCCGCCCGCCGGTCGGTGGAGCGCTGTTCGTTGGAACGGCTTTCGGAGACGCCGGTCTGCGCCTGGTCCTTGCGGGTGTCCGTCGTCATGTCGCTCGCCATTGGCCAAGTGCCCTTCTTCGTGGAGGCCCTATCGTCTTCATGGACCGTTGATCGTTCACCGTCCAGCCGGATCACTGCGTCGGCTTTGCCCCCTCCCTAACCCTCCCCCGCCTTCGGCGGTGGAGGGGACTGCCGCCTCTTCGCATAAGGCACCCTCTCCCGCGTGAGCGGGGGAGGGTCGGGGTGGGGGCCGGTTTGGCACAGTCCGCCTTCGCGGGAATGACCGCCGACGGAGGGCGCATCGTGCAAAGCCCCCCGGTCGCCTTCTCCGGAGGTGAACATACCCGCGGCGGTTTCGTCACACCATGCCCGCCGCGGATTCGCCATTTTACCCCTTCGCGCCCTCTTCCCGAGCATCGTCGAGCAGGCCCAGCACGCCCTTGACCGGGATGCCGATCCAGTTGGGTCGGTTCGCCGCCTCGTAGCCGATCTCGTAGAAGGCTTTTTCCAGCAGGAACAGGGTCAGCAGGCCGCGCGCGGCCTCGTCCCCCACCCCATTCTCCGCCGGCCAGACCGGGCAGCCCTCGATCGCCGTGCGGTAGCCGTCGAGGAAGGAGTCGATGCTGCGGCGTTCCCAGTCGAGGGCGGCGGCCAGCGCCGGGCTGTCACCGCTGTTGGCACCCTCGCCCGCGCTGTCCAGCCGGAACAGCGCCGCCCAGGCGGCATAGTTGAAGGAGCGCAGCATGCCGGCCACGTCGCGCAGGGCGCTGGACTTGGCGCGGCGCTCCTCCAGCGTCTTCGCCGGCTCGCCTTCGAAGTCCAGGATGTACCAGTCGTTCTGCGCCCGCACGACCTGACCCAGGTGATAGTCGCCGTGGATGCGGGTCTTGACGCCGTCGATCCGCATCCCCGCCAGCGCGTCGAGCCGCCCCATCGCCTCGGCCCGGCGGGCCAGCAGCTGTTCGGCGTCGGCGCGCACGTCGGCAGGCAGACGGTCCAGCGTTCCGGGCAGGGCGGCGAAGGCGGCCTCCGCCTGGGCGCGGGCGGCGGCGGCCCAACCCGCCACATCCTCGGCCGAGATCGGCTCCGGATCGAAGGCGGGCTTGCCGGTGGCCTGCGCCAGCGCCCGGTGCAGTTCGGCGGTGCGCTGCCCCAGCGTGGTCATCATCACCAGATGCATGCCGAAGGGCTCGCCCGCCTCCGCCGCGTCCTCGGTGGTGCCGGCGACGCCGAGGCGGATGTCTTCCAGCTGGCGCTCCAACTCCTCCACCGTGCTGGCCCAGCCGTCGCCCTGGTTGCGGACGAAGGCCTGCGCCACCGCCAGCGCGGTCGGCGTGCCGTCGGCCGCAACCTGCTCCACGGTGCCCAGCAGGGCCGGGGTGTTGGCAAAGCCGACCTCCGTCAGGAAGCGGCCCATCTCGACCTCCGGATGCTCGCCCTCCACCAGCCGGCGCAGGACCTTCAGCACGATCTGGCTGTCGACGAGGACGGAGGTGTTGCTCTGCTCCACGCCCAGCCGCCTCACCTCGGTCTCTTCCGACAGCTCGATGGCGGCCAGCGCATCGGTGGCGGTGAAGCGGATGCTGCCGCTGCCGGCCATCCCCGGCGCGGACATCGCCTGCAGCGTCTCGCCGCGCCGCAGCGCCTCGATCAAGGCGAGCGCGAAGCCGTCGGCCTGCACCGCGTCATAGATGGCGCCGGTCCGGGGACCCCGCCGCACCTTGGCCAGCGTATAGGGAAGCAGCGGCCAGCCGGTGCCGCCCGCCCCGTTCTCCCAGCTCATCGCCATCGGCAGGAAATAGCTCTGGTCGGCCGCGTCACCATCTACACCGACTCCACTCAGGCCCACCTGGGTGCGGACCAGCATGAAGCCGTCGCCGGGGCCCGGCAGCTGGGCGGCCATGGTGACGTGCGAGCGGGTGATCCGGCGATCCTTGGCGGAGAACCAGCGCTGCTTGGGCAGGAAGGCCTGCAGGACATCGCGGCCCAGCTCGTCCGCCGCCTTGCCGGTGGTGAGGCTGTGCCAGCCGTCGCGCACCACCACGGTCAGCAGGTCCGGCACCGGTTCCGGCGGGGTTTCATGCCAGGTCGGCAGTTCCGCCTCGGCGGTCAGCGCGAACCAGTAGAAGCCGTAGGCCGGCAGGGTCAGCAGGTAGGGAAGGTCGCCGATCGGCGGGAAGACCGTCCGGCCCAGCAGTTCGACCGGGATGCGGCCCTTCCAGTTTTTCAGGTCCAGTTCCACCGCCTGGGCCGAGCGCGACAGGTTGGCGACGCACAGCGCGATCTCCGACCCGTTTTCCGTCTCCAGGCAGCGGACATAGGCCAGAACCTTGCGGTTGCCGGGATAGAGCAGCGAGAAGCTGCCGCGGCCGAAGCTCTGGCGCTGCTTGCGCACCGCCACCAGCCGCTTCATCCAGTTCAGCAGCGAGGAGGGGTTGCGGGCCTGCGCCTCCACATTGACGGCCATGAAGCCGTAGATCGGGTCGAGCACCGCCGGCAGGTAGAGCCGCGCCGGGTCGGCGCGCGAGAAGCCGCCGTTGCGGTCGATCGACCATTGCATCGGCGTGCGCACGCCGTCGCGGTCGCCGAGATAGATGTTGTCGCCCATGCCGATCTCGTCGCCGTAATACAGCACCGGCGTGCCGGGCATCGACATCAGCAGGCTGTTCAGCAGCTCGATCTTGCGGCGGTCGTTCTCCAGCAGCGGAGCCAGGCGGCGGCGGATGCCCAGGTTGATCCGCATGCGCCGGTCGGCGGCGTAGAAGTTCCAGAGATAGTCGCGCTCGCTGTCGGTGACCATCTCCAGCGTCAACTCGTCATGATTGCGCAGGAAGATGGCCCACTGGCAGTCGGCCGGGATGTCCGGAGTCTGGCGCATGATGTCGGCGATGGGATGCCGGTCCTCCATCGCGACCGCCATGTAGATGCGCGGCATCAGCGGGAAGTGGAAGGACATGTGGCATTCGTCGCCGCCCTTCTCCGGATCGCCGAAATAGGGCAGCACATCCTCCGGCCACTGGTTGGCCTCGGCCAGCAGCATGCGGTCGGGATACTCGGCGTCCAGCGCGGTGCGGATCGCCTTCAGGACGTCGTGCGTTTCAGGCAAATTCTCGTTGTTGGTGCCCTCGCGTTCCTTCAGGTATGGGATGGCGTCGAGCCGCAGCCCGTCCACCCCGATGTCCAGCCAGAAGCGCATGACCTTCAGCACCTCCTCCAGAACCTCGGGATTGTCGAAGTTCAGGTCGGGCTGGTGCGAATAGAAGCGGTGCCAGTAATAGGCGTTGGCGACCGGATCCCAGGTCCAGTTGGACTTTTCCGTGTCGCAGAAGATGATGCGCGTGCCCTGGTATTTCTGGTCGCTGTCGGACCAGACATAATAGTCGCGGTGGTTGGAGCCCGGAGGCGCCTCCCGCGCGCGCTGGAACCAGGGATGCTGGTCGGAGGTGTGGTTGATGACCAGCTCGGTGATCACCCTGAGGCCGCGGTTGTGGCATTCCTCCATGAAGCGCCGGAAGTCGTCCAGGTTCCCGTAGGTCGGGTTGACCGAGGTGTAGTCGGCGATGTCATAGCCGTCGTCGCGCAGCGGGGACGGATAGAAGGGCAGAAGCCACACCGCCGTGACACCCAGATCCTGGATATAGTCCAGCTTCTGGGTCAGGCCGGCGAAATCGCCGATGCCGTCGTTGTCGGCGTCGAAGAACGCCTTGATGTGCAGTTGGTAGATGACGGCGTCCTTGTACCAGAGCCGGTCCTGCCGATCGATCATGGGTCCAGCACTTTCGCAAGCGATTGACGGAACACGTGTCGCGGGAACACGGGACGGAAACAAGCCACCGGGTCGAAGGTTTCACCCGGCAAGCCATCAGGCAACCCCTGACTTCCGGATATGCTCGACGGCGAAAGTCAGGGGCCGCAACGGTTGGACGGGCTTTCGGGCCCACAATCCAAATGCGCAGCAATCCGGACTGGACATGGATTGACGCCGAAGGGTTATCCGGGCAGGGTAGGCCTACATACAACTTTACGCCTAAGGCGTATTGGATAGACCATACTGGGTTCCTTTATCGTCGTGACCGGCGGCGATTCCCGCTACCATCCGCTGATTCGCGAACTGATCGTCTCGCTGCGGGCTTTGAGGCCGGCGGCGGATTGCCCCGTCGGCGTAATCGACGCCGGGCTGACCGAGGAGCAGATCACGGAGCTGAAGGCCCAAGGCGCCGCGGTGGTGACGCCGCCCTGGCCGGTCGGCATCCCGGCGCACAAGCTGCGCAACCGCATCCACCTGAAGGCCAACCTCGCCAAGCTGCACCTGCCGACCTACTTCCCCGGCTACGACACGCTGATCTGGATCGACGCCGACGCCTGGGTGCAGGATTGGGAGGCGGTGGAGATGCTGCGGCGGGGGGCGGCGCTGAACCGCTTCGCCATCGTCGCCCAGTTCGGCCGCTTTTCGGAGACGGAGCTGCGGCTGGACTGGCTGTTCGGCCGCTTCGCCCGGGTGCGGTCCATCCTGTTCAAGAACTCCTGCCGCGCCGGCCTGAGCAAGGCGGAATGCCGCGCACTGGCGACCCGCCCGACCCTGAATGCCGGCGCCTATGCGCTGAAGGCCGACGCTCCCCATTGGGAGGCCTTCCAGCGCTGGCAGAAGCGGGTGCTGCGCAAAGGGCGCCTGTTCACCTCCGACCAGCTGGCGATGGCGGGAGCCATCTATCTGGACGGACTGCCGGTCGAGTTGCTGCCGGAATGGTGCAATTACATCGGCCCCTGGCGCTTCGACCCGGAGCGGGGGGAACTGGTGGAGTATTACCTGCCCAACCGTCGCCTGGGAATCGTTCACATGGCCGGCGAGGACGCCATGCGCGCCGACCCGTCGGTGCTGCGCCCGGTGCTGGACATGCAGGACCGCACGCACCAGATGAGCCTGCGCTACCCGGCCTGGGACCTGCCGGCGGTGGAGCGGGTGGCGGAGGCGGTTTAGCGGTTTGGCAATCCTGTTCGTGCAGTTTCATGTTATCTTGTTGTCAGGTGCCGGTCGGTTTCCAGATGCGACCTGGGTGGAGAAAACGAGATGGCGACCTTCAACAGGGGGACGGCGATGACCGACGAAGATCTGAAAGCGATGAAGGAGGCGATCCGGCAGGCAACGGAACGTGCGTTGGAATCGCCGGAAGCTGCCCGCCGATTCATCGAACGGATCTCCGCTCCTCCGGCAAACCATCAAGGCGACGCAGACTGATCCTGCGCAATGACCGATCTCTCCAATCCGTTCGTTCTCGGCTATCACGGATGCCGAAGGGCAGTCGGTGAGGATATTCTCGCCGGGAGGGTTCCCCATCTGCTGGACAGCAGGAACAAGTGGGATTGGCTTGGGTCAGGAGTGTATTTTTGGGAAGCCGACCCACGGCGGGGATACGAGTGGGCGCTTGACCGCTACGGTGCCAGTGAGGCGTTCGTCATCGGCGCTGTCATCCATCTCGGCTATTGTCTCGACCTGATGTCGCGTGGACCAATCGACCTTCTGAAGCCCGCTTATGAAAGCTTGGTCAGTATCTATGAAAAAGCAGGCACGCCTCTGCCGGAGAACAGGCGCACCATGCGTGGACCCTCCCATGCCCTTGATTGCGCTGTAATCAACGCACTTCACGATTACCGGGCGACCAGTTGGCCGGAACCTCTCCAGCCGTTCAACACCGTGCGTGGCCTATATCAGGAAGAGCCTCCGGTGTTCGATAACTCGATGATCATGTCCAAGACGCATGTTCAGATCTGCGTGCGGACACCCGATGAGAGCATAAAGGGTTACATCCGCGTGCCGGAAAGCCAATACCTGTCGTAAAAACGACCTCACCCGGCCGCCAACCGTGCCAGATCGCGCACCGCTCGGTCGAGCGTCGCCGGGTCGTGGGCGGCGAAGCCCAGCAGCAGGCCGTTGCCGGCGATGCCGTCGGCGGCACGGTGGTAGCTGGACAGGGCCGGCGTGGTCAGGCCGATGCGGGCAGCGCGCTCGGCCAGGGCATGGTCGGGGCAGTCCGGCGGCAGGCGGAGCAGCACATGCATGCCGGCCTCCCCCGCCTCGGCCGTGGCGAAGCCGTCGAAGGCGCCTGCGATCGACTCCAGGATGGCGGTACGCTTGGCGGCGTAGAGGGAGCGCATGGCCCGCAGGTGCGAGGCGAAATGGCCATCGGCCAGGAAACGGTGCAGCGCCGCCTGCGGCACCACGCTGGTTCCGCCGTCGAAATGGCGCCGCGCGGCGCGCACCGGTTCGACCAGATCGGGCGGCACCACGACATAGCCCAGCCGCAGCGCCGGGAACATCACCTTGCTGAAGCTGCCGACATAGATGACCCGGCCGGCGCCGTCCAACCCCTGGAGGGCAGCCAACGGCGGGCCGGCATAGCGGAACTCGCTGTCGTAATCGTCCTCGACGATCCAGGCGTCGCGGGCCGCCGCCCAGTCCAGCAGGCGCAGGCGGCGCGCAAGGCTCATGGTCACGCCCAAGGGGAATTGGTGGGAGGGGGTGACCAGTGCCAGCCGGGCGCCGGCCCCACGGGCCATGCCGGCGGCGACGTCGATCCCCTCCCCGTCCACCGGCACCGGGACCAGCCGTGCCCCGGCCCCCAGCAGCGCGGCGCGGTTGCCGGGCCAGCCGGGCTCCTCCACCCAGGCTTCATCGCCGGGGTCGAGAAGCAGTTGCGCCAACAGCGCCAGCCCCTGCTGCGCGCCGGAAACGATAACGACCTGCTCCGGATCGCAACGGACGGCGCGGACGGCGCGCAGATAGGAGGCGATCTCCGCTCGCAGGGGAGCGTAGCCCAGCGGGTCCGGCTCGGTCGCCAGCGTCCGCCCGCCCTGGCGCCAGCAGCGGCCGAGAAGCTGCGCCCACAGGGCGAAGGGAAAGACGCCGAGATCCGGCGTGCCGAGCGCGAAGGGCCGCCCCACCCGGTCGCGGGCGATGGCCGGCGCCTCGGCCAACACACGGCCGCGGAAGGACAGGCCGACACCCCGGCGGACCTCGTCGCGGGCGGGAAGGCTGCCGGGCGCCGCATCGGGAAGGGAGGCGGCGACGAAGGTGCCGGACCCCACCCGGCCGGTGACATACCCCTCCGCCAGCAGCGTGTCGTAGGCGGTCACCACGGTGTTGCGCGACAGCCCCCAGTCGGTGGCGAGCGCCCGGCTGGGCGGCAGCCTCTCTCCCGGGCGCAGCCGGCCGTCCAGCACCGCCTGGCGCAGCGCACCGTAGAGCTGGCGATGCAGCGGCTCCGCCCCGTCACGGTCGAGCGCCACCGGTCCAAGGCTGGACAGAACCGGAACTGCCGCACGGGCCATGGCGATCCTCCAAAGGGGCAGGCAAATTGGTCCCTATGAAATCGACATTCCGGACCTTTCGAGAGAGCCATTCTGTGGGCAATTCTGGGTCATCGCAACAGTCCCGACCTTGAGCACGACCATGACTAGCCTTCTCGCCGATACCCCCGCCGACTCCGCCACCACCCTGGCCCAGACCCCGCGCACCCGGCCTGTGCGGCTGGGCGACCGCGGCAGCCATGACGTCGCGCTGATCCACGCCATCATCGACGAGGCGCCGATCTGCCACGTCGGCTTCGTCGACGACGCCATCAAGGGCCATGGCGCGCCCTCCCCCATGGTGATCCCGACGGTTCCCTGGCGCGTGGGGGACGAACTGATGATCCACGGCGCATCCTCCAGCCGGATGATCCGACGGCTGCAGGAGGGAGGCGAGGCCTGCATCACCCTGTCGTTGATCGACGGATGGGTGCTGGCGCGCTCGGCCTTCCATCACTCCGTCAACTACCGCTCGGTCATGCTGTTCGGCCGGCCGCGGCTGGTGATGGAGGAGGCGGAGAAGCGCGCCGCCCTGGATGCCTTGATGGAAAAGATCGAACCCGGCCGCAGCGCCAAGGTGCGGGCGCCCAATGTGCAGGAACTGAAGGCCACTTCCGTGCTGGCCTTCCCGATCGCCGAGGCGTCGGCCAAGCGGCGCTCCGGCCCGCCAAGCGACGATCCGGAGGATATGGACCACCCGGTGTGGGCGGGCGTGGTGCCCTTGCGGCTGACCGCCGGGGAGCCGGAGCAGGACCAAGCCCAGGCCCAAACCGGGGCCTGAGAACAGGCGGGAACGGAAAAAGGCCGCGACCGGGGGAACCCGGCGCGGCCTTTTTCTTGCGGAGTCTTCCGCTGGCGGGAAGGCCGATCCGAAACCCCCGGAGCGGCCCCCTGCCTGCCGTCCTTAGGACGACGGAGCGTTCAGCAGGCGCGGCAGGATCTGCGCACGACGGTTGGACGGCTCACGCACGTTCGGGCCGGTCTGGACCAGCAGCTGGCTCTCGCCCTTGCCTTCGGTCGTGATGTTGGCAGTCTGGATGCCCTTGGCGACCAGAGCCTTCTTGACCGCGTCGGCACGACGCAGCGACAGCTTCTGGTTGTAGGCCGGCGAGCCCGACGTGTCGGTGTGGCCGACGACGTGGATCTTGGCGCCACCGTTCTTCAGGATGGCCGACACCGCGTCACCGATCACGCGATCGGCGGCCGGGGTGATGGTCGACTTATCCCAGTCGAAGAACACCAGATATTCGCTCTGGACCGCAGCGACGGCGGCCGGAGCCGGAGCAGCGGCGGCCGGCGGGCACGGATAGCTGCCCTGATGGATGACGTAGCCGCCGTCACCGGTGCGGGCGGCGACGTTGCCCCAGCCGATGACCGGGTTGCACCACTCGGTGCCCTTGCCGACCAGGCTCGCGTCCTGGGCATTGGCGGCCGCCGACAGACCGAAAGCGACGATGGCGGCCGGGATGGCAGCCAGACCCGCGCGAACAATAGTCTTCATTGTCTTCACTCCCTTCCAGAACCCTTCCCCATCAGAGTGCCTGCGGGGGATGAACCTATCAATCGAAGCATCCGCCCATGTGCAAGCGCGGCAGCGACCATCCCAACATGTGGTGTGCGGTGGTGTTCCGACACCTCAGCCGATTGGCCGAACCGTACCTGTTCTTGGACCTATGCTCCACTTCCATAGCAGCTTTTCCGGTAGGTTTCCGCCAAATCCGTGTAACGGTGGCTGAGAACCGGAAAAACCGCGAGATCGCGCTCCGTCAGCTCGCGAACCGGTCTAGCAGGGCTGCCGGCCCACAAGAATCCGGACGTCACCCGCTTTCCGGGCGTCACCAGAGCACCGGCGGCGACCATCGCCCGCGACTCGACATAGGCCCCATCCAGGATGCAGGCCTTCATGCCGATGAAGCAGCCGTCTTCCAGCGTGCAGGCGTGCAGCAACGCCATGTGGCCGACGGTGATGTCGTCTCCGATGTAGGTGCCCTGCCCTTCAGAGGCCACGTGGATCACGGTGCCGTCCTGAATGTTGGTGCGAGCGCCGATTCGGACCTCGTTGACGTCTCCACGCACGGTGCAGCCGTACCAGATGCTGCTGTTCGCCCCGATCACGACATCACCGATCACCGCCGCCGTTTCCGCGATGAACGCGGTCGGGTCGATGGTGGGCAGGATGCCGTTGAAGGCGCGGACAAGGCCGGTCATCAGGTCGTACCGAAGTCGTGCATGACGGGCCGGATTGAAGCACCGTAAGGCTTAAGGCACCACCTGATTTCGCATTGACAGGGCAAAGCAAATCCCGATTGGTGCCTCCGTGCAACAGTGCGGATAGGGGGCCACAACGCTGTCACAGCCCCCTCGTGCGGACTTGTTACGGGAAAAGCGGCGCCTGATCGATGCCGGTGGTCTCGCCCAGACCCATCATGACGTTCATGTTCTGGATGGCCTGGCCCGAGGCGCCCTTCACCAGATTGTCGATCACCGACACGATGATGGCGCCGCGCGGGGTGCGGTCGGCGACCACGCCGATCAGATTGTGATTGGACGCGCGGACATGGCGCGTCGCCGGAACCACGCCGGCCGGCGTCACCCCGACGAAGGGTTCGTCGGCATAGCGGGCGGCCAGCGTCGTGCGCAGGTCGTCGGCGGTGACGCCATCGGCCATGCGGACATAGATGGTCGCCATCATGCCGCGGTTCATCGGCACCAGATGCGGGGTGAAGGAGACGGTGACCGGCCGGCCGGCGGCCAGCCGCAGCTCCTGCTCGATCTCCGGCATGTGGCGGTGGTGGCCGACGCCATAGGCGTTGAAGCCCTCCGACACCTCGGTGAACAGGTTGGCCTGCTTGGCGTCGCGGCCGGCGCCCGACACGCCGGACTTGGCGTCGATGATGATGCCGCCCGGCTCGATCTGGTTTTCCATCAGCAGCGGCAGCAGCGGCAGCAGCGAGCAGGTCGGGTAGCAGCCGGGATTCGCCACCACCCGCGCCTTGCGCACGCCCTGGCGGTTGAATTCGGTCAGGCCGTAGGCGACCTCCTTCTGCAGGCCGACGGCGCGGTGCTCATGCCCGTACCAGGTGGCGTATTCGGCCGGGTCGCTCAGACGGAAATCGGCGGACAGGTCGACCACCTTCAGCCCGCTGGGCAGGCCGGCGATCACCTCCTGCGTGGTGCCGTGCGGCAGGGCGCAGAAGATGAAGTCCAGGCCGTCCCACTTCAGCTGCTCGATCTTCACCAGATCGGGCAGGCCATAGCCGCCCAGATGCGGGAACACCTCCGCCATCGGCTTGCCGGCCTGTCGTTCTGCGGTCAGGGCGGCGATCTCGACATTCGGGTGGCGCAGCAGCATGCGCACCAGTTCGGCGCCGGTGTAACCGGAAGCGCCCAGGATGCCGACGCGGATTTTCGAACCGCCGGGAGTGCTGCCCGGAATGCTGATCGAGGCCATGGAGGCGATGTCCTTCGCTTGACGGGAGGAACGCTTGATTGGTGGTATCGGGACAAAAAGAAAGGGGCGCCCCTTTCGGGACGCCCCTCGCTTGTACCGTAAAGCCGCGGGCCCGTGTAGGGATTAGCGCTTCGAGAACTGGAAGCTGCGGCGGGCCTTGGCGCGGCCGTACTTCTTACGCTCGACCGTACGGGCGTCGCGGGTCAGGAAGCCGGCGGCCTTCAACGGCGGGCGCAGGGCCGGCTCGAAGTAGGTCAGCGCCTTGGAGATGCCGTGGCGGACGGCACCGGCCTGGCCCGACAGACCACCACCGGCGACGGTGGCGACGACGTCGAACTGGTCCAGACGCTCGGTCACGCCGAACGGCTGGGCGATCATCATGCGCAGCACCGGACGGGCGAAATAGACCGTCTGGTCGCGGCCGTTCACGGTGACCTTGCCGGTGCCCGGCTTGATCCACACGCGGGCGACGGCGTCCTTGCGCTTGCCGGTGGCGTAGGCGCGGCCCTGGGCGTCCAGCTTCGGAGCGGCCAGCTCTTCGGTGACGGTCGCGGTGGCGGCGGCGCCCGTCAGATCCTTAAGGCTGGAGAGGGTGGTGGTGACCTGAGCCATGCTTACGCGCTCCGCTTATTCTTCGGGTTCAGGGCGCCGATGTCGAGGGCGACCGGCTGCTGCGCATCGTGCGGATGCGTGGCGCCCTTGTAGACCTTGAGATGGGTCATCTGCTGACGGCCGAGCGGACCGCGCGGAACCATACGCTCCACGGCCTTCTCGATCACACGCTCCGGATACTTGCCGTCCAGGATCTGGCCCTTGGAACGGCCCTTGATCCCGCCCGGATAGCCGGTGTGCCAGTAGAAGATGTCGGCATCGCGCTTGTTGCCGGTCAGCTTCACCTTCTCAGCATTGATCACGACGACATGGTCGCCGCAATCCATGTGCGGGGTGTAGGTCGGCTTGTTCTTGCCACGCAGGATGTTCGCCAGGATGCTGGCGAGCCGGCCGAGAACGAGGCCGTCGGCGTCGACGACGTACCACTTCTTCTCGATTTCGGTCGGCTTCAGATTGAAGGTCTTCATCGCCACACTCGTTTCTTCGAATACGGATCGGCAGGCCGCCGAATCCGGGGCGCCGAAGCGGACGGCTTTCTACGGGCAGCGGCACACCTCTGTCAACCGAAAAATTTCCCTTTGAAATCAATGTCTTGCGAGAGCGGTAATTAGGTACCGCTCCGCCAAACCTATTGATAATAAACAGGTTTTTATGAGGCTCCATCTACGCGGTAATGAGATACCGCAACGGTGACGGGATCGTGCGGGGGGATGGAATAGGTGCCGGTGACATGGGCGACCGGCTCCGGATCGCCTTCCGAGAACAGCAGGATCTCGCCATAGGCCAGCCGCTTGCCCAGCTTCAGGACGCGCGCCTCGGCGATGATGGCAACGGGAGGTGGGCGGCGCAGGAAGTTGATGGTCATGCTGGTGGTCACCGCCAGTTCCACCCGCCCGATCAGGCTCAGCACCGCGCCATAGAGCGCCACATCGGCCAGCCCGAACATGGCCGGACCGGTTACCGTGCCGCCGGGCCGGACGAAATCGTCCTTGTAGGGCAGGCGCAGGCGGATCGTGCCGGCGCCGAGGCTGTCGACGACGATGCCGAAGTTTCCGACCAGGGGAACCCCCTCGCGGATCAGTTCCTCCAACTCCTCCCTGGTCATTGCCGGGGTAGGGGCCGGAGTAGGGGCGGGAGCGGCGCTGTGTGCGGAATCGACGGCGGACATGGACCCTCGGCCGGTGATCTTACGATTGGACCACCGGACTGTGCGCCATCCCGTCCATTCGGGCAAGTATGGAGCTATTCGGCCGGTTTCTCTTCCGCCGGGACGGGGGCGGCGGACGGGGTGGAGGCCGCAGGCGCCGGAACGTTGTCGGTGGGGGCGGTCAGGCGGATGGGACCGCCGCCGCTGGACGGCGCAGGGCCAGCGGCGGATTCCGACGGAGCCGGTGCTGCAGGCGGGGCGAGCGGCACCGCCTTGATGTCCGATTTCGGCGTTTCCGGCTTCGGGGGCTCCGCCGCGGCGTCTGTCCTGGCAGAGTTCGGTTGGGCCGAATCGGCCTTGGCGGTCGCGGACTCGGCGGGCGACGAATAGTCGGGCACGATGCGGGCCTGGCTGCCCGTGATGACCAGAACCTTCTGGCCGATGGGCAGCGGCTGCGGTTCCTTCTGGGTCAGCGACAGCAGGTCGCCGTTGGATTTGCGGACGATGTATTCCCAGCCGGTGGTGTCGCCGGCGATGTGCTCCATCGCCGTGCCCAGCAGTCCGCCGATCGCCGTGCCTCCGACGGTGCCCAGCGCGGCGTTCATGCCGCCGGAGCCGACCTGCGCGCCCAGGATGCCGCCGGCCGCGCCGCCGCTGACGGCGCCGACCGTGCCGTTGGCGCTGATCGCCACCTGACGAAATCCGACCACGACCGCCGGCTCCACCTTGTTAGCCTGCTGGACCGCGCTGGAGGAGTAGGTGTTGGGCGAATAGTCGGAGGTGCAGCCCGCAAGACCGCCGGCCACGGCGACGAACAGGCAAAGGGAAACCGATCTGAGCACGGGGGATCCATCCGTTTTGAGACCCGTCCTGTCTCTTACGGCAAAGCAAGCCTGCTCGTCACCGGGCAAAATCCGGACAAGGCCGGAAGGCTGCATTGCGGTGCGGCGATGCCCGGTGACGGATCGTTGGCAACGGCTGCGCCCCTGCGCTGTTGGGAAGGCATCGTCACAACCGGGAGCAACCACGATGAACGAAGCGTCCAAGCAGGGGAAACCGGAAAACGATACGGCCAAGTCCGGCAAACCGTCCACCGCCGGCACCGACCAGGACCGTGACAAGACCCTGACCGAGAAATCGGAGGAAAAGGCCGGCGGCGCCAACAAGAAGACCCCGGGGCCCATCTACGACGTCTGATCCCCCCGGCGCCACGGGCGGGGTGCAATGGAAACGGCCGGGGAAGAGCCTGTCTTCCCCGGCCGTTTCCATGCGGGCAAATCGAGTCCGGCGTCAGCGGCCGGCGGTCTGGTCGCTGGCCTTCAGCGACAGGTATTTCAGGGTCAGGGTCGGCACATTCTCGATCACCCAGGACGCCATCGCCTCCTCCTCGCGCAGCGAGGTCTGCAGCAGCGGCACGGCGAAGGCGAAGTTGCCGGCATCCGCCACGGTCAGAAGCGACCGGTAGCTCGCCACCTCGAAATTCTCGAAGGCGTAGTTGGCGAAGGAGTTCTTGAGGATTTCGTCCTCGGCGAAGCTGTGGCCCAGCGCCGCCAGATTGCCCATGATCGACAGGGCGGTGTCCTTCAGGCCGGAATGGCTTTCCTGCAACTGGTCCAGAATCTGGTCGAGACGGGTGATCTGCGCCTCGGTCTCGCCGCGGTGCATGCGCAGATGGTCGGAGACTTCCGGGTAATTCACCAGACGGTCAAGCTGGCGGTCCATCAGCGCAAGCGCCTGCTGTTCGACCGCATGGGCGTTGCGCAGACCGGTGACGAACAGCGCGCGCGTGAGATCCGCGGGATAGGCGGCCATGAGTATGCTCCTGTGGTGTCAAAGTTCCGTTGAACGTCTGCCCGCACCAACAGGGCGGCCACGCTTTCGACGCCCCACCGCTTTCGACCTACCCCGATGGCACAGGCGGACGGTCCCTCGGCTGCCGGACCGGGCGGGAGGTGCCCCGACCAGGACACGGACGCACGGTTGCCGGGAACGGGTTGCACCGGGGAAATGACGGGATGACCCACTGCACCTCTCTTGCAAAAGACATCCGCACCATGAGATGCGCCCTGCCCGGTTCGCTGGGCGCCGTGGCCGTCCTGATCCTTCTGCTGACCGGTCTGACCGCCTGGCGCCGGGCCGAGCCGGTGGACCTGACCGGCTGGCGCGCCGAACGGCTGGCCGCCTTCCAAGTCTGGCAGGCCGGAGGCGCGGCGCGCGAGATCTGGGACCATCCCGACGCGCCGGTGCTGGTGACGGTGCCGGCCGGCAGCTTCCTCCAGGGTTCGCCGGAGACGGAGGCGGAGCGTTTTCCGGGAGAAGCGATACAGCGGCCGGCGACGATCCGGCACGCATTCGCGCTCGGCAAATACACGGTCACCCGTGGCGAGTACGCCCGCTTCGTCGAGGACAGCGGATACCGGTCGCAGACCATCTGCCGCGGCTATGCCGGCGAAACCGAACTGCTGCCGCGCTGGCATTTTTCCTGGCGCCGGCCTGGATTCGACCAGACGAACGCCCACCCGGCGGTCTGCGTCAGTTGGTACGATGCCAAGGCCTATGTGGACTGGCTCAGCCGCCGCACCGGCCACGCCTATCGCCTGCCGACGGAGGAGGAGTGGGAGTATGCGGCCCGTGCCGGCTCCGCGACCGCCCGCTGGTGGGGCGATGACCCGGCGACGGGATGCGGCGCGGCGAACGGCGCCGACCTGACCGCCAAGGACCGCTTCACCGACTGGGAGGTGGCGGCCTGCCGCGACGGCGCCCTGTTCACCGCCCCGGTCGGCAGCTATCGGCCCAACGGCTTCGGCCTTTACGACATGCTGGGCAATGTCTGGCAGTGGGTGGAGGATTGCGCGACGGACGGGTCCGCGGAGGCCGGAGAGGCTTGCCCGCGGCGGCGGATGCGCGGCGGGTCGTGGCACAGCCACCCGCGCTACATCCGCTCCGCCGTGCAGCGGGAGAACGAGGCCGAAATCGGCTTTGCCGCCTACGGATTCCGCGTCGTCCGCGATCCCTGAGGGTCTTCCTGCCGAAGCCCCGCGGTCAAGGGTGCAGCACGGCCAGCGCCGACAGCCCCTGCACCGCATGGTCGAGGAAGGCGCGCACCCGGCCGGGCATCAGCCGGGCCGTCGGCACCACGACATGGACCGGCAGTGGCGCCGGTTCGGCATGCGGCATCAGGCGCACAAGGGTTCCGGCGGCGATGTCGTCGGCCGCCTGGTAGGACAGCGGCCGGGCGATGCCGTGCCCGTCCCGCGCCGCGAGCAGGGCCGGCTCGATGTGGCTGACCGCCAGCCGCGGGGTGACCCGCACCACCCGCTCCCGCCCGTCGACCAGAAAGCGCCAGTCCGGCGGACCGGGACGGGCGGTCGACAGGATGATGTCGTGGCCGGCCAGATCCTCCGGCATCGAGAGCGTGCCGCGACGCTCCAGATAGCCGGGGCTGGCGACCAGATAGCGCGCGACCTGCCCCACCCGCCGGGCGACGAGGCCGGAGTCGGGCAGCGGACCGATGCGGATGGCGACGTCCAACTCCTCCTCGATCAGGTCGAGATTGCCGTCGGACAGCACCAGCTCGACCCGGATGTCGGGGAAGGCTCGCATGAAGTCGAGGACCAGCGGCGTCACATGCTTGCGCCCGAACATCACCGGAGCGGTGACGCGCAACCGCCCGCGCAACGGCCGGTCGGTGCCGGTGGCAGCCAGCGCCTCGTCATAGTCGGCCAGCAGCCGGCGCGCCTGCTCCGCCAGCCGACGCCCGGCGTCGGTGGGGGCGAGGTTGCGGGTGGTCCGCTCGATCAGCCGCAGGCCCAGCCGCTCCTCCAGCCCCGACAGGGCGCGGGTGACGGCGGGCGCCGACCGCCGCAGCCGCTTGGCCGCCCCGGCGAGGCTGCCGGCCTCCAGGATCGCGACGAAGATCGCCAGTTCGTCCAGCCGGTCCACGATTATTCCGTTTTCCGAAAGAGTGCCTTTTGATCAAAGCGCATTCCTGCGCCGGGGTGCAAGTGGTTGGCTATGGGCATCCGCGATCCGAGAGAGAGGAGCTCTGTCATGAGCATCAGCACCCAACCCGCCATCACGCTCTACGGCACGCCGCTGTCGGGCCATGCCCACCGGGTGGAGGCATTCCTGAACATCCTCGGCCTGCCATACCGTTACGTCGATGCGAATGCCGAGGTGCGGAAATCGGAGACCTTCCTCGCCCTGAATCCCTTCGGGCAGATCCCGGTGCTGGTCGACGGCGACCTCGTCCTGCCGGACTCCGTCGCAATCCTCGTCTATCTCGCCGACCGCTACGACGGTTCCGGCCATTGGAAACCGAAGGCGCCGGAAGAGGCGGCGCAGGTGCAGCGCTGGCTGTCGATCGCATCCGGCGACCTGCGCTTCGGGCCGGCGCTGGCGCGCATCCTGACGCTGTGGGGCGGGGCCGGTTCGCTGACCGATGCACAGAGAATTGCGGAGCGCGTCCTGCGCTTCATGGACGGTCATCTGGCCGGCCGCGACTGGCTGGCGGCGGAGCGGCCGACCATCGCCGACATCGCCTGCTACGCCTATGTCGCCCGCGCCCCGGAAGGCCGCATCCCGCTCGATCCCTATCCGGCGGTCCGCCGCTGGCTGGAACGGGTGGAAGCGATCCCGGCGCTGACACCGATGCCCCAGAGCGCCATTCCAAGCGCCATTCCGCAGCACGCCTGAACATTCTCCCGCCATTCCGAACAAAGGAGCACGGCCATGGACCAGGACCGCATCCCCGATCCCTTCCATCCCGGCGAGCGGGAGGCGCAGGCGCGGGCCGGGTTCCGCGTGCCGTCGGCGCCGATCCGCGACCGGCTGATCCCGCAGCACCAGGACTTCTATCCGCTGCTGCCCTGGCTGCTGGTCGCCGCACGGGACGAGGCCGGTGACCCGGCGGCCGGGGTGCTGACCGGCGCCCCCGGCTTCGTCGCCGCAGCCGACCCGCGGACGCTGTGGGTGCGGCCCGACCACGGCGCGTGGCAGCCCTGGCCGACCGGACCGGCGGTGGGGGATCCGGTGGCGGCGCTGGGCATCGACCTCGGCACCCGCCGCCGCAACCGGGTGAACGGACGGGTGGCGGCACGCGACGGGGTGGCATTCGCCATCGCGGTGGAGGAGAGCTTCGGCAACTGCCCGCAATACATCCATGTCCGCCGGGCGGAGGCCGTACCCCCCTCCCCCGCCGGAGCGGTGGAGGCGCTGGTCGGCCTGGACGGTGAGGCCCGGCGCCTGATCGGTACGGCCGACACCGCCTTCGTCGCCTCCGCCTCGTCGGCTGGCCATGACGGCCGGCTGGACATGTCGCACCGGGGAGGGCCGGCGGGTTTCATCCGAATCGACGGCGACCGGCTGATCATTCCGGACTATGCCGGCAACCGCTATTTCAACACGCTGGGCAACATGCTGCTGAACCCCCGCGCCGGGCTGCTGCTGGTCGAGGCCGCCAGCGGCGACGTGCTGCACCTGACCGGGGCGGTCGGCATCGATTGGCACCCCGACCCTGCCCTGCCCAATGCCCAGCGAAGCTGGAGCCTCCATGTGGAGCGCGGGTGGCGGCGGAAGGCCGCGATCCCGCTGCGCTGGACCCGATTGGAGGACGGTAGCGGGACACCCTGACGCAAGCGTCACTGGACCATCGCCAAGCACCCGAAACTGTGCTTCGATGACGGTTCCATGACACTTGATGGATGGGTGTGTCGATGCGCAAATCCGCCTGTTCCGGGCGCTGGTCGCTGCTGTCCGGTGCGGTTGCCCTCTCCCTTCTGGCCGGGCCTGCCCTGGCGGCCGATCCTGCTCCTCAGAGCCCGGCTCAACAGGGTCCGGTGCCCCAGAACGACCTGCTGAACGCCGAGTTGTGGATGCAGCGCTCGGTCGAATACAAGGCCAACGCGCTGGCGGTCTATGCGCTGGGCAGGATCCAGCTGGACAAGGCGCTGGCCGACAAGACCTGGACGGCGGCGACCGAACAGACCGGCAATTACCAGGACCTGCCGCCGGCCGTGGTGCTGGACCTGGACGAGACGGCGATGGACAACTCCGCCTATCAGACCGGCCTCGTGACCACCGGCACCGACTTCTCGCCCAAGACCTGGGACGCCTGGGTGAAGGCGGAGAAGGCGACAGCGGTGCCGGGCGCGGTGGAGTTCACCCAATATGCCGAGTCGAAGGGCGTCAAGGTCTTCTACGTCACCAACCGCAGCGCCGACCAGGAAGAGCCGACCCGCCGCAACGCGCAGGCGCTGGGATTCCCGATGGGCGGCAACGTCGATACCTTCCTGATGTCCAAGGAAAAGCCCGACTGGGGTTCGGCGAAGAGCACGCGGCGCGCGGCCATCGCCAAGGATTACCGGATCGTCCTGCTGTTCGGCGATAATTTCGGCGATTTCAGCGACGCCTACAACGGCAGCGACGCGGAGAGGCTGAAGGCCTATGAGTCGGCGAAGGAGCGTTTCGGGCGCGACTGGCTGATGCTGGCCAATCCCGGCTACGGCTCGTTCGAGAGCGCGCCCTACGGTCACAATTTCAAACTCTCGGCCGACGAGAAGCGGGCCAAGAAGGTCGGTGCGCTGGAACCCTGGGTGGCGCCGGCCCAGTAAGCACGTGAAGGATGGGGGGTGCGCCGGTCTGAGACGAACTCTCAGAAGATCAGGCGCACCGCCTGCACGATCACTACCCACGGCGCGCCGATCATCACCGTCCACACGGCCAGACGCGGCAAACCGCGCATCTTGCGGATTTTCGGCTCGGCGGACGGGGCGGCTTCGAAAGAGGTGGCGTTGTAGATCGACATGGCCTGCTGCTCCATGAGCAAGATGACGGTGACGCCATCATGCGGTTTCGATCCTTAACGACCTTTAAAGAGCACCGCCTGCCAAGTCGACGTTTGTGCATTACCTCGACCGGATAAGTATACTCCCGGCGAACGCGGCGTCGCGGCGCTGAGCGACAGCCGCCGCGGCGCCATGATGGAACGGATGTTACGGCTTCGCCACGTGCCAGACGTTGTTCACACCGTCACCGGTGGTGTCGCCGGGCTTGGCGTCCTTGGCCCAGGTGTAGAGCGGCTTGCCGTCATACGCCCATTGCTTGGATCCATCGTCGCGGGTGACCACGGTGTATTTGCCCATCGGCTTGGCGGAGGCAGAAGCCATCAGCGGCGGCCAGTTCGTTGCGCAAGGCCCGTTGCAGGCCGACTTGCCGGCACTGTCCTTGTCGAAGACGTAGAGCGTCATTCCCTTCGCGTCGGTCAGGACGGGACCCATCGCGGTCTTCCCCATCATGGCCGGTTCTTTATCCTGAGCGAAGGCAGGCGCGCCAAACAGGGCGATCCCCAGAAAGGCGACTGCGGCGACACGGATTGCGGATTTCATTGCGCGGTTCCTCCCAAAGCAGGCCCGCCGGATGGCAGGCCCGATGGATCAAAGACGCAATGACCGTCCGGTTATTCCGCAGCTCGCCCACAGAAAATTACCGCAAGCAGTGTTATACCGTCAGGTACTTGCGCACCTCCTGCTCGTCCAGGCCGCTGCGCGGGCCGGACAGCATCACCTCGCCACGTTCCATCACCACCCAGTCGTCGGCAAGGTCGCGGGCGAAATCGAAGTATTGCTCCACCAGCAGGATCGCCATGGTGCCCTTGTCGCGCAGGTAGGAGATGGCGCGGCCGATGTCCTTGATGATGGAGGGCTGGATGCCCTCGGTCGGCTCGTCCAGAACGAGCAGGCGTGGGCGGGTCACCAGGGCGCGGCCGATGGCGAGCTGCTGCTGCTGACCGCCGGACAGGTCGCCGCCGCGGCGGTCCAGCATGGATTTCAGGACCGGGAACAGCTCGAACACCTCGTCGGGGATCGAGCGTTGCGAGCGCGGCAGCGGGGCGTAGCCGGTCAGCAGGTTTTCCCGCACCGTCAGCAGCGGGAAGATCTCGCGCCCTTGCGGAACATAGGCGATGCCGCGGCGCGCCCGGTCGGCCGGAGCCAACTTGGTCACGTCGGCGCCGTCCCAACCGATGGAGCCGCCGGACACCGGCTTCAATCCGACGATGGCACGCAGCAGGCTGGATTTGCCGACACCGTTGCGGCCGACCAGACAGGTGACCTTGCCGATTTCGGCCTTCATGGAAACGCTGCGCAGGGCTTGTGCGGCGCCGTAATGCAGATCGAGGGAACGAACGTCCAACATCGTGGGGTCTCCCGTCAGCGGCCGAGATAGGTGTCGATGACTTGGGCGTTGGCGCTGACCGAATCCAGCGAGCCTTCCGCCAGGACGGAGCCTTCGGCCAGCACCGTCACCTTGACGCCCAGCGCGCGGACGAAGCTCATGTCATGCTCCACCACGATCACCGAATGCTTGCCGGCGATACTGCACAGCAGCTCGGCGGTCTGTTCGGTCTCGGCGTCGGTCATGCCGGCGACCGGCTCGTCCACCAGCAGAAGCTTGGGATCCTGGGCCAGCAGCATGCCGATCTCCAGCCACTGCTTCTGCCCGTGCGACAGGCTGCCGGCCTGACGGCCGCGCAAGGGCGACAGGCGGGTGATGTTGAGGATCTCCTCGATCCGGGCGCGGTCGTCGCGGCTGATGGCGTAGGTCAGCGTCTTCAGTGGCCGGCGCGGCGCCTTCAGCGCCAGTTCCAGGTTGTCCCACACCGTGTGGGGTTCGAAGACGGTCGGGCGCTGGAACTTGCGGCCGATGCCGAGATTGGCAATGGCCGCCTCGCGCAGGCGGGTCAGGTCGGTCTGGCCCTCGAACAGGATGGTGCCTGTGTCGGGGCGGGTCTTGCCGGTGATGACGTCCATCATGGTGGTCTTGCCGGCGCCGTTGGGGCCGATGATCGCCCGCATCTCGCCGGGCATCATCACCAGCGACAGGCTGTTCAGCGCCTTGAAGCCGTCGAAGCTGACCGACACGCCGTCGAGATAGAGAAGGGTCGATTCCGCGCTCATGGGTCAGGCTCCCTTCTGGCCAGCGGTCTGGTTTGCAGGTTGGGCGTTGGGAAGGGGCGAGGCCTTGTTGCGGCGGGGCAGCTTGGCGGTCAGCTGGCCCCACAGCCCCAGCAGGCCCTTGGGCAGGAACAGGGTGACCGCCACGAACAGGCCGCCGAGCGCGAACAGCCACAGCTCCGGCAGGGCGCCGGTGAAATAGCTCTTGCCCATGTTGACCAGCACCGCGCCCAGGATGCCGCCGGCCAGCGTGCCGCGCCCGCCGACGGCGACCCAGATCACCGCCTCGATCGAACTGGCCGGGGCGAATTCGGACGGGTTGATGATGCCGACCTGCGGGACATAGAGGGCACCCGCGACGCCGGCCATGCAGGCCGACAGGGTCCAGGCGAACAGCTTGTAGCTTTCGGTGTCGTAGCCCATGAAGCGCACGCGGCTTTCCGCGTCGCGCAGCGCCACCAGCACCTTGCCCAGCTTGGACGCGATCACCCCCGACGCGATCATGTAGGAGAGCGCCAGCGCCGCCACCGTCGCCACGAACAGCGCGACGCGGGTGGTGTCGGCCTGGATGTCGTAGCCGAGGATGTCCTTGAAGTCGGTCAGGCCGTTGTTGCCGCCGAAGCCCATGTCGTTGCGGAAGAAGGCCAGCAGCAGGGCGAAGGTCAGCGCCTGGGTGATGATCGACAGGTAGACGCCGGTGACGCGGCTGCGGAAGGCGAACCAGCCGAAGGCGAAGGCCAGCGCGCCCGGCACCACCAGCACCATCAGCGCCGCGAACCAGAACTGGTCGAAACCCCACCAGTACCAGGGCAGCTCCGTCCAGTTCAGGAACACCATGAAGTCGGGCAGCTCCGGGTTGCCGTAGACGCCGCGCGGGCCGATCTGCCGCATCAGGTACATGCCCATGGCATAGCCGCCGAGCGCGAAGAAGGCGGCATGGCCGAGCGACAGGATGCCGCAATAGCCCCACACCAGATCGAGCGCCAGCGCCAGCAGCGCGAAGCACAGGTATTTGCCCAGCAGCGAGACGGTGAAGACCGACAGGTGGAAGGGCGAGTCCGCCGGCACCCACAGCGTCATCACCGGGACCGCCACCGCCAGGAACGCGAGGATCGTCAGAACGATCCCGGCCTTGCGGTCCAGCCCCATCAGGAAAAAGCGCAGCAGCATCGGATCAGGCCTCCACCGCGCGGCCCTTCAGCGCGAACAGGCCGCGCGGACGCCGTTGGATGAACAGGATGATGAAGATCAGCACCAGGATCTTGCCCAGCACCGCACCGGCATAGGGTTCCAGGAACTTGTTGATGGAGCCCAGCGTCAGGGCGCCGACCAGCGTGCCCCACAGGTTGCCCACCCCGCCGAACACCACGACCATGAAGCTGTCGATGATGTAGCCCTGCCCCAGGTTCGGGCTGACATTGTCGATCTGGCTCAGCGCCACCCCGGCCAGACCGGCGATGCCGGAGCCGAGACCGAAGGTCAGCGCATCGACCCGCGCGGTGCGGATGCCCATGGCGTTGGCCATCGGCCGGTTCTGCGTCACCGCCCGGATCGACAGGCCGAACCAGGTGCGCTTCAGCGCCACCAGCAGGGCCGCGAAGACGGCAAAGGCGAAGATGACGATCCACAGCCGGCCGTAGGTGATGGTCAGGCCGCCCAGTTCGAAGGCGCCGGACATCCAGCTGGGCGCGCCGACCTCGCGGTTGGTCGGGCCGAAGATGCTGCGCACCGCCTGCTGGAGCGCCAGCGACAGGCCCCAGGTGGCGAGCAGCGTTTCCAGCGGACGGCCGTAGAGCCAGCGGATCACGCTGCGCTCGATGATGATGCCGACACCGCCCGACACGAGAAAGGCGGCGGGCAGCGCCACCAGGATCGACAGGTCGAACAGACCGGGGGCGTAGGCGCGGAAGGCCTCCTGCACCAGGAAGGTGGTGTAGGCGCCGATCATCACCATTTCGCCATGGGCCATGTTGATGACGCCCATCACGCCGAAGGTGACGGCGAGCCCGATGGCGGCCAGCAGCAGCACCGAGCCCAGCGACAGCCCGTACCAGAGATTCTGCAGAGCGGCCCAGAAGGCCAGTTTCTGCTCCAGGGTGGAGACGGCGGCGGCGGCCGACCGCTTGGTGACGTCCGACGCGCCGGAGCCGGCGACCATGTTCAGCAGCACCAGCGCGTCGCGGTCGCCGCGGGCGGTGAGCGTGTCGGTCGCCGACTGGATTTCTGCGTCGGACATCTTCGACGCGGCCTCGCCGGTCAGCAGGATGGCGGCGCGTGCCTGCTCCATGGCGGCGCGCACGCCCTTGTCCTGCTCCTTGGCGATGGCGGCGTTCAGCGTCTCCAGCGCCTGGGCGTCACGGCTCTTGAACACCGCATCGGCGGCGGAGCGGCGGACGCCGGCATCGGGGCTCATCAGGGTGAGGGCGCCCAGAGAGGCGCTGATGGCGCGGCGGAGGGCATTGTTGATGCGAATCTTCTCGACCGCGGCGGCCGGCGCATCGCCGAGCGCGGCGCGGGTCAGCGGATCGGTCAGGGTATAGGCGTCGCCGGCCTTGCGGGCGATGACGACGGTGCCGTCGGCCTTGCGCACGAAGAGGTCGCCGGCCTGGAGCGCCTCGATCACCGGCACGGCGGCCGGGTCGCCGGCCTCCGACAGTTGCGCCAGGGCCTTTTCGGTTCCGGAATAGCCGCCGCTGCCCAGGGCCTGGACGAGAGGACGGAGGTCGGCGGCGAATGCGGCGGTCGATGTGGCGACCACCACACAGAGCGCCATCAGCCAGCGGAGAGCGCGTCGCATCGCGGGTCCTTCGGTGCAGGGGGTGCTAACAACGCGAAACGCTTGCTCTCTCCCCTCCCCCGCCCGGCGGGAAAGGGGAAAGGGCAAGCGTCGCAACCACTCAGATCAGCGAGGGAACGCTAACCCTCACGACCCCTTGCCGCCGCACTTGCCGGTCTTCACGTTGAAGTTGCCGCAGGACATCGGCTTGCGCCAGTCGGCGATCAGGTCCTTGCTGTCCGGCAGGAAGTCCGACCACTCGTCGCCCGGGACGAGGCCCGAGGTCTTGGAGACGACGTCGAACTGGCCGTTCTCCTGCACTTCGCCGATCAGGACCGGCTTGGTGATGTGGTGGTTCGGCAGCATCGCCGAATAGCCGCCGGTCAGGTTGGGCACGGCAACGCCGACCATGGCGTCGATGACCTTGTCCGGCTCGGTGGTGCCGGCCGCCTCGACCGCCTTCACCCACATGTTGAAGCCGATGTAATGGGCTTCCATCGGGTCGTTGGTGACGCGCTTGTCGTTCTTGGTGTAGGCCTTCCAGGCCTTGATGAAGTCGCTGTTCGACGGAGTCTCGACCGACTGGAAGTAGTTCCAGGCGGCCAGATGGCCCAGCAGCGGCTTGGTGTCGATGCCGGCCAGCTCTTCCTCGCCGACGGAGAAGGCGACGACCGGGATGTCCTGCGCCTTCACGCCCTGGTTGCCCAGCTCCTTGTAGAAGGGGACGTTGGCGTCGCCGTTGATGGTGGAGACGACGGCGGTCTTCTTGCCGGCCGACCCGAACTTCTTGATGTCCGCCACGATCGACTGCCAGTCGGAATGACCGAACGGCGTGTAGTTGATCATGATGTCCTCGGGCTTGACGCCCTTGCCCTTCAGATAGGCTTCGAGGATCTTGTTGGTCGTGCGCGGATAGACGTAGTCGGTGCCGGCCAGCACCCAGCGCTGGACCTTTTCCTTCTGCATCAGGTAATCGACGGCCGGGATTGCCTGCTGGTTCGGGGCGGCGCCGGTGTAGAAGACGTTGCGGGAGGACTCCTCGCCCTCATACTGGACCGGGTAGAAGAGGATGTTGTTCAGCTCCTCGAACACCGGCAGGACCGACTTGCGGCTGACCGAAGTCCAGCAGCCGAACACGGCCGACACCTTGTCCTTGCTGATCAGCTCGCGCGCCTTCTCGGCGAAGAGCGGCCAGTTGGAGGCGGGATCGACCACCACCGGCTCCAGCTTCTTGCCCAGCAGGCCGCCCTTCTTGTTCTGCTCGTCGATCAGCATCAGCATGACGTCCTTGAGCGTCGTCTCGCTGATCGCCATCGTGCCGGACAGGGAGTGCAGGATGCCCACCTTGATCGTGTCCTGCGCCATCGCCGGCGCGGACATCGCAGCCATCGCACCCATGGCCAGACCGGCCAGCGCGCTGATCCCGAAGCTCGACGTCAGTTGCTTGGTCCGCATGAAGTTGCCCCCTTCCTTTGGCGCCCCGGTTGCTCCGGGGCTTCGCCACATCGTCGGAAGAAAGGCTACCGCGCATGCGAAAGACCGTATCTACGTCAAATGACACATACGGCCACGCCCCAGCATTTCCGGCGGTACCACCGGCGACGGTTCGGAATAAATCCGGTGCGGCGGCGTCCACCTGTCTGATGAACGCGTGTAACGACGATGGCCTCCCGCGAGTGACGCGGCGATGCACGGGAGCAACAGTGTGAACAGCAGAGCTGACGACACCAAATGTCGCTTGCGGATCCCGGATGGCTGGCTGAAGGATACAGCGCTCGATCCTATCCGTTCACGTTCCGGTCCCATCGCCATGCATGATCACCGCCGCCTGATCTCCCGCCGCTCCGCCGCCCTGCTGATGGTCGGCGGGCTGGTCGGCGTCATCCTGAGCGGTCCGGCGCTGGCCGCACCGCAGAAGGAAGGGGCGCAGGCTGCCAAGCCGCCGCTGGTCGCGGGCTGGGCGGCGGCGCTGGAACGGCGCGCGTTGGAAATCCAGAATGCGCCCAAGGCGCAGGCCACCCGCATCGGCTATGGCGCCGTCGTCAAGAAGGGCGACGGCGGCATGATCGAGAGCGTCGCCCCGGCGGTGGAGTTGCCGCCGGCGGAGGTCCAGCAGGCCCAGGCCCCCACCCTGCCCGGCCTGGAACCGGTGGAGCCGGCGCCGCCGGTGGTCATCACCGTGCGCTCGCCGCTGGCCGATCGGGTCGGCCGTGTGTCGCGCCGCCTGATCGAGCTGGGCTTCCTGCCCGCCGACAAGTGGACCGACAGCTTCAACGACGATGTCGAGACCGCCGTGCGCGCCTTCCAGCTGGCGGAAGGGCTGCAGCCCGACGGCAAGGTGGGCGAGGTGACGCGCCAGGCGATGGACCGTACGCCGGCCCAGACCGTCGCGCTTCTGCGCCGTGCCGCGACGGCGATGCGGGCGCAACAGGCCTCCATCCCCGAGACCACCATCCTGGTCAACCTGCCCGGTCAGTCGGTCACCCTGATCGAGCATGGCCGCCCGAGCTTCACCATGCGCGCGGTGGTCGGCCGGCCGTCGCGCAAGACGCCGCTGCTGCAGGACAAGGTCACCAGCGTCACCATCAACCCGACCTGGACCGTTCCGCCGACGGTGCTGAGCGAGGACAAGCTGCCGGCCTTGCGCAAGAAGGGCACCACCGGCATCAAGAACGCCGCCGTCTATCTGGACGGGACGGAGGTGGTCAACACGCAGTCGGTCAACTGGTGGGGGGTCGATCCCGGCCGCGTCCGCATCGTCCAGAAGCCGGGCGACGACAACGCGCTGGGCCGCTTCCGCTTCAACCTGACCAACGGCGACGGCATCTTCCTGCACGGCACCAACGACCCGCGGCTGTTCAGCCGCGACCTGCGCGCCGCCAGTTCCGGCTGCGTGCGGCTGGAGGATGCCCGGATGATGGCGGAAACGCTGCTCGGTGCGGCGAAGATCACGCCGGCCAGCATAGGCCAGCAACTCGACACCGGGGAGACCAAGACGATCCGGCTGCCGAACGCCATCCCCGTGCGCTTCGTCTACTGGAACGCCTCGGTCGACACCGCGGGCGTGGTGCGCGTCCATCCCGACATCTACGAGGATCCGCCCACCCTTTCCACCCCGGCCGGCCAGTCGGGTTCGGCGGCTCCGGCGATGTCGGCCAATCCGGCGGGCAACACTGCCGCCACCCCGGTGTCGACGCCGCGCCCGCTGTCCAAGCCGGCGCCGCTGCCGGTCCCGGCCGCCCATGCGCCGACGCCGCTGTCCTCCGCCTCGGTGCCGGCCCCGGCCAAGCCGCTGCCGGCACCGACGGGAATGTGAAATTGGGCGAATCCCCCTCTCCCCGGGGGGAGAGGGGATTTGGTCCGTTATCATCGGTGTCTCCTCACCGCGCCTGGAGCACCCCCACCGCACCGCGCGCGACCTCGTGCAGATCGCCTGCGCCGCCGGACTGGACATGGGCGAACAGGCCGGCGCGCATGCGCGGATCCCAGAATTTGCGGATGTGGGTCGCCGTCTCCGTCACCGCTTCCTCATGCGGGTAGGTGGCGAAATGGACGGCGATCTGGTTCGCCATCCGGACCAGATCCTTGGCATGGTTCGTGTGGCTCATCGGTGTCTCCGGAATGGGTTGAAAATCAACGGAACAGGATGACGGTGTCGCGGCGCGACAGCGCGCCCAGCGTCAGGTTGGCGTTGCGCGCCAGTTCCAGCGCCAGAGCCGTCGGGGCCGAGATGGTCGCCAGCAGCGGGATGCCCACCGCCGCGGTCTTCTGCACCAGTTCGAAGCTGCAGCGGCTGGTCATCACCACGAAGCCGGTGGCCGGGTCTGCGCCCGAGCGGACGACGGCGCCGATCAGCTTGTCCAGCGCGTTGTGGCGGCCGACATCCTCGCGGGCCAGCCGGATGGTCCCGTCCGGCGCGCACCACGCCGCGGCATGGACCGAGCGGTTGGCCCGGTTCATCGGCTGGTGATCCGGCAGGGCGCGGAAGGCGGCGGCCACCGCGGCCGGGTCCACCTCCAGCGAGGTTTCGATCTTGCGGGGCTCCCGAACGGCGTGGACAAGACTGTCCACGCCGCACAGGCCACAGCCGCTCCGCCCCTCCATGGAGCGGCTGCGCAGACTTCCGCGCAGGAGACGCAAAGGGTCGACCGTCAGGTTGACGACGAAGCCCAGCGGCGTTTCCCGCACGGAGATTTTCTCGATATCCGCGGCGGACCCGACGATCTCCTCGGCAAGGCTGAAGCCCAGCGCGAAGTCTTCCAGATCGGCGGGGGTCGCCATCATCACGGCATGGGAGCGGCCGTTGTATTCGAAGGCGACCGCGGTTTCCTCCGGCACCTGCCATTCGACGTCCGCGCCCTCCTCCACCCCGACACCGGCGGGAAAGCCGGTGCCGGTGACGGCGATGGAGCACATGAGGCTGTCGTCAGGACGGATGGAACCCGAAGGCATCGCGGTCATGCTTCCCACTCCTCAGGACGTTATTCGGCGGCGAGGACGTTGGCGGCGGCGATGCGCTTGCGCTCGACATCGTTCTTCGCGTAGTCGACCTGCCAGTCCGACGGCTGGTTGCTGCGGGCGACCTGCACCGCCGTCACCTTGTATTCGGGGCAGTTGGTCGCCCAGTCCGAATTCTCCGTGGTGATGACGTTGGCACCGGTCACGGGGTGGTGGAAGGTGGTGTAGACGACGCCGGCCGGCATGCGGTCGGAGATGACGGCGCGCAACGTCGTCGCCCCCATGCGGCTGGCGAGCGACACCATATCGCCGTCCTTGACGCCCCGGATCTCGGCATCCACCGCGTTGATCTCCAGCACATCCTCCGGGTGCCAGGCCACGTTGGCGGTGCGGCGGGTCTGGGCGCCGACATTGTAGTGGGCGAGGATACGGCCGGTGGTCAGCACCAGCGGGTACATCCGCGTGGTCCGCTCGTCGGTCGGCACATATTCGGTGATCACGAAGCGGCCGAGACCGCGGGCGAAGCTCTCGCCATGCATGATCGCCATGCCGGTGTCGTCGTCCTCCAAGCCGGTGCAGGGCCACTGGACGCTGCCGACGCGGTCGAGCTTCTCGAAGCTGACGCCACGGAAAGTCGGGGTCAGCCTCGCGATCTCGTCCATGATCTCGGACGTGCTGTTGTAGTGCATCGGATAGCCCATGGCCGTCGCCAGCGCGCAGGCCACCCAATGCTCGTCCTTGCCGACCTTGGACGGCATCGCCTTGCGGACGCGGTTGATGCGGCGTTCGGCGTTGGTGAAGGTGCCGTCCTTTTCCAGGAAGGAGGTGCCGGGGAAGAAGACGTGGGCGAAGGCCGCCGTTTCGTTCAGGAACAGGTCCTGGACGATGACGATGTCCAGCGATTCCAGCGCCGAGGTGACATGGGTGGTGTTGGGATCGGACTGGACGATGTCCTCGCCCTGCACGAACAGGCCGCGGAAGCTGCCGTCATGCGCGCTGTCGAACATGTTGGGGATGCGCAGGCCCGGTTCCGGATCGAGCGTGACGCCCCAGGCGGCTTCGAACTCCTGGCGGACGAGGTCGTCCGACACATGGCGGTAACCCGGCAGCTCGTGCGGGAAGGAGCCCATGTCGCAGGAGCCCTGCACGTTGTTCTGGCCGCGCAGCGGATTCACGCCGACGCCCTCGCGGCCGATGTTGCCGGTCGCCATCGCAAGGTTGGCGATCGCCATCACCGTGCTGGAGCCCTGGCTGTGCTCGGTCACGCCCAGGCCGTAATAGATCGCGGCGTTGCCGCCGGTGGCGTAGAGGCGGGCGGCGGCGCGGACCTGATCGGCCGGGACACCGGTGCGCGATTCCAGATATTCCGGCGAGTTGCGGTGCTCGGCGATAAACGCCTCCCACTTCGCGAACGCCGCAGGGTCGCAGCGCTCCTCGACGAAGGGGCGGTTCACCAGCCCTTCGGTGACGATGGTGTGGGCGATGGCGTTGACCACGGCGACGTTGGTGCCGGGCTGGAGCTGGAGATGGTATTCGGCCTGGACATGCGGGCTGCGCACCAGATCGATGCGGCGCGGGTCGATGACGATCAGCTTGGCCCCGGCGCGCAGACGCTTCTTCATGCGCGAGCCGAACACCGGGTGACCGTCGGTCGGGTTGGCACCGATGACCAGGATGACGTCGGACTTGTCGACGCTGCGGAAGTCCTGCGTGCCGGCCGAGGTGCCGAAGGTCTGCGACAGGCCGTAGCCGGTCGGCGAATGGCAGACGCGGGCGCAGGTGTCGATGTTGTTGGTGCCGAAGGCGGCCCGGATCATCTTCTGGACGACATAGACCTCCTCGTTGGTGCAGCGCGACGAGGTGATGCCGCCGATGGAGCCCCGGCCATACTTGGCCTGCACCGCCTGCAGCCGCTCGGCGGCATAGGCGATGGCCTCCTCCCACGATACCTCGCGCCACGGGTCGGTGATCCGCTCGCGCACCATGGGCTTCATGATGCGGTCCTTGTGGGTGGCGTAGCCCCAGGCGAAGCGGCCCTTGACGCAGCTATGCCCCTCGTTGGCGCCGCCGTTCTTCCACGGAGTCATCCGGACCACGGTGGTCCCCTGCATCTCCGCCTTGAAGGAGCAGCCGACGCCGCAATAGGCGCAGGTGGTGATGACGCTGTGTTCCGGCTGACCGTGCTCGATGATCGACTTCTCGGTCAGGGTCGCGGTCGGGCAGGCCTGGACGCAGGCACCGCAGGACACGCACTCGCTTTCCATGAAGCTTTCCTTGGCGCCCGGCGACACCGACGACGCGAAGCCACGCCCGTCGATGGTCAGCGCGAAGGTGCCCTGGGTTTCCTGGCAGGCGCGGACGCAGCGCGAGCAGACGATGCACTTGGAGGCGTCGAAGGTGAAATACGGGTTGCTCTCGTCCTTCGCGGCGGCGCGATGGTTTTCGCCGTCGAAACCGTACCGCACGTTGCGCAGACCAACGGCGCCGGCCATGTCCTGCAACTCGCAGTCACCGTTGGCGGCGCAGGTCAGGCAGTCGAGCGGATGGTCGGAGATGTAGAGCTCCATCACGCCGCGGCGCAGCTTCGCCAACTTGTCGGTCTGGGTGTGGACCTTCATGCCCGGCGCGACGGGGGTGGTGCAGGAGGCCGGAGTGCCGCGGCGCCCTTCGATCTCGACCGCGCAGAGGCGGCAGGAGCCGAAGGGTTCCAGGCTGTCGGTGGCGCAGAGCTTCGGCACGGTGATGCCGGCGTCCATCGCGGCGCGCATCACGGAGGTGCCTTCGGGAACGGTGATGGCGCGGCCGTCGATCTCCAGCGTCACCAGGGTCTCGGAGACGCGGGCCGGGGTGCCGTAGTCGGTCTCGTGGATGAGGGTCATCTCGGGGGCTCCTGGGTCGCTCGTTATTCGGCGGCGATGTGGGTGACGCGGACGGCGTGCGTTTTCTTGCGGAAGTCCTCCGGGAAATGCTTCACCGCGCTGCGCACCGGATAGGGAGTCATGCCGCCCATGGCGCAGAGCGAGCCGTCCACCATCACGTCGCAGAGGTCGGCGAGCAGTTCGAGATTCGCGTCGACGTTCTTGCCGGCGATGATCTTGTCCAGCGTCTCCATCCCGCGGGTCGAGCCGATGCGGCAGGGGGTGCACTTGCCGCAGGATTCCGCCACGCAGAACTCCATCGCGAAGCGGGCCTGCTGGGCCATGTCGACGCTGTCGTCGAAGACGACGATGCCGCCATGGCCGACCATCGCCTCCTGCGCGGCGAAGGCCTCGTAATCCTTGGGCAGATCGAACTGCGACGGCGGCAGATAGGCGCCGAGCGGGCCGCCGACCTGCACCGTGCGGATCGGCCGGCCGGTGATGGTGCCGCCGCCGAAGTCGTAGAGCAGCTCGTGCAGGGTGATGCCGAAGGCCTTTTCGACGATGCCGCCATGCTTGATGTTGCCGGCAAGCTGGAAGGGCAGCGTGCCGCGCGAGCGGCCGACGCCGAAGTCGCGATAATACTCGCCGCCCTTGTCGAGGATGATCGGCACCGAGCAGAGCGACAGCACGTTGTTGACCACGGTCGGCTTGCCGAACAGTCCCTCCAGCGCCGGCAGCGGCGGCTTGGAGCGGACCATGCCGCGCTTGCCCTCCAGGCTTTCCAGCATCGCCGTCTCTTCGCCGCAGATATAGGCGCCGGCGCCGACGCGGACGTCGAGATGGAAGCTGCGGTTGGTGCCGTGGATGTTGTCGCCGAGCCAGCCCTCGTCATAGGCCAGCTTAATGGCGTGGCGCAGGGTCGCCGTGGCGTGCGGGTATTCCGAGCGCATGTAGACGTAGCCGGAGGTGGCGCCCACCGCGATGGCGGCGATGGTCATGCCCTCGATCAGGCAGAAGGGATCGCCTTCGATGATCATGCGGTCGGCGAAGGTGCCGCTGTCGCCCTCGTCGGCATTGCAGCAGACGAATTTCTCGTCCGCCTTGGCCTGCATCACCGTGTTCCACTTGATGCCGGTGGGGAAGCCTGCGCCGCCGCGGCCGCGCAGGCCGCTGTCGGTCACGACCTTGACAATCTCCGCCTGGGACATCGCCAGCGCGTTCTCGAGGCCCCGGAAACCGCCATGGGCGCGGTAGTCCTCGACCGACAGCGGATCGATGATGCCGCAGCGGGCGAAGGTCAGCCGCTCCTGCTTCTTGAAGTAGGGGATTTCCTCGGTCAGGCCGTGGCCGAGCGCGTGCTCCCCGCCGGTCAGGAAGCCGGCGTCGAAGAGGCCCGGGACATCGGCCGGGGTGACCGGGCCGTAGGCGACGCGGCCGTCCGGGGTTTCGACCTCGACCAGCGGTTCCAGGTAGAGCATGCCGCGGGAGCCGTTGCGGACGATGCGCAGCGGCAGGTCGCGCCTGGCGGCCTCGGCCCGGATGGCGGCGGCCACGGCGTCGGCGCCGACGGACAGGGCGGCGGAATCGCGCGGGACGAAGACGGTGATCAGATGGCCGCTCATTGCGCGTGACCCTTGTGGGAGTGGCTGAGGGCGCGGGGGATCTGCTGGTGGGCCTGCGGGTTGGTCCGCGTCTCCGCCGCCAGTTCGTCGAAGCGGTCCGGCGAGACGCGGCCGTGCAGGTTCTCGTCGATCATGACGGCGGGGGACAGGGCGCAGTTGCCGAGGCAGAAGACCGGTTCCAGCGTGAAGGCGCCATCGGCGGTGGTGCCGTGGAAATCGACCTGCAGCCGCCTCTTGATGTGGTCGACCAGGGCGTTGGCGCCCATCGACTGGCAGGCTTCGGCCCGGCAGACTTTGATGATGTGGCGGCCGGGCTTTTCGCGGCGGAATTCGTGATAGAAGGACACCACGCCATGCACGTCGGCGCGCGAGAGGTTCAGCTCCGTCGCCAGCAGGGGGATGGCCTGTTCGTCGATATAGCCGAACTCTTCCTGCAGCGCGTGAAGGATCGGCAGCAGGGCGCCGCGCAGATGCCGATTGCTATCGACAATCGTCATGGCGCGCTCAGCGCTCCACGGATGGCTTGCGTTCACGGGTATCCCTCCTTGCGATCGTCCGCGCCGCACTTGGGGTCGGCGTCGTTCTGGCTTGGCTCTGTTGGCTTTTTCCGGGCGTCTCTCAGCGCCCCACACCGTCAGAGTGGCGGAGGATACGGTATGCCAGCAAATTGTATTTTCCGATGGGCTGATAGCTTTTCGCTATCAAGAACGGCCCTTCAGCGGATCGCCAGCCGCCAGGGGATCATGGCCTCGGCGACGCTGATCGCCACCCGCTGGGCGATGTCGGCGTCGGATGCCGCCACCGCCAGGGCCTTGGCCAGCGGCGGCGGCGGGTCGCGGTCGGCATAGGCGAGGCCGACGACGTGGCTCAGTTCCGGATCGACCAGCGGCAGGGCGACGATGTCCGGATGCGGGGGCACGAAGGTCAGCAGCTGGCCGGGGACGATGCTGGCGCAGCTGCCGGCGCGGACGATGGTGTAGAGGGTGACGATGGAGTTGGTCTCCATCGCCGGCTGCACCGTCCGCCCGGTCATGCGGAAGGCGGTGTCGGCGATGCGGCGGTTCTGCATGTCGGGGGTCAGCAGGCAGAGCCGGAGACCGGCCGCCGTTTCCCACGTCACGGCACCCTCGGCGATCAGCTCCTCGGCCAAGTCGTCGCGGTGGGCCAGCAGGTGGTAGCGCTCGGTGTAGAGCGGCAGGGTGCGGACGTTGTTCAGCGGTTCGTTGTCGAGATAGGTGATGGCGGCGTCGAGTTCGAATTCGTCGAGGCCGCGCTGGATCTCGCGCGAACTGAGCGAGACGACGGTGGAGCGGATGTGCGGGAAGCGGGTGGTGAAGGGCGTCAGCACATGCGGCACCACCGGCAGGGCGGAGGGGATGGCGCCGACCCGCAGATGGCCGGTGACGCCCTGGGCCAGGGCCAGCAGCTCGTGGCGCAGGTTGTCGCGCTCGCCGACGATGCGGCGGGCGTATTCCAGCACCGTCAGCCCCTCGGGCGTGAAGCCTTCGAACTTCTGGCCGCGCTCGACGATGGGGACCTGAAGCTCCTCCTCCAGCTGGCGGATGGCGTTGGAGAGGGTCGGCTGCGAGACGTGGCAGCTTTCCGCCGCGCGGCCGAAATGCTTCTCGCGCGCCAGGGCCAGCAGGTAGACGAACTTCCGGAACATGCTCAGGCTTCCGGGTCGAAGGGCGGGACCGGCAGGCCCGGCACATCGACCGTCATGGCGAACAGGCCGCCGGACTGCGGCAGGCGCTCCAGCTCGTCGGCGGGGCGGCCGGCGCTGGCGCTGGTGACGTAGAGGGTGCGCAGGTCGGGACCGCCGAAGGCCACCATGGTCGGGCAGCGCGCCGCCACCGGATGTTCCGACAGCAGCTCGCCGGCGGGGGAGAAGCGCGCGACCCGCCCGCCCTCGTAGAGCGCGGTCCAATAGCAGCCGTCGGCATCCACCGCCGCCCCGTCCGGCCGGCCGCGGTCGCCGTCCTTCGGCTCCAGCCGGACGAAGATCTCGCGGTCGGAGACGGCGCCGGTGGCGGGATCGTAGCGGTAGCGGTAGACGGTGAAGGTCGGGGTGTCGGAATGGTACAGGATCCGCCCGTCCGGGCTGAAGGCCAGACCGTTGGAGGTCAGCAGCCCGCCGGCCAGCACCGCCAGCCCGCGCCGGTCGTAGCGGTAGAGATGCGCCTTGCCGCCGGCCTTGGGCTCGTCCAGCGTGCCGGCCAGATAGCGGCCGGCGGGATCGGTCTTGCCGTCGTTGAAGCGGCTGGCGCCCTGGTCCTCCGGATTGGCGGCGAGGCAGGCGACCGGTCTCCCCTCCCCGTCCAGCTGCCACAGGCCGGAGCGCAGGCCGGCGATGAAGCCGCCACCCTTGCGCGGGGCGACGCAGCCGATCTCCTCCGGCAGGGCCATCGCAAGATTGGTCCCGGTGGCCGGATCGAAGCGGTTCAGCGCCCGGCCCTTGATGTCGACCCAATAGAGCGCCTGATCGTCCACCGACCAGACCGGCCCCTCCCCCAGCCTGGCACGGGCGTCGAGCACACAGGTGAAGCCTGTGGTGAAGGCGGGGCCGGCGGTCATCGCGTGATCCTCGGGTGTTCGAACGGACACGCAGGGTCGGACAGATCGGCGGCGCGATCAAGCATCCCGGTCAGACAGTCCGGCGGGGCCGGTCAGGGTGGGGGTATCGGCGGCCTCATCGGGGGTTGGAACGGCGTGGAACAGGTTTAGGCGGATGTTGCATCGGCCGGCGGAGCCGTCAGAGGGGATGGGAGAAGGGACCGGCGGCGCGGCGGCTGACCGGGCCGGGGTTGAGGTTGGGGAAATGCTCGTACTCGTTGACGGTCCAGGGGAAGACGCCCTTCGGACCTTCGCCCTCCGGCCGGGCCAGTATGGCGGCGACCATGGCGGGATCGGGCGCCATCCGCTCGCGCAGGTCGCCGGGGATGTCGTCGTCCAGTTCGGGGATGGTGACGGCGGGCGGATCCTCGGGTCTGGGGGCCGGTCTGGGGGCGGGCCGGGGAGCGGGCGGCTCGGCCTGTTCGGCGGCTTGCCGCCTGGACGCCGGGCGGTCGAGACCGTCAAACAGGCCGAGCCGTTCGGCCATCCAGCGGACGGTGGTGGGATCGCCGGAGGTGACCAGCCGCTCGATCTGCTCGGCCACCAGGATGCGCAGCGAGGACAGGCGCAGCTCGGCCTCGCGGTTCAGCGCCTGCCGCTCCCACCACACCCTGTGACGAAAATCCTTGGAACCGTAATAGGCCCGCCAGAGCGTGGTGCGGCTGCACCCCATGGCGCGGGAGACCTGAAGGAAGCTGTTGCCGCGCGCCAGCATGCCGGCGGCCATGATCCACTGCTCGTCATGGAACTGCGAACCGGGGACCAGCGAGCCTTCGGACGGCACCGGCGGCTCTTCGGCCCAGGCGGGGAAACGGTCGTTCTGGAAGGTGCGGCTGTCGAGGGGCATGGTGGGGCTCCGCGAAGGGGTGGGACCTGGGCGGAGAGGGTATAGGAATTTGGTCCTGGTTTGGGGGATTTTTGTGAAAAGGTAATAGGGGCAAACTCTAGGCAAGCGCTACGCTCAAGCCCGAGAGCCGTTCGGTGAGACCGTTGCGAATCATCGATTTGCAAGATCCTGCCGTCGCATACGGCCAAGGCAATGCCCAGGCCTTTGCCCCTTTAACGTGGAAGTGGGGACGCACGCTTCCGTGTCGGAACGGATACTGCCATCGTCCAAAAAACGCAATCGCCTAGCGCCTATCTTCTTCGTTCAGAAACTGCAATCCAAGGCTCAAAAATCCTCTCTACATCTATTCCATGGCTATCGCACATCGAGCACCCGCTTATGCTGGCAACTTTATGCCTTGTTGTCCGAGCAGGGCCGACATGTGGAAGCCCATCTTTTCATAGTCTGTTAGAAAAAGTGAAACTCCATCACCTTTGATAGACGTCAGCAGACGCTCGTCGAAACATGTAGATAGCGCAGTTAGAGTTTCCTGCTCATTTTCTGGCTTGGAGAAGCGCGATCCACTCCACCAAATATCTGGATAGTAAAATTTTGTCATCAGGAAACCAAAGCTCTTTGGCGACAGCTTTCGTCCAGAGCACCAGCGATCTTCCCCCGACATACCGATGTGAAAATGCGCACCGGGATGCCGAACCGGCCGATACTGTTTCTCACTATATTCGAAGCGCACTCGAGGGATATATCCACGGGCAGGCATGCAGGCGACAAGTTCATCGAACTCATCTGCGGTCAAATCCCCATTGTCGCGCTCCTTCTCCAGTTCATAAAACGTGTGTAGTGCGTCAGTGGAACCACTCAATCTTGGGTTAGGGTAATATGCTAGTATTTGCTCACCGGGCTGGCTGCGCATGTGATGCCGGCTCGGGCCGGCTCGGCGTCGGGCGCATTGGGGGTGGGGTGACGATCTGGTGTTGCGTTGCGGGGGCTGACATGAGCCAAAGGCGGAATGACAGTTCCGCCGCGCTATCGCCTGAGCGACGCTGAGAAGGA
>NZ_DASPIS010000046.1:0-56625 GCF_035628975.1 Azospirillum sp. | reverse complement strand
CATCGCGGCGCTTGGCGTCGATGTGGCCCGGCAGGGCGGCGTGGCGCGCAGTGCCTTCACCCGGGGATTGCGCCCCTTCATCGACATGCTGCAGCGGCTGGTGCCGGGCCGCTCGGAGGAGGCGAAGCGCAAGGCGGCGCTTGCCACCCTGTCGGGGATGGTCGGTGCCCTCATCCTCGCCCGTGCCGTCGACGACCCGGACCTGTCGGACGAGATCCTGGAGGCGGCACGCACCAGCCTGACCAAACCCTGAGCCCTGAGCGGGGCATCCTCAGGCCTTGAAGAAGGCCAATATGCGGAAAGAGCCGGCTCGTCCGTCTTACGGGGTTTGAAGGAAAAGCTCGTCGGCGATGACCGCGCCGCTCGCCTGCATCAGATAAAGCCCGATGTGGTGGGCGACCATCTGCGGGTGGGCCGCGGTGTCGGGCAGGCCGAGGACGCGGGCCGTGGCGAGCGGCAGGTCGTAGGTGGCGCATCCCGGCTCATACACGACGATCTCGCGCAGCGGCCCGGTCATGCCGTGGTTGCGCGCCGACAGCAGGGCCTGCACCGCCTGGAGCACGCAGATGTCGGTGCAGATGCCGTCCACCACCAGCGTTTCGATGCCGTTTCCCGCGATCCAGTCGAACAGCCGGTTCCGGCCGGTCGCGAGGTCGGTCGTCCCGACCACGCCGTTGATGCAGTCCTTGCGCATCAGCGTGACGCCGGGGGCGCCGTCCAGCCACGACAATTCCTCGACCAGATCCTCTTCGCCGGTGCCGGCTTCGCAGTGGGGCGGGTAGGGATGCTCGGGCTTGCCCGGCTCATGGGTGTCCAGGAACACCGCGATGGGGTGGCCGGCCTCGATGAACAGCCGGTTGGTGCGGTCGATCTCGGCGATCATACGGGTGACCTGGGCGTTGGCCGACGGCGGCGCCAGATTGCCGCCGCCGATGGCGGCGAAGCCCTTCACGGGATCGACGTCGAGCTTTCCAACCCCCTTTTCGGCCAGGGCCACGGTGGTCCTGCGCACCGGCAGTGTGGCCGCGACGGCCCCCAGCGCGGCGGCCGGGCTGATGATCGGTTCGGTCATGATGCGTCTCCTCAGGTTCAGACCAGTACGGGCACGTTCGCGACGCCCTCGGTGCCGAAGATGGCGCGGTAGCGGGCGACCTCGGAGGCCGGCCCGGTGGCCTTCTCGTAATTGTCGCTGAGCTTGACCGCTCCCTTCCAGGCGCCGTCCACCTCGACCGCCGTCACCTTGCAGACGAGGCTCAGCGGATCGAGTCCTTGGCCGTTGCGCGGATGGCAGCCCCGGAAGTCCGAGGTCAGCAGGGTGCCCCAGCCGTAGCCGTCGCGGATGCGGCCGCCGAAGGTCCGATGGAGCCGCAGGATGTCCTCGACGTCCAGCCCGTCGCTGAACAGAACGCGCTTCTCCCGCGGATCGCGGCCATGCCGCTCCAGCCAGGCGATGTATTCCTCGCCTGCCGCCACCGGCTCCTTGCTGTCCACCCGCATGCCGGTCCAGTCCGCCACCAGGTCCGGCGCGTTCCTGAGGAACTGGGTCGATCCGAAGGTGTCGGGCAGGAACACCAGCATCGCGCCGCCATAGGTCTCCTGCCACAGCCGCAGGACCTCGTACTGTGCGGCGCGCAGGTCGTCTTCGGTCCGCGCCAGCGCTGCGACCGTCGTGGGCAGCTCGTGCGCGTTGGTGCCGATGGCCTCCAGATCGTGCTTCATGGCGAGATGGGTGTTGGAGGTGCCGATGAAGCGCGGGCCGAGTTCAGCCGCCATCGTCTCCACGACATATTCCTGCCAGAGGAAGCTGTGCCGCCGCCGGGTGCCGAAATCCGAGAGGCTGAGGTGTTCGAGCGGGCGCAACCGTTCGATCTTGTCCCAGAGGCGGACCTTGGCGCGGGCGTAGAGGATGTCGAGTTCGGTTTCCGTCATGCTCGCCAGCGCGGCGCGCGTCTTCAGTTCGTTGATGATGCTGAGCGCGTAGATTTCCCACATCGTCGTCATCGCCCACGACCCCTCGAAATCCAGGCGCCACTGGCCGTCCTCCTCCGACAGCCGGTAGTCGGGCAGGGCGAATCCATCGGCGAGCCAGGCTACGAACTCGGGCCGGAAGATCCCGCGCTGGCCGTAGAAGGTGTTGCCCTGGAGCCAGACCGCTTCGGACCGCTTCAGGCGTAGCGAGCGCACATTGTCGAGCTGGCGGCGCAGCTCGGCCTCGTCGATGATCCGGGCGAGCTTCACCGACCGGGTGCGGTTGATCAGGCTGAAGCGGACCTTCACGTCGCGGAAATGCCGCCAGATGAACTGCAGCATCGCCAGCTTGTACCAGTCGGTGTCGAGCAGCGAGCGGACGATGAAGTCGGTGGCGAAATTGTGGTTGTGGGCGCGGCTGCTGAAATTGACGAGCATGGCTGAAACCTCCTGTTCTCGGCTGACCGGGGCACAGCCCGTACTGTTTGGTGGCCGGCGGGCGCCGGCCCGGCCCGTGGGTCCGCGCGGCGATGACGACGCCCGGAGGCTGACGGACAGCGTGTTCAGGCGTTGGACGAGGCGATCAAGGTCTGAATGATGTGGAAGTGATCTTCGAACATCCGTTCGGGATCGATTTCCGCGATCGGCATCCAGCGCGCCGATTTGGCGTCGTCACCGCCACGCACCTTGGGGAAGCCTTCGTCGGTGGCCTTGAGCTGGATGAGGAAGGCCTGGGTCACCGTGCGCCCGCGCGACGAGCGGTAGGGGTGATCGAAGATCTGGCTGGCGCGGATGCCGCCCTCCAGGAAGCCCGCCGGAATCTTGAGCTTCGTCTCTTCCCGCAATTCCCGGATCATGGCGTCCTTGATCCGCTCATGCTGACCGACGAAGCCGCCGGGGAGGGCCAGCAGGCCGCGTCCGGGCAGGCCCCGGCGCTCGACCAGCAGGACGTGCCCGGACAGGACCACCACGGCATCGGCGGTCAGAAAGGTCGGAGGGTAGGGAGCGTTGGCCCACCCGGACCTGTATTTGGCAATGTAGGCGCTTTCCTCGGCCAGCCGCTTGTACTCGTCGGTGCGCGCGAACTCCGCCATGAAGGCGGCGACATTCGCGGGCAGCGCGTCTTTCCACGTCTCCAGCGCCGCCGCCGCGTCGATGAAATAGGCATCGCGGATGGGTGTGGCCGAAATCCCCCGGCAGTTCATGCATTCCACGGCGCCCCATTGCGGGAACATGCGCAGATAGTAGCTGCTGTGGTCCTTCGAATGGCCGATCAGGCCGACCCTGGGGGCCGAGCCGTCGGCAGGCCGGTGGTGCTGCACGACGACGCCGTGCACCGCAGCCTGAACATCGCGGATCCATTCCAGGTCGTTGTAGCGGTCGATCAGGGGAAGCACCGTGATGCGCTCGCACTCTTCCGGTGTGAAGGCTCCCGCTATGCAGGAGCGAACCTCTTCGAAGCGGAAGGGGTTGCGGTGGCTGCGCGCCTGACGCGAGGATCCGACCAGCACGATCAGATGCCGCCCCAGCGACAGGGCCCGCTTCATGACGGCGAGATGGCCGAGATGGAAAGGACGGAAGCGGCCGACGAAGACCAGGAAATCAAACTTCAGGGCTCCGGACTCGCGTCCGGTGACGGTGATGGGTGGCATGCTCAGCAAGCTCCTTGCTGAAAGAACGCCGCAGTCTATCTGCGGAACACTGACGATACGGCCGAGGCAGACGTTTCTCAAGCTCTGGATATGCTCTTTGGGAGCAATACGGTTGGCGGCGCCGCGCAGCCGGGATTCAGAGGTCGCCTGCGCTGACGATACGGAACCAGGCGGCATAGGGTGTGGTCCGGATCATGTGCCGGTTCAGATCCGGCGCACCATCGGACCACCAGACAGGTCCCCGCTCGCCGAGAGCCTGTTTGGCCTGATCGACGGCGGCGTGGGCCGCCGCTTCCGCGCTGCGGTCGGCAGAACGCCGTGCGGCCGCCACGGCCCGGCGGGCCCGCATCAGATCGGCGATCAGGCCGGCGCGGGCCTCATCGGACAAGGCCGGGTTGGCCGCACGCCACAGACGTCCGCGCACCACGATGTAGCGGCCATCGGGGGTGGTGAGCGGGCTGGGCTTGGTGGACAAGTGAAATCTCCGACGCGTCTGCTGCGTGAACAGCGCGGGCGTCGAAACGGCCCAAAACCGGCCGGCGCATCAATCCGCGGCCCGGTCTTCTCCGCTTCCGCCCGGCGACGCGCATGCCGCCTCGGCGTCATGTCCCGATGCCGGCAGATCGGCGGCATTCTCGAGCAGATTGGCTCCCATCCTGCCCATGAAGGCGAGCCGGCGGTCGAATTTCGTCTCCATGACGATGCAGGAGGTGGTGCGGACGACGCCCTTGATCATGTTGATCCGCGTCAGTTCGGTGTTCAGCTTCTCCAGTGTTTCCGTGGCGACATGGATGACGAAATCCCAGTCGCCGGAAATGGCGTACACCGCCTGCACCGCCTCCATCGTCCGCATCTGGGCGATGACGTCGGAATAGGTCTTGTTGTTGCAGACCGCCATGGTGAAGCAGTTGACGGTGTAGATCAGCTTGCTGTGGTTGATGCGGACCGAATAGCCCTCGATCACGCCGGCGGTTTCCAGCCGCTGGATGCGCTCCTGCAGGGCCGTCCGCGACACGCCGATCTTGCGGGCGAGCGCGGAGGTCGGTTCCCGCGCGTTCTTCTGCAACAGGGCGAGGAGTTGCTTGTCCTTGTCCGTCAGGCGGAAACCCTGTTCGTTGCCCGGCCCAGACATACCCTCATCCCCTCGCATCGGTGGCCGATACCTTAAGAACCCTGGCGCCGGGATCGCGACTCCTGCCAGAAGTCCATCAGGCGCAGTCCCGCATAGACCATTTCCGCGGCAGGGGGGCCGAAGATACCGCCATTCCAGGTCAAACCGTAAGGGGCGAAAAACCGAATCCGGTCGCTTTCGCCGGTGATCGCCTCGGCAACGACGCGCCCGCCGATCGGCGCCGTGTTCATGCCATGTCCGCCGAAGGACGAACAGCTCCACAACCCTTCTTCAACTTTGGCGATATGCGGCATCTTGTGGCGCGCGTATCCCATCAAGCCCGACCATGCCTTTTCGATCCGCACATCGGCAAGGCCGGGGAAGACCCCGCTGATATCCCGGCGCAGCAGGGCGGCCAAGCGCTTTTCGTCCTGTTCATAGCGGGTGGTGATCCGTCCGCCCCACAGCAGGCGGTCGCCGTCGACGATGCGGTAATAGTCGGAGGAACGACGGTCGTCGCCGACAGCGTCGGTGGTCGCGACGAAATCCGCCAGTCGGTCGCCCAGCCGCTCGGTCAGCACGACATAGGTGGCGATCGGCAGGAAGGCCCGGCGCAGGGGACCGAACTCCGGCCCGCCGTAGCCGCCGCCGCACATCACCACGTCGTGGCACATGACCGAACCGTCCACCGTATCCACCCGCCAGCGGCCGCCGGGGCCGGGCGTGTCGGTGCGGCTCATGCCGATCATGGCGGTGCCCTCGAACAGCCGCCCGCCGGCGCCGGCGATCAGGTCGGCAAGGCCGAGGCAATAGTTCAGCGGGTGGAAATGGAAGCCGACCGGGTCGCGCAGGGCCTGGAAATAGATGTCGCTTTTCAGCAGGCCGCGCAGCGTCGGGCGGTCGATGTAGGCGAACTCATAGCCGTAGGTCCGCGCCATGTGGTCGCGGTGGCGCTGCAACTGGTCCGCCGCCTCATAGCGGGTGACGCCGAGCTTCCCCGTGGTCGGGTTGCAGCCGGGCAGGGAATGGCCGGCGATGGTGTCGCGGACGATCTCCACGCCTTCCACCGAAAGGCCGAACAGCGCGCGGGCATGATCCCGGCCGCAGCGGGCCTCGATGGTTCGCAGCCCCTCCGACCAGCCCTGCAGGACGAAGCCGCCGTTGCGGCCGGATGCTCCCCAACCGATCCGCTGCGCCTCCAGCAGCGCGACCGAACGGCCGCGCCGGATCAGTTCCCAGGCCGTGGACAGGCCGGCCAAGCCGCCGCCGACCACGCAGACGTCGGCCGTCACCGTACCGCGCAGAGGGGCGTGGTCGCTCGCCGGTCGGCGGGTGGCGCTGTAATAGGTGTTCGGGTAGTCACGCATGCCGGTTGGGTTCCGTTTGCCGGATTGGTGTCAGTTTTCGGGAAGCGGGCGGAGGCCGGCCGCCGGGGGAGCGGTGCGGCCGACCTCCGGCTGCCTCATTTGGCGACGGTGTAGTCCATGCCGTACCACTTCTCCGACAGCGACTTCAGCGTGCCGTCCGCCTTCAGAGCGGCCACGATCTCCGTCAGCTTGGCGTTCAGCTCCGCGTCACCCTTGTCGATGGCGATGGCCAGCGGCTCGTGGTAGGCCGGCTTGTCGTTGATGGCGCGGATCGGATAGCCGCGCTTCACCGCCGCCTCGACGGTCGGCAGGGCGGAGACGATGGCGTCAACCCGCACGCCGTCGCCGAGCCGCAGGTCGTCCAGCGGGCCGACGCTGTCGCCGTAGGTCTTGACGGTGCCGGGTTTCACGTCAGCCGTGAAGTCGGGGACGCCGACGGCGTCGATCTTCAGCTTCCCGCCGATGTAATCCTCGGAGGTCGTGCCGCCTTCGACCCCGACGGTCTTGCCGTTCAGCGCCGCGCGGCTGTCCAGCTTCGATGTCTTGTGAACGGCAAAGACATAGGGCGTGTAGTAATAGATCGCCGGGAAGTCGAGCACACGGGTCCGGCCGGTCGTCGGCGTCATCGAGCCGACGGAGACGTCCCAGCGGCCGTTCCAGTTGCCGGCGGTTATGATGCCCCATTCCGGCGTGATGAAGCGGGCCGTCGCGCCCAGCCGCTTGGCGATCTCCTTGGCCACCTCGACGTCGAAGCCGTCAAGCTGGTTGTCCTTGTTCATGAAGGATTGCGGCGGCCAGTTGGCGGCGGTCGCCACCACCATTTCCTTTTTCTGCGTGATGCGGTCCAGCGTGGCGCCCGCATTGGCGGCACCGGTGGAAATTGCGAGCGCGCCGATGGCGGCAGCGCCGAGGCACAGGGATTTGAGCAGGCTCATGGACGGTCTCCTGACGTGAGGGGAAGCCTTGGCGTTCGGACGATTTGAATTCTTGGGACAAGAGCGGACCGGCTCAGTGGCGGTGGCCGCGCGCCAGTCGGCGCTCCAGCCGGGCCTGCAACTGCTCCAGGACGATGGAGATCAGCCAATAAAGGGCGGCGGCGGTGATCAGCATTTCCAGGTGGCGGAACTCGTCGCGGCCCTGGGTGCGGGCGAGGAACATCAATTCCCACACGCCGATCACCGAGACGAGCGAGCTGTCCTTCAGCATGGCGATGAACTGGTTGCCGGTCGGCGGGATGATCAGGCGCAGGGATTGCGGCAGGATGATCAGCACCAGCGTGTGCATCGGCCCGAAGCCCAGCGCGCGCGCGGCCTCCCACTGGCCCTTGGGGATGCTCATGATTCCGGCGCGGAAGATCTCCGTCATATAGGCGCCGTAGCACAGCGACAGCGCCGCCACGCCGGCCGGAATAGCCCCGATGACGTAGCCCAGCTGCGGAATGCCGAGATAGATCAGGTAGATCTGGATCAGCAGCGGCACGCCGCGGAAGAAGGACGTGTAGAAGGACGAGATGGCGATGGCGAAGCCATTGTTCGACAGCCTCGCGATGGCGCCGATCATGGCCAGGACGAAGGCGATGGCGATGGAAATCGCCGAGATGTACAGCGTCGTGGCGACGCCCTGGGTGATCAGGAACGACAGCTTGCCCAGGATGAAGCTGTAGGACAGGTCGAAACTGTAGAAGAAGACCAGGAACAGGCTGAGCACTTCCAGCCAGACGGCGGCGACCTGCAGCCGAAGGCTGAGCCGGCCGAGAAGATGGACGTTCAGCGTGAGGATCAGCGCAAGGCCGAGAGCGGCCCAGACGCTCACCAGCGCTTCGCCGCCCGGCAGGGCCGCGGTGACCGGCGCGAAGGCGGCGGCAAGGCCGGTGTGCCCGATGCCGCCAAGGATGCCGGCCGCTGTGATGGCGAGCGCCAGCACGCCCAGGAACCACGCCTTGTTCGTCAATCTGTCCCGGCGCACATGGTCATGGTACATGCCTGCGTCTTTCCCTTCCGTGCGTTTCACCCACAGTCCGTCCATCAGCCTGTACCGGCTGTGCGACGGGCGGTATCCGCCAATCCGCCGGCTTTGGCGGTAAATTGCGGAAAACTGCCGGGTAAGACCCTGCGTTACGACGGCTGGACCCGCCGGATTGAGGGCGGTGGGGCGAGCGGGCGTGCCGCATCCTAGCCCTGCCGACAGCCAATTCGAGGGGGGTGCCGCATTGAATGTGCCGCACCCCTGTTGAGGCTATGGCGCCCTTGCCAACCGCACTCACCGGAATCAGCAGTCAGGAGCACCAGCATGTCCAAGGAAGCATTGAAGGATCTCCTCATCGAGGAGCTTCAGGACGCATACAGTTCCGAGACCCAGATCCTCGAGGCGCTGCCCGCGATGGCGGAAGCGGCCTCGTCTCCTCAGTTGAAGCAGGCGTTCCAGACCCATCTCCAGGAGACCGATGGGCAGGTCAAGCGGCTGGAGCGGATCTTCCAGATCCTCCAGGCCGATCCGGCGGGCAACACCTGCGAAGCGACCCAGGGTCTGATCGAGGAAGCCGAGGAGATCATGGACCAGGGCCTTTCGCCGGAGGTTCTCGATGTCGCCCTGATCATGGCCGCCCAAAAGGTCGAGCATTACGAGATTGCCAGCTACGGCTCCCTCAGGACTTTGGCGGAGACGTGCGGAATGACGGACATCGCCAAGCTGCTCGATGAGACTCTCAGCGAGGAGAAGGCGACGGACGAGAAGCTGACCCAGCTTGCCGAGGGCGAGGTCAATCAGCGCGCCTTCAAGGCGGCCTGACCGGTGTGGGTGGCGGCCGTGCCGATGCGCGGCCGCCGCTTGCTTCGATTGCCCCGCATGCGATAAATCGGGCATGATCGCATTTTGGAACTTCGGCAGCTTCACCGACTTGGAAAAGGACTTGGAAAAGGACGTGGCGCTTTTCATGACCGACCTGCATCGACGGCTTGTCGTCAGCCAGCGTCCTGCGAGGATCGGGACGACGCGGGCGCAAACGCCTTGCTGACGGGACTGCCGGATTTCGCAGCCCAGGGGGCCGCTGTCGCCGCCTTCATCGAAACGCATGCGGACTGGGCGGAAGCCATCATCTTCCTGATGGCGTTTGCGGAGGGGCTGACACTCGTCGGGCTTCTTATTCCCGGCGTCGTCATGCTGACCGCGGCCGGCGCGCTCGTAGGCGCGGGCGTTCTCGATTTCTGGTCGGTCTATCTGGCGATCGCGGGCGGCGCCATCCTGGGGGACGCGACCTCCTACTGGCTGGGCCGCCGCTATGGCGAGCACATGTTCCGGATATGGCCGTTGAGCAGGCAACCCGAACTGCGCCGCCGTGGCGAAGCCTTCTTCCAGCGTCATGGAAGCAAGAGCGTGTTCCTGGCGCGCTTCATCGGCCCGTTGCGCGCGGTGGTGCCGACGACGGCCGGCATGATGGCGATGCCCCATCGGAAATTTCAGACATTCAATGTCCTGTCGGCCGTGATCTGGGCTCCGCTGCTGATGTCGCCCGGCCATCTTGCCTGGACCGGCTACGACTTGAGCGGAACAGGCGTCCGCACCGCACCGGCCGCCGGCGGCAGTGCGGAACAAGGGGTGGCGAAGTCCTGTGCGCCCGCTCCTCCCGTTGCCGGGCTGCCGGAACCAACGGGGTGTTGATCCCTGTCCTCAGCTTCCCGACGACGTCCGTCCGGTTCACTCCGCCGGACCTCCTGTCGCAGGGTCATCCCTAATCGCGCAGCCGGAGGGTGTGGGCTACTTTGGCGTGTCCCGCCGTGCCTGGAGATGTTCGGCAAGCGTGTCCGTAGCTTGTTGAAGGTCCCTTATACGGCGGGGCGCCCTCTTGATGATTTGATGCTGCCCATTGTGCTGCCGCCGACAGCCGCGCGTCCGACCGTTCCTGTCCGATGGCTCTGGTAAAGGCTGGCATTGACGATTAGCTTGTCAAACAAATGATCAAAGAGCGTCCCGGCAGCCGATGGCTGCGGGCGTGTGGAAAGGGACGGGCGGCCATGTCGAAAGCGATGCGCATCCATCAGGGAAGCTTCGGCCGCGTCGCGCTGCTGGACATGGACAACGCGCTGATCCATCACGCGCATCCCCATTGCCATGTGCTGATCAAGGCCTCCGGCGCGGACACGCGCTTCGCGGTGGGGGAACGGCTCTACCCGCTTCGCGACGACACCGCGGTGCTGGTCAACAGCTGGGAGGCCCATTCCTACGCCCATCAGCCGGGCGCCCCGCGCACGGTGATCCTGGCGCTGTACATCGAGCCGCGCTGGCTCGGCGCCATGCAGCGCGAACTCAACGCCAGCGGCAATCCCGGCTTCTTCGCGCAGTCCTGCGGAGAGCTGACGCCGCACATCCGCCGGCTGGCCGACCGCATGGCGGCGGAACTGCTGTATGACGACCCGTCGGGCGAACGGATGGAGGAGGCGCTGTTCGACCTGATGATCGCCATCATCGACCGCTTTTCCGAATGGCGGAGGCTGGGCGGCGCGCGCTGTGCCGCCCCGGCGGCCGGCGACTTCCGCATCCGTCAGGCCATCCGCTTCATGCGGGGGAGCTTGGGGGAGGAGTTCGACGCCGGCCGCGTCGCCGCCGCCGCCGGCCTGTCGCGCGCCCACATGTTCCGGCTGTTCCAGCAGACGATGGCGATCACCCCGGCGCTCTATTTCAACGTGCTGCGGATGGAGGCGGCGATCGACGCCATGGCCGCCGGTCTGGAGAGCGCGACCGAGGTGTCCGGGCGGCTCGGCTTTTCGGCGCCCAGCCATTTCAGCCGCTTCTTCCGCAACCACCAGGGCGTGACGCCCACCGAATACCGCCGCGTCGTCAATCTGGTTGACCGGCCGGGCGGGGGAACGCCCGAGGCCGGGCATGCCTGACGATGAGACGCGCGAAAATGAGACGCTAGGGTAAATCGCGACACTCCACGGTAAAAGCTTTGCTTGGCGAACGGTCTAGTCTCCCCCGGTAACGGGAGGATGACGATGACGGCCACGCAGACCGCCACGCAGACCACTGGAATAGAAGGCGATCCGGCGCAGTCGGCGGCGGCCCCGTTCGTCGGCCGCGCGATGCCGCGGGTGGAGGATGCGGCGCTGCTGACCGGCGTCGCCCGCTATGCCGACGATCTGCCGGTGAAGCCCGGCACCCTGCAGGCCGCGATCCTGCGCTCGCCCCACGCCCATGCGGATCTGCTGGGCATCGACACAGCCGCCGCCCTGGCGGTGCCCGGCGTCGCCGCCGTGGTCACCGGAGCCGACGCCAAGCGCCTTGCCGGCGCCTTCCTGGTCGGCGTCCGGGCGCCGATGGAGCATTGGTGCCTCGCCATCGACCGCGTGCGCCATGTCGGCGAACCGGTGGCGGTGGTGCTGGCCGACAGCCGCTATCAGGCCGAAGACGCGCTCGACCGGATCGAGGTGCGCTATCGCTCGCTGCCGCCGGTGACCTCGATCACCCAGGCTTTGGACGAAGGATCGGAGCCGCTGCACCCGGCGGTGGGGTCCAACCTCGTCAACAGCCGCAGCTTCCGCTACGGCGACCCTGACGCCGCCTTCGCCCGCGCCGCCCGCACCGTGTCGGTCGAGGTCGAATATCCCCGCAATTCCTGCACCCCGATGGAGTGTTTCGTCGTCCTGGCCGACTACGACGCGGCCGAGGATTCCTACGAGGTGCTGTCGAACTTCTCCGGCCCCTTCGCCGTCCATCCGGTGATGGCCCGCGCGCTGAACGTGCCGGGATCGCGGCTGCGGCTGAAGACCCCGCCCCATTCCGGCGGCAGCTTCGGCAACAAGCAGGCGGTCTTCCCCTATGTCGTGCTGATGGGGCTGTGCGCCCGTGTCGCCGGCCGGCCGGTGAAGTGGGTGGAGGACCGGCTGGAGCATCTGATGGCCGCCACCTCCGCCACCGCGCGCCGCATGCGCATCGACGCGGCGGTGGAACCGAACGGCCGGGTGCTGGCGCTGCGGATGGAGCAGACCGAAGACTGCGGCGCCTATCTGCGGGCGCCGGAACCGGCCTCGCTCTACCGCAACCACGGCAACCTGACGGGCGCCTACGACATTCCCGATCTGGCGGTGACCAACCGCATCGTCGTCACCAACAAGACGCCGACCGGCCTCAACCGAGGCTTCGGTGGCGGACAGCTCTATTACGGGCTGGAGCGGCTGATGAACCGCGTGGCGGCGGAACTTGGGCTGGACCCGCTCGATGTCATCCGCCGCAATCTGGTGGCGGCTGACGCCATGCCCTACCGCACCGCGTCGGGCGGGATGCTCGACAGCGGCAACTACCGCGCGACGCTGGAGCAGGCGGTGCGCGAGGGCGCACTCGACGCGCTGAAGGCGCGGCGCGACGCTCTGCGGGCGGAGGGGCGCCTGTACGGCATCGGCTACGCCGCGGTGGTCGAGCCGTCGATTTCCAACATGGGCTACATCACCACCGTCCTGACCGCCGAGGAACGGCGCAAGGCCGGGCCGAAGAACGGAGCGCAGGCGACCGCCAGCGTCGCGGTCGATCCCACCGGCGGCGTGTCGGTGACGGTGGCCTCCGCACCCCAGGGGCAGGGGCACCGCACCGTGTTGGCCCAGGTGGTGGCCGACGTCTTCGGCCTGCGGTTCGAGGACATCCGCGTCAACACCGACCTCGACACCGGCAAGGACGCCTGGTCGATCGCGTCGGGCAATTATTCCAGCCGCTTCGCCGGGGCGGTGGCGGGGGCGGCCCAGGTGGCGGCGACCCGGCTGCGCGGCCGCATGGCGGTGCTGGTCGCCGGGCAGCTCAACTGCCGGGCGGAGGATGTGCGCTTCGCCGGCGGCAAGGTCTTCTCCGCCGCCAATCCGGACAACGGCTTGTCGTTCTCCCGCGTCGCCGCCGCCGGCCACTGGTCGCCGGGAACGCTGCCCGACGGGCAGGAGGCGGCGCTGCGCGAGACCGCCTTCTGGACGCCGGAGCCGCTGAAGGCGCCGACCGATGCCGACCACATCAACAGCTCCGCCTGCTATGGCTTCATCTTCGATTTCTGCGGAGTGGAGATCGACCGGGCGACGGGGGCGCCGCGGATCGACCGCTACGTCACCATGCACGACGCCGGACGGTTGCTGAACCCGCTGCTGGTGGAAGGCCAGATCCTGGGCGGCTTCGCCCATGCCGTCGGCACCGCGCTGTACGAGGAATACGCCTATGGCGACGATGGCCGGTTCCTGTCCGGCACCTTCGCCGATTATCTGGTGCCGACCGCCTGCGAGGTGCCGGTTCCGGTCATCCTCCACCGCGAAAGCCCGTCACCGGTGACGCCGCTCGGCGCCAAGGGGGTGGGGGAGGGGAACTGCATGAGCACCCCGGTCTGCCTCGCCAACGCGGTGGCGGACGCCCTGTCCGGATTGTCGGTGTCCGGCGTATCGGCGGGCGAGGTGCCGTCCCTGCCGATCACCCCGGCCAAGCTGGCTGCGCTGATCCATCCGCCGGAACCGCCGCGACCGGCACCCGCCGGTGGCGCCAGGGAGACACCGCCGCCGACCGCCGCACCGGGCGGGCGCGGTCTGACCGGGGAGGGCAGCCGCGAGGTGCCGGCCACGCCCGAACAGGTCTGGGCCATCCTGCTCGATCCCAAGGAGTTGGCGGCGCTGCTGCCCGGCTGCGAGGCGTTAGACCTCGTCGGTCCCAACGCCTACCGGGCGGAGGTGGTGGTCGGAATCGGACCAGTGCGCGGCCGTTATATCGCGGAGGTCGCCTTGTCCGACCTCGACCCGCCCAACGCGCTGACCCTGACCGGCAGCGGCACCAGCGCACTGGGATCGGGCACCGGCACCGGGCATGTCACGCTGGAACGCACGGCCACCGGCACGCGCGTCACCTACCGCTACGGCGCGTCGGTCGGCGGCAAGGTCGCCGCGGTCGGCGGCCGGATGCTCGACAGCGCGTCCCGCCTGCTGATCGGCCAGTTCTTCGAAAAGCTGGCCGCCCGGGCCGGTGGCTCCGCTGCTCCGGCCGAACAGCCGTCACTTCTGGCGCGTCTGCTGCGCCTTCTGGGGATCGCCCGATGAAACCCGCATCCTTCGACTATCTGCGGCCGGCGACGGTCGCCGACGCGCTGGCGGCGCTGGCGGCCGGGGGTGAGGACGCCCGCGTGATCGCCGGCGGCCAGTCGCTGATGCCGATGTTGAACATGCGGCTGGTCCAGCCGCGCCTGCTGATCGACCTCGGCCGGCTGGAGGAACTGCGCACGCTGCGCGCCGAGAACGGCTGGCTGACCGTCGGCGCCGCCGTCACCCAGGCCGAGGTGCTGGCCCGCCCGACCCTGGCGCGGGAGGTTCCGCTGCTGGCAGCCGCCCTGCCGTGGGTCGGCCATTTCCAGACCCGCAACCGCGGCACGCTCTGCGGCTCCGTCGCCCATGCCGACCCCAGCGCCGAGACGCCGCTCTGTCTGGTCGCCACCGGCGGCGAGGTGGTGCTGCGCAACCTGCGCCGCCGCCGCACCGTGCCCGCCGCCGACTTCTTCCTGGGACCGCTGACCACGGTGAAGGCGGCGGACGAGATCGTCGAATCCGTCCGCTTCCCGCTCGCCCGGCCGGGCAGCGGCCATGCCTTCCGCGAGCTGTCGATGCGGCACGGCGATTTCGCCATCACCGCCTGCGCAGCCACGGTCGATGGAGAGCGCGCCAGCGTCGCCGTCGGCGGGGTCGCCGACCGGCCGGCCCTCCGGTCCTGGCCGCTGGTTGCCGGCGGGCTGCCGCCGGATCTCGACGAGGCGCTGAACGCCTTCGCCTGGGATCTCGGCGGCGACGACGACCAGCACGCCACCGCGCGCTACCGCCGCGACCTCGTCCGCCGGATCGGCCGTACCGTCCTTGAGGAAGCCTTGTCATGCCGCCGCTGAAATCCACATCGCCGCTGGCGGCGGAGACGCGCCACGCCGTCTCCGTCGTCCTGAACGGCACGCCGCGCACCGGCCACGCACACCCGCGCCTGCTGCTGAGCGATTTCCTGCGCCATGAACTGGGCGCCCACGGCACCCGCGTCGGCTGCGAGCATGGCGTATGCGGCGCCTGCACCGTCCGCATCGACGGCGTGGCGGTCCGCGCCTGCCTGACGCTGGCGGTCCAGGCCGACGGCCGGCGCATCGACACCGTCGAAGGGCTGGCGCAGGCCAACCAGGGACGCATGACCGCGCTCCAGGAGGCGTTCCGCCGCCATCACGCCCTGCAATGCGGCTTCTGCACGGCGGGCATCCTGATGTCGCTGACCGATTACCTGGGCCGCAACCCCAAGCCAACCGAAGAGGAGCTACGCGACATGCTGAGCGGCCATCTTTGCCGCTGCACCGGCTATGCCGGCATCGTCCGCGCCGTGATGGACGTCACCGACCGGACGAGGACGGAGGCCGCCGATGTTTGACCTCGGCCGCAGCATCCTGGCCAGCGCGGAGCGCAGCCCCGACGCGGTCGCCATCGTCGACGGCGACCTGCGGCTGACCTACGCGCAATGGCTGGAGCGCATCCGCCGGCTGGTCGGCGCCTTCGACCGGTTCGGCCTGCATCCCGGCGACCGCGTCGCCACCGCGTTGCAGAACAGCTGGGAGATGGCGACCCTCCATTGGGCCTGCCAACTGGCCGGCATCGCCGTCGTGCCGCTGAACTGGCGGGTGAAAGCCGACGAGCTGGACTACTGCCTGCCCAATGCCGAGGTGCGGGCCCTGTTCTATCAGGAGGTGTCGGCCGACGCCGTCCGGGGCTCCGCCGCGGCGCAGGCTTTGCCCCGCATTGTGATCGGCGATTGGGCGGTCGGCGATCCAGGAAATGGGGGCGGACTCCGAACCGACCACCGCTTCGCCGACCTGCTGGAAAGCGAGCCGGCTCACGCGCATCCCCGCGCCACGGCCGAGGATGTCTCGCTGTTCCTCTACACCTCCGGCACCACCGGCAAGCCCAAGGGCGTGCCGCGCCGCCACCGGACGGAGCGGGCCTCCGCCGTCGCCCATGTCGCGCAGAACTGCTACCGCCGGGGCGAGCGCACGCTGGGGGTGATGCCGCTCTACCACACGATGGGGGTGCGCTCCCTGCTGGCGATGGCGCTGATCGACGGCTGCTTCGTCTGCCTGCCGCGGTTCGATACGGCCCGCGCGCTGGAATTGATCGCGGCGGAACGCCTGACCTGCCTCTATCTGGTGCCGACGCTGTACCACGATCTGCTGGCCGACCCGAATTTCGCGCAAACCGACGTGTCTTCGGTGCGCAAGCTCGGCTTCGCCGGGGCGTCGATGACCGACGGCCTGCTGAAGCGGCTCGACGCCGCCTTCCGGCCCGAGCTGTTCGTCAACCATTACGGCTCGTCCGAGATCTACACCTTCACCATCGACCAGAACGCGCCGGCCAAGCCGGGTTCGGCCGGCAAGGCGGCGCTGAACCAGCGCATCCGCATCGTCCGCCTCGGCAGCTTCGATCCCGACGAGCGGACCGCTGCCGGGGAGGAGGGGCAGATCGTCGCCGATCTGTCCGGCGACGAAGCCTTCGAAGGCTACTGGAAGCGGCCGGACGCCGACGCCAAGGCGCTGCATGCCGGCTGGTACTTCACCGGAGACATCGGCTTTCTCGACGGCGACGGCGACCTGTTCGTCACCGGCCGGGTCGACGACATGATCATCACCGGCGGCGAGAACGTCTCGCCGGTCGAGATCGAAAGCGTCCTGTCGCTGCATGACGGCGTGCTGGAGGTCGCGGTCGCCGGCCTGCCCGACGAGCGCTGGGGCCAGCGGGTCGTCGCCTTCGTCAAGCGCGCCCGCGGTGTCGAGGCGAGGGATCTCGACGACCATTGCCGCAGTTCCGGCCTCGCCAACTTCAAGCGCCCGCGCGATTACGTCTTCCTCGATGAAATCCCGAAATCGCCGGTCGGCAAGATCCTGCGCCGCAAGCTCCAGGCCGGCGAATTCGCGCCGGAACTGAGCCCGACCGAACAAAGCCTTCAGCCATGGAGTTTCCGACCGTGACCCCCTACCGTTTCGTCAGCACCGACAGCCTGCTCGCCAACCTCGACGGTTTCCGCGTGGAGATCGACGAGGCCAAGGAGCGCGCCGACATCGTGCTGCACCGCCCGCCCTTCAACATCGTCAGCATGCTCCAGCGCGACCAGTTCGCCGCCGTGTTCGCGGCGCTCGACCGCGATCACAGGGTGCGGGTGATCGTCCTGCGTGCCGAGGGCGAGAATTTCTCGTCCGGCGGCAACATCGCCGGCTTCATGGAAATGCCGGCGGAACATGTGTCCGAACTGGCCGTCAACATCGCCGCTCCGGAACGCTGCCGCAAGCCGGTGATCGCCCAGGTTCGCGGCTATTGCTTTGGTGTCGGTTTCGAGCTGTCGCTGGCCTGCGACTTCCGGATCGCGTCCGAAACCGCGCAGTTCGCCCTGCCGGAGATGCGCATCGGCATGATCCCCGGTTCCGGCGGGTCGGCCCGCCTGCTGCACATGATCGGCATCTGCCGGACCAAGGACATGGTGATGCGGGCCAGGCGCGTCCCCGGCCGGCAGGCCGCCGACTGGGGCTTCGTCACCGACTGCGTCGCCGACGCCGAACTGGAAGCGACGGTCGCCGCCCTGGTGGACGAACTGCGCGGCTTCTCGCCGCTGGCCCAGCGCACGATCAAGGGGGTGCTGAACAGCGGCAACAACGTGTCGGTCAACGGCGCCATCGAGATCGAGGGGCAGGCCTACGGCCGCCTGCGCGGCTCGGAGGATTTCAAGGAGGGCGTCGCCTCCTTCCACGAGAAGCGCAAGCCCGCCTTCAAGGGGATCTGATCCCCGCCACGCCGGTCACGGCACCGGCATGAGCGCCCGCCATCGAACGAGCAGGCGCCGCATTTCCGACAACAGGGCGCGGCATCGCGCCAGTGAGGGAGACCATCCATGTCCAAGAACGCTCTTCCAAGGTCAGTCCATGCCCTGCCGCTGCTGCTGGCCCTGTTGGCGGCTTCACTGGCAGCCCCGGGGGCGGCGCAGGCGGCCGAGCCGATCCGCATCGGGGTGGTGACCCCGCTGTCGGGCACCTACGCGCCGATCGGCCAGCAGGTCCGCTGGGGCCTGGAACTGGCGACGAAGGAGGTCAACGCCGCCGGCGGCATCCTCGGCCGTCAGGTCGAGCTGTTGTTCGAGGACGAGGAGGCCAACCCCGCCGTCGCAACCCAGAAGGCGGAGAAGCTGTTCCAGGTCAACAAGGTCGATTTCCTGACCGGCACGGTCAATTCCGGCTCTACCCTGGCGGTCGGGCAGCTGGCGGAGCGCAACGGCAGGCTGATCGCCACCACCGTCTCCTTCTCAGACGCCATCACCACCGACAAATGCTCGCCCAACGTCTTCCGGGTGAATGCGCGGGCGGGGCAGCAGTCGGCGGCGCTGGCGGAATGGCTGGCCAAGGACAAGCCTAAGGCCAAGGTCTATTATCTCGGCCCCGACTACGAGATGGGACGGTCCACCGTCGCGGCATTCAAGGCGGCGGCGGAGAAGACCGGCGCACAATCGACCGGCGAAGTATTCGCGCCGCTCGGCAGCAAGGATTATTCGCAGTATTTCGGCCAACTCCGCGCCGCGCGGCCCAGCGTGCTCTACACCTCCACCGCCGGCAACGACACCGTGCGCCTGCTGACGCAGATGAGCGAGTACGGGCTGCTGCGCAACCTGACCATCGTCGGCGCGTCGGGCACCGTGACCGCCCAGAACATCGGCGCCATCGGCAAGGCGGCCGAAGGCTTTGTCACCGGCGTCGGCTATTCGGCGGAACTGGCGACGCCCGAGAACAAGGCTTTCGTCGCCGCTTTCCGCAAGGCCTACGACGCCGCCCCCGACCTTTACGGCGCTGACAGCTACGGCCTGATCGGCTTCTTCAAGGCCGCGGTGGAGAAGGCCGGCGGCACCGACACCGACGCGCTGCGCAAGGCGATGGAGGGGCTGAGCTGGAGCACGCCGCAGGGCGCCAAGACCATGCGGGCGGGCGACCATCAGGCCGTCCAGGACATGTATGCCGTGCGTATCGCGGCGGACGGCGGCAGCACCCGCTTCGATGTGGTCGGCACCGTTCCGGGCGACGCGGCCATCGGGCCGGACCAGTGCACCCGCTTCTGAGGAACCGTTTCCAGGGAGCCGACGGCCATGGCCGAACTCATCGACTATCTGCAATTCGTCCTGGCGCCGCAGGCGCTGAACGGTCTGTCGCTCGGGGTCGCCGTCGTCCTGATGGCGCTGGGCCTGACCATCATCTTCGGGCTGCTGGACGTCATCAACATGGCCCATGGCGAGTTCTACGCCATGGGCGCCTTCCTGGCGCTGACCCTGGCCGGGCTGGGGGTCGGGTTCTGGGCGCTGCTGGTGCTGGTGCCGCTGCTGATGCTCCCCATCGGCTGGCTGGCCGAGCGCTGGCTGATCGAGCGGGTCTTCCACAGCCGCGACCGCCACATCCTGACCCTGCTGCTGACCTTCGGGCTGGGGATGATCCTGGAGGATGTGCTGAAGCTGGTCTATGGCCCCAACACCCTGCGGCCCGACAACCCGATCGAGGGCGGCACCGAGATCCTCGGCATGTTCCTGCCGAACTACCGGCTGTTCCTGATCGGCTTCGGCCTCGCGCTGATCGCCGCGGTCTGGCTGGTGGTCTTCCGCACCGGGCTGGGCGCCATGGTGCGGGCGGCCGCCTTCGACAAGGACATGGCCTCGTCCCTGGGCGTGCCGGTGCGCCGGGTCTATGCCGGCACCTTCGCCTTCGGCGTGGCGCTGGCCGCCCTGTCCGGAGTGCTGCTGGCGCCGATCTACTCAGTATTCCCGACCATGGGGCGCGATTTCATCCTGATGGCCTTCACCGTGGTGATCGTCGGCGGCATGGGGTCGATCCAGGGGGCGGTGATCGCCGGCCTGTTGCTGACCCAGGTGCAGGCGCTGTCCAGCCTCTACATCTCGCCGGTCTGGTCGGACCCGCTGGTGTTCGGGATCATGGTGCTGGTGCTGATGGTCCGGCCGCAGGGCCTGTTCGGGAGGCTGGGACATGCCTGACGCCACCACGTTGCGCACCCTGTCCGACCCCGGCCGCGCCGGGCCGGTTTCCCGTCTTTCCCGGCTGGCGCCGGTCCACTGGCTGGCGTTCGCCTTCCTGGCGGCGGCGCTGGGCTTTGCCGCCGTCGCCTGGGCGACCGGCAACGGCTTCTACCTGCGTCTGGCGACCGAGGCGCTGATCTTCGCCGGTCTGGCGATGAGCGTCGACCTGCTGCTGGGCTATACCGGCCTGCTGTCGCTCGGGCAGGCGCTGTATTTCGGGCTGGGGGCCTATGTCTCCGCACTCGTCCTGCGCGACGTTTCTCCCAGCTTCTGGCTGGCGATGGGGGCGGCCCTGCTGTCGGGCGTCCTGGCGGGCCTGATCGGCGGCGTCATCGCCAACCGGGTGAAGGGCGTCTATTTCGCCCTCATCACCTTCGGGCTGGCCCAGGTCGCGGCCAAGACCGTCTACAACACCCGCGCGCTGGGCGCCTCGGACGGGCTGATCGGCATCCCGCAGATCCAGGTCGGCTTCGGTCCGTTCAGTCTCGACACCGCCGACCCGCTGTCCTTCTTCCTGCTGGTGCTGGCCCTGACCGTGGCCGCCTATTCGGGCTTGGCCTATCTGATGGATGCACCCTTCGGCCGGACGCTGGCCGCCATCCGCGCCAATGAGAGGCGCGTGCCGTTCCTGGGATTCAACGCATGGCGCTACAAGCTGGCGGTCTATGTGCTGGCTGCCTGCGTCGCGGCGCTGGCGGGGGCGCTCTACCCGATGCTGCGCGGCTTCGTCTCGCCGGAACTGATGTTCTTCGAGACCTCCGGCAATGCCGTCATCACCGTCATCGTCGGCGGCGTCGGCACACTGGTCGGACCGGTGGTGGGCAGCCTGCTGCTGACCGCCCTGCGCTCCGTCGTCGGTTCCTGGACCGAGCATCACCTGATCGTCGTGGGAGTCATCTTCATGCTGTCCGTCATCTTCCTGCGCAAGGGGCTGGTCGGTGCACTGCTGGCGCGCCTCAACCGCCGCAACGGGCGGGGGAGGTCGGCGCCATGACGGCATCCTCCCTCAAGACCGCGGCGGCCGGTGCGGGCGGAGCCTGTGCGCTGGGCGTGCGCGACCTGTCAGTGAATTTCGGCGGGCTCCAGGCGGTTGCGGGCGTCGGCTTCGAGGCAGCCGCCGGCCGGATCACCTCGGTCATCGGCCCCAACGGGGCGGGCAAGAGCACGCTGTTCAACCTGATCAGCGGCGCCATCCGCCCAACCGGCGGCCGGGTGACGCTGGACGGCGCCGACGTCACCGGGCGCTCGCCCGACCGGCTGCTCGCCGCCGGGTTGGCGCGGTCCTTCCAGATCACCAACCTGTTCTTCGAACTGCCGGTCCTGGAAAACCTGAGGATCGCCGCACAGGTGCTGGAACGGCCCTGGCACGCGCTGCGTCCGGTCGGCCACAGCCGCCGGGCGCTGGCCAAGGCGGAGGCGCTGCTGGAGCGGTTCGGCCTGTCGGCGAAGGCGGGGGAACTTGCCGGCAATCTCTCCCACGGCGAGCAGCGGCGGCTGGAGATCGCGGTGGCGCTGGCCGCCGAACCGCGGGTGCTGTTGCTCGACGAGCCGACCCAGGGCATGAGCCACGGCGACACGGCCGACACCGGCGCCTTGATCCGCTCGCTGGCCGGCGACCTGACCGTGCTGTTGATCGAGCATGACATCGGCCTGGTGATGAGCCTGTCGGACCATGTCGTCGTGATGGCCCAGGGCCGGAAGATCGCCGAGGGCCCGCCCGCCGTGGTGCGCGCCGATCCCGCCGTACAGGCCGCCTATTTCGGACACGGGTGAAACCCATGCTATCCATCGAGAACCTGCACGCGCATTACGGCCTCAGCCACGTCCTGCAAGGGGTGTCCCTGCAGGCCGGTCCGGGCGAGGTGGTCGGGCTGTTCGGCCGCAACGGCGTCGGCAAGACCACCATCCTGAAGTCCATCGCCGGCTGGGTGCCGGCCAGTTCCGGAACGATCCGATACGGTGGCGTCGATCTCGCCGGGCAGACTCCCGACGCGATCGCCCGCCTCGGGCTCGGGCTGGTGCCGGAGGATCGCCGCATCTTTCCCGGCCTCAGCGTCGAGGAGAATCTGCGGCTGGGGCTGCACCAATGTCCCGGCCGCGCCCGTCAGGACAACGAGCGGGCGATCGGGCAGGCCTTCGCCCGCTTTCCCCGGCTGGCCGAACGGCGGCGGCAGCTCGGCACCACCCTGTCCGGCGGCGAACAGCAGATGCTGGCGATGGCCCGCGTGATGGTGGGCACGGCCAGGCTGCTGCTGATCGACGAGCCGACGGAAGGTCTGGCCCCGATGATCGTCGACGAGATCTTCGGGATCATCACGGACTTGAAGCGGGCGGGGCTCACCATCCTGCTGGTGGAGCAGAACATCCACCGTGCGCTGGACGTCGCCGATCGGTTCTACGCGGTGGAACGGGGACGCATCACGCTTCAGGGCGAAGCGGCCTCGTCCGCCGACCGTGCCCGGTTGATGGAGATGGTTGCCGTATGATCCGGTCGCCGATGGTCATCGGGCACGATCAACGGCGGTCGAAGTTGTGATCTGCGGCGACATAGCTGTATGGCACCTGGACGTAGTTCAGAACGCCACCGGTGTCGACATAGGGCGACAGGAGTTTCGTCAGATTGAGCCCGACACCGATGTAGAAGTGCCGTTCGCGTCGGTCGGAGGCCCCCGTGCCGGAATAGCTGTCATAGTTGCGGGCATAGTAGCCGACGTGGAATTCCAGATGGCGCAGCACCGGGTCGGTGACCGCTTCGAACCCATCGGCCTTGACAGCGATAAGGTACTTCAGGCGCTGGTAGTCGGTGGTGACGTCGAGCTGTCGCTTGCCGCGGGGGAAGGGATCGTATTCTGCGCGGAAGTCGAATTTCCGTTTGATCTCGGGATACTCCCACAACGCATAGCCGAGCGCCGCCCCGGCCGTGTTGAACAGCATGTCCTGGTAGGAGAAGCCGTAATCGTCGCTGAAAGCGTCTCCGATCTCGATCGCGGTCATGACGCCAAGGGACGAAAATGCTCCGTAGCGGGCGGCGTCCGTCCGTCCGTAGCCGAACCGCTCGTAACTGTGGGCGAACAGATGGCTCAGCGCATAGCCCGACCAGGCATGGCCCAGCTTGTCGGCACCGCCCTCGCCAGTGGTGCGGCCGAACCAACCCTCATCCTGAAATCTGGGACCGCCCGAGCCCCAATCCCATGACCATGTGCCCCAGCCCAATGCCACCGCGCCAACCCCCAGGTTCAACCAGAGGGCCTTGTCCGCGCGGGTCATTTCCGCAGACGAAGCCCATCCGGATTGGCAAACGAGGACAAGCGCAAATAGAAATCGAGCCAGATGTCTCATTCCGCCTCACACGAAAAGAGGGCCGAGTTCCGGGATCAGGTCAAAGAGGACTGCCGCGGATGCTGGATGTTTAATCCTGGCGGCCGCAGCATTGAACAATAACAGGATTGTCTGAATGGCCCTGGCAGGCCATTGCGCATTTGTGTTCGGATGGGAGCGAAAAGAGGCATCACTTAGTACAGTGTATTCCGAGATGCCTCTTTAGGGATGGCGTGCAGCACGCCGGCACCGGCGTCTGCCGTTGAGCCGAAGCCGCGGGTTTCAGACCCCCAGCAGCTTGGTGAGGGCGGGGACCGTGAGGACGGCGGTGTAGTAGCCCATGAACTGGACCCCGGTGTTGAAGCCCAGCGTCCGGTAGAGCAACCCGCCCACGAGTCCGATCGCCAGGATCACCAGCAGGCCCATCAGCCCGCCTTCCCACACGCCGATGACGAGGATCAGGCCGGAGAAGGTGGCGATGATCGCTTCGTGGCTCAGCCGGCGGGCGACCAGGGCCGCGGCACTGCGGGCATAATTCATCGCGAAGGGGTAGGAGACCAGCGCCGCCAGGACGACCGCCAGCAGGCCGTAACCCAAGAATTCCCAGCTGGTCATCAGGTTGTGGAGGTTGTTGACCTGCCCGGTCGCCGCATCGACGGTGAAGCGTGGCGGCGCGTTGAACAGCGGCGCGGCAGGTCCGGCGGCGACGGGGCTCAGCGGCAGGCCGAAGGCGATCAGCGGGATCAGCGCCTCGGCGATGTAGGTCGATTCCGTGACGCCGTTGCGCGCGGTCAGCACCGTCGTCATGCGATGGTAGACATGGCGGACGCGCGAGCCCACCACCTCGCCCAGCAGAACGGTCATCGCGACCGGGCTGAACACAAAGGTGGCGCTGGAAATGGCGGCGGTGCCCAGCGTCCAGCGCAGCTGTGAGGCATCCAGCACCTTGAAGGGGTTCGGGAAATAGCCGCCCCAGCTCTTGACGTCGGGAGCGAGCGCGAAGCTGCGCACCTTGTCGCGGGCGATCCGCTTGCGGTCGACCGGCGACAGGACGGAGAAGAGGTCGGCCACCAGCGGACCGATGGCGATGCCCAGGAAGTAGCTGATGCTCAGCTTCACGCCGAACTTTGCGGTCAGCCCCTGCAGCGCCACGATCACCAGCACGAAGGGGAACAGCGCGACGACCGAGGCCCAGCGCCCGGCGGAGAAATAGGCGATGATCACCGCCGCGGCGACGAAGATCCAGGGTGCAGCCTTGGTGATGGCCGGTCCGAATGGAGCAAGCAGTACGGCGAACAGCACCGCCAGCGGAACGGAGACGAAGGCGGCGATGATGGCGCCGGACACCATCTTGCGCAGGGCGATGTGCGGCACGCCGAGATTGCGCAGGACGCCGGCCTGCTGCATCAGCGGAATCGCCATGGTGTCGCCGGGGATGCCGAGCAGAGCGGTCGGCACCGCGTGGGTCATGTGCTTGGCGACCGCGCTGGCGAGAAAGAAGGTGAAGACGCCGGCCGGCGGCACGCCCAGCAGGACGACCAGCAGGGTCAGGGGCGCAATGGTCGTGGTCTCGTCGGTGCCGGACACCAGCCCGATGGCTGCGAACAGCACGGCACCGAGCAGCCCCATTCCCGCCGCCCAGAGGATGTCGGAAAGAAGGAGTTCCATCACGCCCGCGCCCCCCGTGCCGCCGGTTCGGAGCGCAGGGCATCGGGGCTCGGGGACGGAACGCCGTGCAGAGCCGCCTTGCGGCCGCCGGCATCCCTTCCGGCGTCCTGGGCCGCTTCCTCGGCTGCGAACAGGTCGTAGAGTCCCATCTCCTTCAATTCGGCCACGGTCGGCGCGGGAAGGTCGGCGAGCCGGCCGAAGCCGCCGGGTTCCGATCGCAGTTCGGCCATCAGCGTCTCCCGCCAGGCAGGATCGGCGGCACGGTCGATGACCTCCCGCTTGGGCGGGAACAGGCGGGCGCACACCGCGCCGGACACCAGGCACCCCGCCAGCCCGACCAGCATCGAATAGGCGCGCGCCATCTCCGGCGCGGCGACGAGGCCGGCAAGGATGTGGTTGGCCAACAGAAAGGCGCCGAGGCTGATGGCGCAGCCGATCGCCATCGCCCATCCGAGATGGACGCTGTCGACCGTGTCCCCCCAGACCTCTATCAATTGTCCCGTCTTCATTGCGTTTCCTCTTCATCGGGGGGCGGAGTCATGCCGCGGTGGAGCGTCATGACCCTGCCGGTTGGCTGGCCTGCCGGTTGCCTGGCCGGGTCCTTCGACGGACCTGCTTGTTGTGGCCTTGTTAGCTATTGGGCGGCCGCCCGCATGTCCTCCAGGATCGCCTGGGCGACGTCCTGGCGGACGGTGCCGCGCTCCACCAGGATGCGGGCGACGCGGTCGATCTCCTCGCCGACCGCACCCGCCATCATGGCGATGTTCTGGGCGTGCAGGGCCATGTGGCCCTTCTGGATGCCGGTGGTCGCCAGCGCCTTCAGCGCGGAGAAGTTCTGCGCCAGACCGACCGCGGCGATGACGCGGGCCAGACGTTCGGCGCTGGTAACGCCGAGGATCCTCAGGCAGGCCTGCGCCGTGGGATGGGCCTTGGTGGCGCCGCCGATCAGGCCGACCGCCATCGGCAGCTCGATCGACCCGCTGAGATGACCGTCGGCCGTCACCTCGAAGCGGGTCAGGCTGCCGTACCGGCCGTTGCGGGCGGCATAGGCATGGGCGCCGGCCTCCACCGCGCGGGTGTCGTTACCGGTGGCCAGCACGACGGCGCTGACGCCGTTCATGATGCCCTTGTTGTGGGTGGCGGCGCGGTAGGGATCGGCGTCGGCGAAGTGATAGGCGCTGATGATGCCGTCGCGCACCGCCTCGCCGCCGATCTGGCCACCGATCTGGTCGAGAGGCCACACCGCATGCGCCCGCGCCAGACGGCGGTCGGCCAGGTTGGACAGGATGCGCAGATAGACGCGCCCGCCGGTCCATTCGGCGATGTGGGGGGCGAGCTTCTCCGCCATGCTGTTGACCGCGTTGGCGCCCATGGCATCCCGGGTGTCGACGATCAGGTGCGTCACCAGCATCGGACCGCCCTGGCTGTCGAGCACGCGGACCTCGACATCGCGGAAACCGCCGCCGAACTTCAGCAGGATCGGGTCGCAGCCGTCGCACACCGCCTTGATCTCGTCCCGCCGGTCGAGGATGCGCAGGCGCGCGGCATGGGGATCGGCGACGCCGATCGCCTGGATCTGCGCGATCATCAGCGTGCCGGACATCGAGGTGGTGAAGCCGCCGGCGTCGTAGCATTGCCGGGCCGCATTGCAGACCGCCGCGACCACCGACGATTCCTCCGTCGCCATCGGGATCAGCAGATCCTCGCCGTCGACCTTCATGTTGGTCGCGATTCCCAAGGGGATGTTCATCGACCCGATGACGTTCTCGACCAGCCGGTCGGCGAGGTCGATATCCAGGTTGCCGGTGCCGGGCAGCGCCGCCGCCGCCGCCGCGTCGAGCCCGGCGAATTCGGAGACGATCGCCAGCCGCTCCACCGGCGACTTCTTGTGGAATCCGGAGATGCGGGAGCTGCGATGGGGATTGGTCATTCCTGAACCTTGTTTGCTGTGAGGGCGTTGCCGGCCGGGGAGGGCGCCCGGGTTGTCACTCGCGGATCGTCGCGTTCGAACGGATGCGGGGATGGCGAACAGGACGCTGCGGCGAAAGCCGCGACGGCGCTGTTCGCATGCGGAATGATCAGTGATACAAAGGGACAGAGCAAGGGACAGTTCGCCGGTATATTCGGGACACTGTCCCAGCGATTTTAGTGGGACACCTTACCGGAAGGGCCGGCTGCACGATGACGCGGGTGAACAGCATCGTTGACAAGATCGCCGGTCTGATCGGCGACGGTCTGCTGAAGCCGGGGGAGCGGCTACTATCGGTCCGGGCCGGTGCGGTCGAACATGGCGTTTCCAAGAACACCATGGCGGAGGCCTATGACCGGCTGGTGGCGCTGGGCTATCTGGAAGCCAAGCAAGGCTCCGGCTATTACGTCGCGCGGGTGCGCCGTGCCTCGGCTGAACAGCAGCCAGCCCATGTGGCGGAAGCGGTGGATTCCGTCTCGCTCCTGCGCGAACAGCTGGTCCAGACCTGCTCGGTGCGGATCGGCGACGGTCGCCCGCCGCCGTCCTGGATGGAGCGGTTCGAGATCGGCAGCGCCCCGCGCTTCATGGCGGCGGCGCGCGGTCTGGCGTCGGAACATGGATACGGCTCGCCCTGGGGTTTCCTGCCGCTTCGGGAGAGGCTGGCGCTGACGCTGGGGGAACGCTCGATCAAGGCGTCGCCCGACCAGATCCTGCTGACCCAGGGCGCCAACCATGCGCTGGACCTCGTCGCCCGCCAGATGCTGGAGCCGGGGGATACCGTTCTCGTCGACAGTCCCGGCTATTACCCGCTGTTCGGCAAGCTGCGCCTGTCGCGGATCGCCATCGTCGGCGTGCAGCGCCTCCAGGACGGTCCCGACCTGGACGATCTTGCCGCCAAGGCCGCAGCCCACAAGCCCAAACTGTTCTTCACCCAGTCGCTGGCCCACAATCCGACCGGCAGTTCGATCACGCCGGCGGTGGCGCACCGCCTGCTGCAGGTCGCCGGCCAACATGGATTCTATGTGGTGGAGGACGATCCCTTCGCCGACGTGCTGCCTGCCGCCAGTCCGCGGCTGGCCGCTCTCGACCAGCTGGACCGGGTAATCTACATCGGCACCTTCTCCAAGACGCTGTCGGCCAGCCTGCGCGTCGGCTATGTGGCGGCGAAGCGGCCGCTGATCGACCGGCTGTGCGACGTGAAGATGCTGACCATCGTCAGCACCTCCGATTATGTCGAGCGGATCGTCTACGGCTTCATCGCGTCCGGGCATTATTTGCGCCACCTGCGCAAGCTGAAGACCCGGATCGAGGAGCATGCCGAAACGGCGATGCTGGCGCTCGGCCGCATCGGCGTGCGGCTGCCGCCAACCGTCTCTGGGAGCTATTACCTGTGGGGCGAGCTTCCCGACCATCTCAACGATGTGGATCTGGCGTACCAAGCGGCGGAACGCGGCATCTTCCTGGCGCCCGGGACGCTGTTCCTACCGACCAGGATGCCAACCGCGCCGGCCTTGCGGATCAACATCGCCTACGCGACCGATCCCCGCTTCATCGACTTCCTGAAAGACCATCTTGCCCGGCCTGGCCATGCCCCGCCCAGCGGCGCCGACCGGTCGGCATAAGGCAAGAGGGTGCTGTTCGTCCTGCCTGGACAGGGCCATTTCATACGGCTCAATGCCGGGAGCCCGGATGCAAGGGAGATGGCCGTCCATGTCAAACGTTGTCCTTCTCGGAGATTCGATCTTCGACAATGCCGCCTATGTGGGCGGCGGTCCCGACGTGGTGACGCAGCTTCGCCCGCTTCTGCCGCAGGGCTGGCAGGCGACCTTGCGGGCGGTGGATGGCGGCGTCACCGGGAGCGTTGCCGCTCAGGTCGGGCAACTCCCCCCGGATGCCAGCCATCTCGTGGTGAGCGTCGGCGGCAACGACGCCCTTCGGCATTCCAGCGTTCTCGACGAGGGGGCGCGGTCGGTTGCCGGCGCCGTGAATGCGCTGGGCGAGGTGCGGGAGCAATTCCAGCGCGACTATCGGGCGATGCTCGACGCCGTGACGGCCCGGCGCCTGCCGACGGCGGTCTGCACCATCTATGATGCGAACTACCCCGACCCGCTGCGGCAGCGGCTGGTCGTCACCGGCCTGACCATCTTCAACGACGTCATCACGCGGGCCGCCTTCGCGCGCGGGCTGCCGCTGATCGACCTCCGCCTGATCTGCGACGAGGCGGCGGACTATGCCAATCCGATCGAGCCGTCGGTGCAGGGCGGCGGCAAGATCGCCCGGGCGATCGCCGCCCTCATCGCCGGCCACGACTGGTCGCAGCCCCGCTCCACCGTGTTCGCCCGCTAGAGCTATCTATGCCCGTTTGTAGGCCATCAGGAAGGCCACGGTGCAGAGAAGGGGAAGTCCGACGTCGCGCATTTGGAAATCGATGTGGAGGATGGCGGCATAGAGAACGATGCCGATCGTGGCGATGGCCGGCAACAGGGTGTCGGCGAGCCCGAGTATGCCGCGGCCGTCAAGCCAAGCGCCGGCCGCCAAGGCCACGTGAACCAGCGCGATCAGGATGAGGAGGGCGATACCGGCCATCAGGACATATTCCAGGGTGAACACCGCCGGCAGGTACCCGGCGGGAAGCGATGCGGTGAGGATCGGAGTCAATGCGCCATGCGCCGCTGTTACCCCGATGACGGCGATGTAATGCAGCGCCGTCGCCAGCAGCAGATTGCCGGACAGCAACTCCACGGTTCGCCAGGGCAGGAAGGTGGGCCAACGGATGCGGTCGAGGACGAGGATGGTCACCGCAGTCCCACTGCCGAAGAGCAGGGCGTAATCGGGCGACAGCGGCCATTTCGACACCCCATGACCGAGAACCAGGATGTCGAACGATGCCACCGAGAGGCCTAGCAGCGCGACGATCGCAGTCCTGCGGGAGTGCCGGTGGTGGGCGAACATCCGCCCCGCAACGACGAAGAGGATCCACGGGAAGACAGGGAACCAGCCCGGAAAGGATCTCACGAACAAGTCGTAGATGAAGGGAAGCGGCAAGGCGAACCAAGCGCCGCAGAGTGCGAGAAGAAAAAGGCCGATAAGCATCCGGTTGGCGGCGCCGACCCTGGCGGCGATATCGAACAGCAGCCGGGCGGCGAACAGAAACATGAAGAAGTCGCTGGAGAAGGGGTTGTTCTGTTGATACAGGCTGTGGATGGCCGCCAGGATGAACAGCTTCAGATGATCCTCGATCCGCCGGCCCAGCGGCTTTCCCAGGAAGCGATCGAGCGTCATTCCGAAGGCGAAGAAGAACAGCACCGGCGCCAGTTCGAAGACGAATTGCAGGATGTTGACGAGATGGTAGGCGTCCGGCATCGCGCGCCCCCAATGGCCCGCCACCATGAACACAAGGGCGGAGACGCGGATGATGTCCAGGCTTCTGTCTCTGGTTGCCGGTGGGTTCGGCAGTGGCATGTGCTCACTCCCAAGGACGGGCCGAGCCGAGGCCCGGCTTGCCATGACGAGGGTTTCGGCCGGGCTGGCAGTCATCTTGCGCTCACTCATGACCGGTGCGGACGGGTGATGCCCAGGCGTCTCGGCACTGCCGCCGCCCATGCGGTGATTGCGGCGCGCTCCTTGCGGCCGAGCATCCAGACCATGAAGAGGGTTGCACCCAGATAGAGGGGCAGGGCCGGAAGCGTCTTGGTGTAGAAGGGGTCGAACCCCACTTCGTAACGCCAGAACGGGACGATCGAGAAAGGGGCCAGGGCCGCGACGCCGAAGATCCAGCGTGAGAACCACCAGGCGGGGACGAGGGCGGCCAGTGCCAGGATCCACAGCATGAACCAGGGCCACATATGGGTCGATATGCTGAACACCACCGCCGCCATCACCGCGGTGGCGGCCTTCCAGGCATTTTCCGTGGTGGGCCGACGGTACAGAGTGGCCAGGGTCCACATGGCGAAAGCGGCAAAGGAACCGCGCACGAGCCACCGGAGGGGAGCGAGGTCCATGCCCAGCAGCCTCTCCGCCACGCGGACGACGTCGACCGGTTGAAGCCACTGCCAGCCGGACATGCCGCGGGCTCCATCGAAGAAGGTGGGAGAGCGGAAAAAGAGGAACAGGACGACCAGGAAGAAGGCGGCTGCCGGAATTCCGCGCAGAAGATATGGAACCAGGATGCTCTTGAGATCCATGCGCCCGGATTTGCCGACCCTGTACAGCAGATCGACGGAGACCAGGGCTGCGCTGGTGTATTTGCAGGCGGCCGATGCTGCCAGCGCCAGCGGGCCGGCACGGTCGCCGGAGGGAAGGCGCATCAGCCACAGCAGCATGAAGACGACCATCGCCAGGTCGTTGTGTCCCTCGCCGGCCGAATAGATGTGGCCGATGGGAAGCCAGCCGAACGCGACGAGGCCGGCTGCGGCGGTCGCTTCGTCATGGGTGCGGCCGATCCGGCGGACAATGGCGAGCGCGGCGATCCAGGCGCCCCCCAGGACCAGCTTGAACAGAAGCCCGGTCACCCAGACATTGCCGTCGCTGAGAGCCATGATTCCGGCCGAGATGACCGCCCACAGGGGGCCGTAGGTCATCATCGCCGACACCTCGTCGAAGGGGTAGAAGCTGGCCTGTTCCGGTGTGAAGGGAATATAGTAAGGGTTGAGGCCATCGATGATTTTCTCGCCCCACAGCGCGGAAAACCAGAGGTCCTGCGTCATCACCGGAACCGACGGAATGCAGGCGACGGTGAAAAGAACCGGCCAGCAGAAGAGGCGGTCCGTCACCGCCTTCGTGACCGGACCGCTGCAATCGGACAGCCAGCGGAACAGCCATGCCGCCACGGCGATCTGAAGGGCGAGCGGGAGGCAATAAGACAGGAAATAAAGACCATCATGGGTGAAGACGTTGCCGTCGGTGAGTGCATGCGCCAGCGGGATCGGGAAGTCTGCGATGGATGCTGCCAACCGAGCGAAGAAAGCGGCTTGATTGGGCAGGCCGACCTCCCCATCTCGGGCATCCGACGCAGCAAGAAAGTAGCTCAGTGCCGAATAAAATAATAAAACCGACGTTACAATGAATCCCAATCTGTCGATAACGGTGCCTATCTCCCTGTCATCAGGGGCACGTGGCGCAGTAATTCTTAAAGATGATTTTCTCGCAACCCGCACTGACATCTCCTCCACCAGTGTGTGCTTGACGGAGTCGCCGGGCCCTATATTAATGAAAATCAGATAAAATTTGGTTGTTATTCGGTGATAATGCTGAAATTTCCTATTTGAATGCAGCCATTCATCCTGCTTTGCGCATCGATTTCCTTTGATGTCGCGCATTCGAATGAGGCTCGCCCTACGGCACCGGCAAATGTCCGGTTTGCCGGGAGCATCCAATTCCGTCATGGGCGGCCGGAATGAGCATCTGGCTGCGGCAGCAAACATATGGGTGGCCGGCGTCACGCTCATTTGCCGCCGGAATTGCGTGGCTCCCGCATTTTGCTGGCCAAGGTGATAGTAAGGCACGATTTTCTCTGTCCGGCTCGATCACCGGGGCGGGACAACTCACGGCGACCGGTTCCGGCCCGAACGTCCGGCCCTCCGCTCAGAATTCTCGCCGTGCCCGACAATGCCAATGACGCTCGCCCTCAGTCGGGGCTGACGTCATGGTTCCGTGGAACCCGGCAAAGGCGTTCTGTAGCCATCGATGATCACCTGACCATTGCCCTGTGAACAGCGTTCGATACGAGCGTCGATATTGTAGACCTCGCGAAGCAGGTCGACGGTGATGACATCCTTGCAGGAGCCGCTGCCGCGAGACGTGCCGCCGGAAAGCACCAGGACCTTGTCGGCAAAGCGCAAGACCTGGTTGAGATCGTGCAGGGCGATGAAGGCGAGAAGCCGCCGCTGTCGCACAAGGTCGCGGACGAGGGTCAACACCTGCATCTGTCGGTGCAGGTCCAACGCGCTCGTCGGTTCGTCCATCAGCAGGATCTCGGGATCACGGGCTAGCGTCTGTGCCAGCGAGGCGAGCTGCCTTTGGCCGCCACTGAGTTCCCCCAGGCTTCGGAATGCGATGTCCGCGATGCCCAAGGATCCCAGAACCTCGTCCACCGCTGCCAGATCGGCATCCTGCACAATCCACGATGCGTTCTGCTTGCGTGCCAGCAGGACGGACTCGTACACGCTCAGCGCAGCACTCGTAGCCGAATCCTGGGGCATGTAGCAGATTCCCGACGCGCCGCGCCGCGTTCCCGTCACCACGACATCGCCGGGGCCGCCAAGGAGGCCGGCCATGCGTTTGAACAGCGTCGATTTGCCGGCGGCGTTCGGGCCGATCACCGCCACCACGTCGCCATCCGTGAAGGCCGGGGTGCTGATCCCGGAAAGGGCGAGGCGGCGTCCATGATAAGCGCCGACATCCTCCAGCCGCAGCGTCACCATGAGCGCCTCCTGCTTCCCAAGATCAAGGAGATGAAGAACGGAATGCCGATCAGCGAGGTGACGACCCCGATCGGGAAGATCGTTCCGGGAATCAGGATTTTGCTGACGACCGAACTCAACGACAGGATGACCGCCCCGGCCAGCATCGAGGCCGGCAGGAAAAAGCGCTGATCCTCGCCGACCAGCATGCGGGCGATGTGCGGGCCGACCAGTCCGATGAAGCCGATGGTGCCGACGAAGGCCACCGGAAAGGCGGCCAGCAGGCTGACCAGCACCAAGGTGTGCAGGCGCAGCCGGCGCACGTCCACGCCGAAGCTCGCCGCCTTGTCGTCGCCCAGGCGCAGCGCCGTCAGCGCCCAGGATCGTCGCAGGAAGAGTGGAAGGGTCGCCGCCAGCACCGCCGTGGTGATGCCCAGCTTGCCCCAGGTCGCCTTGGTCAGGCTTCCCATGGTCCAGAACACCACGGCGGCGACCGCCTGCTCGGTCGCGAAATACTGCACCAGCGCCAGCAGGGCATTGAAGGTGAAGACCAGCGCGATGCCCAGGAGGACGATGGTCTCCGCCGTCACCCCGCGCTTGAGGCTCAGCGCGTGGATGATCAAGGCCGTGAGCATGGCCATGAGGAAGGCGTTCAGAGGCAGCATGTACTCCGCCGCCACCGGGAGCAATCGCAGGCCGAAGGCAAGCCCCAGCGCCGCGCCGAAGCTGGCGGCCGCCGAGATGCCCAGGGTGAAGGGGCTGGCCAGAGGGTTGTTGAGGATCGTCTGCATCTGCGCTCCGGCCAGCGACAGCGCCGCGCCGACGACCACGGCCATCAGCGCCACGGGCAGGCGGATGTCCCAGACCACCACGTGCGCCTGCGGCGGGACACTGTCCGGGGTCAGCAAAGCCTGCACCACCTCCCATGGGCCGAGGCGCACGGATCCCAAGGCGAGGTCGAGCAGCAGGCTGCACAGCAGTGCGAACGCCAGCAGGGCGAGCAGCAGCCGCTTGCGCCGCGCCATGGCGCGGTAGCCATGGCGGGTCCTGGGAGCCGGCAATGGCATCGCTTGGGTCACGGGCTTGTCGCCTTTCCGCCGAGCGACACGAAGTAGCCGGGCTGATACGGGATGGGAAGAAAGCGCTCGTGCAGCTCGCGGAAGTTCGCTTCCGGGTCGAGGTCGGCGAACAGGGCGGGATGGAACCACTTGGCGAGTTGCTGGAGCGCCACGAACTGGTAGGGGCTGTTGTAGAACTGGTGCCAGATGGCGTGGAAAGCCCCGGTGGCGTTCGCCCGGATGCCCGTGTAGGCGGGGCGCCTGGGGAAGGCGCTCAGCTTGCGCGCGGCTTCGCCGAGGTCGGCACCCGGCCCGACGCCGATCCAGCCGCCGCCGGGGACATAGGCCTCCCAGTTGGCGCTGGTCACCACGACCTGGTCGGGGTTGGCGGCGATCACCCGCTCCGGGCTCAGCTGGCCGAAGGTGCCGGGGATGAGATCCTTCGCGATGTTGCTGCCGCCGGCCATCTCCACCAGCCGGCCGAAATTCTCGTCGCCGAAGGTCAGGCAGCAATCCGGGGTGTAGCCGCCGATGCGCTCGATGAAGACCTTCGGGCGCGGCGGCATCCCGGCGGCGATCACGTCGGTGACGCGCCGGATCTGCGCGGCCCGGAAGGCGATGAATGCCTCGGCGCGCTCCTCCTGCCCGAACAGCCGGCCGAACAGGCGGATCGTCGGTTCGGTGTTCTCCAGCGGCCGATGGCGGAAGTCGGCGTAGACGACCGGGATGCCCAGCGCCCCCAGCTTCTCGATGGTGCGTGCGTCTTCGCTGGACCGCTGCGCCTCGATGTTGAGGATGAGGACGTCGGGCTGCAGGGCGATCGCCTTCTCCAGGTCGAAGGTGCCGTCCTCGATCCCGCCGAAGGTCGGAATATGGACGATGTCCGGGAAGGCCCGCAGATATTGAGTATATGTGTCCGGGTCGGCCTGGATCAGATCCTTGCGCCACCCGGCAATGCGACGGATCGGATCCTCGCGGTCCAGCAGCGCCACGACGTAGAGTTGCCGCCCCTCGCCCAGGATGACGCGCCGCACCGGCGTGCGGACCTCCACCGTGCGTCCGGCCAGGTCGGTCACCGATGCCGCCTTCGCCGCACCCGATGCCATGGGGTCGAACGCCGTCAGCATGCACAGGGCGGAAAGGCCCGCCAGCATCGTCGATTTGCCAAAGAACGCCATGATGTCACCTGTGTCTGTCGCTTGCCATCGCCCACAGGGCGACGGCGCCCGCCGCGTAGGCCGCGGCGACGAAGAGGTATGTGTGCTCCAGCCCGACCGTCTGGCCGATCCCGACACCCAAGGCTATGCCGGCCATGGAGGCGCCCTGCGCCGTGCTTTGCGCCACGCCGAGGAGCCGGCCCTGGCGCGCCCCGTCCGTCGTGCGGGAAAGCAGCGCCATCAGCACCGGTGTCGTGGCGCCCAGCAGGACGCCCCAGCCGAGATAGGCGGCGGCAAAGACGGTGACGCTGGTGGTCAGGCCGGCAATCGCCGTAAGGCCGGCGCAACCCGCCGCCACCCACGTCATTCGGCGAAGCGTCGCGCTCCGCGCCATGCCCTCGAAGTGCCGGGCCCAGGCGGGCGCCGAGACCGCGAAGCCCAGCGCCAGCATCGCATAGCACAGGCCCGTCACCCCGGTGCCCGCACCCAGCACCGACGTCACATACAGCGAGAAGGGGGCCTGCGTGATCATCCGGGCGGCGAGCAGCAGCCCCATGACGCCGAGCAGGGCGAGAACCGGCGCCGGCAGCCGGAAGCCCGCCGCTGGCCGGTCCGGCGGCAACGCGGTCTCGGGAACAGGGACGGGTAGGGGCGCGGGCACATCGGGCAGCAGCAGCGCCACGGCCCCCGCACAGGCGGCGCATATCGCGGCGGCGGCCGCGTTTATCCAGAAGAACGCCGCATGGTCGAGGATCACGCCCCCCGCCACCGCCCCGACGACCGAGCCGACATTGGTGGAGACCTGCAGGTGCGCGAAGAGACGGGTCCGCACCGCGGGAGATGCGATGCCCACCCCATAGGCCTGTGCCGGCGCGATGTATCCGGCACAGGCCCCCTGCAGGAATCGCAGAGCCAGGATGGACCAGACGTCTGCCGCGAATGCCAGGGCCAGCTGTGTCAGCGCGAGCCCGAGCAAAGCCCGGATCATCATCAGCCGGTGTCCGAAGCGGTCGCCGACCCGCCCCCAGAAGGAGCTGGTCAGCGCGATGCCCAGCATCGGCCCGACATAGACGGCGGTGCCCGCGACGCCGAACAGCCAGCCCGGCTGGTCGAAGGAGGCCAGATGGACAGGCCAGAACGGGCCGCTCATCTCCATGGCCCCCATGGAGACGAACTGGACCACGAACAGGATCCGGACGGCGCGCCGGACGCGGTCCGGTGCCAGGGAAACGCTGGTCATCCGGCTTTAGAAATCGGTCGAGACGGACAGCAGCGCGGTGCGCGGCGCCCCTTGCGACACGCCGCCCCAGCTCGCCACGCCGGACCAGTATTCGGTGTCCAGCACATTCTGCACCGTCGCGCGGACGGTGACGGGACGGTCGTGGATGGTGGTGCGGTAGCGCGCACCCAGGTCGAGCCGGGTCCAGGCCGGAATGCGCTGCGTGTTGGCGGCGTTGACGTATTGCCCGCTGGTGTACGCGACGCTGCCCACCAGGGTGAGGGCGTCCAGGAACGGCGTGTCCCATTCGGCGCTGAGGTTCGCCTGCATCTTCGGCACGCCGATCGGCCGGTTGCCGCGGGTGGCGGCGCTGTTGGTCTTGGTCAGTTCGGCGTCGATGAACGTCACGCCGGCCAGCAGCCGGACCGACGGCGCCACCTCGCCGAAGACGGAGAATTCCAGGCCGCGGTTGCGCTGCTCGCCTCCGGCCGAATAGACATTGCCGGTCAGCTGCCCGGACGGCTTGGTGATCTGGAACAGGCTGGCGGTGGCGCCGAGATGGCCGAAATCGACCTTCACGCCGGCTTCGTACTGCTTGGCGACATAGGGTGACAGGGCTTCGCCGGCATTGACGGCGGTGGTCGGCGCGACGTCGCCCTTGCTCAGCCCCTCGATGTAGTTGGCATAGACGGTGACGTTGTCGCGCGGCTTCAGGACGAGGGCGGCCATGGGCGTCACCGCGCTCTTCCTATAGGACGAGGTGGTTGCACCGGTCGTGGCGCTGAAATTCTCCGACTTGATGGTCTGCTGACGCACGCCGAGGACCAGCTGTACGCGGTCGTCCAGGATGCCCAGGGTGTCGGACAGTGCGAAGCCGGTCAGATCGGTTTCCGAGATCTTCGGCACCCAACCGGGCGCGGCAACCGACTGGGCGATCCGGTCGACCGGGCTGTAGATGTTCGACGCCACCGCCCGGCCGCCGATCAGACCGCGTGACAGCGTGTCGTGGTAGCGGCTTGCCTGGACGGTCATGCGATGGCTGACCATGGCGGTGTCGAAGCGCGCGCGCAATCCGGCATCCAGCGTCGAGCGCTCGACGTCGAACTTGTAGTGCTCCGGCGTTTCGCTGGTGTCGCCACGCGCGTTGAGGATCGTCGGCGTGCCGAAAAGCCGCTCCACCTCGGTCCAGCCGCCGCCGGCGTTGGCGAACACCGTCACGCTGTCGCCCAGGTCGTATTCGCCGCGCAGGAGCGCCGCGCGGTCGGTGACCTCCGACCACGCCCAGGGCTGGGTGATGTTGCGCCGGCCATCGGGCGCCGAAGGCACGGACACGCCGGTCGCGACCAGGAACGGACGGGACGGCGCGTTGAAATCCTCCTTCTGCTCCAGCAGGTCGAGGGATGCGCGCAGCCGTTCGCCGCGATAGTCCAGCGCCAGCGCGCCGACGCGCGCCTCGCGCGACTGCTTGTCCAACGGCGTGTCTCCACCCCGGTAGCTGCCGTTGAAGCGGGCGCCGAACTCCCCGTTGGGACCGAAGCGACGGCCGACATCCAGCTGTCCGCCGAACTGTGAGGTGCCGACATATTCGGCCGTCAGCCGCGTCAGGTCGGTGTCGGTGGCGCGCTTGGGAACGATGTTGATGCCGCCGCCGATGCTGCTGCTGGGCGCCATGCCGGACAGCAGCGCGGTGGGGCCCTTGATCACCTCGATCCGCTCCGCGTAGTCGGCGAAGACGCGGTAGTTGGGCGCGACGCCATAGACGCCGTCGAAGCTGATCTCACCCAGATTGCCTTCACCGACGGGAAAGCCGCGGATGAAGAAGGCATCGAGCATGCCGCCGGTCTGGCCGCTGGTCCGCACCGACGGATCGCCGGCCACCACGTCGGCGATGGTGGTCGCCTGATCGTCCTCGACCTTACCAGCGGTGTAGCTGGTGACGTTGAACGGCGTGTCCATGATATCGCGGTTGCCCAGCACGCCGATGCGCCCGCCGCGCGCCACCTGCCCGCCGGCGTAGGCCTGCGGCAGCGCGTCCGGATGCGTCGCGCTGGCAGCCACCGTCACCTCCGGCAGCGTCATGGCACCGTCCGCCCCCGCCTGTCCCGCCGCCGCCACCGGCACCAGAACATAGCCGGCCGGCGTCCTGGCGATGCGGTAGCCGCTGCCCCGCAGCAGTGCCTCGAAACCCTCCTCCACGCCGTAGGTGCCGTTGAGGCCCGGGGATCGCAGTCCCTTCACCGTCTCGGCATTCATGACGATGGCGGTACCGGACTGCTGCGCGAAGTGGTTCAGCGTGTCGGCCAGCGGACCGGCCGGAATGTCGTAACGGGCAGCGGGCTGGACGGCGGGCTGGACGGCGGACTGGGCACGGACCGGCACGATGCCGGCAGTGGTGAGCAGCAATGCGGCGGCAAGGGGAAGGACGACGGTGCGGACGTGCTTGAACGGCATGATGGACGGCTTTCCATGGCGAAGGTCTCGCTTCTCCTGACGGACGAGACCCGGAAAGCCGAACCGGTCCGGTGAATCTTTTTTTCCGCGTTCCCGTTTACGGGCGGCCCGGCGCATCCACCAGCACCACCCAGGGCGTCAGGGTTCGCACGCGGATCGCCGGGAAGCTGGCCGCCAGCAGGCTGAGCGCACGGTCGGTATCGTCCAGCGGTAGGACGGCCGAGACCGTGTATGACTGCAACGCGGCGCGGTCGTAGTGGATGACGCCGCGGCGGTAGCGGCTCAACCGTTCCAGCACGTCCGGCAGCGGCTCTCCCTGCACCACCAGCTGGCGGAAACGCCAGGCACCCTCCACGCTGCGCACGTCGACGGGTGTGGCCGGTCCAGGTCCGGCCGCGGTCAGCCGCACCCGCTCGCCGGCCCGGACGACCAGGCTGTCCGGCGATCCCGGAGTCTCGACTGAAACCTTGGATTCGATCACCGTCAGAACGGTGGCGTCCCTCTCCCTGGCCACGGCGAAGCGGGTGCCCAGCGCGCGCATCCGGCCATGCGGCGTTTCCACCACGAAAGGGCGGCGGGCATCGGGCGCCACATCGACGAGGATCTCTCCGCGCAGCAGTTCCACGGTGCGCCGGCTGTCGTCGAAACGCAGATCGACGGCGCTGCCGCTGCCGAGTGTCAGCCGGGTGTCGTCGGCCAGCGTCCGGGTCGTCCACTCCCCGGTTCCCGTGCGGGCATCGGCGGTCAGGGCGGCCATCAGTTCAGCGGGCGGATAGACCTGAACGGCCAGCCAGCCCGGCAGGCCGAGCGCTAGAACGATCGCGAGCGCTGCCCCCAGGCGGCGGGCCTGTCCGTGCTTCCCGTCGGCGAGCGCTGCGTTCAGGGCAGCGCGGGCCGGCCGGGTGGTGCCGTCGGCGCGCATGCGCTGCAACTGCTCCACCAGATGTTCCATGCGGGCGGCGGCCTCGGCGTGTCGGCGGTCCGCCTTCCGCCAGCGCTCGAACCCGGTCCGGGCCCGTTCGCGCTCGGCCGCATCGTCCGCCGTCAGCGCGACCACCCACTGTGCCGCCTGTTCGGCGATGGCGTCCTCCGCCCCGTTCCGGGACTGCGTGCTCATGCGGGGCGCCTCACAGGTGCTGGTCACGTACGCTGCAGCACTGCAGCAGGCACTGCGCCAGGTACTTCTGCACCATCCGCGTCGACACGCCGAGCCGGCCGGCGATGGCGCCGTGGGTCTCGCCGTCCAGATAGTGCATCAGGAAGGCCTCCCTGGCCTTGACCGATACGGCCTGCAATGCGGCGCCGATCTGTTCCAGCGCCTGCACGGCCTCCAGCACGTCCTCCGGCGACGGATGGCCGGGTACGGTCTCGGCGGCCAGCGTCAGTTCGGCGAGATAGGCCTGCTCGATCACTTGCCGGCGCGCACGATCCAGCAGCAGGCGCTTCGCCGTGGTGGTGAGGAAGGCGCGCGGCTCGCGGATGCCCAACAACCCGTCGCGTGACGCCAGGATACGCAGGAAAGTGTCCTGCGCGACATCGGCCGCGTTGTGCGCGCAGCCCAGTTTTCGGCGCAGCCAGGCATGAAGCCAGCCATGATGCTCGCTGTATAGCAAACCAAATCGAGTGGTCTCACAGGCGTCTTCAAGTGCAGATTGCTTGACAGACATGTAAGGAACTCCCCGCCCGCTGGTCCGCCTGGACGCCAGATATGAGAATGACAATCACTATCATAGTATGCATATGAAGTGGAAGCCGCCGCTCATGCTTGCTCCCTGGACCGCGCCTGTCGCCTGCAAGCCCTCAGGCGTCACTCGGCGTTCGATGGCATCGGCATCCAGCCTGCCGGCAGCGTTTCGCGCACCGCCTGCCGGATGATCGTCGCGAGATGGTCGCCGATCGGGTTCGGTCCCTTGTCTGACCGCAGAAGTCTGAGGCCGAGCGACGGCAGGTGCGGCAAGCCATAGGCGGCGGGATCGAGCACGCGCACCGACGGCGGCCGTCCCACCGGGGTTCGCAAGGCGATGCCGAGGCCCGCCGCCGTCGCCGCCCAGAGTCCGCCCAGGCTCGGGCTGACGAAGGCGATGCGCCAGGCGATCCCCTGGCGGTCGAGATGGTCGCAGGCGATGGCGCGCAGGAGGCAGGGAGCCTCCAGGGCCGCAAGTGGCAGTGGCTCGCGTCCGAGTGGTTCGCGGCCATCTGCCCGCCAGGCCGGCTCCTCCTCCGCCGAACCCAGCCAGCACAGTGGCAAGGATGCGATCCTGTCGATGGCGGACGCGGTGCCGTCGTCCCACGCCAGCGCCAGATCGAGATGGCCGGAGGCAATTTTCTCAAGCAACTCGCCGTTGCGGGCGATGCGTCCCTCGATCCGGACCTTGGGATGGGCACGGGCGAAACGGCCGAGCACCTGCGGCAGCACGGCCTCGCCGAAATCCTCCTGGATTCCCAGGCGGATCCAGCCCTCCAACTCGGCCCCGCGAACGGCGTTCATCGCCTCGTCATTGAGGGTCAACAGGCGTCTGGCATAGGACAGCAGCACTTCACCGCCATCGGTGAGCGTCAGGCCGCGCCCCGCCTTGCGCACCAGCGCCGTTCCGGTCTGATCCTCCAGCTTCTTGAGGTGGGCGCTGACCGCCGACGTCGATCGCCCCAGCCGGTCGGCGGCTTGGGCGAAGGAGCCGGCGTCGATGCCGACGACGAAGCTGCGCAGCGCATCCATGTCGAGGTTGGTCAGACGCATCACCAAAGTCCCGAAAAACAGGATCATCCATACTGAATAATCTGATTATCGGGATGATCGTGGCGCGCCATACTGCCCCTGTCAAACGCTTTCGCAGGAGCGGCACAGATGCCCTTCACTCGAATTTCCCTGCTCGCCGGCAAATCCCCGGCCTACCTCGCGGCTGTTTCCTACAGTCTCGACCGAGCGTTGGTCGATGGTTTCGACGTTCCGGAAAGAGACCGCTTCGCCGCCATCCACCAGCATCAGCCCTATGAATTGATCTTCGATCGAAGCTATGGCGGCGGCCCCCGCTCGGACGATTACATCGTCTTCCACATCACCACCGGGAAAGAGCGATCACCGGAAACGAAGGCCCGCTTCTATCGGCGGCTGGTCGAGAATCTTGCGGCGTCGCCGGGTGTTCGGCCCGAGGACGTGATGGTCGTGATCGCCCAATCGGGCTCTGAGGATTGGTCTTTCGCATCCGGCCTGTCGGCCGCCCTGCTGCTGGAGGAGGCTTGCCGATGACCGGGTATTTCGAAATGCAATCCTCCTGCCCGCCGGTCATGACCATCCGTCGCGCCGGCGAGGGCATTGCCGCTGCGCCCGAGGGGATCGCCAACGGTTCCTTCCTCGCTCAGATGCTGCTGTCGAGCCGGACCGACGGCGAAATGACGGCGATGCGTGCCTTCATCCCACCCGGCGTCGTGACCCATTGGCACAGCCATCCGTCCGGGCAGCTTCTGTTCGTGCTCGATGGCGTCGGCGTCGTTCAACGCGATGGCGGCGAGCCGGTCGAAGTGCGTGCCGGCGACGCCGTCTGGTTTGCCCCCGGCGAACGCCACTGGCATGGCGCGGCACCGTCCAGCCCTTTCAGTTACGTCAGCGTCCAACCCGTCCAGGGCGGGACCGCCGTCCATTGGATGGAAGCCGTCGAACAGGAGAACCTTTCCCGATGATCGCGATGCAATACAGCTTCGTCCTGCCGGCCGATTACGACATGGCGGTCATCGACCGCCGCATTCGGGAGAAAGGTCCGCTGCTGGACGGCTTTCCACGGCTGCGTTTCAAGGCCTATCTCGCCGCAAGAAAGCAGGATGCCGGGTTCGCCAGTGCTGAAAACCTCTATGCGCCCTTCTACCTGTGGGATGAGCCGGAAGGGATCGACGATTTTCTTTCCGGCCCGGGCTTCGCGGCGGTGACACGCGACTTCGGTTGGCCATCGGTGCAGACCTGGCTGATCCGGCATGCGGAACTGACGGCGAACCTGAGCGCCGCGACCCATGCCACCCGTGATATCCGACCGGTCGCGGCCCATTCGGATCTGGCTTCGCAACGGGAGAGCGCCATCGCGGAGACAAGATCGGCGATCCAGGCCGGAGCATTGGCGGCCGTCGCCGCGTTCGATCCGACGCGGTGGGCGACGGCCAGCTTCACGCTCTGGCCAAAGTTGCCGCCCGTGGCGACGGAGACGATGCAGATCTACACCGTCGGGCATGTCTCGCTGCCGCATGGGCGATGAGGCCGCCCATCGAACGGCGCAAGGGGCGTGGTGTTCGAAGGGGCGTTGGCGTTGCCCCCGGTCGGGTCGCAGATGGTCAGCAGCGGCCCGACGCCGGCAGACCCCAGATCGATGCTGCCGGACAGCAGCGCATCGTTCATCGCCGCGCCACCGGAAAAGCGGAATAAAATATAGGTAATCAAGCGGTGTTTTTGGGATTGGCCGGCACCGCCCGGGCATAGAGACGCAGCGCCTGCACGAAATCCCGTGCGGCGCCGCTCAAGGCCTCCCCCTTTCGCGTCAGAATACCGAAGCCGGTCAGGTTCTTGCCGATCGTCATCGGCAGGCAGCACAGAAGACCCGCGCGCAGGTGGTCGCGCACCACAGACTCCGGCAGCATGGCCACCGCGTCGCTTGTCTGCAGCAGTTGCAAAGTCGCGAAGATCGAACTTGCCTCCACCATGTCGGCAGGGGTCGGCATCAGGGCGTTGGCGAACTCCTGCTCCAGAAGCTGGCGGGCCGGGCTGGTCAGCGGTTGCATCACCCAGGGCGTACCACCCAAATCGCTCAGGGCCAGATCGGACCGCGCCTGCAAAGGGTGGCCGGTCCGCGCCACCACGTAGAGCGTTTCGTTGGCCAAGGGTTCGAAGTCGAACTCGTTGTGCTGCAGCGGCCCGCTGAACCGGCCGACCGCAAGATCGAGTTTGCGTGCCGCCAGCAGATCCAGGATTTCGTCGCTGGTTTCCCCCAGCAGCCGGACGACCAGCAGCGGCCGCGCCGCTTTCAGGTCGGCAACCGCCCGTGCCACGATGTCCGGCGCGGCCCCCATGATGGCACCGACCACAAGCTGACCGAATCCGCCGCGGCGCTTGCCTTCCAAATCCTGGGCAAAGCGATCGAAGTCGGCAAGCAGCCGCGTCGCGAAGCGCACCACCTCCTCCCCCAGTTCCGTCGGCTGCATGCCGCGCGGCAACCGTTCGAACAGCAGGAAGCCGAAGACCAGCTCCACATCGTGCAGCATCTTGGTCGCCGTCGGCTGGGTCACATGTACCGCCTCGGCGGCGCGGTGCAGGTTCCGTTGCTGTCCCAGCGCCGCGATCAGCGCCAGTTGCTTCAGACGCAGGCGATTCATCAGCACGGGCAGCAACGGGGCGGGCGTCATGTCCAATCCGATCGAGATAGGTGCGATAGAAAAATCCGATCGCAACCGTCCATGTTTCGATTGGATCGCTATCGGCTGAGTTTCTACACTGCTGACAGTCAGTGTTGCAAACCAAAGGACATGTCATGAAGCTGCTGCGCGTCGGCCGGCCCGGCCAGGAGAAGCCTGCGCTGCTGGACCGCGATGGAAAACTCCGCGACCTCTCGGCCCACCTGCCGGCCCAGTCGCAGGACATCGCCGGCGCCACCCTGCTGCCCGACAGCCTGGATCGCCTGCGCCGCCTCGACACCGCCACCCTGCCGGAGCTACCGGCGGCCTCGCGCATCGGCGCCTGCGTCGGTTCTGTCGGCAAGATCATCTGCGTCGGGCTGAACTACTCCGACCACGCCGCCGAGTCCGGCATGGCCATACCGACGGAACCGGTGCTGTTCATGAAGCCGTCCAGTTCCATCTGCGGCCCTTTCGACGATGTCGAGATCCCGCGTGGCGCCGAGAAGACCGACTGGGAGGTCGAACTGGGTGTCGTTATCGGCAAGACCGTCAAATATGTTTCGGAAGAGACCGCGCTGGAGCATGTCGCCGGCTATTGCATCGTCAACGACGTCTCCGAACGCGCCTTCCAGCTTGAACGCGGCGGCCAGTGGGACAAGGGCAAGGGCCACGACACCTTCGCCCCGCTCGGCCCCTGGCTGGTCACTGCCGACGAGGTGGAGGATCCGCAGGCGCTCGACATGTGGCTGGAGGTGGATGGCCAGCGGTTCCAGGACGGCTCCACCCGCACGATGATTTTCGGCGTCGCCCATCTGGTCTCCTACATCAGCCGGTTCATGACGCTGCAGCCGGGCGACATCATCTCCACGGGCACCCCGCCCGGCGTCGGTCTGGGCCAGAAGCCGCCGCTCTACCTGCGCGCCGGCCAGACCATGCGGCTGGGCATCGCCGGGCTGGGCGAACAGCAGCAACGCACCATCGCCGCCTGACCGTCCGTCACCGCCCACACAGCAGGAGTACGCCATCATGAACCGCCTCGACCTCGATGGGCGCGTCGCCATCGTCACCGGCGGAGCGCGCGGCATCGGCTATGCCGCCGCGGACCGTATGCTGCGCTCCGGCGCCGCCGTCTCGCTGTGGGACGTCGATGCCGCAGCCCTGGACGATGCCGCCGGCCGTCTGGCCGAACTCGGCAGCGTCGCCACCGCCGTAGTGGAACTCACCGACGCCGACAGCGTGGCGGCCGGCACCGCTACGACGCTGGAGCGCTTCGGCAAGATCGACATCCTCGTCAACAATGCCGGCATCACCGGCGGCAACGCCCCCACATGGGAACTGTCGCCGGAGGTCTGGCGCCGGGTGATCGACGTCAATCTGGTCGGCCCCTTCCTGACCTGCCGTGCGGTGGTCCCGCACATGATCGGGCGCGGCTATGGCCGCATCGTCAACGTCGCCTCCATCGCCGGGAAGGAAGGCAACCCGACCGCCTCCCACTACAGCGCGTCGAAGGCGGGGCTGATCGCGCTCACCAAGTCGCTGGGCAAGGAACTGGCGACCAAGGGCGTGCTGGTCAACTGCCTGACCCCGGCCGCCGCGAAGACCGACATCTTCGCCCAGATGAAGCAGGAACACATCGACTACATGCTGTCGAAGATCCCGATGAACCGCTTCGTCGAGGTCGGCGAGGTGGCGGCGATGATCGCGTGGCTGGCGACGGAGGACTGCTCCTTCACCACCGGCGGGGTCTTCGACATCTCCGGCGGACGCGCAGTCTACTGACTCCATTCTTCGCCGGGCAACCAATCAAACAAGAACAGCCCGCCTACCTGAGGAAACGCTCATGGCCCAAACCGCTTCTTCCGCAGCGGCGCCGCCGGCGCTGCTCGACCGCACCGTCGCCAAGGTTCAGGCCCGGCTGCTGCCCTTCCTGCTGCTGATGTATGTGCTGGCCTTCCTCGACCGCGCCAACATCGGCTTCGCCAAGAAGGCTTTCCAGGCGGACACCGGCATCGGCGACGCCGCCTTCGCGCTCGGCGCCGGCATCTTCTTCATCGGCTATGCCCTGTTCGAGGTGCCGAGCAACCTGATCATGCACCGCGTCGGCGCGCGGGCCTGGATGTGCCGGATCATGGTGACCTGGGGCATCCTGTCGGCGGCCATGGCGTTCGCCCATGACGAGACGACCTTCTACGTCCTGCGCTTCCTGCTGGGCGTCGCGGAGGCCGGTTTCTTCCCCGGCGTCATCCTGTACCTGACCTACTGGTTCCCGGCGAATGCGCGGGCACGGGTCATGGGCATGTTCTATTTCGGCGCCCCCATCGCCTTCATCCTGGGCAGCCCGGCGTCCGGCCTGCTGCTCGACCTGCACGGCGCCGGCGGCCTGCTCGGCTGGCAGTGGATGTTCCTGGTGGAGGGGCTGGCGGCCTCGGCCGTCGGCGTTTGGGCCTACTGGTATCTCGACAATCGCCCCGGCGATGCCCGCTGGCTGTCGGCGGAGGAGAAGACGGTCATCACCGGCGCCGTCGCCGCGGAGGAGGCGCACAAGAACGCCCACGGCCCGCGCGGGATCCTGGCGGCCCTGTCCAACCCGCGGCTGCTCTATCTCTGCGCCATCTATTTCCTGATCCAGATGAGCGTCTACGGCGTGGTCTTCTACCTGCCGACCCAGGTGGCCGGCCTGCTGGGCAAGAATATCGGCTTCGAGGTCGGTCTGGTCACCGCCATTCCCTGGATCTGCGCGCTGGCCGCCGCCTATCTGATCCCGCGCCATTCCGACCGCACCGGAGAGCGCCGGGTGACCGCCGCCCTCACGCTGGCCGCGGCCGGCGCAGGCATTGCGGTTTCCGCCGGTGTCGCCTCTCCTCTGGTCGCCCTGATGGCGCTCTGCGTCGCCGCCGCCGGCTTCATCGCGGTGCAGCCGCTGTTCTGGACCTTCCCCACCGGCTTCCTCGGCGGCGTCGCGGCTGCCGGCGGCATAGCCATGGTCAACTCGCTCGGCGCGCTCGGCGGCTTCGTCGCTCCCAACGTGAAGACCTGGGCGGAAAGCGCCTTCGCCTCGCCCGCAGCCGGACTCTACCTGCTGGCCGGCACCACCCTGCTGGGCGCGCTGCTGATCCTCGGCCTGAAGGGCCTGGGGCTGGTCGAAGCGTCGGCAGGCGGCAAGCGGCCGTCCAGTGCCGTCCTCCCGCAACACCAATCCTGATCGGAAATCCGTTCCATGAGCGCATCCACCCACACGCCCACCATCCGTCAGGTCCGCGCCTTCACCGTGCGCGGCGGCGGCGCCGACTACCACGACCAGAGCGGCGGGCATTGGATCGACGACCACATCGCCACGCCGATGAGCAAATATCCCGAATACCGCCAGAGCCGCCAGACCTTCGGCCTGAACGTGCTGGGCACGCTGGTGGTGGAGGTCGAGGCGTCGGACGGCACCGTCGGCTTCGCCGTCACCACCGGCGGTGAGATCGGCGCCTGGATCGTCGAAAAGCATCTCGCCCGTTTCGTCGAGGGCCAGCGGGCGACCGACATCGAGAAGATGTGGGACCAGATGTTCAACGGCACCCTGTTCTACGGCCGCAAGGGCATCGTCCTGAACGCCATTTCCGGTGTTGATCTGGCTTTGTGGGATTTGCTGGGCAAGCTGCGCGGCGAGCCGGTCCATCACCTGCTGGGCGGTCCGGTGCGCGAGGAGTTGCAGTTCTACGCCACCGGCGCCCGCCCCGATCTGGCCAAGCAGATGGGCTTCATCGGCGGCAAGCTGCCGCTGCACCATGGCCCGGCCGAAGGCGAGGAGGGGCTTCGCAAGAACATCGCGCTTCTGGCCGACATGCGCGAACGCGTCAGCGACGATTTCTGGCTGATGTATGATTGCTGGATGAGCCTGGACGTCAACTACGCCACCCGGCTGGCGCAGGCGGCCCACGGCCTGGGCCTGAAATGGATCGAGGAAGCGCTGCCGCCCGACGATTACTGGGGCTATGCCGAGTTGCGCCGCAACGTGCCCAAGGGCATGATGGTGACGACCGGCGAACATGAATCCACCCGCTGGGGCTTCCGCATGCTGCTGGAGATGGGCTGTTGCGACATCGTCCAGCCCGATGTCGGCTGGTGCGGCGGCATCACCGAACTGATCAAGATCTCGGCGCTGGCCGACGCGCACAACACGCTGGTCGTGCCGCACGGGTCGAGTGTCTACAGCTATCACTTCGTCGTGACACGCCACAACAGCCCGTTCGCCGAGTTCCTGATGATGGCGCCGAAGGCCGACACCGTCGTGCCGATGTTCAACCCGCTGCTTCTCGACGAGCCGGTTCCAGTCAACGGCCGGCTGAAGGTTCCGGACCGGCCCGGCTTCGGTGTGCGCCTGAACCCGGACTGCGCGCTCTCCCGCCCGCACACTCATTGATTCCCTTCGCGTCCTATTACCCTGGCGGTGGGGGAGGGGGGCCGACGAACTCCTCCCTCAGCCAGTCGCAGACCACAACATTGCCTCGGCTGACACCCGCTCCTCACGCGACATCGCAGTTCGGAAATGCGCCAGTTGAAGTATGCCATTGACACTTGAGGGAACATAAAGCGAACATGCTATCCGTTTCCGGCCGGGAGGATTGCAGATGAGTGACCGTGACTTGATGGCGCGTGCCTTTGATTTCGAAATCGGGTCCTGGCACGTCTCGCATCGCCGTCTGCGGGAGCGTCTGGCCGGTTGCCAGGAGTGGGACAGCTTTACCGGGACGGCGGACATGCGGCCGGTGCTCGGAGGGAACGGGAACATCGAAGATAATTTCCTGAACCTTCCGCAGGGCGCTTACAGGGCGATTGCGATCAGGTCCTATGATCCGCAGCGCGGGCTCTGGGCCATCTGGTGGCTTTCCGCTGCCGACCCGCATTCAATCGAGACGCCCGTGGTGGGCCGGTTCGAGGAAAATGTCGGGACCTTCTACGCGGATGAATGCTTCAAGGGCCGGCCGGTCAAAACTCGTTTCCTCTGGCTGGACACCCACACCGCCACTCCGCGGTGGGAACAGGCGATGTCGGCCGACGGCGGAGAAAGCTGGGAAACGAACTGGACCATGGATTTCAAAAGGGCCGATTGAGGACGGATCTCCCGAATACCGAACCGCGCCGGATCGCTTCGGTCTTGTAGAGGCCGTTGATCGCCTGGCCAAGGCGCTGTCGGCCTCCGGCAAGCCCGGTACGGTCCAGTGGGGTTCTCACGACATGGTTTGGTCGGCGTAGCGCTCGGCGATTTCCTGGAAACGTCCGGCAAGCCGCCGGAACGCGTCGACGACATCCGGATCGAAGTGGCGGCCCCGCCCGTCCAGGATGATCGCCATGGCCTGCTCATGGCTCATCGGTTCCTTGTAGACGCGCCTGGAGATCAGGGCATCGTAGACGTCGGCCAGCGCCATCAGCCGGGCCGACACGGGAATTTCCTCCCCCTTCAAGCCGCGCGGGTAGCCGGAGCCGTCCCACTTCTCGTGATGCGCATCGGCGATCTCGCGGGCGAAACGCAGGAAGGATGGAGTGTCGCCTTCCAGCCGGTCCTCCGCCCGCGCCAGGGAATCGCTACCGAGCGTGGCGTGGGTCTTCATGATGTCCCACTCCTCCGGCGTCAGCTTGCCCGGCTTCAGCAGGATGGCGTCGGGGATGCCGACCTTGCCGATGTCGTGCAGCGGCGCCGATTTGTAGAGCAGGTCGATGACGCCGTCGGTCAGGAAGGCGGCGAAGCGCGGGTGGTGGCGCAGTTCTTCGGCCAGGGCGCGGACGTAATGCTGGGTCCGCAGGATATGGCTGCCGGTCTCGTTGTCCCGCGTCTCCGCCAGAGAGGCCAAAGCCATGATCGTCACGTCCTGGATCGCCCGCACATGGGCGGTGCGGCGCTCCACTTCGGCTTCGAGGAACAGATTCTTGTCGCGGATGTAGTCGGCCGCCTCCTTGAGGCGGATGTGATTGCGCACGCGGGCCAGAAGAATGGGAGCGCTGATCGGCTTGGTGATGTAATCCACCGCACCCAGTTCCAGCCCGGCCTGCTCGTCCGCCTGCTCCGACAAAGCGGTCAGGAAGACCACCGGGATGTCCCGGGTGGCGGCATCGGCCTTCAGCCGGCGGCACACGGCGTAGCCGTCCATGTCCGGCATCATGATGTCGAGCAGGATCAGGTCGGGAGCCGGAGCGGTTTGCGCGATCCGCAACGCCTTCTCGCCGCCGCTCGCCACCTTGACGCGGTAGCTCTCCTTCAGCAGGCCGGCCATCAACATCAGATTGTCCGGTGTATCGTCCACAACGAGCACGAGGGGGCGGCGGACTTCGGCGTCGGTCATCGCAAACTGTCTTTCGGTCGGCAGGTCGGCTGTGGACATGGCAGGGATCAGGTGGAGGCGGCGATGGCGGCCAGGCGGCCGCGCGTGACGGCCAGCGCCTGGTCGAAATCGAAACGCCCGACGGCCGTCGCCAAAGTCCGGTAGGCTTCGGATCCCAGCGCAGCGCGCAGAGCCTGCTCCTCCCGCTGGACCAGGTCGTGGGCATCGGCATCGTCGTCGGCCAGCAGGGCGTCGAGCCGGCGCAGCAGGTCCTCCTGCGCCGCGCTCAGCGGCGGGAGGGGGGCGAAAGCCGCTGGCGTGCCGGACGGTGCGTCGAGAGTGGCGGCGCAAGACGGCGCGGCAGCCGGCGATCCGGTGGGAGGTGCCGCCCGTTGCGGGATCGCGCGGTCGATGGCGCCCAGCGTCCGGCGCAGCGCCTGCGCGTAGACGGCGACGAGCCCGTCCGTTGCGGCCCCGGTCTCGCCAGCGCGCACGGCAGCCTCCAAGGCCGACGCCGCATCGGCGAGCGGGCCGGCCCCGATCTGCGCCGACAGGCCCTTTGCGGTGTGAACGATGATCTCCGCAAGGGCGAGGTTGCCATCGGCAAGCGCATCGGCGATCAGCGCGTCCGATCCTTCCTGTTCGGCCCGGAAGCGGTCGAGGAGGGAGCGATAGAGCTGCGGCCGGTTCAGCACCCGGTGCAGGCCGGCCGCCGCGTCGATCTCCGGTCCGACGGCGTCGAAGGGTGACGGCACGCTGGCCGCCGCACGGCGGATGCCGGGCGCGGCAGTGTCCTGGGAGCATCCCGCCGACCCATCCGAAGCCTCAGTCGTACGTCCGGCCCAGAGGGCGACCATCGCGTACAACTCATCCGGATCGATCGGCTTGGAGAGGTGGTCGTTCATGCCGGCGTCCAGGCAAGCCCGGCGGTCGCCTGCCATGGCGTTGGCCGTCATCGCGACCACCGGCAGCGTCGTCAGTTCGGGCCGCTCGCGGAGGAGGCGGACGGCGGTCAATCCGTCCATCACCGGCATCTGCATGTCCATCAGGACGAGGTCGTAGCGCTGTGCCGCCAGCCGTTCCAGAGCGATGGCGCCGTTGTCGGCGATGTCGGGCAGGGCGCCGACGCTGGTCAGCAGCTCGCGGGCGACATCCTGGTTCAGCGGATTGTCCTCCGCGACCAGGATGCGCAGCCCGGCCAACTGCGCGCCGATCGCGGCATCGGGCGCGTCGGGCGGAACCAACTCGGCGCCGACGATGCCGAGCGCGCGGGATGCGGCGTCGAGCAGGATGCTGGGATTCACCGGCTTGACCAGGATTTCGTCGACGCCGGCACGCGCGGCACGGTGCATGATCTCCGCCCCGCCATAGGCCGTGACCAGCACGAAGGCCGGGTCGGCGGCGGAAACCGGGTCCTTGGCATGCAGGGCGCGGATCGCGCGCACCGCGTCGATTCCGTCCATGCCCGGCATCCGCCAGTCGACGAAGACGATGTCGAAGGGCTTGCCGGCGGCGAGCGCCGCGCCGGTCGCCGCGACGGCCTCGTTGCCGCCCGCGGCCCCCTGCACCTCGAAGGTCATCAAGCGCAGCATGTCGCAGATCACGGTGCGGGTGCTGTCGTTGTCCTCGACCACCAGGGCGCGGCGGCCGCGCAGCCCGACCGGCGTGGCGGCCTTCCGGTCCGCGGCGCTGGCGGCGACGCCCAGGGCGGCGGTGAACCAGAAGGTGCTGCCCTCGCCGGGGCGGCTCTCCACCCCGACGCTGCCGCCCATCATCTCGGCCAGCCGCTTGCTGATGACGAGGCCGAGCCCGGTGCCGCCGAAGCGCCGGGTGGTCGAGGCGTCGGCCTGCTGGAAGGGCTGGAACAGGCGGCCCCGCGCTTCCTCCGACAGACCGATGCCGGTATCGCTGACGGCGAAATGCAGGCGCACGCGCCCTTCCGCCGGTTCGCCTGCGCGGTCGTCGCGCCGCACCGTCACCTTGATCTCGCCCGACTGGGTGAACTTGACGGCGTTGCTGACGTAGTTCAGCAGGATCTGGCCGAGCCGCAGCGGGTCGCCGACAAGGCGCAGCGGCACGTCGGCACCGATGTCGACGACCAGCTCGAGCCCCTTCGCCGCCACCTTCTCCACCACCATGTCGGCGACGTCCTGGAGCACCCGCTCCAGGTCCAACTCGATCGCCTCGATGGTGAGCTGGCCGGCCTCGACCTTCGAGAAGTCGAGGATGTCGTTGATGATCGACAGAAGCGAGCGGCCGGCGTTCAGAATCTTGGCCGCCTGGTCATGCTGGGACCGTTCCATGCCGGCCCGCATGAGAATATGCGCCATGCCGATGATGGCGTTCAGCGGCGTGCGCACCTCGTGGCTGACATTGGCGATGAAGGCCGACTTGGCACGGTTGGCGGCGTCGGCGCCGCGCACGGCCTCCTCCAGCTCCCGTTGCACGCGTTTGCGTTCGGTGACGTCGCGGACGATGCCGGTGAACAGCATCTCGTCGCCCAGCCGGACCTGGCTGATCGACAGCTCCAGCGGGAAGAGCTCTCCGGTCTTGCGGCGGCCGACGGTCTCGCGCCCGATCCCGATGATCTTGGCCTCGCCGGTGTCGAGGAAATGACGCAGATACCCGTCATGCGCCGAATGATGCGGCTCGGGCATCAGGAGGGAGACGTTGTTGCCGACGGTCTCCTCGGCGCCGTAGCCGAAAATGCGGGCGGCGGCCGGGCTCCACCGCAGGATGGTGCCGCGCTCGTTGATGGTGATGATGCCGTCGACCACCGTATCGAAGATCGCCTGGAGCCGCGCCTCGCCGGCCTTGGCGTCCCGCTCCAGCGCGGCGCGGCGGGCGATCTCCTCGCGCAGAGCCTGGGCGGTCTCGACCTGGCGCCCGGCGACGGCGGCGGCCATGGTGGCGGTGGCGAGCGACACCGCGAAGACGACGACCAGCAGCGCGAGCGTCGTCGGCGGCAGCGTGGCGACGAGCGCCTCCGGCTGTTCGGCGGGGAAGAAGACCGCGGCATGCATGGCGGTGTAGTGCATGCCCGTTATGGCGCCGCCCATCACGGCCGCCGCCGCCGACATCGCCAGAAGCCGGCCGCCGGCCGCCTTGGCCCGGCGGGTCAGGCCGCGGATGCTCAGCGAGACGAAGGCCAGCACCACCGCGACCACGACCGACAGCACCACCAGCCGCGCGTCATAGCGCAGCACCGCGTCGATATCCATGGCGGCCATGCCGGTGTAGTGCATGGCGCCGATGCCGGCGCCCATGAGGACGGCGCTGAGCGCCAGCCGCTTCCGCCCGATCTCGTCGGTCCGTCCGATCACCCGCAGGGCGACGGCGCTGGCCATCATTCCGGGCAGGAGCGACAGCAGGGTCAGGCCCGTGCTGTAGTTGACGCCGCAGGGCAGCGCGAACGCCAGCATGCCGATGAAATGCATGGCCCAGATTCCGCCGCCCATGCTGGCCGAACCGGCGGCCAGCCACACCGCCCGGGCCAGCGGCGCGGCGGTGGACAGCCGCTGGGCGATCATCAGGGCAGCCAGGGAGGCGAAAGCCGCGACCAGGAAGGACAGTCCCACCAACCAGGGGGTGTAGGACCCGACCAACACGGCGTCCAAGGGGCCGGGCGCGGCGGGACGGAACAGGGAATCGAGCCACATGATCATGCTGCGTATCGTGTCTTTCCATGCGATGCCCGGTCATGGCATGGAAGCGCCCCACGTCCCGCATGCGCCTGGAATAGGCCATACGTGCAGTGTCAATCCAACCCTTTTGATTGCAACAATCTGAAACAAATTTTTGCGTCCGGCAACCGACGCCGGGACATTGTGCAAGGGAACCGGTCCGATCAGGTGACCGGCGCCGGGTTGAACAGCGTCATCGCGTTGCGGATGCCCCAATGGTCGGCCCAGGTCTTCTTCCTGCCGCTGGCGACATCCAGGATCATGCGGAAGATTTCCCAGCCGATGTCCTCGATGGTGGCCTGACCGGTGGCGATGCGTCCGGCATCCACGTCGATCAGGTCGTGCCAGCGCTCGGCAAGTGCGGTCCGGGTCGAGACCTTGATGACCGGCACCATGGCGAGGCCGTAGGGCGTGCCGCGTCCGGTGGTGAACACCTCCATGTTGCAGCCCGACGCCAGCTGCAGCGTGCCGCAGACGAAGTCGCTGGCGGGGGTGGCGGCGTAGATCAGCCCCTTGCGTTCGGCCCGCTCGCCGGGCGACAGCACCCCGACGATCGGGCTGCTGCCCGACTTGGCGATGGAGCCCAGCGCCTTTTCCACCACATTCGCCAGCCCGCCCTTCTTGTTGCCCGGCGACGGGTTGGCGCTGCGGTCGGTCTGGCCGGCGGAGAGGTAACGGTCGTACCAGTCCATTTCGCGGATCAGGGCCCGGCCGACCTCCTCGTCGACCGCGCGCGGCGTCAGCAGGTGGATGGCGTCACGCACTTCCGTCACTTCGGAGAACATCACGGTCGCGCCGGCCCGCACCAGCAGGTCCGAGGCATAGCCGACCGCCGGGTTGGCGGTGACCCCGGAAAAGGCGTCGCTGCCGCCGCACTGCATGCCGACCACGAGGTCGGCGGCCGGGCAGGTCACGCGCCGGCGCCCGTTCAGTTCCCGAAGGCGCTGTTCCGCCATCTCCATGATCGAGGCGACCATGGCGCCGAAGCCGACATGGCGTTCGTCCTGCAGCGTCATGATGCTGGTGTCGCCGGCCGTGCCGGCCGGCAGCAGGCGTTCCGGCTGCAGCTTCTCGCAGCCCAGCCCGACCACCATCACCTGACCGCCCAGGTTGGGGTTGCGGGCGAGGTTCTGCAGGGTGCGGATCGGAACCACCGCTTCGGGGGCGTTGATCGCCACGCCGCAGCCATAGGCGTGCTCGATGGCGACGACATCGTCGACATTCGGGTAGCGGGGCAGCAGCTCCTTCTTGATGCGCTCGATGGCGAAGTCCATCACCCCGGCCACGCATTGCACGCTCATGCTGATTCCCAGCACGTTCTTGGTGCCGACCGAACCGTCCGGGTTGCGGAAGCCTTCGAATGTGTAGCCCTCCAGCGGCGGTTGCGCCGGCGGCACGTTGGTGGCGAGCGGCAGGCTGCCCAGCGCCGGAGCGGACGGCAGCCTCACCAGCGACTCCTCGATCCAGCTTCCCCGGGCAATGTCGCGCGCGGCAAGGCCGATCACCTCGCCGTAACGGAGGATCGGCTCGCCCTCCGCCAGATCGGCGAGCGCCACCTTGTGGCCCTGGGGAACGAACTCGCGCAATCTCAGGCCGCAGGGGAACGTCGTTCCTTCCGGCAGGCCCAGGTTGTTGACGATGATGGCGACATTATCGTCGCCATGCACCTTGATGTAGAGCGGAGTGTCGGACATCGGACGGGGTCCTCTCAGGCGTTCGTCTTGAACTTGGCGGCGAGCTGTTCGGAGGTGCGGGCGAGGATGCCGAGGTCGGAGCCGACGGCAACGAAGGTGCAGCCCAGCTCGATATAGCGCTTGGCCAAAGCCTCGTCGGCCGACAGGATGCCGGC
>NZ_DASPIS010000045.1:0-31190 GCF_035628975.1 Azospirillum sp. | reverse complement strand
GTGCCGCTATACCACCGCTCCACACCGAGGGCGCACCGGAAACGGCGCGCCGGTGCCGGTCAGGATGGCGCGGTGGCAGAGTGGTGATGCAGCGGACTGCAAATCCGTGTACGTGGGTTCGATTCCCGCCCGTGCCTCCATACCTGACGGTTTGACGATACAGTGACGGACGACGGCCAAAGCCCCAGGCAATGGCCCGACCACAGCCCCCGCTCCGGCGGGGCTTTTTGCGTTTGTGCCTTGTTTTCGCTGATGAAATGCCTGCTCGCCCACTTCCGAAAATAAATTCGTTTTTCTGTCGGAATTGGCTTGGCAGGGCCGAATGGTTCGGCTATACACCCGCCACGCCAACAACGGCGCCCGCCGAAAGGTCGGTCACCGATCCCGGTTAGCTCAGTTGGTAGAGCAGCGGACTGTTAATCCGCTTGTCGCTGGTTCGAGTCCAGCACCGGGAGCCAGATTGAAAAGGCCGGATGCCCAACGCATCCGGCCTTTTCTCTTTTCCGGCTATTGCCGCTTGACTGTGGCGCTTCAGTACCCGAATTCGGTTTAAAGCGGCCGGGCTAGGTCCGACGGCTGCCCGCTCTACTCAGAACTAGACCCAAAAGACGATCCAGACTTGCCGGAAGCGAAATGCCACGCGAAGCCGCATGGCGTTAGACTTGATAACAATTCCGGACCTAAGTCGTGGGCCGGGCGTCTCCAGACGATGGAGGTTCGCCGTGCTTCTGCCATTCCAGTCCGAACGCTTCCGCACCGCCCCCCCGGTCGACGGCCCCGGCCATCGTCGATCGCCGGACAACGGCGAACAACCGGTCCGGACCATCGACTGCGTCACGGCCATCCTGCTGTTCTTCGCGGCCGTGCTGTTGGCCCTGCTGGCCTTCAGCGCCGATTGGGACGGGACGGCGACCGACAGCAGGCCGCAGGCCTACGAGAACACGCCGGTCCTGGTCATCCCGCCCCATCCGCGCTGACGCCCGGTCTACTCGACCAGATCGTCGTAGATGGTCCCGTCCGGGTCGGAGGGATCGGCGCCGGCCGTGACGGCGACCCGTTTCCACTCCCCGCACCAGTCGGTGGACAGGGTGATGGGGAAATCGCCTTCGGGGCTGCGCGGGGTCACCACCGGCGGATAGCGCCGGCAGGTCCCCTTGGGCCCGCGCTGGCGGAGCCCCTGCCCCTCCCAGAATCGGCAGGTGTAGCAGGTGTCGAGTCGCTTCATCGCGGACCGGTCTCCTTCTGATGGCAGGCCTCATTGCCGGCCGCCCCGCCCGGTTGCCGCGGTTGCCGCGGTTGCCGCGGTTGCCGCGATCCCTCCCCTCAACCCGTGGAGGGCGGTTTCCCCGGCCGGAGCGTGTTGGCGCACTGGGCGTAATACGCCTTGATGTCCGCGTCCAGAACGCTGCGGCGGCGTCCCTCCTCCGACTCCTCCGGCGCGTCGCTCAGGCGCTGGAACTCCTGAACCGCCCGTTCCAGGTCCTGATCGCTGTTGATGGGCATGATATCGCCTTTCCGTATGACTCTTGGGTCGCACAGGACAACAGCGGGCGGCCCCGGTATGTTTCCGTGCCTCCTGCCGGGCTCAAGACGAATGACGGCTTGATGCGCGGCGACTCGCACGCAATGTCATGACTCTGTCACCCGAGTCGCGACGGACAGGGCCGCGCGGCACCGGGGGTGCCCTCTGGCCCTGCCATTGCGCGGGAGTGCGGTGTCATGCGGGTCGTCTCAACACCGGTCGCGCCGCGCTGGGCGGCCGGCATTCTGTTCCTTGCCTTCGCTCTGGCCTTCGGACCGGCCCCGGCGGCCGAACCGGAGCAGTTGGACCCGGAGCGCGTCGTCCGCTCCATCGTCGGCATCCGCGCCGTCGTGCCGCCCGACAGCCAGAGCGCCCGCAGCCTGGGAACGGAGCGCGAGGGCAGCGGCGTCGTCATCGACGGCTCCGGCCTGATCCTGACCATCGGCTACACGGTGATGGAGGCTTCGCAGATCCAGGTCACCGCCGCCGACGGGCGCAGCTATCCCGCCAACATGATCGCCTACGATCCCGTCAGCGGGTTCGGCCTGCTGCGGGCGGAATTGGGATTCCAGGCGCCCTGGCTGCGGCTGGCCGATTCGGCGGCGGTGAAGGAAGGCGATACGCTGCTGGCGCTGAGCGGCGGCGACGGCCGCGGTGCCACCGCCGTCAAGGTGGTCAGCAAGCGGGAGTTCGCCGGCTATTGGGAGTATCTGCTGGACGAGGCGCTGTTCACCTTCCCGCCGATCCGCGCCTTCAACGGCGCCGCCCTGGTGAACCGCGAAGGCCGGCTGGTCGGCATCGGATCGCTTCTGGTGATGGAGGCGATGGAGGGCCGCGGCCTTCCCGGCAACATGTTCGTCCCCGTCTCCGCCCTGGAACCGATCCTGGCCGACCTGCTCGCCTACGGGCAGCGGCAGGAGCCGGCGCGTCCCTGGCTTGGCGTCACCCTGCGGGAGGAGATGGGCCAGTTGACGGTGGAGAAGGTATCGCCGCGCAGCCCGGCCGAATCGGCAGGATTGCGTCCCGGCGACCGGATCGTCGGCGTCGGCGGGCAGCGCTTCACCGGACTGGCCGATTTTTACCGCAAGCTCTGGGGCCTTGGGCCGGCGGGGGTGGTCGTCCCGCTGGAGGTGATGCGCGGCGCCACCCTGACCCCGGTACCCATACCATCGGCCGATCGCGTACGATTCCTGCGGCTGAATCCTACCCTTTGACCGCACCACCCGGCCGCGTGCTTGTCGGCTCTGTCCCGGCGGTGCACCCTGCCGGCAACAGCCATCCCGTGGGACCGCGCCGACCATGAACCATCCCGACATCGAGATCCTCGACAAGAAGACCCCCTACAAGGGCTTCCTCACCATCGACGTCTACCGCCTGCGCCACAAGAAGTTCGACGGGACCTGGACCGACGTTCTGCCTCCGCGCGAGGTCTGCGACCGCGGCGAGGCCGTGGGCGTCCTGCTGTACGATCCTGACCGCGACACCGTGGTGATGATCGAACAATTCCGCGTCGGCTCCGCCGCGGCGGGCGGCCCTGCCTGGATGACCGAGATCGTCGCCGGCATGGTCGGTGAAGGCGAGACGCCGGAAGACGTGGCGCGTCGCGAATCGCTGGAGGAGGCCGGCTGCGAAATCCGGGAGATCGAGCAAATCTGCGATTATTACGTCAGCCCCGGCGCCTTCACCGAACTGGTCACCGTCTTCTGCGGCCGGGTCGACAGCCGCAACCTCGCCACCACCGGCGGGCTGGAGGAAGAGCACGAGGATATCCGCATCATGGCCCTGCCGGCGGATGAGGTGATCCGCATGATGGACGAGAACCGCCTGCGCAACTCCGTCGCCATCATCGCCATCGGCTGGCTCGCCCGCCACCGCGAGTCCTTGCGCAAGCGCTGGCTCCAGTCCTGAACACGTCCGCCCTTTCACACGGAAAAGCCGTTCAATGCAGCATTTCACACCCCTGCCTTGAAACCGCCGACCCCAGACCTGATAGTATCGGCAGCAATCCACATCAGACCTTGGGAGTACCCGCCTTGGACATCCGCAACGGCTTCATCGGCGCCATCGGCAACACGCCGCTGATTCGCCTGGAAGGGCCTTCGAAGGCGACGGGCTGCGAGATCCTGGGCAAGGCGGAGTTCCTGAACCCGGGCGGGTCGGTGAAGGACCGCGCCGCGCTCGCCATCGTCCGCGACGCGGAACAGCGCGGGGTTCTGCGTCCCGGCGGCACCATCGTCGAGGGCACCGCGGGCAACACCGGCATCGGGCTGGCCCTTGTCGGCAATGCGCTGGGCTATCGCACCGTCATCGTCATGCCGGAGACGCAGAGCCAGGAAAAGAAGGACATGCTGCGCCTGATCGGCGCCGACCTGCGCCTCGTCCCGGCGGTTCCCTATTCCAACCCCGACAATTACGTCCGCTATTCCGGCCGGCTGGCCGAGGAACTGGCGAAGACGGAGCCGAACGGCGTCGTCTGGGCCAACCAGTTCGACAACACCGCCAATCGCGAAGGCCACCGCACCACCACCGGCCCGGAAATCTGGGAGCAGACCGGCGGCAAGGTGGACGCCTTCACTTGCGCGGTGGGCAGCGGCGGCACGCTGGCCGGCATCGCGCTGGCGCTGAAGGAGCGGAACCCGAACATTCGCATCACGCTGGCCGACCCGATGGGCGCCGCCCTGTTCAGCTACTACACGAAGGGGGAGCTGAAGTCGGAAGGCAGCTCCATCACCGAAGGCATCGGTCAGGGCCGCATCACCGCCAACTTGGAAGACGCACCGATCGACGACGCGCTGCAGATCCCCGATGAGGAGGCGCTGCCGATCGTCTTCGACCTGATCAAGACGCAGGGATTGGTTTTGGGAGGCTCGTCGGGCATCAACATCGCTGCGGCGATACGGGTGGCGCGCGACCTCGGCCCCGGCCACACGGTGGTGACCATCCTGTGCGACGGGGGGCAGCGTTACCAATCGAAGCTCTTCAATCCTGACTTCCTCCGTGAGAAGAATCTTCCCGTGCCAGACTGGCTGGCCTGATTCCTTCCAAGGGAGCCCCAGGGGAGACATGGACGCGCTTTTCCGCGAGGACGCCTACGCCCGCAGCTGTATCGCCACCGTCACCGCGGTGGACGAGCGCGGCATCAGGCTCGACCGCACCGTCTTCTATCCGACCGGCGGCGGCCAGCCGGGCGACAGCGGGGTCCTGAGCTTCGACGGGCTGGAAGTCCGCATCAAGGACACGGTGAAGGGCGACGGCGGCCCCGACGACGTCATCCATGTGCCGGAGGATGGACAGGACCTGCCCGCCCCCGGCACCGCGGTGGAGGCCGTGATCGATTGGGAGCGCCGTTACCGCCACATGCGGATGCACACCGCCCTGCACCTGCTGTGCGCAGTGGTTCCGGGATCGGTCACCGGCGGACAGATCGGCGCGGACAAGAGCCGGCTCGACTTCAACGTCCCGGCCGAATCGCTGGACAAGGATGCCATCACGGAGGCGGTGAACAGGCTGATCGCCGCCGACACGCCCGTCGGCACCCAGTGGATCACCGACGAAGACATGGCGGCGAAGCCGGAACTGGTGCGGACCATGTCGGTGAAGCCGCCGACCGGCAGCGGCCGGGTGCGCCTGTTGAGCGTGGAGGGTGTCGATCTGCAGCCCTGCGGGGGCACCCATGTCGCCCGCACCGGCGAAATCGGCGGAATCGAGGTGACGAAGATCGAAAACAAGGGCAAGCAGAACCGGCGCGTCGTCATCGCGCTGAAGGACTGACTGCTTACCCGGCGATTCTCTGCCCGAACGATCCAATTTAAGGACGCGCAGCATGAGCGACAGCACCGTTGAACCGCTGACCGGCCCCGCCGTCTCCACCGACTGGCTCGCCCGCAACCTCGGCCGGCCGGGGCTGAAGCTGCTCGACGGATCCTGGCATATGCCGGCCCTGAAGCGCGACATCCGGGCGGAGTTCGCGACGAGCCACATCCCCGGCGCCCGCTTGTGCGACGTCGATGAGGTGGCGGCGCCGGACACCCACCCGCTGCCGCACATGGCTCCGGACGAGGCGACCTTCGCCACGAAGATCGGCGCACTGGGCATCGGTGACGGTGACACGGTGGTGGTCTATGATACCGCCGGCATGGCGACCGCGGCGGCGCGCGTCTGGTGGCTGTTCCGCCTGTTCGGCTTCGACCGGGTGGCGGTGCTGGACGGCGGCCTGCCGAAATGGCTGGCGGAAGGACGCCCGACCGAATCGGGCGAGCCAGCCCCGGTACAGCCGGCGAGCTTCACCGCGCGCAAGCGGCCGGAACTGATCCGCAGCGCCGATCAGGTGCTCGCCAACATCGATGCGAAAGCCGACCAGATCACCGACGCCCGCGCCCAGCCGCGATTCGAAGGCGCGGTGGCAGAGCCCTGGCCGGGCCGGCGCAGCGGCCGGATTCCCGGCAGCTTCAATCTTCCCCATACCGACCTGATCGACCCGGACGTCAAGACCCTGCTGGCGCCGGACGCCATCGCCGCCAAGGCGCGAGCCGCCGGGTTGGACCTCGACCGGCCGGTGGTCGCTTCCTGCGGCAGCGGCATCACCGCCTGCGTCATTGCGCTGGGCCTCGCCGCCGCCGGCAAGCCGGACGTGGCGATCTATGACGGATCCTGGGCCGAATGGGGCCTGCGCGAGGATCTGCCGTTGGAAACCGGACCGCGGGAAGCCGAAGCCCGGCAGCCGTGACCAGTCCCGTTACCGTCCGCTCCTGCAGCGCGGAGGACCGCGACGCCGTCGTTGCGCTGTGGACCGCCTGCGGGTTGGTGGTGCCCTGGAACGACCCGGCGGCGGACTTCGCACTGGCGCTGTCGAAGAGCAGTTCGACGGTGCTTGCCGCGGTCGAAGGCGGCAGGATCGTCGCCACCGCCATGGTCGGGCAGGATGGTCATCGCGGCTGGATCTATTACGTCGCCGTCGACCCTGACCGGCAAGGCCACGGCCTCGGCCGCCGCATGGTGGCGGAAGCGGAGGGCTGGCTGGTTGCCGCCGGCATGCCCAAGGCCCAACTCCTCGTCCGTGAGACCAACCAACGGGTTCTGGCCTTCTACGAACGCCTCGGCTATGCCAGATCGCCCGTCACAATGATGCAAAAATGGCTGACCAACCCTTCTCCCTGAACCGCCCCGACGTTCCCGCCGCCAGCCGGCCGGGTCATCTGCCGGTGATCGTCACCTATCTGCAGATGACCGCGCCGCCGGCCCATGAGCCGGTGCGCCAACCGAAGGGTAACCTGTCGCTGGTGCGGGCGAACCCGCCGACCTGGTCCTTCTACCGCTATCTCTACGACACGGTGGGCGAGCCCTGGCTGTGGCACGAACGCCGCCGCATGCCGCGCAAGGAGCTGGAGCGCTCGATCCTCGACCCGCTGGTGGAGGTCTGGGTGCTGTATGTCGACGGCACCCCGGCCGGCTTTGCCGAACTGGACCGGCGGACCAGCGAGACCGATCTGGCTTATTTCGGCCTGATCCCCGATTTCATCGGCCACAAGCTCGGCCCCTGGCTGCTCGACACGGTCATTCGCAAGGCGTGGGAGGGCGGTGCGTCCAAACTGGTCGTCAACACCTGCACATTCGACCACCCGAAGGCGCTGCCGCTATACCAGAGCATGGGCTTCGTCCCCACCCGCCACGTCGCCCGCGAAGTCCGCGACCCGCGGTTGGACGGCGTTCTGCCGCGTAGCGCGGGGGAGCATATTCCGCTCGCAGGGTGAGGCCGGGTTGGCGTCAGCCGACGCCCCTCCCCCTTGACCACCCCGTCCACCCCGCCCCATCTACCGCGGGATGCCGGAACCCATTTGCGGGCCGGCGCGTTCCTTCGGGCGAGGCGGAAGCTCCGCCGTGACGATCGGGAGATGGGGCCTTGGTAGGCTGGATCATTCGGACGCTGGTGTTGTGCTTCGTCGTCGGCTTCGTGCTGTCGTTTCTGAACATCAACCCGGCCAGCATCCTGACCAACAGCTGGCAAACGGTGCAGGACATCGCTGCGCTGCTGGTCGAAGCCGGCGGCTGGGCCTTGCCCTATATCCTGATCGGCGCCGTGGTGGTGGTGCCGCTGTCGCTGCTCGGGCTGATCCTGCGCTGGAACCGCTCCCGTCCGCCGTCTTGAACCGAGCCTGATTGCGGGCAAAAAAACAGGAGGCACCGGAACCGGAGCCTCCTGTGAAACAGGGAGGGTTAGAGACAGTCATAGGTCTACGCCCTCACCCCGCCTGCCGCGTTGATGCATGTCAACGGAGCGGCGCTTTTCACCGGCGGCCCTCCCCGCAAAGAAAAACCGGAGACATCCATGCGGATGCTCCGGTTCAGTGATACAGGGAGGGTTAGAGACAACACGGACCTTATCCGAAAACGGATATGTCTTTCGTTGATCTGCATCAAAAGCGGTGAAAATCTCTGTCTTCTGATCGCCTCGAAACCCCCTGCCCTCAGCCGAGAATCTCGGCCAGCGCCACGACCAGCGCCTTGTTCTCCTCCTCGCGACCAACGGTGATGCGCAGGCAATCGGGCAGGCCATAATCGGCGACCGGCTTCACCAGGATGCCGCGCCGGGCGAGATGGTCGATCACCGCCTGGGTTCCCAGCGACGGGTCGGTCGGCACGCGGGCCAGCACGAAGTTGCAGACGCTGGGATAGACGCGCAACCCCACCCGCTCCAACTCGCGCGACAGCCAGGGCAGCCACTGCGCATTGTGGGCGAAGGTCGCCTCCTCATGCTCCGCGTCGCTCAGCGCAGCGGCGGCGGTCAGTTGGGCGGGGAGCGAGACGTTGAAGGCGCCGCGGATGGCGTTCACCGCTTCGATCACCGTGGAGGGGCCGTACCCCCACCCCACCCGCAGGCCGGCCAGCCCGTGCATCTTGGAGAAGGTGCGGATCAGCAGGACGTTGTCGGAATTTTCGACGATCTCCGTCCCGTCGCTGTAATCCGGCATCCGGCAATAGTCGGCATAGGCCGAATCGAGCACCAACAGCGTGTGCGACGGCAAGCCGGCGCGCAGCCGCTGCACGGCTTCCGCCGGGATGTAGGTGCCGGTGGGATTGTTCGGGTTGGCGAGGAAGCAGATCCGCGTGCGCTCCGTCGCGCGGTCGATCATCGCCTCCACGTCCACCACCATGTCGCGCTCCGCGGCGACGACCGCCGTGGCGCCGGTGGCACGGATCGCCTTGACGAAGCCGCGATAACCGCGCTCGTGGCACAGCACCTCGTCACCGGGACCGGCGAAGGCCTGGGCGACCAAATGGATCAGTTCCTCCGATCCGGCGGTGCAGACGATGTGGTCGGCGTCGATCGAGTGACGGCGCGCGATGGCGTGGCGCAGCGGATCCTGGTCCCAGTCGGGATAGCAGTGGATCCGGGCCGCCGCCTCGCAATAGGCGTCCAAGGCCAGTGGGCTGGGTCCAAGCGGATTGTGGGTCAGGGACAGGTCGATCCACCGGCGGCCGTCGCGGGGCGGGCGAACAGGACGATACGGCTTGATCTGGCCAACGCTGGGACGGGGGCTGAGCAGGTCCATAACCTCGGTCTCCGTGAGCGATTCGGTCGAACAGCACGTCAGGCGACCGATTGAACCGCAAACCGGTGCGCAGCGCTACAGGACATTGCGCCGCGCACCATATTCCGAGGTGTTTTGTTTCCGAATGACGGACCGGACGTAACCGCCGGTCCGCAGCCGGGGTCAGTGATTCAGAATTTGGCTGAGGAAGAGGCGCGTGCGATCGGACTTCGGATTCGAGAAGAAATTGTCCGGTGTGTCCTGCTCGACGATCTCGCCGCGGTCCATGAAGATGACGCGGTCGGCGACCGACTTGGCGAAGCCCATCTCGTGCGTCACACACAGCATGGTCATGCCGTCCTCGGCCAGGCCGATCATGACGTCCAGCACCTCCTTGACCATCTCGGGATCGAGCGCCGAGGTCGGCTCGTCGAACAGCATCACCTTCGGGCTCATGCACAGCGACCGCGCGATGGCGACCCGCTGCTGCTGGCCGCCCGACAACTGGCCGGGGTACTTGTGGGCCTGCTCGGCGATGCGCACCCGCTTCAGGTAGCTCATCGCGATCTCCTCCGCTTCCGCCTTCGGCTTCTTGCGGACCCAGATCGGGGCGAGCGTGCAGTTCTCCAGCACGGTCAGGTGCGGGAACAGGTTGAAGTGCTGGAACACCATGCCGACTTCGCGCCGGACCAGCTCGATGTTCTTCAGATTGTTGGTCAGCTCGATCCCATCGATGACGATGGTGCCCTTCTGATGCTCCTCAAGCCGGTTCAGGCAACGGATCATCGTCGATTTGCCGGAGCCCGACGGGCCGCAGACGACGATTCGCTCGCCCTTCTGGACGTTGAGGTCGATGTTCTTCAGGACGTGGAATTCGCCGTACCATTTGTTGACGCCCGTGCAGCGGATGATTTCCTCGCCGCTGAGGATGTGCTTGGCCTTGGCGGTGCCCTGGGACATGGCCTGGGACATTGGTCGTGGTCTCCCTTGACGGCGTGGATCTAGCGACGGTGGCCGCGATTGAGATCGCGTTCCAGCTTCTGGCTGTACTTGGACATGCTGTAGCAGAAGACCCAATAGATCACGCCGATGAACAGATAGGCTTCGCGGTAGAAACCGCGCCAGGACGGATCGGACAGCGCGGCCTTCGCGGTGCCGAGCAGGTCGTACAGGCCGATGATGATGACCAGCGAGGTGTCCTTGAAGAAGCTGATGAACGTGTTCACCAGCGGCGGAATGGCGATGGCCAGCGCCTGCGGCAGGATGATCTTGCGCATCTTCTGCCAGTAGGACAGCCCCAGCCCGTCCGCGGCCTCGTACTGGCCCTTCGGGATCGCCTGCAGGCCGCCGCGGATGGCTTCGGCCATATAGGCGGCGGCGAACATGATGAAGGCGATCTGGGCGCGCAGCAGCTTGTCGATCGACACGCCGTTGGGCAGGAACAGCGGCAGCATCACCGACGCCATGAACAGCAGGCTGATCAGCGGCACGCCGCGGATCAGCTCGATGTAGGTGACGCACAGCACCTTGACCGCGGGCATGTTGGACCGGCGGCCCAGCGCCAGCAGGATCGCCACCGGGAAGGCCACGGCCAGACCGATCACCGACAGGATGAGGGTCAGCGGCAGGCCGCCCCACAGCGTGTTTTCGACATAGGTCAGGCCGAGGACGCCGCCCCACATCAGCACGGCGACCAGCGCCAGTCCGGCCGCCCAGACCAGCCCCAGCCACGGCTTCCAGAAGCGGCGGTCGCAGCTGACGACCAGCAGCGCGATGATGACGCAGATCGTCACCAGCGGGCGCCACTGCTCATCCCACGGGAACATCCCGAACATGATGAACCGCAGCTTCTCGCTTATGAAGCCCCAGCAGGCGCCCCCGGCATCCTGCCGGCAGACGGTGGAGGAGGCATCGAACCCATGGGCGCGGACCAGTAGCCAGTTGACGAAGGGCGGGATCGCCGACGCCAGAAGCGCCAGCACCAGCACCGTCAGGATGGCGTTGTACCAGGTGTTGAACAGGTTGCTCCGCAGCCACGCGAGCGGGCCGACGGTGTTGGCCGGCGGACGCTCGTCCGGCAGGCCGACGCTTTGCACGTTGTCGGTCATGGCCGTTACCGCTCCACCAGCGCGATGCGCTTGTTGTACCAGTTCATGAAGATCGAGATGCTGAGGCTGATGACCAGATAGGTGCCCATGATCATCGTCACGCCTTCGATCGCCTGACCGGTCTGGTTCAGCGTCGTATTGGCGATCGACACCAGATCGGGATAGCCGATGGCCAGCGCCAGCGAGCTGTTCTTGGTCAGGTTCAGATACTGGCTGGTCAGCGGCGGCACGATCACCCGCAGCGCCTGCGGCAGGATGACGAGGCGCAGCGTCGGGCCGCTGGGCAGGCCGAGCGCACGCGCCGCCTCCGTCTGGCCCCAGTTGACCGCGATGATGCCGCTGCGCACCACCTCGGCGATGAAGGCCGCGGTGTAGATGGTCAGGCCGGTCAGGATGGCGAAGAACTCGGGCGAGATGGCCGCGCCGCCTGAGAAGTTGAAGCCGGCCAGCTTCGGCACGTCCATCGCCACCGGCGCGCCGCCGGCGATCCAGGTCAGCAGCGGCAGGCCTATGATCAGGCCGAGCCCGGTCCAGCCCGCTGGGAAGGGTTGCCCGGTCCGAGCCTGCCGCGCCCTGGCCCAGCGCGACACGCCCCAGGCGGCGATGATGCCGACCAGCAGGGCGATGCCGATGTTGGCCCAGACGGGATCGGCGGCGGGGACCGGCACGCGCAGGCCGCGCTGGGACAGGAAGACGCCCGGCAGCGGGTTCAGGGCCTGGCGCACCGGCGGCAGGCTTTCCGACACCAGCGCGTACCAGAAGAACAGCTGCAGCAGCGGCGGGATGTTGCGCACCACCTCGACATAGGTCGAGGCGAGCTTGGCGATCAGCCAGTTGCTGGACAGGCGGGCGACGCCGATGATCGTGCCGATGATCGTCGCCAGGATGACGCCGATGATCGACACCTTCAGCGTGTTCAGCACGCCGACCAGGAAGGCACGGCCATAGCTGTCCTTCGGCGAATAGTCGATCAGCGATTCGCCGATGCCGAAGGCAGCTTCACGCTCCAGGAAATCGTAACCGGTCGCGATCGAGCGCCGCGCGAGGTTGTCGAGCGTGTTGGAAATCAGGAACCAGCCGACCAGGACGACCGCGCCGACCACCAGGATCTGGTAGACGACGGCGCGGAACGTCGGGTCGCTGAGGGAAAACGATACGCCACCCGGCGGCGGAGCGCCTTGGGTGGTCCGGGTCTCGGTCGCCACGGACTACTCTCCCCCAACCATCGCGTCCCATACGGTGCCCACGCGGTCCCGGACGTTCTTCCGGGCATTTCCCACACCGTAGGGGATGCGACATGTCTCCCAATGCGGTCCCCTGCGCGGGCGCTTCACCGGCACCCTTCGCGACCGCTCCTCAAAGAACCTGAAGGCCGCCCCCGGCAACGGGCCTGCGGGCGGCGCTTCAAGCAGTGCCGTGCCTTACCGGAACGGCTGGGCGTACATCAGGCCGCCCTTGGTCCACAGCGCGTTCAGGCCGCGCTCCAGCTTCAGTGGGGTGCCCGGGCCGACGTTGCGGTCGAAGATCTCGCCGTAGTTGCCGACCTTCTTCACGACGTTGTAAGCCCACTTCTCGTCCAGGCCCAGAGCCTTGCCCATGCCCGGCGTGGTGCCGAGATAGCGCTGGACGTCCGGGTTCTTGGAGTTGGTGAACTCGTCGATGTTCTTGGAGGTGATGCCGAATTCCTCGGCCTGGATGGTCGCGAAGATCGTCCACTTCACGATGTCGGACCACTGGTCGTCGCCATGGCGCACGGCCGGGGCCAGCGGCTCCTTGGAGATGATTTCCGGCAGGATGACGTGGTCGTCCGGAACCGGGGCGACGCCGGCGCGGGTACCGGCCAGACCGGACACGTCGGTGGTCAGCACGTCGCAGCGGCCGGCGAAGTAGGCGGCGTTCACCTCGTCGTTCGACTCGATGACGACGGGGTTGTAGGTCATGTTGTTGGCGCGGAAATAGTCCGCCAGGTTCAGTTCGGTCGTGGTGCCGGACTGCACGCAGACGGTGGCGCCGTTCAGCTCCTTGGCGCTCTTCACGCCCAGCTTCTTCGGAACCATGAAGCCCTGGCCGTCATAATAGGTGACGGGGGCGAAGTTCAGGCCGACGGAGGTGTCGCGGGTCAGCGTGGCGGTCGTGTTGCGCGACAGCAGGTCGACTTCGCCGGACTGGATGGCCGGGAAGCGCTGCTGGGCCGACAGCGGGGTGAACTTGACCTTGTTCGGGTCGTTGAAGATGGCGACGGCGACGGCACGGCAATAGTCGACGTCGAGGCCGGTCCAGTTGCCGGCGCTGTCGGGGTTGCCGAAGCCCGGCAGACCGGCGTTCACGCCGCACTGAACGAAGCCGCGCTGCTTGACGGTGTCGAGCGTAGCCGCACCGGCGGCGACACTGGCGGAAACGACCACGGCCGCTGCGGCGGCGGCCAGGAACCCTGACTTCATATTATGAACTCCACCCTGTTCTTGCGTTCTTCGCATTTGAGCGGTCTGACGACGCGCCTGACGACGCCGGCCGTTTGCTCCCGACAAGCCGGCCAGATGCCAACCCTGTGGGTATCGCGACGCAGCCATGCGCGTGGATCAAGAGTGCATCAACTTGATCCGACTTGTCGAATCCTCTGTGCATTGGTGGTGTTACCAGAAGATCCCGACGGCCGGCGGCCTCTCCGACACAATCGGCGATGGCCGGGGGGCTTCCGGGATGACACAATGTTCGGCCGTGCCGCCATTGCCCCGGCGAGGCAACCTCACCGATGGGCGACTCAAAGCGGGACGGGTTACCGCTCCAGCCAAACGGACAGTCGATGAAGGACGTCACGCAGGACACGATTCTCGTTCACGCCGGCCGCGATCCGCGGAACAACCACGGCATCGTCAATCCGCCGGTCTATCACTGTTCGACCGTGCTGTTCCCGACCCTCGACGCGCTGGAGGAAAGCGACCGCAACACGCTGGAAGGCGTGCATTACGGCCGCATGGGCACGCCCACGACCTTCGCCTTCGAAGAGGCGGCGGCGGCGCTGGAGGGCGGATTCAAGGCGGTGAACACCGGTTCCGGGCTTGCCGCCATCGCGGTCGCCCTGTCGGCCTTCACCAAGGCCGGCGACCATGTGCTGATCACCGACAGCGCCTATGGCCCGACCCGGCGCTTCGCCAAGGAGACGCTGGCGCCCTACGGCGTCGAGGTGGAGTTCTACGATCCCTGCATCGGCGCCGGCATCGACGCGCTGCTGCGGCCGAACACCAGCGTGGTCTTCCTCGAATCGCCGGGATCGCTGACCTTCGAGGTGCAGGACGTTCCGGCCATCGCCGCAGCGGCGAAGAAGGTCGGCGCCACGGTGATGATCGACAATACCTGGGCCACCCCGCTGTTCTTCCGCCCGTTCGACCATGGCGTCGACCTGTCGATCCATGCCGCCACCAAATATATGGTGGGCCATGCCGACGCGATGCTGGGCGTCGTCACCTGCCGCGACGAGGCGACCTGGACCGCGGTGAAGAAGGCGGCCACCCGCTTCGGCATCTGCGGCGGACCGGACGACCTCTATCTCGGCCTGCGCGGACTGCGGACCCTGTCGGTGCGCATGCGCCAGCATCAGGAAAGCGCGCTGGCGCTCGCCGACTGGCTGTCGGCCCGGCCGGAGGTGACGCGCGTGCTGCACCCCGCCCGTCCAGACTTCCCCGGCCATGCCCTGTGGAAGCGCGATTTCACCGGGTCGAGCGGCCTTTTCTCCATCGTCATCAACCAAGTCCCGCGCAAGGCGCTGGCGGCGATGCTGGACGGGATGGAGCTGTTCGGCATGGGCTACAGCTGGGGCGGCTTCGAAAGCCTGATCCTGCCGACCCGGCCGGCCGCCGTGCGCTCCGCCACCCGCTGGACCGATCCGGGACAGGTCCTCCGCCTGCATGCCGGGCTGGAAAGTGCCGACGACCTGATCCGCGACCTGGACGCCGGCTTCCGCCGGATGGCCGCCGCCCTGTAAGCGCCGGACCTGTGAGGAGTGATTTGCCATGACGGACACACCGTCTCTTGATGCGGCGCCGTTCGAAGAGGTTCTGGCCGCCATCCGCTTCACCGCCGACGGGCTGGTGCCCGCCATCGCCCAAGCGGACGGCACCGGCGAGATCCTGATGATGGCCTGGATGAACCGCGATGCGGTGGTCGAGACTCTGGCGACCGGCCGGGTCTGCTACTGGTCACGCTCGCGCGGCGGGCTGTGGCGCAAGGGGGAGACCTCCGGCCAAGTGCAGCGGCTGAAGGATTTCCGGGTCGACTGCGACGGAGACACCCTGCTGCTGATCGTGGAGCAGGACGGCGTCGCCTGCCACACCGGACGGCGCAGCTGCTTCTATCGCGCCTGGCGCGACGGGCGGCTGGAGACCATCCAGGAGGTCGAGACCGATCCGGCCATCCTCTATGGCGGGCATTCGCACAGCCACGGCTGAGCGGGCTGGACGGGAGACGAGTCGCCGCCACCGCGGTGACGGTTCGTGAGCGATCGTTGATCCACATCAACGCCACACCCCCGCCGAAGGGTATAGAAACCTTCTTGTCTCTAACCCTCCCTGTATATGACTGCGCCGGGCGTTCCTATGAACGCCCGGTTATTTTTTGCCCGGTCGCCGGCTTCGCAATCTCGGTCACTGGATGGCGCGTTTGCGTCGCCGAACCTCTTTCGGACGATCCGCTCCGTCACTGTCGTCCGACCGGGGCGTAGGGCCTTCCTTTGCGCAACATGCCCTTCCGCCCTGCAACAGGTGTCCTTTTGCAAGCCGAAGCCTGTCCATATGGGGGAGAAAACCTACTTTGTGTCTCAAGAACAAACCGCTTCCAGTCACAAATACAACGAAAAAAGAAACATAAAGGATCGATCATTTAATCAATGTATGAACATCTGTGTCATTTCCTCAAATCCCCTTTGTATTGCTCCTTTATCGCTTTTCGACCGCCCCAGCCCCATGGTTAACATCTGGTTAATCGTTAACAGCACGTTAACGGCACTGATGGAGAGACGCCATGCGCCAGTTCTGGGGGACTTCGAACAACGACACCATGACCGGCACCGCCTATGACGACCGTCTTGACGGTCTGGACGGGGACGACCGTATCAACGGCGCCGGCGGGAACGATCTGCTGTATGGCGAACGCGGAAACGACTCGCTGATCGGCGGGCTGGGCAACGACAAGTTCTATGGCGGCGACGGCAACGATTGGCTCGGCGATCCCTATGGGAACGAGGCCGGGAATGACTCGATGTGGGGCGATGCCGGCAACGATCAGTTGTTTGGCGGCGAGGGCAACGACCTGCTGAATGGCGGCACCGGCGACGACATCGTCAAGGGCATGCGCGGCAACGACACCATGATCGGCGGCAGCGGCAACGACATGCTGTACGACAGCTACCGTGACGGCGGCGCCGACCTGTTCCAGCCGGGCACCGGCAACGACAGCATGGTCAGCTATACCGACGGTCTGGTCGACCGCTTCCTGATCGAACAGGCGACCGGCGGCTTCGGCACCGACACGATCAATTACTTCGAGAAGGGCATCGACCAGATCGAGTTCCACGGCTATCGCGCCTGGGAGATGGGGATGACCAGCAGCGGTTCGGCCACGACCTTCGCCTTCACCGACGGCTCGTCGCTGACGGTCGATCAGATCGGGCTCAGCGCCGGCCAGGACTTCATCTTCACCTGACCTGTCCGGACGGAGGGCTCCCGCGGGCGATGGGGTCACCCCGTCGGCGCGCGGGACCTCCGGCACGGTTTGCGCTGTTGCATGGGCGGGACATACCCGCGCCCTTTGAAAGGCGCGCCGCCAGAAGAAGGGCCAAGAACCGATGGACCAACGCCGCCAATCCCTCCGACCGCGTCTCCTCCTGTCGGTGCCCCTTCTGTCGGCATTGGCGCTGGGTGCCTGCGCCGGTTCCTCCGACATGGGGGGCGTGCCCTCGGCCGAGGTGGCGACCAGACCGCCGATCGAACTGGTCGGCCTGACGGTGCAGACGGCGGACGGACGGCGCATCCTGGGCAACGTGTCCGATCTGGTGATCGGGCCGACCAACCGGGTGGAGCAGGCGATCGTCACCGTCGGAGCCCCCCGCTACCCGACCGAGCACAAGGTGACGGTCAACAGCGAAAACCTGCGCTATGCCCACAACCGTCAGGCCGTGATCCTCACCGGCATGACGGTGGAGCAGTTCGCGGCCCTGCCGCCCACCGGCGTCAGCGACCGCATGATGTCGCTTGGCGGCGGTCTCGGCGGTGGCCCAGGCAGCGGGTCTCCGCTCGCGGCCAGCGGCACGACGCCGACCAACTGGGCTGGGGCCACCCAACCCCGCTGATCTTTCTCGCTGACCCTTTCCCGCTGGAAGCGCACGCATAAAAAAGGGGGCCGGACGAACCGGCCCCCATTTTCGTTCAGGCTTCCGTTCAGGCGATCGCCGTCACTTGCCCTGAAGCTGCTTCATGATGTCGTCGGCCTGATTGTTCTCCGGCTCGGCAGGAGCGCCGAAGGGCGGAGCAACGTCCTGGTTGTCGAAGGCCGGAATCTCGATCCTCACGTCGTCCAGGTTGATCGCCGGGCCCTTGTCGCGGCCGGCATCGACCATCTGCGGGAAGGCGATGACGAGGGCGACCATGATGAGCTGAATGACCACGAAGGGCACCGCACCCCAATAGATCTGGCCGGTGGTGATCCTCGCGATCTTCTGTCCGGTTATCTTGTCGATGTAGTCCGTCTTCGGCGCCACCGACCGCAGGAAGAACAGGGCGAAGCCGAAGGGCGGGTGCATGAAGCTGGTCTGCATGTTGACGCCCAGCAGCACGCCGAACCAGATCAGATCAATGCCCAGCTTGTCCGCCACCGGCCCCAGCAGGGGGACGATGATGAAGGCCAGCTCGAAGAAATCGAGGAAGAAGGCCAGGACGAAGATCAGGATGTTGCAGACGATCAGGAAGCCCAGCTGGCCGCCCGGCAGGCTGGTCATCAGATGTTCGACCCAGAGGTCGCCGTTGACGGCGCGGAAGACCAGACCGAACACGGTCGAACCGATCAGGATGAACACCACGAAGGACGACAGCTTGGCGGTCGAGTCCATAGCCTGACGCATCAGGCTCCAGCTGAGCTGGCGCTTGGCCAGCGCCAGCAGGATGGCGCCGGCGGCACCCATGGCGCCACCCTCCGTCGGAGTCGCGATTCCGAGGAAGATGGTGCCCAGCACCAGGAAGATCAGCACCAGCGGCGGCACCAGCGAGGTGATGACGCGCAGCAGCAGCTTGGCGCCGCGCAGCGTGCGGGCCTCCAGCGGCAGGGCCGGCACCGCGGACGGGCGGATGATGCTGGTGAGCAGGATGTAACCGGTGTAGAGGCCGGTCAGCACGAGCCCGGGGATCAGCGCACCGGCATACATGTCGCCGACCGAACGGCCGAGCTGGTCGGCCAGCACGATCAACACCAGCGACGGCGGAATGATCTGGGCCAGCGTGCCCGACGCCGCGATGACGCCGGACGCGATCCGGCGGTCATAGCCGTAGCGCAGCATGATCGGCAGCGAGATCAGGCCCATGGAGATCACCGACGCGGCGACGACGCCGGTGGTCGCCGCCAGCAGCGCGCCGACGAAGATCACCGCATAGGCCAGGCCGCCGCGGATCGGGCCGAACAGCTGCCCGATGGTGTCGAGCAGATCCTCGGCCATGCCGGAGCGTTCAAGGATCAGGCCCATGAAGGTGAAGAAGGGAATGGCCAGCAGCGTGTCGTTGCGCATGATGCCGAACACGCGTTCCGGCAGCGCCTGCATCAGCGCCGGGGTCAGCAGACCCAGCTCGATGCCGATCAAACCGAACACGAGGCCGTTGGCGGCGAGCGCGAAGGCAACCGGGAAACCCATCAACAGGAAAAGCACCAGCGCGCTGAACATCAGCGGCGCCATATTGGCGGTAACGAACTCGACCATCAGGGGCGCTCCCGGTCCTTAGGAATGGCTGTGCATCTTCTCGCCCGGCTCGTCACGATGGCCGGTGAGATAGGCGATGCGCTTGATCAGCTCCGACACACCCTGTGCGGTGAGCAGGAAGAAGCCGACCGGGACCAGAATCTTCGCGGGCCAGCGGATCAGGCCGCCGGCATCGCTCGACATCTCGTGGGTGAGGTAGCTGTCCAGGAACATCGGCCAGGACAGCACCATGATCAGGATCGTCATCGGGAACATGAAGACCAGGATCCCGAAGATGTCGACCCAGGCCTGCACCCGCTTGGAGAAGCGACCGATCACGATGTCGATGCGGATGTGCTCGTTGCGCAGGAACGTATAGCCGGCGCACAGCAGGAACACGGCCGAGAACAAATACCACTGCAGCTCCAGCCAGGCGTTGGAGCTGGTGTTCAACCCGTAACGGATGACCGCGTTGGCCGAACTGACGACGACGGCGACCAGCACGAGCCAGTATGCCAGCTTGCCGATGCCCTCGTTCACGGCATCGATCAGCCCGCTAAGTTTAAGCAGACCTCTCAAAGGAGAAACCTCCCTGTTGCAGGGGGCGCGGCCTTGGCCGTCCCCTTTTGCTTTTGTTGCAGCCGCATAGGCGCGGCAGGTCGCAACCCTCTCTCGGACGGAGGGTATACCAAAAGATAGGATTGGACGGGACTATTCCTTTCCGGGCATTCACCGGCAAGGGCTACGTTGGAGCTACGTAGAAACCCGTAGATCCGACTGCGGTGCGGACCGGATGCCCCGACTCCGGAGCCGTGTCACTCGTCCGTCGGGATGTCCGCAGTGCGCCAGCCGTCCTCGCCCAGGCATTCCAACGGGTGGAACTTCGCCTTATAGGCCATTTTGCGGCTGTGGGCGATCCAGTAGCCGAGATAGACGTAGGGCATGCCGGCCAGCCGCGCCCGTTCGATCAGCCCGAGGATCATGAAGGTGCCGAGGCTGCGGCGGTCCTGCGCCGCATCGTAGAAGCTGTAGACCGCCGAATAGCCGTCGGACAGCCGGTCGGTCAGCATGCAGCCCACCAGTTGGCCGCGGTCGTCGCGGGCCTCCAGCAGGCTGGTGTCCGCCCTGCCCTCGTCCACCATGGCGGCGAAATCGCCCATCGCCATGCGGGCCATGTCGGAATCGCCGTGGCGGGAGTTCTGGTAGAGCGAGAAAAGCCGGTATTGCTCGGACGTGGCGTAGGCCGGCCGCTCGGCCAGCGTCACCCCGGCATTCTGTTTCAGCACCCGGCGCTGCGACCGCGACGGCACGAACTCCGCAACCGGCACGCGCACCGGCACGCAGGCCTGGCAATTGGGGCAGACCGGGCGATAGACGATGTCGTGGCTGCGGCGGAAGCCGGCCCGCGACAGGGTGGAGTTCACCTCGGTCGCGTAGGGACCGATCAGGCGCGTGAACAGCTTGCGTTCAACACGCCCCGGCAGGTAGGGACAGGGCATGGGCCCCGACCGGAAGAATTGCTGCAGGGGACGCTGCGGCGGCTGGATGACCGACATTCTGACCGACAACCACCACGACAGTGAGGACGATACGGAGGAGCGTCGCCGCCCCTCCGCCGGACCCGCAGCTTACTGCGACTGGCTCTGAACCGCCAGAGGCGGCTGAACGCCGAAGAAGGCCTGGGCGATCTCGGTGGTGATGACGCTCAATTGCAGTTGGATCCAGTCGAGATACTCGTGCAGGCCGTCGCGCAGTACCGCATCGATCGGCCGGGACAGCAGGGCCCCCAGCAGCTCGTCCACCCGCTCCATCGCCGCCGACCCGCCGCGCAGGTCATAGCGCGAGCGCATCCGCGTCAGCACCCCGTCGATCTGCCGCACGCACATCACCACCGACCGCGGGAACCCCTCGTTGAACAGCATGAAGCCGGCGACGGTGGTCGGCGACATGCCGCGGGGATAGACGCGGCGGAAGGCGTGGTAGCCGGCGGTGCAGCGCAGGACCGTCGTCCATTGGCTGACGTCCAGCGTGGACCCGACCTCGACCGGAGACGGCAGCAGGGTGTGGTACTTGATGTCGAGAAGGCGCGTGGTCTGGTCCGCCCGCTCGATATACTTGCCCATCTGGTAGAAGTACCAGCCCTGGTCCCGGTAGAAGGTGCCTTCGGTGATGCCGGTATGGGTCTGGCACTCCTCCTTGATCCAGGTGCAGACCTTGGACAGGTTCTGCGTCGCCACGTCCTTGACCGACATCTCCAGCAGCTTGTTGTGGAACACGTTGATCTGCGTCCACATCTCCGTCGAAATCCAGGGGCGCAGGGTCCGCGCGTTCTCCCGCGCCATCCGCAGCATCGACAGCAGCGAATTCTGGTTCTGCGCGTCGAACATGTAATAGTGGATCACCGCCTCCGCCGTCGGGCGGTCATGGCGGCTGAAGAAGTCCTTCTCGTCGGCGTTCAGCTGGACGATGGAGAACCAGTTGGTGGCCCCGCGGGTGTCGCGCGCGAAGGTCTCGTGCACGTCCAGGATGCGGGCCAGATTTTCGGCCCGCTCCATGTAGCGAGCCATCCAGAAAATGCACTCGGCGTAACGGGCGAGCAGGTTCATGCCGCACCACCTTCCAGAACCCAGGTGTCCTTGGAGCCGCCGCCCTGGGACGAGTTGACGATCAGCGTGCCCTTCTTCAGCGCCACGCGCGACAGGCCGCCGGGCAGGACCCAGGTGCTCTTGCCGGTGATGGCGAAGGGGCGCAGATCGACATGGCGCGGCTCGATGGCGTCGTCGCAGACGGTCGGGCAGACCGACAGGTCGACGACCGGCTGGCTGATGTAGTTGGACGGATCGGCCAGCAGCTTGGTCCGGCAATCCTCCAGTTCCGCCTTGCTGGCGCGCGGACCGATGGTGATGCCGTAGCCGCCGGCCTCGCCCACCGGCTTCACCACCAGATCGGCCAGGTTGTCCAGCGTGTATTGCAGGGCGTCCGGCTCGCGGCAGATGCGGGTGTCGACGTTGGGGATGATCGGGTCCTGGTCCAGGTAGTATTTGATCATCCGCGGGACGTAGCAGTAGACCGCCTTGTCGTCGGCCACACCGGTGCCGATGGCGTTCGCCAGCGCGACATTGCCTTTGCGATAGGCCTCCAGGATGCCGGGCACGCCCAGCAGGCTGTCGGGATTGAAGGCTTTTGGATCGAGGAAGGCATCGTCCAGCCGGCGGTAGATCGAATGGACCGGGGCCAGACCGTTGGTCGTCTTCATGAAGACGCGGTCGTTGTCCACCACCAGATCGCGCCCCTCCACCAGCGGCACGCCCATCTCGCGCGCCAGGAAGATGTGCTCGAAATAGGCGGAGTTGTAGGTGCCCGGCGACAGCAGCACCACCTGCGGGTCGTCGACCGGCGCGATCTCCACCATCGCATCCAGCAACTTGTGGCCGTAATTGTCCACCGGGCGGATGCCGATGTCCTGCATCAGGTCGGGGAAGACCCGCTGCATCATGTGGCGGTTTTCAACGACGTAGGAGACGCCCGACGGCACGCGCCCATTGTCCTCCAGCACCCGGAAGGTGCCATGGCGGTCGCGCACCAGATCGGTGCCCATGATGTGGATGTAGGTGTTGAAGGGAACGTCCAGCCCGATCATCTGCGGGCGGAAATTATGGTTCCCTTCGACCAGATCCCGCGGGATCACACCGTCCTTCAGGATCTTCTGGTCGTGATAGATGTCGTGCAGGAACAGGTTCAGCGCGGCGACCCGCTGCGTGACGCCTGCCTCCAGATGCGACCATTCCGGCGCGGAGATCACGCGCGGGATGACATCGAACGGCAGGATGCGGTCGACGGCGTCCTTGTCGGAATAGACGATGAAGGTGATGCCGAGATTGTAAAGCTCCCGCTCCGCATCCTGCGCGCGTCGGCGCAGTTCATCGAAGTCGAGTGCGGCCAGCCTTTGGCGGATCAGCGCCGTATGTTCTGCCGGCAAATCCATGGCTCCGAACAACTCGTCGAAGTACAGGCCCGGATTGTAGGATGACAAAAGGTCGGACGGTTTGCCCTCGGGTACGCTCACAGACTCCCCCGCGCTTGTATCTGACCGATCATCGCGGGCCGGGCGGCATCGCCCCGGCCATGTCGCATTGTGCAGGAAGTATGACCCATCGCCGCGCGCTTTGAACAGGGCAAACGCGTGCGCCGTTGTGCGACGCAATGACAAAGCAAGAATTCGGACGCGGAGGCTTCCGGAAATTAGCGCCAAAGTACCAATAGCGCGAAAGTGTTATCGTGCTTTGGTCGCGCCCGCCGCAGCATTGGGAGCGGCGGCATTGCCGGACTGGCCGCCGGCGGCCGGTGCCGCCTGGGTTTCGCGCAGCAGAACCATGGTGATGCGCCGGTTGCGCGGGCTGTTGGGCTGGTCGGCGACGAGAGGGTCGCGGTCGGCCTTGCCGACGACGTCCTGGATTCGCGCCGGATCGATGCCGCCGGACAGCAGGGCGCGGCGGGTGGCGTTCGCCCGCTCCGTCGACAGATCCCAGTTGTCGCGGCCGGACCCCGCCGGGAATGGCGTGGAGTCGGTATGGCCGCTGATCGACAGCCTGTTGGGCAGCTTGGACAGGGCCTTGGCCACCTGCTGCACCAGCTGGCGGGTCTGCGGATACATCTGGCCGGAACCGCCGGGGAACATAGACACCCGGTCCTGATCGACGATCTGGATGCGCAGGCCTTCCGGCGTCTGGTCGATCATCAGGTTCTGGGCCAGCGGCTCCAATTCCGGCACCGACTGGATGGCCTGACGGATCTCGGTCGCGGCCTGCTGGAACTGGCGGGCCTCCTTGGCCGCACCCTGCAGGCTTTCCATCGCCTCCTTCACCCGCTCCCCGAAGTCGGACAGCTTCTCGCCGGGCTTCTGGCCGGGAATGCCCAGCTGCCTGGCGAGTTCCTCCATCCGCTTCTGGAATTCGGCGCGGGTCTCGTTCGGCTTCTGGTCGGCGACATCCGCATCCGCCGCGGCGCCGTTGGCGGTGGCCTCCGTGCCCGACTGGCCGGGTCCGGTGCCCTGGCCGGGACCGGTCGCGGATTCGGTCGGGTCGTCGGCGTCCTCGGTCTGCTGCGAGGAATAGCCGGGCGGTCCCGAAACCGGCACGTCGGCGGACATGGGTGAGCTGGGAGAGATCTGCGCGCCCGGCACCGTGATGGTCTTGCCGCCCAGCATGCCGCCGGAGCCCGACTGTTCCCGGCTGACCGAGACGGGCGAGAAATAGTCGGCAATCCCCTTGCGCTGGTCCGACGTGGTGACGTTCAGCAGCCACAGCAGCAGGAAGAAGGCCATCATCGCGGTCACGAAGTCGGCATAGGCGACCTTCCACGCGCCGCCATGGTGGCCGCCGTGCCCGCCCTTCTTCTTCTTGATGATGATCGGCCGCTCGTTGCCGCCGGAATTCCCGCTCATGCCCTGGCCGTGGCGAATGGTTCACGGCCCAAAGGCCGATTTTCGCGCGCGGCGTCCCGATGGATGCCGCGACGAAAGCAGCGGCCGTCCGCCGCGGCAAAACCCTGACGGGGTTTCATTAAGATCCGTTTAACGACGTTGCCCGGGCCGGAACTGCGGCGGAGATGCGGCTTGCACCGGGTGGCGTGCTGGATTAATTCCCGGTATTTCCTACCTTGAGTGTCATCTTCGGCGGCTCCAAGGCCGTCGGCGGTTGCCCTGCCCTGTCCGTCCCCTCCACCTTGGCCCGCATCACAGGACGTCATGACCACCGAACAGCCGATCGATCCGCTTGCGTTCCGTTCCGCCCTCGGCTGCTTCGCCACCGGGATCGCCGTCATCACCACCATCGCCCCCGACGGGTTGCCGCTGGGAGTCACGGTGAATTCCTTCTCCTCGGTGTCGCTCGATCCGCCGCTGGTGCAGTTCTGCCTGGGCCGGGCGGCGATGTCCTTCGAGGCCTTCAACATCGCGCCGCATTTCGCGGTGAACATCCTGGCCGCCGACCAGGAGGAGCTTTCGAACCGCTTCTCCCGCCGCGACCTGCAGGAGCGCTGGTCCGGTCTGGAGACCACCACCGGCCGCGGCGGCGTGCGCCTGCTGACCGGCTGCCTCGCAACCCTGGAATGCGACCGCGAGCATCTGCTGGACGGCGGCGACCACGTCATCGTGCTGGGCCGGGTGCGCAAGCTGACCTCGCGGGAAGACGGCGACCCGCTGCTGTACTTCCGCGGCCGCTACGCCCGCCTGGGCTGATTGGTGGACGATCGCTGGAACCCAGGCAAGGGGAGAGGGGCATCTGCATTCCTAGAATGCTTGCTTGTCCTACCCGGCCGCGCGGTGAAGGTCGCGGCCGGTCAGGTGGATGTTGGCGTCGGGATCGAGCGCGCGCGCCATGATGCGCTGTTCGGTCGCCCGTTCGAACAGGGAGCGGTTCATGCAGACCTGCTGAACCGCCTCCTCCGGCTTCGGCGTGTGGCCGACGATGCCCTGCAGGGTGCGGCGGGTGACGAAGACCCGGCCCAGATATTCCCCGACCTGCACCGGAAACTCCACGGCGTCGACCTCCTCGTTCCAGAACGGCTCGTCGGGAAACAGGAAAATGGGCATCGGGTCCTCGGCGGCCAGGGATCGGATCGCAATCACTTCAGGACATAGGTGATATCATAGCCGCTGCGTTTGAAGCGCGTCTTCAGCAGCGTGCCGTCCGCCGCGAACCACAGGTCGCGTTCGACATCGCCTTCGATGCGGTGGTGGGCGGCCTCCACCGCCTTGCCGCCGGCCTCAACCGGCTCCGCCCCGAGCTTGCGCGCCGCGACCTTGTAGGGGGCGCCGTCGATGACCGACAGAAGCTGCGTGTGCTTCAACACCTGCGGAGTCCACAGGGTCAGCGGCAGAGTGCCGGCGGGTGCCTGCTGGGCCTTGCCGTCCACCGTCAGGCGATAGCCGGCGGCATCGCGCGCCATCTCGATCCTGTGCGGCGTGCCGTCGTCGTCCGTGGTGGCGGTCATCGACTCCAGAACGCCGCCCTTCCACAGCTCTTCCCGCTTGTGGTCGTAGCGGAAGTTGATGAACAGCACCTTCACCCGCGTGGTGGCGGTGACGGTGACCTTGGTGCGGTCGCCCTGCGGTTCGATCTTCACCTGCTCGCTGCCGATGGGATCCTCGCCCATCAGGATCTGGTAGGTCAGCGTCCGTGCTGTCCCTTGGGCTGCTCCCTGTGCGGCGGCGGTGCCCGTCAGGCCGGTCAGCAGCGAGGCCGCCATCAGGGTAGCGGACAGGGTGGCGCATTTGGTGCGCGTCGTCGTCATGTGTGTTTCCTCCCGGTTCGGTGCGGTCGGCGGCTCTTGCGGCCGCTCAGTCGTCCAGCAGCTGCGCCAGCTTCATCGCAACGCCCATCGATCCCTCGACCTTCAGCTTGCCCATGGTGAAGGCCAGCATCGGGTTCAGCTTGCCGTTGATCAGCTTCTGCAGGTTTTCCGGCGTGATGCGGATGGTGCAGTCGGCTTCGGCATCCTCGCGGCTGATGCTGATCGGGTTGGCGCGGCCATCGACCCGGATCACCTCGCCCTCCTTGCCCAGCAGGAAACGGACCGAGGCGTTGAGCGAGCGCAGATCGCCGCTGCGGCTGCGCAGTTCCTGCAGAATGTCGTCGACCATGAAAGCATGCCCTCAGGATTGTTCGTAGGACTGGCCTTGACAGTAGGCGCGCATTACGTTTACGTCAACGTCATAACGAAAGCGTTTCAGACGCCCGCCGCCCCTCGATGCCGGCTGTCAGGTGATCCGGAACGCGCCACCGCCGAGGGGAGCGAAACATGCCCGAGCCGCTTGCGCAGAGCGCCCACCCGACCACCGCATCAGACACCACTACCGACTCCGCCAGGCCCTGGCTGGCGCATTATCCCAAAGGAATCGTCTGGGACCAGGACTTCGCGCCGATGCCGCTGCACATGCTGTTCGAGCAAGCGGCCGGACGCTATGCCGACCGCCCCTGCCTCGACTTCCTGGGCCGGCGCTACACCTACGCCGAGGTGCTGGATCTGGTGAACCGCGCCGCCCGTGGCTTCCAGGATCTGGGCGTCGGGCCGGGGGTGCGGGTGGGCTTGTGCCTGCCCAACTGCCCGACCTACGTCATCTCCTACTTCGCGGTGATGAAGGCCGGCGGCACCGTGGTCAACTACAACCCGCTCTATGTCGAGCGCGAGTTGGAGCACCAGATCACCGACTCGCAGACCGAGATCATGGTGACGCTGGACCTCAAGCAGATCTATCCGCGGGTTGCGGCGATGCTGGACAGCACGCCGCTGAAGCGTATCGTCGTCTGCCGCATGCCGACGATCCTGCCGGCGGTGAAAAGCGCGCTGTTCCGCGTGCTGAAGCGCAGCGAGATCGCCGCGGTGCCGCGCGACAACCGTCACCTCGATTTCGACAGCCTGCTGGTCAATGACGGCACGCTGCGCCCGGTGCGCATCGACGGACTGCGCGACGTCGCCGTGCTGCAATATACCGGCGGCACCACAGGCGTGCCAAAGGGCGCGATGCTGACCCACCACAACCTGCTGTCGAACGCCCAGCAGGTGCAGGCGTGGTTCCCCACGGTGGCGCTGGGGCAGGAGCGCATGCTTGCGGTGCTGCCCTTCTTCCATGTCTTCGCCATGACCGTGGTGCTGAACATGGGCTTGGCCTGCGGGGCCGAGTTGATCATGCTGCCGCGCTTCGAGACGGAGCAGGTGCTGAAGACCATCGCGAAGCGCAAGCCGACCCTCGTCCCCGGGGTGCCCACCATGTACAAGGCGCTGCTGGGCCACCCGCAGGTCGCCCGCTATCCGATGACCTCGATCCGCTACTGCATCTCCGGCGGCGCGCCGCTGCCGATGGAGTTGAAGCGCCAGTTCGAGACGGCGACCGGCTGCGTCCTGATCGAGGGCTACGGGCTGTCGGAAGCCTCCCCCGTCTGCGCAGCCAACCCGCTGAACGGCGTCAACAAGGAGGGCTCGATCGGCCTGCCGCTGCCCGGCATCACCATCGAGATCCGCGACCTCGAAGACCCGGCCCGCAAGCTCGGCATTGGCGAGAAGGGGCAGGTGGCGATCGCCGGGCCCAACGTCATGGCCGGATACTGGGGCCGAGCGGAGGAAAGCGACCGCACCGTGGTCGACGGCTTCCTGCTGACCGGCGACGTCGGGACGATGGACGAGGACGGATACGTCTTCCTGCTCGACCGGCTGAAGGATCTCATCATCTGCAGCGGCTACAACGTCTATCCGCGCATGATCGAGGAGGCGATCTACCAGCATCCCGACGTGGTCGCCGCCTGCGTCATCGGTTTGCCCGACGATTACCGCGGCCAGACGCCGAAGGCCTTCGTGCAGTTGAAACCGGGTGCCACCCTGACCGCGGAGGCCCTGCGCGACTTCCTGCGCGACAAGATCTCCCGCATCGAGATGCCGACCGCCATCGAGTTCCGCGAGGAACTGCCCAAGACTGCCGTCGGCAAGCTGTCGAAGAAGGAACTGATCGCCGAGGCGCAGCAGGCACTATCGAACGGAGGATGACCCGAAGTCACCATCCTGACCCGGACGTAAAGGGAAGCCTTATCACGCGACGGCAGCTGTGCTACCAAACGACAGGCGCATTGTGCCGGACACGAACAAAAGGTCTTCCCAGGGATGGAACAGCTCTACACGGTCAACCAGCTTGCGGAAGAGCTGGGCATCACGCCGCGGGCTCTGCGCTTCTACGAGGTCAAGGGATTGCTGGCGCCCAACCGTGTCGGCAACAACCGGGTCTATACGAAGCGCGACCGCGCCCGGCTGAAGCTGATCCTGCGCGGCAAGCGCCTGGGCTTCTCGCTGGCGGAGATCCGCGAATATCTCGACCTCTACAACGTCAATGGCGGGGTGGAGCAGCAGAAGAACCTGTTGAAGCGCGTGCAGAAGCGGCTGAAGGACCTCGCCCAGCAGCGCGAGGATCTGGAGGCCACCGTGCAGGAACTGCACGACATCGAGGTGCAGGTCACCAACACCCTGGCGGACTTCAAGGCCGCCGCGAAGGACAGCTGACCGGCCGGGCGCCCGACGCGCTCCGGTCGGCCCTGACGAGGGATCGGAGCATGAAGGGACAAGCTCGGCCACAGGCGGCAGTCGCCCCCCACCCGGGTGACGCGGGAGAGCGGTCATGAACCTGATCTTCCGACTGCTGGCGGTTGCCGCCGCCGCCATCATTGCCGCTTGGCGCGGTCGCCGCGCCGGGCTGCTGGAGCCGTCGACGCTGCGGTTCCGGGTCTGGCCGACCGACTTGGACATCAATCTGCACATGACCAACGCGCGCTATTTCAGCGTGATGGATCTGGGGCGGACCGATCTGATGATCCGCGTCGGGCTGGGTCCGGCGATCTTGCGCAACCGCTGGCAGCCGGTGCTGGGCGGGGCCACCATCCGCTACCGCCGCTCGCTGCGGCCGTTCCAGCGCTTCACGCTGGTCAGCCGGGTGCTGTGCTGGGACGAGAAATACATCTTCATCGAACACCGCATGGAAACGCGGGGCGGGCTGGCCGCGCTGGCCGTCGTCCAGGGCGCCTTCGTCGGCGCCGGGAGCGTCATTCCGCCGGCCGAGGTTCTGTCCGCTCTCGGCACCTCCGCCGCCTCCCCGCCGATACCCGACGCGGTCGCCGCCTTGCGCGGGCAAGGCCTGTCCGCCGCCTAAAGTCCAATCAAGAACACCATCCGAGAGGAGACACGCCATCATGAAGGTGCTGGTGCCCGTGAAGCGGGTCGTCGATTACAACGTGAAGGTCCGCGTCAAGGCGGACGGCAGCGGCGTCGAGACCGCCAACGTGAAGATGAGCATGAACCCCTTCGACGAGATCGCCGTCGAGGAGGCCGTCCGCCTGAAGGAAGCCGGCAAGGCGACCGAGATCGTCGTGGTGTCCGTCGGCCCGACCCAGGCGCAGGAGACCCTGCGCACCGCTCTCGCCATGGGTGCCGACCGCGCCATCCTGGTGCAGACCGACGTCACCACCGAACCGCTGGCCGTCGCCAAGGTCCTCAAGGCCCTGGTCGAGAAGGAGGCGCCGGGAATGGTGATCCTCGGCAAGCAGGCGATCGACGACGACTGCAACCAGACCGGCCAGATGCTCGCCGCCCTGCTCGGCTGGGGCCAGGGCACCTTCGCCTCGAAGGTCGTGGCTGATGACGGCACGGTCGCGGTCACCCGCGAGATCGACGGCGGTTTGGAGACGGTGGAGCTGAAGCTGCCGGCGGTGGTCACCGCCGACCTGCGCCTCAACGAGCCGCGTTATGCTTCGCTGCCCAACATCATGAAGGCGAAGAAGAAGCCGCTGGAGACGGTCACGCCGGACGCCCTGAGTGTCGATGTGACGCCGCGGCTGAAGACGGTGAAGGTCGCCGAGCCGGCCAAGCGTCAGGCCGGCATCAAGGTGCCGGACGTCGCCACGCTGGTCGACAAGCTGAAGAACGAGGCGCGGGTGATCTGAGGGGGCGCCGGCCCCGGTGCCCCCACCCTAGCCCTCCCCCGCTCCGCGGGAGAGGGAACTCCGCCGCTTCGCGACTCGGTTCACGCCGACGAGCGTCCTACCCCCTCTCCCGCGAAGCGGGGGAGGGATGGGGAGGGGGCAATCCGCAGTCCGCAGCCGACACCTCACCACCCGCCAACCAAGGACCCGCCCTATGCCCATCCTGATCCTCGCCGACCACGACAACGCGAGCCTCAAGCCCGTCACCGCCCACGCAGTCACCGCCGCTGCCAAACTGGGCGCCGACATCCACGTCCTCGTCGCTGGCCGCAACGCCGCCCCCGCCGCGGAGCAGGCCGCGAAGCTGGCCGGTGTCGCCAAGGTGCTGCTCGCCGACGATGCCGCCTACGAGCACGCCCTGGCCGAGCCGGTCGCGGCCCTGCTGGTGTCGCTCGCCTCCGGCTACAGCCATCTCCTCGCCGCCGCCACCTCCACCGGCAAGAACGTGCTGCCGCGCGTCGCGGCATTGCTCGACGTGGCGATGGTCTCCGACATCACCGCCGTGGTCTCTTCGGATACGTTCGAGCGGCCGATCTATGCCGGCAACGCCATCGCCACCGTGCAGTCGGCCGATGC
>NZ_DASPIS010000044.1:0-24724 GCF_035628975.1 Azospirillum sp. | reverse complement strand
TCGGCCGTGAAAAGCCTCCGCGCCAATGGTACTGCGTCTTAAGACGTGGGAGAGTAGGTCGCCGCCAGGTCACTCAGGCTCAAGAGACGTCAAACCGAAGCAAACACGCTGGCATCGTCACGAACATCAGAAACGCCCCGGCTCTCATCAGCCGGAGCGTTTTTCGTGTTTTGGAAATCGCGGGCCTGCGACGACGCATTTTTTGATCGCTTCACCGGCTATTAATTTGTTTTTGGTGGATTGGTCGCAGTGGTCCGCTTGATGGCGGTGGCGTGGGGACGGCGATGGGCGATCCGGACGATCTTTTCGATATCTACCGCAAGGACCACGCCGCGACGGCCCTGACCGGCCCAACGCTTGCGGCGGCGCTGAGCGATACGGTGCGGCGCGGGCTGGCGCTGATCGAGGAACTCTGCGCGGAGGTGACGCGGGCGCTTGCCCAGGCGCGCTACACCACGCGGCTGGCATCGGCCGTCACCGACCGGTCGAGCTATGTGCGGCTCGACCGCCAGTCCGAGAGCTTTCGCGACTATCTGCGGAGCTGGAGTCAGCAGCGGGCCGATCGCGGCACCGGCGGCATGCATTGGGAGGCTCAGATCCTCGTCACCGACCATCGGCGGACGACGAAGGAGATCGGCATCGGGATCGCTTTCGAATGGCCGGGCCAAACGGGAGAGGGCCGGAACGGGGAAGGGGAGGGCGGCCTCGCCTTCATCGAGTTCTGGCCGACGGGCGCCGGGGTGGCGCTGCCGTCGGACGCCCGCGGTTTCCAGCGTGCGCTGGTCGCCTGCATAATCAAGCTGGAGCAGGCCGGCGAACTGGCGAGCGTGAAGAGCCGCGGTTAGAGTTCAAAGACTGGCGTTCAAGCCCGACGCCGACAGCTCCACCGGCCGGCGGGCCTGTCCGTCGCGGGCATAGGTGCCGTCGCTGGCCGCCTTTTCCAGCGCGACCAGCAGGTTGCGGTTGATGGTCAGCACCGCCTTGCGCAGGGCGACAAGCCCGGACGCATTGGTGGACACCGCCCGCTCCAGCCTGTCGATGCGCTGCAAGGTCATCGCGCGCAGGTCGTCGGGAAGGCGGATGCCTTCGTCGCGCGCCCGCAGGACGGCGCCTTCCAGCTGTTCGGCCATCGCCGCCTTGCGGTGGGCGAAGGCCTCCAGCCGGTCGAGCATGCCGGCGGCGATGCAGGCCGATTCCTCTTCCAGAACGGCGGAGAGAGCCTCCACAGCGTCGAGGAAGTCGCGCACCAGCAGAGCGGTGGCGCCGTCATAGCCGGGATCGGGCGCGGCCGGCCCCTCGGCCTGCGCCTGCTCTGCGGCACGGTCAGGGGCGAATTCGTGGATCAGATCCTTGAGTGTGACGCTCATGACGGCCGCTCCGCCTGGGATGCATAAAGGCGGGCGATCTCGTCATGCGTCATCCTGCCGATGCCGAGCGTGCCGGAGTCGGCGATGGCCTTGCCGTATTCCTGCAGCATCATGCTGCGCCACGGCTTTTCCGCCGGGCCGCCGCCGCCGAACAGCGGGCTTTCACGCATGCCCGCGAACATGCTTTCCATCAGCTGGCCGACCAGCATCGCCTCGAACTCCTTGGCGACCTTTTCGGCGGCGGTCGCGTTTGGGACGGCCGGCGTCGAGGGGGCAGCGGAAGTCGCGGCTGTGGCGCGGAAGGTGGCAGCGGCTATGTCCATCGTCATCTCCTGCGGTCAGATGATTTCCAGATCGGCGTGTAGGGCGCCGGCGGCCTTGATCGCCTGGAGGATGGCGACCATGTCGCGCGGCCCCACGCCGAGAGCGTTCAGGCCGTTGACCAGCTGCTGCAGGCTGACATTGCCGCCGACGGTGACGAACTGGCGGCCGTTGCCCTCCTGAACCTGCACGTCGGTGCGCGGCACCACGACGGTGGAGCCGTTGCTGAAGGGCTGCGGCTGCGACACCTGCGGCGTCTCCACCACGCGGACGGTCAGGTTGCCCTGGGTGATGGCGACGCGGCTGACCCGCACATCGTCGCCGATCACGATGGTGCCGCTGCGCTCGTCGACCACCACGCGGGCAATGGCGTCGGGGCGGACCGGCAGCTGTTCGATCTCGCCGATCAGGCGGGGGACGTTGCCGACATACGCGCCGGTGATCCGGACATCGACGGTGGTCAGGTCCACCACCCGGGCATTGCCGGCGCCGAGCCGGCCGTTCACCGCGTCGGCGATGCGGATCGCGGTGGTGAAGTCCGGGTTGCGCAGGGCCATGCGCACGGCACCGACGTCGTTCAGGGCGAATTTCAGCTCGCGTTCCACCGTGGCGCCGTTGGCGATGCGGGCGGTGGTGGGCACGCCCTTGGTCACCGTCGCCGCCGCGCCGCCGGCGCTGAAGCCGCTGACCGACAGCGGTCCCTGGGCGACGGCATAGGCTTCGCCATCCGCGCCCAGGAGCGGTGTCACCACCAGCGTGCCGCCCAGCAGGCTGGTGGCGTCGCCGAGCGCGGAAACCGTGACATCCACGGTGGTGCCTTGGCGCGGGAAGGGCGGCAGGCTGGCGGTCACCATCACCGCCGCGGCATTGCGGGTGCGCAGGGTCTCGCCACGGGTGTTGATGCCCAGCCGCTCCATCATCCCCTTCAGGCTCTGCTCGGTGAAGGGGGTGTTGATCAGCCGGTCGCCGGTGCCGTTCAGCCCGACCACCAGACCGTAGCCGACCAGCTGGTTGCGGCGGACCCCGTCGAAGGTGACCAGATCCTTCACCCGTGTCTGCGCCGCCGCCGGGGCGGGCAGAGCCGACAGCATGCCGAGCGCCAGCAGTAGCCCGCCGGCCAACGCGACTGCACGGCGGAAAGCGGGCCGGAGCCGGCGCGGAACGGGGGCCTGGATGCCGGGGCTCATGGCGATGGGACCTAGAGATAGTTGGTCAGGTGCAGCTTGGCGATGCGCGCGGTGGCGCTGGAAGTTGCGTCGATCTGCGCCTCCAGTTGGCTGATCCGCGTGCTCGCCTCGTAGGGATCGACGCCTTCCAGATTGTCGATCTGCAGGCTGAGGATCGACTTCTGCGTCTTGTGCTGTTCGGCCAGGGTGGCGATCTGGGCGCGCTGGACGCCGAGCTGCGCCGTCGCCTCCCGCAGGTTGCCGAGGCCGCTGGACAGCTTGTCGACCGCCGTCTTGATATAGTCGGGATAGGCGTCGACATCCATTTTGGAGGTGTCGACCGCCGCCAGCATGTAGATGCCTTCCAGCAACTCCCGCATCATCGGGTCGTTGGCCTGGACGCCATAGGCGATGGTGCTGGAATCCGCCGGCCGGCCGGCGACGCGCGGGGAGGCGGCGCCGCCGGGCTGGACCGAGGTGGTGCCGGTGTAGAGCCCGCCCTCGAAGGTATCGGTCAGCGGGGCGGGGGCCGGAGTGGCCGGGTCGCGCACGGCGAACAGATCGTCCAGCCGGGCGATGACCGCCGCGGTCTCCGCCGCCGTCTTCGGCATCTCGGCACCGCCGGTCGCGGACTGGATAGCGTCGCGGACGATCTGCATCGGCGAGCGCAGGCCCGACTTGTCGCCGTCGACATTGCGCATCGGCGGCTGGTCGAGCGCGGTGCCGGCGAACAGATAGGCGTTGCCGGCCGACGCGTTCAGCAGCCCGACCACCTGATCCAGCACGCCGCGCGCCCGGACCTGCAGCGAGGTGCCGGTCGGCGACTGCTGTCCCAGGCCGGTGGAGGCGGCGGCCAGCAGGTCGGTGCCGGATGCGATGATGCTGGTCATCGCGCTGTCCATCATCTTCATCCGGCCGTCGAGCAGGTCGGTGGTCTTCACATACTCGTCGGTGCGGTCGAACAGGTTGCGCAGCGCGATGTCCCGGCCGGTGCTGGCGCCGATGGTCGCGGCGACGTCGGCATGGACGCCGGTTGCAACCTCCTCGTTCGCACGGGTCAGCTCCATCTGCTGCCGGGTCATGGTGCTTTGCAGCTTCCGGCTCATCCCCAGCGTGGACAGGGCATTGTACAGCATCGGATCTTACCCCTTGATCTGCAGCAGGATGTCGATCATGCGGCCGGCGACCTGCACCACCTGGGCACTGGCGCCATAGCTCTGCTCGATCAGCAGGAGCTTCTGCATCTCGTCGTCGATGTTGACGCCGTCGCGGTTGATGCGGGCGGTTTCCAGCGTGTCGGCGCTGATCTTGCGCGCGTTCATTTCCGATTCGGCACCGGTGCGGTAGCCCTGCTGGGCAGACACCATGGCGGTGGCGTAGCCGCCCAGCGTCGCCGAGGCCGGCATGTCGGTGGCGGCGAAGCTGCGCGCGGTGGTGAAGACGGTCAGGAACTTGTCGATCTGCGTCTGGTCGCCCGGCTGGAGCGGGGTTGCCGCCTGGATGCCGCTGCGCACCCGCCAGCTCTCGGTCCGCACCGAGTCGTTGACGGCGATGCGCGACGCCAGCCCGGCGGTGGTGCCATAGGCGGCACCGGCATCGGTGAACAGGCCCGGCTGGGTCGGATCGGCCTCGGCCCCCTGGAAGGCCTGGACGAGGCCGGCGGCCAGCTCGTCAAGCTGGGCCAGCGCGCGGGGCATGTCCTGCTTGATGGTCTGGACATAGCCCATAATGCGGCCGCTCTGGATCTCGCTGTCCGGCTTGGCGGAGAGGGCGACGCCGTTGGCCATCACCTCGTCCCCCAGCAGGGTCAGCGGCTGTTCGCCGGGCGCCAGCGGGTGGTCGAGCAGGGTCTGGCCGTTGCGGGTCATCACCACCACCTGGCCGTCCTCGCGGCTGTAGGTGCGGATGCCGATCTCCTGCGACACCTGATCGAGCAGGCGGTCGCGGTCGTCGCGCAGGTCGCCGGTGTCGCCGCCGCGCGCTTCCAGCCCGGCGATCCTGCCGTTCAGGTCGCTGATCCGCTGCAGCGCGGTGTTCACCGAGTCGACGGAGGTCTGCAGGCGGTCGCGGGCGTCGGACTGCACCGTCTGCGCCGCTTCCGCCGCGCGGTTCAGGCTGTCGGTGAGCGTGATCGCCTGAGACACCACCGCATTCTGGGCGGCATCGTCCTGCGGCATGCCGTGCAGGCGGGAAAAGGCCTGCTGCAGCTTCGACAGCTGGGTGGAGACCGACTTCTCGTCCTGCGGCTGCCCCAGCACCAGGGCGTAATCGGCAAGCGCCGAAGCACGCGCCTCCTGCCCGGTGTAGCGGCTGGTCTCGAACCGCGCGTCGCGGATCAGCAGCTCGTCCACCTTGCGGGCGATGGCGTCGACCTGCACCCCGGCGCCGCGGCCGGCGGTGTTGGCCGACGACAGGGCGAGGTCGCGGCGCACATAGCCGGCGGTGGTGGCGTTGGCGAGATTGTGGGAGGTCATCGCCGCCTGCTGCTGCGTCGTGCGCAGGCCGGACAGGGCGGCGGTGAGGGAGAGTTGGACGCTCATGGCCGGGGCTCCGTCGCGACTGGGCTCAACGCTTCAGGCGGGTGGTTTCTTCGACCATCTCGTCGGCTGTGCGCACCAGGGTGGCATTCGACGAGTAGGCACGCTGGGTCTCGATCAGCGACACCAGTTCGGTCGCGATGTCGACGTTGGACTGTTCCAGCGCGCTGCCGATGACGGTGCCGGCGGCGCCTTTCTTGCCGGCGCCCAGCGTCAGCGTGCCGGTCTCGGCGCCCAGCGTGTAGGTGTTGCCGTCCTGGGCGACCAGACCGTCGGGATTGGTGACGGTGGCGATCGGGATCTGGTACAGCGCCTGACGGGCGCCGTTGTCGTACATCACCCACAGCTTGCCGCTGTCGTCGATGTTGACCGATGTCACCTGACCGACCTTGGCGCCGTCGCCGGTGACGGTCGGGACATAGTCGCCGTTCAACTGCGTGACGTTGCCGAGCGACATGGTGAAGCTGTCGGCGGTCGGCGTGGCCGGCGAGGTGACGGTGATGCCGGGCATCGGGTCCAGCGGCAGACCGGCGCCGTCCACCGGCTTTCCGGCATAGGGGCCGGTGGCCGCGAAATTGAGCGTCACCGGCGCGCCAGCGACCGTGTAGCCGGCCGGGCCGGTGGCGGTCAGCGTCCACTGGTTGGGGGTGGCGCCCTTGGTCCAGGTCAGCGACAGGTCCAGCGGGTTGCCGAGCCCGTCATAGAAGGTCGGGCTGGTGGTGAAGCTGTCGCCGGCCGCCGCCTGCGCCGGCAGGTTGCCGGAGAAGTCCATCAGCGTCGTCCGGCTGCCGCCATAGACGAGATTGCCGATGTTGACCGACTGCAGGTCGTCGAAACGGGCGGTGCTGACGTTGGGCAGCGTGCCGTCGGGGTTCAGCTTCCACGCTTCCAGATACTGGCCGGCATTGTTGCGCAGAAAACCGCTTTCGTCGGGCAGGAAGCTGCCGGCGCGGGTCAGCGAATATTGCGGCGTGCCGGACGCCGTGCTGCCGACGACGAAGAATCCGTCGCCGCTGATCGCCATGTCGGTCGTCGAGGTGGTGCCGAGGATGGTGCCGTCCTGCTGCACCTGATAGTGCGTGGCGGACTGCACGCCGCTGGCCGTATAGGTGCTGCGCGCGCCGGGGGCGGTGACCAGGGTGGAGAAATCCACGGTGGAGCGCTTGTAGCCGACCGTCTGGGAATTGCTGATGTTGTCCGAAATGGCGGCGAGGCGCGAGCTTTGCGCGGCCATGCCACTGACACCGGAACGCATTGCGCTGTACAGGCTCATCCTTGGGATCCTCTGGTCAACCGTCGAACGGGCCGTCGCAGTGACGACAAACGGAAGGGGAATGGCGCGTCCCGGGATTCTCCACGAAGGACTGATGGGGTTAACGATAGCGAAGGTGTTTTAAAGGCGCTTTAAAGGAAAAGGCGGGCGGTTTTGTTAAAATGTCTAGGGTTTTTATTTGGAAGTTCATTTGGTGTTGCCCCCTCCCCATCCCTCCCCCGCGTTCCGCGGGAGAGGGGGCAGGAGCTTTGCGGGAGCGTGGCAAAGGAGTGGCGGAGTTCCCTCTCCCGCGCTAGCGGGGGAGGGTTAGGGAGGGGGCAACCACCACGACACCTCACCCCGGCCGGCGCAACAATGTGATGCTGATCCGCCGGTTGCTGGGGTCGAGCGGGTCGCTGCTGCCAAAATGGTCGAGGTCGGCGCGGCCTTCGACGCGGACGATGCGGTTGCCGGGGATGCCACTGGCGAGCAGTTCACGGCGGGCGGCGTTGGCGCGGTCGCTGGACAGTTCCCAATTGCCGTATTTGGCGTCGGGGGCGTAGCCGAGCGCGTCGGTGTGGCCGGTGATGCCGATGGGATTCGGCACGGAGGCGAGAGCCGTGGCCACCATCCGCATCAGCCGGCGGCCCTGATCGTTCATCTGGGCCGAGCCGACCTTGAACATCGAGAAGCGCGCCTGATCGGTCAGCTGGACGCGCAGACCCTCCGGAACCTGCTGGATCACCAGACTGCCCTGCAGGGCGTTGAGGTCGGGCGACGCGGCGATACGCTGGCGCAGGTCGCGTTCCAGCGTTTCCAGCGCCACTCGTTCGGTCAGCTCGGCGGACTGGCGGTCGAGCAGCGCCTCGAGTTCCGCCCGCGTCGCGCTGGCGCCTGTGGCCGGCGGCTCGGCTGCCGCGGTTTGCGCCGGTTCGGCAGCGGGGCGCAGCAGGTCGACCGGCGGCACCGGGCTGCCAGCGGGGTGGGGCATCGGATCCTTGCGGCCGGCCGGCTGGCGGTCGCTGTCGCCGACGGAGGCCACGACGGGCGGGGAGGCCACCGGGCTCGCCTGATCGCCGGCGGCGTTGGGGGTGGTCAGCGATCCGCTCTTGTCGACCGAACGCCCGGCCAGCATGCCGTCGGCGCCGGAGTTGCTCTGCGACACCGCGACCGGGTTGAAGTAATCGGCGATGCCCTTGCGCTGTTCGGTGGTGGTGATGTTCATCAGCCACATCACCAGGAAGAAGGTCATCATCGCCGTCACGAAGTCGGCATAGGCCAGCTTCCAGGTGCCGTTGTGCTCCTCTTCCTCATGGCCGCCGAGGTGGCGCTTGACGATGATCGGGGGGAGGGCGGTCTTGCGCGGCATGGCCGGTCACGCCGGCTGGCGGCCGTCGCGGGCCTTGGCCTGCGACGACAGGGTGGTGGCGACCTCGACCTCGGCCAGGCTGGGCTGGATGTCGGTGTAGAGCACCTTGCGGGCATATTCGGCGCAGACCTGCGGCGGGCTGCCGCGCAGATAGGCGCACAGCGCCGCCTTGATGCAGAAATACATGTTCAGTTCCGATTCGCGGCGCTGGCGGGCGGCGCTGGCGATCGGGCCGACCATGCCGTAGGACAGCAGCACGCCCAGGAAGGTGCCGGTCAGCGCCCCGCCGATCATGCGGCCCAGCACCTCCGGAGCCTCGCTGATGGCGCCCATGGCGTTGATGACGCCCAGCACCGCGGCGACAATGCCCAGCGCCGGCAGGGCGTCGGCGAGGTTCTGCAGCGCCTTGGGCACCTGGTTCAACTCGCGGCCCAGCGTGTCCAGCTCCTCCGCCATCAGCGATTCCAGATCGTGCGGGTTGTCCTGCCCCAGCGCGATCAGGCGCAGATAGTCGCAGAGGAAGGTCATGCAGCGCTCATAGCGCAGGACATTGGGATACTGGGTGAACAGCGGGCTTTCGGTCGGCTTGTCGATGTCGGCCTCGATCTGCGACATGCCCTTGGACTTGGCGACGCGCAGCAGGCCGTAGACCAGCGCGATCATGTCGAGATAGTCGTTCTTGGGCGTGCTCCGCCCGCGGGCGATGGCGCCGACGGCGCGCAGCGTGTCCCGCAGGACCGACGGGCTGTTGGCGATGGCGAAGCCGCCGATGCCGGCACCGATGATGATGACGATCTCGACCGGCTGCCACAGCACGGCCATCCGCCCGCCCATCGCGTAGAATCCGCCGAGCACGCTGGCGAACACTGCGATCAACCCGAACATCAAGCGCATGTTTCTCTTCTCCGGATATGCACAGGCCGTCGCGACGGATGGTGCGCCGACGACGCTACAGGCCGCCGTTTAAAGCGGCTTTACGGATCCCGGCATGGGAATCAGGGTTTGCCGCGCCAGTCGCGCGACAGCCGCTCGAGCGCCGCGGCGGCGGCGAGGTCGCGTTCCACCGACTCCGCGCGGAGCGGGCCGTCGGCTGGCGGCGGGGCCAGCGCGTCGAGCAGCCCAGCCCAGCGGGTGCCGGCCAGCCGGCCGCGCTGCTGGTCGCCGAGACCGCGCAACGCCTCGCCGTCGCCGGCCAGATAGGCCGACAGGCCCTGTAGCGCCACATCCTCCGCCGTCGGCTCGGCACCGGTCGCGGCCAGTTCGCCGAAGGCCTTGCGGGCGGCCGACCACTCGCCGGCGGCGAACAGCCCCTGGGCGCGCAGCCGCGCCGCCTCCGCCCCGTTCAGGCCGCGCAACGCGTCGAGCGCCCGTACGGTGTCGCCGTCGCCGAGCAGCGCGTCGGCACGCAGCAGGGCGCGGCGTTCGGCCAGCGCGGGTTCCAGCGCCGGGTTGCCGGTGCTGGCCAGCACGTCCAGCGCCTCCGCCTCGCGTCCGCTGTCGATCAGGGCGCGGGCGAGGGTGGCGCCCAACTCGGCCCGATGCTGGCCGCTGGCGGACTCGGTCAGGGCATGCAGGATGCGGGTGGCCTCCAGCGCGTAGCCGTCGCGTAGCAGCAGGGTGGCGAGCCGCAGGCGCAGCCCGCCATCCGGCCGGTCGGCCAGCGCGACCAGCCGGCCGTGCCGCGCCTGTAGCGCCAGCGCGTAGAGCCCGCCCGGCGGTGAGCGGTCGAGGCGGTCGAGCACGGCGGACAGCAGGTCGCGCCCGGCCGCCAGGGCATCGCGCCCGCGCGCCGTGGCGCCGAAGCGGCGGCCCAGCAGTCCGAAGATGTCGAGCGCCGCGTCGGTCTTGCCGCTGCGGGCATAGGCGCCGCCGAGGGCGGCCAGCGCGTCGGTCTCGATCTCGTCGCCGCGCCAGGCGAAGCGCAGGGACTCCAGCGCTGCGATGGCGCCGTCCTCGTCCAGCCGGCCGAGGCTGCGGCGCAGTTCGATGGCGCGCACCTCGGCCCGGCGGGCGAAGGGGCCGCGGCGTAGACCGGCGGCGGAGTCGTAGCGGTCGAGCGCGGCGTCGGGCGTCCCCTTCAGCTCCGCCAGCCGGCCGCGGAAATAGTCCAGCCGCCCGTCGGCCATGCCCTTGGAATCGACGGTGATCATCTCCAGCACGATCAGGTTCAGGGCGGCAACATCCCCGGCCTCGTCCGACGCGGCGGCGAGCGTGGTCAGCAGGCGGCTCCTCAGGTCGGCCGGATAGTCGAGCAGGCGGCGCAGGGCGATGGGCAACCCCTCCTTGGCCGCTGCCCAGCGGGAGGGCGCCAGCGCGACGCTGCGCCAGACATTGTGATCGGCCATGACGCCGGCCGGCAACTGGACGAACAGGTTGTCGTCCGGCGCGTCCTCGCGGTCGAGCGCACGGAAGGCATCGCCGAGAATGCGCAGGGTATAGCGCTGGTCGGGCGCCGGCGACAGGCTGGCCGCCGTCTCCAGCGCCGCGCGCCCTTCCTCGTCCATGGCGCGGGCGAGCAGGAAGCGGACCAGCGCGATCTGGGCATCGACCCGCGCACGGCCCTGCGCCGCGCCGACCGCGCGCTGCAACGCCTCGCGCGTGCGGTTGAAATCGTCACCGGCCCAGGCGGCGAGATCCATCGCCCCGATGGGCGGCGGAGCCGGGGGTTTCGGCGGCTCGGCCGCTTGGGGGGCGGGTTTCGAGCTGCGGTCCGGCATGCGCTCCAACTGGCGCAGCGTGTCTTCGATGCTGGAGCGGACCTCGCCCTCCAGGCTGGCGACGAGGGGGAGGGGAGGGGATATGCCCTCTCCCATCCCGTGTTGAATCCCCCTCTCCCCCCCGGGGAGAGGGTCGGGGTGAGGGGGATGCATTGCGTGGCTATCCCGAGAATCCTCGCCGCGCTCCCCCCTCACCCTAACCCTCTCCCCGGAGGGGAGAGGGGACTCTCCTGGGAGAGGGAGACCGGTGGGCGCCGCATGAGCAGTGCCGATGGGGTTCAACGCTTCGGCAATCGCAGCCACGCTGGTCGTATCGACCTGTGGCGGGGTGGGTTCCGGCCCTGCGGCAATCACCGCCTCCGGCTGCACCTCAACCGGCGCCCCCGGCTTGACGCCCGGCATCGGCGGCCCGCCGACATCGACGATCAGCATCCGGCGCTCCATCAGGCTGGCGACCCGCGCGCCGCAGGGGATCGCCGCGGTCAGGCTGCGTCCGCCGTCCGCCGTCACGAAGTCCGACAGGCGGCGGGAGAAGCTGTCGCGCAGGCTGGCGAGCGGCCAACGCACCGGATCGGGCGTGCTGATGCGCAGCACGCAGCCGTCGACCACCGCCACCGGCTCCAGCCCTTTGGGCATGGACAGGACCAGCCGTGAATAATCGCCATGGTCGCCCAACTGCGCGCGGACGGACGCGGCCTGTGCCGGACCGGACACAGCCAGCAGAGCGAGGACCAGCGTCGAACCAGTGATCAGTGCGTTATCCGGGCGCCGTTTCATCACAGTCGTCTCGCATTTTATCGAAATGATCGACAAACCCTGTCCAAGACCGGAAAGGTGCCGGCCGGGACGGTCCAGGTTGAAACCCGGCTTTAAACTGCATCGTCCAGATTAAGGCGGAGTTCAAAACCGGAGAGTTCGGCGATGGAGAACCAGCTTTACATCGGACTGTCGCGCCAGATGGCGCTTCGGCGGCAGCTGGACGTCGTGGCGAACAACGTCGCCAACATGAATACCGCCGGTTTCCGCGGCGAACGCACCCTGTTCGAAGCGGCACTGGAGGCCGGCGGACGCAAGCCGACCGACCGCATCGCCTTCACCATCGACCGGTCCACCTACACCGACCTGCGCGCCGGCGCCTTCACCGAGACCGGCAATCCCTATGACGTGGCGCTGGACGGCGACGGTTTCCTCTCCGTGCAGTCGCCGGACGGCGTGCGCTACACCCGTGACGGCCGGCTGCGCCGCGATGCCGACGGCACGCTGGTCGGAACCAACGGCTATCCCGTGCTGGACGACGGCCGGCGGCCCATCGTTGTCCCGTCGGACAGCAGCGTCATCAGCATCGGGTCGGACGGGCTTCTGTCGGCCGACGGCAACGTGATCGCCCGCATCGCCGTTTCGCGCTTCGACAATCCGCAGATGCTGAAGCAGACCGGCGACCTGCTGTTCGAGCCGGGCGAGGGCATGGAGGCGCGTCCCGCCCCCGATACCCGTCTGGTGGAGGGCAAGGTGGAACGGTCCAACGTGCAGGGCATCGTCGAGATCGGCCGCATGATGGACCTGACCCGCGATTATCAGGCGGTGACCAAGATGGTGGACGACGGGCAGGACCTGTTGCGCTCCGCCATCAACCGCCTCGGCAAATCCTCTTAATCTCCGAAGGAGAGTCCGTCCATGCGCGTGCTCAGCATCGCGTCCACCGGCATGATGGCCCAGCAGATGAACGTCGAGGTCATCTCCAACAACATCGCCAACATCAACACCACGGCCTTCAAGCGCTCGCGCGCCGAATTCCAGGACCTGATGTATCAGGCGGAGCGGCGGCAGGGCAGCCAGTCGACCGATTCGGGCACCATCGTGCCGACCGGCGTCGAGGTGGGCTTGGGCGTGCGGCCGACCTCGGTCAACCGTATCAACACCACCGGCAACCTGACCTCCACCGGCAACGAGCTGGATCTGGCGATCGAAGGGCGCGGCTATTTCAACGTGACCCAGCCCGGCGGCGAGACCGTCTACACCCGTGCCGGCAGCTTCAAGCTGTCGCCGGAAGGCACCATCGTCACCGCCGACGGCTTCACCGTCGCCCCCGGCATCACCGTGCCGCAGGGCACGCGCGAGGTCGTGATCAACCGCTCCGGCGAGGTGCTGGCCTATGTCGACGGCCAGAACCAGCCGGTCAACCAGGGCCAACTGGCGATGACGGTGTTCGTCAACGACTCCGGACTGGAAGCGCTGGGCGACAACCTGTTCCGCGCCACCCCGGCGTCGGGAGAGGCGCAGGACGGGCTGGCGGGACAGGCCGGTTTTGGCACCATCCGCCAGAAGTACCTGGAATCCTCCAACGTCAACGTGGTGCAGGAGATCACCGAACTGATCTCGGCCCAGCGCGCCTACGAGATGAACGCCAAGGTGATCGAGGCCGGCGACCAGATGGCCTCCACCATGACCAACATGCGGTGACGATGGTGATGCGATCCCTCCGCCGGCCTCTTGCCGTTCTGCTCCTTGGAGCCGCCCTGGCGCTGCCGCGGCTTGCCGCTGCGGGTCCGGTCGAGACCCGACTGGGGGAGGAGCTTCTGGCTTCGCTCGGGCCGGCGGTGCCGGCCGACGCCCAGGTGGCGGTCACGCTTGGTCGGCCCTTCGACGGTCCGGTCGACGCCGTGCGCGACGTCGGCCTCGATCCCCGCACTGGAACCTTCCAGGCCCGCATCCTCAGCGACGGTCGGATCGTCGAGCTGACCGGGAGGGCCGAGGTCGAGGTGGCGATGCCGGTGCCGGTCCGCCGCATCCGGCCCGGCGAGATCATCGAGGCCGCCGACCTGACCACCGTCCGCCTGTCGCTGGACCGCGCCGGATCTGGTTTCATCTCGTCGCCCGAGGCGCTGATCGGCCTGTCGCCGCGCCGCCAGATGCCGGCCGGGCGGCTGATCCAGGTCGGATCGGTGGGGGCGCCCATCGTCGTCCAGCGCAACCGGCCGGTGACGCTGGTCTACGAGGACGGCGCTCTGGTTCTGGCGGCGCGCGGTCGCGCCCTGCAGGAGGGCGGCGTCGGCGACGTCGTTCGCGTCATGAACATTGCCAGCAGCACCATCGTCACCGGGACCGTCACCGGCGCGGAAACCGTTTCGGTGAACGGCCCGCGCATCCCTCAACGACCTTGAACATGGGCCGCGCGGCCCCGATCGACCCATAAAAGGGAGCTTCCGTCATGCGCACCGCGCTCGTCCCCATCCTGCTGCTCTCGGTTGCGACCGGCGGCTGCGCGCGGCTGTCCGATATCGGCAGCGCTCCCACCCTGTCGGAGATCTCCAATCCGGCGATGCAGCCGGAGGCGCGCGTGATCTCGCTGCCGATGCCGCAGCCGACCACCGCCGAGCAGATCCCCAGTTCCCTGTGGCGCACCGGATCGCGCGACTTCTTCCGCGACCCGCGCGCCAAGTCGGTGGGCGACCTGTTGACGGTCGTCATCGACATCTCCGATCAGGCGCAACTGCGCAACAGCACCCAGCGCGGACGCACCAACAACGAGAAGGCCGGCCTGCCCAACTTCTTCGGGCTGGAAAGCCGCCTTCCCGCCATCCTTCCCGACGCGGTCGACCCGTCGAGCCTCGTGGACCTGGACAGCTCCAGCACGTCGAGCGGCAATGGCACCATCCAGCGCAACGAACGCATCGCCATGCGCGTCGCCGCCGTGGTGACGCAGGTGCTCCCCAACGGCAATTTCGTGATCGCCGGCCGGCAGGAGGTGCGGGTGAACTACGAACTGCGCGAGATGCGCATCGCCGGCGTCATCCGTCCCGAGGACATCAGCAACGCCAACACCATCGAATACGACAAGATCGCCGAGGCGCGCATCACCTATGGCGGCCGCGGCCAGATCACCGACGTGCAGCAGCCGCGCTACGGCCAGCAGGTGCTGGACGTGATCCTGCCCTTCTGACATCCGGCTTCACTGGGGAATCCGCACCATGAAAGCCGTCCTGCTGTTTGCCGTGGCCGCCGCGCTCGCCTTTGCCGGCGGCTACGGCTTCGGCCGTTTCGAGGCCCCGCAAGACACCGCGGCCGGCGGCCGGACCGATGCCGCGTCGCCGGTCTCCGGTGGGCCGTATTATGTGGAGGCCGGGCAGCTGATCGTGCCGATGCTGGAACGCGGCCGCACCATCGCCTTCATCCTGACCCAGGTGACTTTGGAGGCGTCCAGCGCCGACGATGCGCTGCTGGTGCGCCGCCGTCTGCCGCATGCGCGCAGCGCCATGCTGGAGGCCCTGTTCGATCTCGCCGGCCATGGCCGCTTCAACGGCCCGTCGGTCGATCCGCAAGGCGTTGCGACCGCCCTGCTGGCCGGCGCCAACGGCACCCTGACCAGCCACGAAAGCACCCAGCCCGTGCGGGCGGTGCTGATCGACCGGCTGCTGCGCCAGGACAACACGCGGCTGTGATGGATGCCCTCTCCCCCGTGGATAATCCCCTCTCCCCCCGCTCACGCGCAAACTTCGTTTGCGCTGACGCGGCAGGCGGACCATTGGTCCGCCGAAAGCGGGGAGAGGGTTAGGGTAAGGGGGAAGCGCGGCGAGGACCTTCATGTATCGCGCTGCCCCGCTCTTCCATCGAATCCACACTATGCATCCCCCTCACCCCGACCCTCTCCCCGGAGGGGAGAGGGGGAGCCCCAAGGGGGAGAGGGCATGCCACCTCACGACGCCGACAGCACGGCGTCCGACGAGACGGTGGCGCCGTTCTTCAGCACGAACTTCGTGGCGCCGTCGACGCTGCGCACCTCGGCCACCGTGTCGGTGACGACGGTGGCGGTGTTCAACGCCTTGCCGTCCTTGTCCTTCGCCGTCACCCGCAGCGTGTAGAGTCCATCGGGCGCGGTGCCGCCGCTGGGAGTCCTGCCGGTCCAGCTGAAGACCTGACGGCCGGTCTGCAGGGCGCCGGGGGTGCTGTGGACGACGTTGCCGGCGCTGTTCAGCACCTCCAGCTTCACGCTGGCCGGCTGGCCGTCCACCGTGTAGGCGGCCTCCGCCTTGCCGCCGGTCAGCGACAGCTGGTTCGACTCCACCTCCACCCTGCGGCCGAGCAGGGCCATGTCCATGCGCATGCCGCTGCTCTTCAGCGTGTCGAGAACCTTGCCGAGCGTGTCGTTGGAGCGCATCGACTGCTCCACCGTGGACAGCTGCGCCAGTTGGGTCATGAACTGCGAGGCGTCCATCGGCGCCAGCGGATCCTGGTTGCGCAGTTGGGCGGTCAGCAGCTTCAGGAAGGATTCGTAATCGACCGTGGCCTTCTTCGCCTCCTCGGCGGAGGCAGCGGCGGACTTCGCGGTGGTGGCGGCCGTGACGCCGGTGCTGGGGGTGGTGGTCATGACGGGAGGGACTTTCCTGTTCAGACGGTGACGTCGACCAGCCCGTCGATCGGGCGCATCGGTCTTTCCGCGACGGGTTCGGGAGTGGCTTCGGATTGGGCCTGGGCGCGCCAGCCGGCGGCGGCGCGGCCCTGGTCGGGAGCGGCAAAGCCGCGCGACTGGCCGTCGTCCTGCAGCGAGAACTGGAGGCTGGCGTTGTCGAGCGACAGGCCGGCGTCGCCGAGCGCGCGTTCGAGCTGCTGCAGGTCGCGCCGCAGCAATGCCAGCGTGTCGGCCTGTTCGGCCTGAACGGTCAGAGAAACCTTGCCGTCGCTGACGTCGGCGACGACACGGATGCGGCCGAGCTCCGCCGGGGCGAGGTCGATGTGGAACTCGCCGCCCCCGGATTCGAGCACGCGGACGAGCGGAGCGGCGAGCTGCGCCATTGCCGGGCTGTGCGCCGTGGCGGCCCGGCCCGATGCCGCGGCAGCGGCGTATTGCGTCGCGGCCTGGGCGGGCAGGGTGGGCAGGGCTTCGAAACCGGTCGCGGCGCTGCCGCTGCCGCTGCCGGCGGCGGGCGGAGTGCCGAAGGCGGGGAGTGGCTCGGGGGCGACAAAGCCGGCGGTCGCGTCGGCGGCGGGCTGGGCCGTCCGGGGAGCAGCCGCAGCGGTAACGGACTGGTCCGCCTTGCCTGCGGCAGTCGGCCGGCCGGTTCCGCGGGCGGAGCGGATCGCGGTGCGGGGATCGGTGCTCTCGTCGCGGCGGCTGGCGCGCCCGTCCGGGGCCGCATCGGCGGCGGGGACCGCGGGGGCCGCCATGGCTGCGGTCGCGGCGGTCGCCTCGGTGGGAACAGGCGTGGGCTGCGGCAACGCGGGGTCGGCCGCGCTCTGGTCCATGGTGCCCGGAGGGGCACCCTCGGCGGCGCTCGCGCTCTGTGGCGTGCCCGCAGGTGTGGGGGTGCCGGTCGCGGACGGTTCGGCCGGCTGCTGCGGAGCGGCGGCGGTCCCCGCGGTCGGGTTGCCGTTCCCCGCTGCGGAAAGAGGCTGCTGCCCCGGCAGCGCGGTGGCCTCGCCCGGATTGGGCGCCGGTGCCGCGGACACGGCTGGCGGCGGCGCGGCCGGGGTGGCGGCGACCATCCAGGGCATCAGCGGGGCGTCGGTGCTGCCACCGGCCTGGATCGCCGGCTGGACCACCGCCTGGGTGATCGCGGCCTGGGCGGCGGCTGGGCTGTCGGGCTTCGTTTCCCAGCGTTTGCGCAGCCGGTCGGGGCGTGTCTCGGACTCGTCCTCCGCGGCGTCGTCCACCAGGCTGGAAAAGTCGCCGTCGCGCGCGTCGTCGCCGGCGGAAACGCCGCGCTGAGACGGGGCGGGACGGGATGGTGCCGCGACGGCATCGGGCATGCTGGTCATGGCGCTCAATTGGTCAGGGTGGGGCGCGGCACGGCGGTGGCGGCTGTCACCGGAATCGTGGCCGGGGTGGCCTTGCGGTCGCCGGGCAGGGCACGGCGCTGCAGGATCAGCCGCGTCACTTCGCGGGCCTTGGCGTCGGCCATCTCGGCAAGGATCGGGGCGGCGCGCCGTTCGGTGATGCGGTCCAGCACGTCGACCACCATGTCGGTTTCCATGTCCGTCAGGATGCGCGCGGCGTCGCGGGGCTTCATCGCCTCGTAGATCGCGACCATGCGCTTCAGGTCTTCCTGCTGCAGGGTGGAGCGCTGGGTCATCAGCGCCTCGACCTCGCGCTTCACGCCGTTCAGCCGCTGGATCTGCGTGCCGACGCGCGCTTCCGTGGCGGCGAGCACCGCTTCGGCCTCGCGCAGGCGGTTCTGGCGGCCGGAACTGTCGGCCTTCTGCTCGTCTATGGCCGCGCGCAGAAGCGGGTCGGTGCAGCTGGGCGGAGCCAGCGCCACCGGCGGCGGCGCTTCCGCGACCGGCGTGGAGACCGGCAGGGGAGCGGGGACCGCTGCCGGAGCTGCAGCCGTTTCGGCGGCCTTGGGGTCGGTGGCCTTCAGGTCGGTCGCCCACGGGCGTTCATGGGCGCCGAATTCGCGGTCGAACTGCTGGGCGATGACCGGGAACCCGTCCACCAGGGCGCCGAGCTTCAGCGGCAGGACCATCAGGACGGCGACCAAGGTGATGGGGAGGATGCGCGGAATCATGCCGACGCCTCCGATCCCACGGTGCGCAGCCGCGCGTAGAAGGCACTGGCCGCGGCCTTGGCCGGGGCAGTGGAAGCAGGAGCGGGGGCTTCGTCGGTCTGGCCGGCGACGGCGCGCAGGGCCGATTCAAGTGCCCGGAACTCGCCCTTGTCCGCTTCCGCTGCCTTCAGCGCCGACAGCAGCGGGGAGGCGGTCGGGGCCTCGGCATCGACCGGCTTCGCCACGCTTCCGGCCGCGTCACTCTCCTCCGGCCGCGCCCGGTTGCGGCCGACGCGCGCGGCGCTCCCCATGGCGCCCTCATCCAGGCGGCGCAGCAGGGCGCGGGCATGCTGGACCGATTCCTCCATGCGGGCGGTGGTGCGCTCGCAGGAGCCCAGGATCAGCGCCATGTCCTCCTTCATGCCCTTGGCACGGTCGAGGTCGTCGGACAGCCGGGCGGCGATCTCCGTCGCCGAGGCCACCATGCGCTTCATCGAGGCGTCGGTGTCGTCGATCGACTTGGAGAAGGTCGACACCAGGGCGTTGATCTCGGACTGGCCGGTGCGCAGCAGCTTCAGCCGCTTGTTGACGATGACCAGATAGGCGGTCGCCGTGACCAGCATCACCGCCAGGGCCGCGTCAATGAGAAAGGAGACCATCGATCAGCTCCTGCTTGGTGTCGAGATCGGTGTCGATCTTCACCGCGATGTTGTCGTTGCGCTGTCCCATGTGCCCGGCGAACAGCGGGATGGTCTTGCTGAAGACCAGGACGGTCTGATCCGGGCTGATGCGCAGTTTCAGCGACTGGCCCTTCTGCCAGGCCAATACTTCGCCCAGCGGCACCTTCGTCTCCGCCAGCACGGCGACCAGCTCCAGCTTGGAGCGCATCAGCTCGTTCTTCAGGTGGCTTTCCCACACCGTGTCATGGCCGAACTTCTCGCCCATGAACATCTGCACCAGCTTGCCGCGGACCGGTTCCAGCGTGGCGTAGGGGATGACGATGTCGATGTGGCCGGTCCGGCGCTCCACCTCCACGGCGATGCGCACGCGGATGATGGCGTTGGTGGCGCGCGTGATGGTGGCGAACTGCGGGTTCACCTCCAGCCGGTCGAAGACGAAGTCCACCTGGGCCAGCGGGTCGAAGGACTGCCCGAGATCCTGGAGCACCACCTTCATCATCCGCTCGGTCATCTTGCGCTCGATGGAGGTGTAGGCGCGCCCATCGATCCGCCCCGGCCGCGACCGCCGACCGCCCAGCAGCACGTCCATCATGCAATAGATCAGCGCGCTGTCGATCGACACCAGCATCTGGTTGTCCCACGGCTCGGCGCGGGCGACGCCGATCAGCGCCGGCAGTTCGATGGCGTCCTGGAAATCGGTGTAGCGCAGCCATTCGATCTTCGACAGCGATGCCTCCACGTTGGTCGAGGCGAACTGGCGCAGCGAGGTGTTCAGCATCCGCACCATGCGGTCGAACACCACGTCCAGCATCGGCAGCCGGTCCTTGTTGACCGTGGTCGAACTGACCAGCCGCTGGATGGCGCTCATCTCCGGTCCGCCGCCTTCCGGTGCGCCGAAATTCAGCAGCCGGTCGATCTCCTCCTGGCTCAGCGTCTTGGTCTCGCCGGACAGGTTGGCCAGTGCCTCGCTCATCGCTTCCGCCGCCGGTGCGGCGGGCGGGGCGGGCGGATCGGTCTGCTGTGCGGCGGCCAGTTCCCACGCGGCATCGGACCAGTCCGCGGCCTCGTCGGGAATCGGCTGGGGAGCGGCCATGGATGGGGCGGTCGGGGCGGGGGTGTCGGTCATCCGGTGCCTCTGGAGGTCGCTATTGCGTGAGCAGGCTGCGCAGCAGGACGTCGGTGACGACCTCCTGCCGGCCGGCGGGATCGGACAGGATCAGGTTGAAGCGGCGCTTGATCTCGCTGCGCAGCCGGTGGAGCCCGGCCGACCCCTCCAGGTCGTCCTGGTCCAGGTTACGCAGGAACTCCTGCAGGCTGTCGGTGAGCTGCGGCATCGCGCGCTCCAGCCTCTCGCGATCGCGGTGGGCCGCGGTCAGGGACAGGCCGATCTTCAGGAAGCGGGACGGCGTGTCGCGCCGCAGATTGACGACCAGTTCCGGCATGTCGATCACGCCGTCGGCCGGCAGTGCCTCCGTCGCCGCGGGCCACAGCCGGTCCAGCGCCTGCGGGCCGGCGGCCATCCAGTATCCGGTGATCCCGGCGGCCACCACGCCCCCCAGCGCCAACATGCCCGCGGCGAGGCGGGCGAGCGGCAGGGCGATCACCAGGATGCGTCCCGAACCGCGCAGCCGGTTCAGGACTTCGTCCCGGACCGTTGCCGTCCCCGCCATGCCAAATCGTGTAATCATCGATCCATCCCGCCGGCGATTGCCGAAAATTTTAGTAAAGCTGGCATTCGGTAAGATTTGAGGCGCTTTGTCTTGGGAGGCTGCGCCGTTTTTTACTCCGCTTAAAAGTCGCCCCGTTAGCGTGAGGGGGTGCGCAGGGCGAAGACTAGGCCCGCCGATTTTCAGAAACTTTAAAGGTGCGGGGAACCGTGGACAGTCTGATCGACACGTTGCGGTCGTTGGGGCGCGGTCGGCTGCTCGTGCTGGCGGGGACCGGGCTCGGCATCGTCCTGGCCGTCGCCGGCATGGCGCTTCTGCTGTCGCAGCCGCACATGACGCCGCTCTACAGCGGCCTGGAACCGGTGGAGGCCGGCCGCATCGCCAAGGCGGTGCAGGAGATGGGCGTGCCGGTGAATGCCGGCTTCGACGGCACGACGATCAGCGTGCCGCAGTCCGAGGTCTCCCGCGTCCGCATGGCGCTGGCGGAAAAGGGCCTGCCCGCGCAGGGCGGCGTCGGCTACGAACTGTTCGACACCGACAAGCCGCTCGGCATCACCAGCTTCATGCAGCGCATCAACCGCCTGCGCGCCATGGAGGGCGAACTCGGCCGAACCATCGAGACGCTGGCCGGCGTCGAGGCCGCGCGCGTCCACATCGTCCTGCCGGAGCGCGAGGAGTTCTCGCGCAGCGCGCCGAAACCGACCGCGTCGGTGGTGGTGCGCATGCGCGGCCGGGCGGCGATGGACCGCAAGCAGGCCTTGTCGATCCGCCATCTCGTCTCCGCCGCCGTGCCGAACCTGAAGCCCAGCGCCGTGACGGTGATGGATTCCTCCGGCGAGCTTCTGTTGACCGAGGATGACGGGCCGGGGCTGGCCTCGGCGCGCACCGACGGGATGCGCGTGGCCGCCGAAACCCGCGTCGCCCGCGCGGTGGAGCAGATGCTGGTCGCCCGGCTCGGCGCCGGCAATGTCCGCGTCCAGGTCGCCGCAGAGGTGGAGACCAAGCGCGAGGTGGTGCGCAGCCAGACCTTCGATCCCAACAGCCAGGTCGTCCGCTCCACCCAGACCGTGCAGGAGCAGGACCGCAGCCAGGACAGCAACGGCGAACCGCCGGTCACCGCCGAGCAGAACCTGCCGCAGCGCGACGTGCGTGCCCAGCCGCAGGGGCCGCAATCCTCCAACGACAGCAAGCGGCAGGAGGAGACCGTCAACTACGAGATCTCCAACATCAGCCGCGAGACGGTGATCGAGCCGGGCGACGTCCGCCGCCTCAGCGTCGCCGTGCTGGTCAACGGCACCTGGAAGACCGCCGCCGACGGCACCCGCCAGTACGAGCCGCGCAGCGCGGAAGAGCTGCAGCGCCTGACCGAGCTGGTCCGCTCCGCCATGGGTTTCAGCGAGGCGCGCGGCGACCGGGTGACGGTGGACAATCTGGAATTCGTCGATCTGGCCCCCGACCTGGCGCCGCGCCCGCTGGGCGACGAGATCGCCGAGACGCTGAGCCGCAACGTCATGACGCTGATCCAGTGGGTGATCCTGCTGGTGCTGTCCGCGCTGGTCATCCTGGTCGGCCTGCGTCCGCTGATCCGCCGCGTCTTCCCGGCGCCCGAACCGGTGGTGGCGGAAGCGCCGGCCCCGGCGCTGGCCGCGCCCGCAGCCGGCGCCATGCCGCAGCTGACCGGCCCGGCCATGGCCTCGGCCGCCGCGGCCGGCGGCGGCGCGGCGCTGGCCGACGGTGGGGAGGGCGATGCCGCAGCACTTGCCGCCGCGCCGATGGCGCCGCAGCTGGGCATCGAGGAGACCATGGACCAGCTGATCGAGCTGCGCACCGTGGAGGGCCGGGTCCGCGCCTCGTCCATCCGGCGGCTGGGCGAGCTGGTCGACCAGTATCCCGACGAGGCCATCGATATCCTGCGCTCCTGGCTCTATGAGGAGGTGGCGTGATGGCCGCCTACCCGCGCTACCGCTTCGACCACGGCTTCGGTGCGCCCGTCCCGGCGGCGGAGCCGGAGGTGGTGGAGGCGGCCGATCCGCTCGACCTTCCCACCCTGTCGGAGCGCGAACATGAGGCCGCCCTGGCGCAAGCCCGCGCGAACGCGCTGGCCGAGGGGCTCGCCCAGGGCCGGGCCGAGGGCGAGCGTGCCGCCGCCCGCCGGATTGAGGCGGAGCTTGCCGCCACCCTTGACCATCTGGCGCAGCGGATGGCGGCGCTCGACGCCGACCATGCCGCCCTGATGGAACGGCTGGAGGCCCAGGGCGCCTTCGTGCTGGTGGCGCTGGTTCGCCGCATGGTGCCGCAACTGCTGGATCATGTGGCGCGCGAGGAGGTGGAGCGGCTTGCCGCCGACGCCCTGCGCGCCGCCGGCCAATCTCCGGTCCTCACCCTGCGCCTGCACCCGTCGCTCTGCCCTCCGCTGGAAGAGCGGCTGGCCGGGCAGGGCGCATTCCGCGGCCGCATCGACATCCAGGGCGACCCGGCGCTCGCCGTCGGCGCTTTGGAAGCGAACTGGGGCGCCGGCTCCGTCCGCCGCGATCCTGCAGCCTTCGAGGCCGCCGTCGCCGCACTTGCCGACCGTGCCGTCGCCGCGCTTGGGCCGGCGCCGTCCCCCGACATCACCTGAACGATCCGAAGCGAGAACCCTCATGCCTCCCTTGAACCTCGACATGCTCGACGACGATTCCAAGCAGGCTGAAAAGGCCGCCGAGAAGTTCGGCGAGAAGACCATCGATGGCCCGATGAACGCCATCTACAACGTGCCGGTCGACGTCCAAGTCGTGCTGGGCCGCACCAGCATGCTGGTGGCGCAGCTTCTGAAGCTCGGCCGCGGCGCAGTGCTGGAGCTGGAGCGCAAGGTGGACGAACCGGTGGAGGTGCTGGTCAACCACCGCCTCGTCGCGCGCGGCGAAGTGGTGATCGTCGAGGACCAGCGGCTGGGCGTCACCCTGACCGAGATCGTGCGGACGGAGTTGGAGATCGACTGAGGGGGAATCCCTACCGGTGCCCCCCTCCCCATCCCTCCCCCACCTTCGGTGGGAGAGGGATGGGGAGGGGGCAACCGCGGCAACCACTCCGCCAACACCCCCCGAAAGCCCTCGCATGCGCACCCTCCTCCTCCTCGCCCTGATCCTCGCCGCCGGCCCTGCCGCCGCGGCGCCGCTCGACCTCGATCTCGGTGCGCTGGGGTCGCTGGCGGACGGGGCGAGCCTGTCGGGGCGGATCGTCCAGGGCATCGTGCTGCTGACGGTGCTCAGCGTGGCGCCGGGGCTGCTGATCATGGTGACCTGCTTCACCCGGATCATCGTCGTGCTGTCGCTGCTGCGCTCCGCTCTCGGCCTCCAGCAGTCGCCGCCGAACATGGTGCTGGTCAGCCTCGCCATGTTCCTGACCTTCCACATCATGGGGCCGACGATCGACAGCGCTTGGCAGGAGGGACTGCGCCCGCTGCTGAACGAGCAGGTGACGCAGGAGCAGGGGCTGGAGCGGATGATCGAACCGTTCCGCGGCTTCATGGCCTCCCATGTCCGCGAACGCGACCTTGCCGCCTTCGCCGCCTTCACCGCAAAGCCGAAGCCGGCGGGCGAGGACGGCGCGGCCGCGAAGCCCACGGAGAGGGACGAGCGGCCGGTGACGGCGGAGAGCGTCGATCTCAGGCTGCTGATGCCGGCCTTCCTGCTGTCGGAGCTGCGGCGCGCGTTCGAGATCGGCTTCCTGCTGTTCCTGCCCTTCGTGGTCATCGACATGGTCGTCGCTTCGGTGCTGATGAGCATGGGCATGATGATGCTACCGCCGGTCGTGATCTCACTGCCGTTCAAGCTGATCTTCTTCGTGCTGGTCGACGGCTGGTATCTCGTCGCCGGTTCGCTGGTGCGCAGCTTCGTCGGCGGCGGCGGATAGCGCCCGGGAACTACAGGTGAAAGTCACCGGCGGACTCGGGTTGGTAGGTCAGCTTGTCGACCGCGATACGCCGGGTACGGCCCCCAACCACCCAGTCGATGGTGTCGCCAGTCCGATACCCAAGGATCGCGGTGCCAATATCAGACAGGACAGAAAGCTTCCCCGAGTGCTCGTCAGCGTCCTGGGGATAAACCAGCGACACGTCCATTTTCTCGTCGTCCAGATGCAGCACAAGCCTCGAATTCATGGTGACGACGTCGTCGGCAATCGCTT
>NZ_DASPIS010000043.1:0-96860 GCF_035628975.1 Azospirillum sp. | reverse complement strand
GCCGCCCGTCTGGCCGGCAAGCCGGTGATCGTCGCCACCCAGATGCTGGAATCGATGATCTCCGCCCCCGCCCCGACCCGTGCGGAGGCGTCCGACGTCGCCACCGCGGTGTTCGACGGTGCCGATGCGGTCATGCTGTCGGCGGAAACCGCGTCGGGCGAGTATCCGATCGAAGCGGTGTCGATCATGGACCGCATCGCCCGGCGGGTGGAAGGCGACACGCTCTACCGCACCATGATGGACGCGCAGCACGCCGATCCGGAGCAGACCGCGTCCGACGCCATCACCGCCGCGGCCCGTCAGGTCGCCCACACCATCAAGGCGGCGGCCATCGCCACCTACACCACCAGCGGCTCCACCACGCTGCGGGCGGCGCGCGAACGGCCGGAGGTGCCGATCCTCTGCATGACCGAGAAGGCCGCCATCGCCCGCCGCCTCGTGCTGGCCTACGGCGTTCACGCCGTGCTGACCGAGGACGTGCAGAACTTCTCCGACATGGTGCACAAGGCCGCCCGTCTCGCCTTCGTCCATGGGCTGGCCGAGGAAGGGCAACGGCTGGTCATCACCGCCGGCGTTCCGTTCGGCATGCCGGGATCGACCAACATCCTGCGCATCGCCTGGGTCGAGGCGCCGAGCCGTCAGGACCGCGAGCGCGACACCCAGGCCCGTCAGCCGATGGAGCTTACCGAGGCCTGATCGGCAGCCCGGCATAACCGCAACGTCTGCCAGCAGTCAGGCTTCCGTTTCGAAGAACCGGAAGCCTGACTGAGCAGCAAGCGAATAGCCGACCGGCCTTCAGGTCCCGCCTCCTAGACGAGGCGGAGGATCGATCCACTCCCATGCAATCCGCGACCGTCCGACAAATATCAGGGTTTCCCCCAATAGCATCGCGCCGGAATTTTCGGTGCCGCCGCAGAACATTTTGGAGACAACACCCTCGCTTCATCGGCGGCTACTGTCAGCCTGGATAGACAATTAACCTTTTCTTCGGTGCTTCACGAATAAGGATGAGCTCTGGCACCTTGGTGCCGGTGATCGTCATCCTTTTCGATCCGGAACAATGCACCAAGCCCTGACCGCCGAGCCGACCGCCGGATTCGACTGGCTTCCGGACCGCAAGCCGGCTCCGGTGGATGCCGTGTACGACGCGCTTCCGGTGGGAATCGCGTTCCTCGACCGGCGGCTTCGTTGCCTGCGGATGAACCGGCGCATGGGCGCCATGGCCGGGCTGCCATCCTCTTCGGCGGCGGGGGTCTCGCTGGCCGACCTCTGGCCGGAGGCGGAAGAGGCATTGCACGCGGCCCTGCCGGCCGTCCTGGCCGGCGCGGTGGTCGAGGGCATCCTGCTGACCGGCACCGACGCGGTGCTGGTCGCCGCGCTGCATCCCCACCGCGACGAGGACGGAGCCGCTCTACTCTGCGTCGTCGAGGATCGTACCGAACTATGGCGCCGGGAGGCCGACCTCCGGCAGTTCGAGGAGCTGCATCGCCACACGCTGGAGCAGAGCGACCTCTATCCCTGGTGCAGCGACCCCGACGGCACGCCGCGGACGACGCCGCGCTGGCGCGACCGCATCGGCCTGACCGCCGGGCAGACCGCCACCGCCGAAGGCTGGAGCGCCGCCCTCCACCCCGACGATCGCGCGCCCTTCGCCGCCGCCTGGGCCGTGGCGCTGAATTGCGGCACGCCGCTTGAAATCGACTTGCGCCTGCACATTGCCGGAGGAGAGGCGCAAGGCGGCGACGGCTACCGCTGGTTCCGCCGCCGCGCCTCCGCCCACCGCGGCGGGGATGGCCGCATCCTCCACTGGTATGGCACCGACGAGGATATCCACGAGCGCCGCCTGGCCGAGGACGCGCTCCGCGAGAGCGAGGACCATTACCGCCATTCGGTCGAACTGAACCCGCAATTCCCCTTCACGCTCGATGCCGACGGCCGGCTTCTGGAAGTTTCGTCGCGCTGGCGCGCCCTGGTCGGCCTGACCCACGAGGAGACGCTGGGGCATGGTTGGATGGGCGCCGTCCACCCTGACGACATTGGAAGCACCCTGAACAATTGGGCCGACGCCATGGCGACCGGCGTCCGGATCGACCATGAAAAGCGCATCCGCATGGCCGACGGCAGCTATCGCTGGTTCCGCGGGCGTGCCGCGGCCCGGCGTGACGCAACCGGCCGGGTCGTGCGTTGGTACGGCTCGACCGAGGACATCCACGAACGGAAGATGACGGAAGCCGCCCTGCGCGAGAGCGAGGCCTTCGCCCGCCAGATTCTCGACAACACGCCGGAATGCGTCAAGGTGCTGGACATGGAGGGGCGGCTGACCTTCATGAGCATCCCCGGCCTCGCCCTGATGGAACTCGACAGCATCGACTGCGTGAACGGCCAACCCTGGGAAGCATTCTGGCCCGAGGAGCGCCGGGCGCAATTGCGGGCTTCGGTGGAAACCGCGCGGCAAGGCGGCACCGCCCGTTTCATCGGCTTCTGTCCGACGGCCAAGGGCACGCCCAAATGGTGGGACAATCTGGTCTGCCCGCTGCCCGGCCCCGATGGACGGCCGCAGCGGCTGCTGGCGATCTCCCGCGACATCACCGACATCCAAATGGCCCGGCAAAAGGTGGACGAATCCACGGCCCTGCTGTCCGGGGTGCTGGAGAGCACGACCGACAGCGTGGTGTTCGTCGACCGCGACTGGCGCATCACCTACCGCAACCCGGCCGCCGCCGCCATCCATGAGGGCTGCGGCATCCGGCTGGGCGACGACTTCTTCGGCGCCTTCCCGCAGCAGACCGGCACCCGCGACCTGTTCCGCAAGGCGATGGTGGAGCAGCGGCCGGTTGTCTTCGAGGAGTTCGTCACGGCGCTCGGCGAATGGACGGAGGTTCACGCCTTCCCCACTGCGCAGGGCCTGTCGGTGTTCTTCCGCAACGTCACCGAACGTCGCCGCATGGAAGAGGAGCGGCGCGCCGCGCAGGAGAAGATCGCGCGCCTCGCCCGGCTGGATTCGCTGACCGGCCTGTCCAACCGCCTTTATTTCCAGGAAAGGCTGGAGCAGTCCCTGCGCGAGGCGACACCCGACTGCGTGATGGCGGTCCATTACATCGACCTGGACCAGTTCAAGGCGGTCAACGACACGCTGGGCCACCCGGCCGGCGACGCGCTGCTGCGGCAGGTGGCCGACCGGCTGCGCGGCTGCATCGGTCCGGCCGACCTCGTGTCCCGCTTCGGCGGCGACGAGTTCGCCATCCTCCAGCCCGGCCTTTGGGGATCGGGCGAGGCGGAGGAGCTTGCCCGCTGCATCGTGTCCGCCCTGGCGCAGCCCTTCGACATCGACGGCGCCCAGATCCAGACCGGCACCAGCATCGGCATCGCCCTGTCCCACCGCGACGGGACCGACGCCGATTCGCTGATGAAGGCGGCGGACATCGCGCTCTACCGCGCCAAGGCCGACGGCCGCAACACCCACCGCTTCTTCGCCCCGGAGATGGCGGAACGGCTGAAGGCTTTCCACGACCTGAAGCTCGGCCTGCACGACGCCCTGCGCCATGACGAGTTCGAACTGCACTACCAGCCGCTGATCGCCACCGACGACGGCCGCATCCGCGGGTTCGAGGCGCTGATCCGTTGGCGCCATCCCGGGCGCGGCCTGATCAGCCCGGCCGATTTCATCCCGGTGGCGGAGGAAACCGGCCTGATCGCCCCCATCGGCGAATGGGCCCTGCGCACGGCCTGCCGCGAGGCCATGCGCTGGCCGGACGAGATCGGGGTCAGCGTCAACGTCTCCTCCGTCCAGTTCCGCAACAAGGGACTGGTCGAGGCGGTGCGCAACGCCCTGGCCGACACCGGCCTCGCCCCCGGCCGCCTGGAGCTGGAAATCACCGAATCGGTCCTGCTGCAGGACGACGACACCAATCTGGATACCCTGCGGGAGCTGCGGGCGCTCGGCACGCGCATCGTCATGGACGATTTCGGCACCGGCTATTCGGCGCTGGGCTATCTCTGCCGCTTTCCCTTCGACAAGGTGAAGATCGACCGCAGCTTCGTCGCCGACCTGCCGCGCTGCACCGGTTCCACCGCCGTGGTGCAGGCGGTGGCCGGCATGGGCCGCAACCTCGGCATCGTCATCACCGCCGAGGGGGTGGAGGACCGGGCGCAGCTCGACGCCGTTCGCCGGCTGGGCTGCCACGAGGCGCAGGGCTACCACGTCTCGCGCCCGATCCCCGCGGCGGCGGTGCCGGCGCTGATCGATCGGCTGCAGGGCGGCCGGCTGCAGAGGGACCGTATGCACGGCGGCGGCTGACCCGGCGAGCCGCTGGACCGCAACGCCTTCCGGCGCCGGCTGTTCTGGTACGGGAACGCTTCCTGCCAGGACACCGACCCGGAGGATACCCATGGCAAAGACCACCACCGACCACGACGAGATCCGCCGCTGGGCCGAAAGCCACGGCGGCAAGCCCGCCGTCGTCCGCAGCACCCATGACGAAGACGGCGACAAGAACCGCAAGACCGGCGTCGGCCTGCTGCGCCTGATGTTCCCCAAGGCCCGCCAATCCGACCATGGCGAGTTGGAGGAGATCGACTGGAACGAGTTCTTCCAGCAGTTCGAGGACTCCAAGCTGGCGCTGCTCTATGAGGAGGGCTCCAACTTCAACAAGCTGATCGGCCGCGATACCGCAGAAAAGCGGGAGCATGGCGACCACAAGGCGGCACGGCACTGATGGATCGCCGGGCGGCGGCCGACCGCCCGGCATTCCCAATCCCGCACGGCACCGCCATCAGTCCAGATCCAGCAGCGGACCGAAGGCCTCCTCCAGGCTGGTGCGGTGCAGGCCGAGCTTTGCCGGGTTGCCGGGGGTCAGGTTCACGGCACGGATCAGGCGGCGCAGCACACGGCCGTCGGCCACATCGACGTCGATGATGTTGATGCAGCCGTAATCCTGCTCGAAGGCCGACAGGGCGGACAGGCCAGCCCCACAGGCCCAGGACAGCAGCATGCGGTTCACCCCGTCATGGGCGGCCAGCGCCAGATGGGTCCAGCCGGGTTCCAGCACCAACGCCTCGATGGCCGACACCACCCGGTCGCGGACCGCCGCGAAGCCGTCGCCGCCGGCAAAACTGCCCTCCTCGGTGGCGGCGTCGAAGCCGTAGACATAGGCGGCCTCGCGGTTCTCCTTCGGAACGCCGGCCAGCCGCCCGGCGCGGATTTCCAGGAAGGCCGGGTGGTCCTCCACCGCCAGCCCATGCGGTTCGGCGACCAGTTCCGCCGTCTGCCGCGTGCGGGCGAGACCGGAACACAACACGCGGTCGAGCGGCACGGCGGAGAGCAGCCCGCCGGCCGCCCGCGCCTCTTCCCGCCCGCGATCGGTCAGGGCGGCCAGCTTCGGGTTCAGCGGCTTGCCGTCGGCATCGTAATAGGCGACATGTCCATGGCGGAGCAGGTACAGGCGCCGCCGCGCGACGGTGCCGTCCAGCGGCGCGAACAGGCTCATCGACCGGATCCCGGCGTTTCGGACTTCGGCGTTTCAGACTTCGGTGCTTCGGCGGCGAGCCGCTTCGGATTGCTCACCGCCAGCCTTGCCCGCGTGATGTCCATCAGCACCGCCCGCAGGGCGGCCTGCCGCTCGGCGGAATCGAACCGTCCGACATCGATGTCGGTGCAGAGCCGGGGAAGCAGCGCCCGCAGATCGCCCTTGGCGTTGATTAGTCCGCCGATCGCCGCGGCAAGCTCCGCTTCGGCCTTGCCGCCGGCCGCCAGTTCCCGTTCGGCCATGCCCAGAGCGTTGGCGATCATCAGCGCGGTGAAGCGCTGGTCGGCCGGGATCACCGGCAGGATCGACTCGCGGAAGCTGCGCAGCGCGATGGCGACGAGGTCGCCGGCCTTGGGATCGTCGTTGATCATACGAAACCTCCGCGCGCCGCGACGGCGTCCAGGTGCAGCAACAGGTCCATTTCGATCTCCGGCAGCATCCGCCCGGTCAGCGCCAGTTCCAGCGACGGTTCGGTGCCGGAGATGTGGCGGTTGGCCTGCTGGATGGCGATCACCGCCCAGCGCATGCAGGCCGCCGCTTCCCAATAGGCGACGGCATGCGGGTCCACAGGACGGCCGGCGGTCTCCTCATAGCCCGCATAGAAGTCGGCCCGGTCGGCGATGCCCCCGGCCTCGCGGTCGTTGCGGCCGAAGCGCCAGCAGGCGGCGCAGAACCAGCCCAGATCCTCCATCGGGTCGGACCAGCCCGCGAACTCCCAATCGATGATCGCGGACAACCGGCCGTCCTCGACCATGTAGTTGCCGGTGCGGTAATCGCGGTGGCACAGCACGAGATCGCCGGGGGGCAGCGCGTTGCGTTCCAGCCAGCGCAGGCCATAGGTCAGCACCGGATCGGTCACCGCATAGCGCCCGGCCCAGCGGCGGAAATCGGCCGTGGCCTGCAGCGCCGCCGTCGGTTCGGGCAGGGCCAGGAACTCCAGCCCCGGCGTCCCCGGCCGCACGCGGTGGATCAGGCCGAGTTGCCGGCCGAGCTCGCGGGCCAGTTCGCGTTGCGGCGCGTCGCTCTTGACGATGCGGAAGCCGGCGGCGATGCCCGCCGCCCGCCGCATGATGTAGAAGGGCGCGCCCAGCATCGCCGGGTCCGATCCGACGAACAGCGGCTCCGGAACCGTGGCGCCGGCCGCGAAGACGGCGCCGAGAACCGCCGCCTCCTGCACCTTACCGAGGCTGGCCGACACGCCGGAGGCGGAGCCGGTGCGCAGCACGCAGGCATGGCGTCCGGCCAGCCGCCCGCCGTCGATATCCAACGTCACCGCCAGATTGAGCGAGATGGCGCCGCCGCTGAGCCGCCCCTCCTCCGTCACCGTCACGGACTTGGCGCCGGCCTGCCCGGTCAGCCAGGATTCCAGCGCAGCCTTGCGGTCGGCGGTCAGGCCGGTGTCGCCGCCGCTCATCGCCAGCCCCAGAAATCGTCGCCCTCGGCGAGATAGCTGCGGCTCAGCACCATCTTGTGAACCTCAGACGCGCCGTCGACCAGCTTGGCCTGCCGGGCGTAGCGGTAAATCCATTCCAGCACGGTATCCTTGGAATAGCCGCGCGCGCCGCAGAGCTGGATCGCCGTGTCCGCCGCCTTGAACAGGGTGTCGGCGACCTGGACCTTGGCCATCGACACCTCCTTGCGGGCATAGCTGCCGCTGTCCAGCGCATGCGCCGCCTTCATGGTCAGCAGCCGGCCGATCTCGATCTGCATCGCCGTCTCGCCCAGCATCCACTGCACGCCCTCATGCTCGGCCAGCGGCATGCCGAAGCTCTCGCGCTCCTTCACGTAAGCCGCGGCGATCTCCAGGCAGCGCTTGGCAAGGCCGGTCCAGCGCATGCAGTGGGTCAGCCGCGCCGGCCCGAGGCGAATCTGCGTCGCCTTCAGCCCGTCGCCGACCTTCATCAGCACATTCTCGTCCGCGATCTCCAGACCGTCGAAGATCAGTTCGCAATGGCCGCCATGCTCTTCCGGCCCCATGATCGGGATGCGGCGCTCGATGCGCCAGCCGGGCTGGTCCTTGTCGAACAGGAAGGCGGTCAGCCCCTTGCGCGGATCGTCGGACGTGCGCGCCATCAGGATGAAATGCTGCGCCGCGTCGGCCCCGGTGATGAACCATTTACGTCCCGTCACGACCCAGCGGTCGCCCTTGCGCTCCGCCCTCGTCTTCATCATCGACGGGTCGGAGCCGCCGCCGGGATGCGGTTCGGTCATGGCGAAGGCGCTGCGCACCCGTCCCTCGACGATGGGGGCGAGCCAGCGCTCCTTCTGGGCCGGCGTGCCGACCATGCTCAGCAGCCGCATGTTGCCGTCGTCGGGGGCGGCGGCGTTGAAGCAGACCGGGCCGAAGATCGACCGGTTCATCTCCTCGTAGCAGGCGGCGACGCCGACCATCGGCAGCCCCTGCCCGCCCACCTCCTTCGGCAGTTGAAGCGTCCACAGGCCGGCGGCCTTGGCCTTGGCGCGCAAGGTCGCCAGGGGGGCGTCGGCGATGTTCTCGTGCTCGTCCCAGTTGGCGCGGTCGGCCTCGACCGGGAGGATCTCCTCCTCGACGAAGGCGCGCACGCGGCGGCGGTAGTCGTCCAGCTCCGGGGGAAGGGTGAAGTCCATGGAACGGCTCCGTTCTTTACAGGGAGGACACCAGATGGCCGCCGTCGACGGCGAGAACCGATCCGGTCATGTAGGCGCCGGCATCGGACGCCAGCAGCAGCAGCGGACCATCCAGATCGGCCAGCCGGCCGAGCCGGCGCTGCGGGATGCGCTTGACCAGCGCCTTGCCGGCGTCGCTGGCGAAGAAATCGGCGTTCAGTTCGGTCTCGACATAGCCGGGGCACAGCGCATTGACGCGGATGTCGTAGCGGGCCAGTTCCAGCGCCATCGCCTTGGTCAGATGCACCAGACCGCCCTTGGCGGCGATGTAGGACGATACTTGGCCGGCAACCCGCATGCCGAGGATCGAGGCGATGTTGACGATCGCCCCGCCCCGCCTGCCGCCCTGCGCGTCGTCGCGCATGCGCCGCGCCACTTCGCGGGCGACGCGGGCGCAGCCGGTCAGGTTGGTGTCGATCACCCGGTCCCACTCCTCCTCGCTCATGTCGAGGAAGGGGCGCGTGGCGGTCACGCCGGCATTGTTGACCAGTATGTCGATGCGGCCGAGCCCGTCCCAGGCCTGCCCGACCGCCGCCGAGACGGAGCCGGCATCGGTGACGTCCATCGCGACGACCAGGGCGGTGCCGCCGGCGGCCTCGATTGCAGCCTTCGTCTCGGCCAGCGCGTCGGTGCGCCGGGCGGCCAGCGCCACGCGGGCGCCCGCCTTCGCCAGCACCCCGGCAAAATGGCGGCCCAGGCCGCTCGACGCGCCGGTGACCAGCGCCGTCCTGCCGGTCAGGTCGATGGTGAAGCTCATGCTTCCTCCCAGGTTGGGATTTTTGGTGGACGTCGCCGCAGGCGCTTCGAACAGCGCTCTTGAAAAAACGAGCGAGCGCTCGCTTTATATCTCCGACGCTCTTCTTGTGCAAGAACGATTGACGTCACGAACGATAGGGTCCGACCGCATGAGCAGCTTTCAGGAGTTCCAGGCCCGGCACGATCTGTCGATGGAGGCGCTGTGCGCCCGCATCCTGGAGCGCCATGCCGCGACCATCCGGGTGAAGAAGCCGGCGGTCGCCATCGCCAATCTTGCGCGGATCGTGGAGACGACGCTGACCCTGGCGAACCGCAAGGGCTTCCATTCCATGAGCCTGCGCGACCTGACCGAACAGTCGGGCCTGAGCATGGGTGCGCTCTACGCCTATTTCGACAGCAAGGACACGCTGCTGATGATGATCCTGGGGCAGGTCGTCGGCGTGGTGGAGGAGGTTTTGGGCCACCCGCCGGAGGCGCTTGCACAGGACCCCGCCGGCCGCCTGCGCTGGCTATTGGAAACGCATCTCTATCTGACCGAGGCGATGCACCCCTGGTTCGTCTTCGCCTACATGGAGGCGAAGGCCTTCCCTCGGGAAGGTCGCGAACTGGCCGTCAGCAGCGAAATGATGACGGAATCGATGATCGCCGACGCGCTGGCCGACGGCGTCGCCCGCGGGCTGTTTGCGGTGCCGGACGTGACGATGGCCGCGGTGCTGATCAAGCCGATGCTGCAGGACTGGTACGTGAAGCGCGCCAAGCACCGCCGCCGCGGCGTCACCCCCGACCTCTATGCCGAGCAACTGATCGCCTTCGTCGAGGCGGCGGTGGGATTGAGGACGGTGCAGGCGGCGGGGCGCTGATCTGCAACGGAACAGCGCCCCCGGCCGCGGGCTTACTTCACCAGCGGACAGCCGCCCTTGTCCATGGGGCGGTAGGCCTCGTCGCCGGGAATGGTGGTCAGCACCTTGTAATAGTCCCACGGCCCCTTGGATTCGGCCGGGGTCTTCACCTGCATCAGGTACATGTCGTGCACCATGCGGCCGTCGGCGCGCAGCTTGCCGCCCTTGGCGAAGGCGTCGTTCACCGGCGTCTCGCGCATCTTCACCATCACCGCCTTGGCCTCGTCGGTGCCGGCGGCCTCGATGGCCTTCAGGTAATGGCGCACGGCGGAATAGCTGCCGGTCTGGATCATGCTGGGCATCTTGCCGGTCTTGGCCATATAGGCCTTGGCGAAGGCGCGGGCATCGTCGTCGCGGTCGGCATTCCAGCCATCCATCAGCACCAGCCCCTGCGCCGCCTTGAGACCCAGGGAATGCACGTCGGTGGGGAACATCAGCAGGCTCGCCAAGGTCTGCCCGCCCTGCGGCAGGCCGAACTCCTGCGCCTGCTTGATCGAGTTGGCGGTGTCGCCGCCGGCATTGGCGAGCGCGATGACCTTCGCCCCCGACCCCTGCGCCTGCAGCAGGTAGGAGGAGAAGTCGGCCGTGTTCAGCGGATGCCGGACGGAGCCGGTGACCTTGGCGCCGTTGGCCTTCAGCACCTCGGTCAGCGACTGCTCCAGCGCATGGCCGAAGGCGTAGTCCACGGTCAGGAAGTGCCAGCTGTCGCCCAGGATCTTGGCACCCGCCTTGCCCATGCCCTGGGCCAGCGCATAGGTGTCGTAGGTCCAGTGCGCCGTGGTCGGCGAACAGGCCTCACCGGTCAGCTGTGCCGCACCGCCGCCGGAGATCAGGAAGATGCGGTTCTTGCGCTTGGTGATGTCCTGCACCGCCAGCGCGACGGAGGAGGTGGGGACGTCGACGATCACGTCCACCTGCTCGGTGTCGATCCACTTGTTGACCAGCGACGCGCCGATGTCCGGCTTGTTCTGGTGGTCGGCGAAGATCACCTCCACCGGCTTGCCGGCGACCTTGCCGCCCAACTCCTCCACCGCCATGCGCACCGCCTCGACCGAGCCCATGCCGGTCGGGTCGGCATAGACGCCGGTCATGTCGTTCAGAACGGCGATCTTGACCTTGCCGTCGGAGATCTGAGCTTGGGCCGAGGCTTGAGTGGCCCCGGCGATCAGTGCGGCGGAACAGACACCGGCGGCCAGAATCCAGCGTTTCATGGATGTTTCCTCCCTGTTGGTTTGTTTTTTGGACGGTCAGAAGGCGACGTTGTCGCCGCCCTTGGTCTGCAGCATCGCCCGCGCCTCCTCCGGCGTGGCGATCTCCAGGCTCAACTCTTCAAGGATGCGGCGGATTTTGGCGACCTGTTCGGCGTTGGAGGTCGCCAGCTTGCCGCGCCCGGCATAGAGGCTGTCCTCCAGCCCGACGCGGACGTTGCCGCCGAGAATGGCGCTCAGCGTGACGAAGGACATCTGGTGGCGCCCGGCGGCCAGCACCGACAGGTAATAGTCGTTGCCGAACAGCCGGTCGGCCGTGGCCTTCATGTGCATCAGGTTTTCCGGATCCGGGCCGATGCCGCCGAGAATGCCGAAGATGCATTGCGTGAAGAAGGGCGGCTTGACGATGCCGCGGTCGGCGAAATGCGCCAGCGTATAGAGATGGCCGACGTCGTAGCACTCGAATTCGAACCGGGTGCCGACATCGCCCAGCTCGCGCATGCCGCGCTCGATCTGGGCGAAGGTGTTGGACAGGATGAAGTCGGTGGTCGACTCCAGATAGGGCTTCTCCCAGTCGTGCTTGAAGCTGTCGAACTTCGCCGCGGCGCCGGAGATGTTGAAGTTCATCGACCCCATGTTCATCGACGCCACTTCCGGCTGCGCCCGCTTGGCCGCAGCCAGCCGCTCGTCCAGCGTCATGCCCAGCCCGCCGCCGGTGGTGATATTCAGGATGGCGGCGGTCTGCTGCTTGATGCGCGGCAGGAACTCCATGAACAGGTCCGGCGAGGGCGAGGGCTTGCCGGTGTCCGGATCGCGGGCGTGCAGGTGGAGCATCGCCGCACCGGCCTCCGCCGCCGCCACGGCGTCGCGGGCGATCTCGTCCGGCGTGACCGGCAGATGGGGCGACATGGTCGGCGTGTGGATCGAACCGGTCACCGCGCAGGTGATGATGACCTTGTCGGCGCGCTTCATCGGGTGTCTCCTCCCTCTTTTTTCGTGATGTCGAGGCCGGTCGGCGTCAGGTTGGGCCGCGTCAGGCCGGCGGGCGCACGGCCCCGGATGCTCCGCCCTTGCCCAGGCCGTTCATCAGCAGGTCGATGCACTGGGCGGCGATGTCGTGGGCGCTGAGGCCGCCGTTCGGCTGGTACCAGCGACCGATCCAGCTCAGGGCACCCGCCACGGTGAAGGCGGCGATCTTGGGATCGCAGGGGGCGATGCAGCCTTCGGCGATGCCGCGTTCGATCAGGCGGCGGAACTTGCGGTCGATGCTGCGCTTCAGGGACCGCAGCGTGCGGCGGCTTTCCTCCGTCAGCGGTTCCTCGCCGACGCGGATCACGCACATGCCGAAGTCCATGGTGACGATCTCGGCATATTTGCGCATCACCGCGATCAGCTCCTCATAGGCGCTGCCGTCATGGCCGATCACGTCGTTGGAGGCCTCGTCGAGCATCTCCAGCCCGATGCGCACGCACTCGAACAGGATCTCCTCCTTGTTCCTGACGTAATAGTAGATGGTCGGCTTGGTGACGTTCAGACGCCGCGCGATGTCGTCCAGCGAGGTGTTGTGATAGCCCATCTCGTTGAAGGCCCGCGCCGCCGTCCGCAGCACGGCGACGCGCTTCGCCTCCCGCTCCGTCTGGCGGTCGGACGACGCCTTCCATGGCGATTCGCTGTCCAAAGAATCCTGCATCGCGTCATCACTCCGTTTCGGCACGCGCTCTTCCCCCAGCCTTTGCATTCCCCTCCGCTAATGTCCATCGCCCCGAAAGCCGCCGCCTCAGCCATGGTCGATTGATCGCCACACGCACTGTTGACCGGCGCATCGATCTGCCCCATCCTACTCGCAAGTAACATGCCTTCCAACAAGTATGTTGAGGGTGCAAACAATGAGGGAGGAGGAACGCATGGACAGCATCGCCATCGCCCGGACCGACAGCATCGGCGCAGCGCTCGCCCGCAGCGCCCGGCGCAACGCCACGCGGACCGCCCTGACCTACGAGGAACGGGACTGGAGCTTTTCCGGCCTGCACCAGGCGGCGCTGCGGGTGGCCCGGCGTCTGGGCGATTTGGGCATGCGTCCCGGCGACCGGGTGGCGGCCTATGGCCGCAATTCCGACGCCTATGTGATCGCCTGGCTCGGCTGCGCCGTCGGCGGCTTCATCCATGTGCCGATCAACTACGCCCTGACGGGAGAGGAGCTGTCCTACATCGTCGAGCAGTCGGGCGCCCGCATGGTGCTGCACGACCCCGACCTCGCCGCCAATCTGGAGGGCGTCCGCGCCGCCGGCCGGGTGGAGCGGTTCGGCACGCTGACGGACGGCGGCGATGGCCTGGACATCCTGGCGGTGGCGCTCGACGAGACGGCCCCGGCAGAGGTCGATACGGCGGTTCGCGCCGACGACGTGGCGCAGCTTCTCTACACCTCCGGCACCACGGCGGCGCCGAAGGGAGCGATGATGACGCACGGCGCGCTGCTGGCGGAGTATCAGAGCTGCATCTACAGCTGCCGCCTCGACCAGGACGACCGCTCGCTGGCCGCCCTGCCGCTCTACCATTCGGCGCAGATGCATGTGTTCGTCATGCCGCAGCTGCTGATCGGCGCGACGACGCGGCTGATCCAGACCCCGGCGCTGAAGCGTTGCCTGGAGCTGATCGAGCGCCACGGCATCACCTCCTTCTTCGCGCCGCCGACGGTGTGGGTCGGGCTGCTGCGCCATGCCGATTTCGACGCGCACGACCTGTCCTCGCTGCGCAAGCTCTATTACGGCGCGTCGATCATGCCGGTGCCGGTTCTGCAGGAGCTGCGCCGGCGGCTGCCCAACGCCCAGGCCTTCAACTGCTATGGACAGAGCGAGATCGGACCGCTCGCCACCGTCCTGCGGCCGGAGGAGCATGAGGCGCGTCCCGCCTCCGCCGGGCGTCCGGTGCTGAACGTCGAGACGCGCGTCGTCGATCCCGACATGAACGACGTGCCCCCCGGCACCCATGGCGAGATCGTCCACCGCTCCCCCCAGCTGATGGTCGGCTATTGGGGCAAGGAGCAGGAGACGGCCGAGGCCTTCGCCGGCGGCTGGTTCCATTCCGGCGACGTCGGCTTCTTCGACGAGGAGGGCTATCTCTACATCGTCGACCGCATCAAGGACGTCATCAACACCGGTGGCGTCCTGGTCGCCAGCCGCGAGGTGGAGGAGGCGATCTACACCCATCCGGCGGTGGCGGAGGTGGCTGTGGTCGCCCTGCCCGACCCGAAATGGATCGAGGCGATCAGCGCCTTCGTCGTGCTGCGCGACGGCCAGACCGCGACGGAGGAGGATCTGGTCGCCCATGTCCGCCAGCATCTGGCCCATTTCAAGGTGCCCAAGCGGATCGAGTTCCTCGACACCCTGCCCCGCAACACCGCCGGCAAGCTGCTGAAGCGCGAACTGCGCAAGTCCCACAGCGCCTGAGCGTCTTTGGCCGTACTCAAGGATCGAATGCGATGAACCACGCCTTCGCCGCGGGCCGCACCCGCTTGCCCGCCACTCTCCCGGAGGGCGCGTGATGGAAAGGGCAATCCGCAAGGTCGCGGTGATCGGCGCCGGGTCCATGGGATCGGGCATCGCCGCGCAGTTCGCCAATGGCGGCGTGCCGGTGCTGCTGCTCGATATCGCCGGGCCTGACGGCGACCGTTCCGCCCCGGCCCGCGCCGGGGTGGAGCGGCAGGTGAAGGCGCAGGGCTTCATGGACCCGTCCGCCGCGGCGCTGGTTGAGGTCGGCTGCATCGAGGACGATCTGGCCGCCGTCGCCGACGCCGATTGGATCGTCGAAGCGGTGGTCGAGGATCTGTCGGTCAAGCGCCGGCTGTTCGCCCGGCTCGACGCGGTGCGCAAGCCGGGGGCGGTGGTGTCCTCCAACACCTCCACCATCCCGCTGGCGCAGCTGACGGAAGGGGCGTCGGAGGCCTTCTGCCGCGACTTCGTCATCACCCATTTCTTCAACCCGCCGCGCCACATGCGGCTGATGGAACTGGTCGCCGGCCCCGGCACCGCGGCGGAGACCGTCGCCCTGGTTCGCGAGGCTGCGGAAACGGTGCTGGGCAAGACCGTGGTGGACTGCCGCGACACGCCGGCCTTCATCGCCAATCGGCTGGGCTGCCACTGGATGTCGGTCGCTGCCATCGAGGCGCTGCGCCACGGCCTGATGGTGGAGCAGGCGGATGCCGTGGCCGGTGCGCCCTTCGGCGTGCCGCGCACGGGAATCTTCGGGCTGCTCGATCTCGTCGGCATCGATCTGGTGCCGCTGGTGTGGGGCAGCCTGCTGGGCACCCTGCCCGCCGGGGATGCACACCACCGCCACGACCTGACCGCCGAGCCGCTGATCCGCCGCCTGATCGCCGAGGGGCGGATCGGCCGCAAGGCCAAGGGCGGCTTCTACCGCCTCGCCCCCGGCAGCAAGGCGCGCGAGGCGCTGGACCTCGCCAGCGGGGAGTACCGTCCGCAGGCAGAGGCCACAGCCAACCGCGATCTGGCGGCGCTGATCCGGCAGGAGGATGCGGCCGGACGCTACGCCTGGGCGGTTTTGTCCAACAGCATCGCCTACACCGCCGCCGTGGCGGGGGAGATCGCCGACGACGTGGCAGCCATCGACACCGCCATGCGGCTCGGCTATGGCTGGGCCGAGGGGCCGTTCGCGCTGGCCGACCGGGTCGGCTGCGCCGCCATCGCCGACCGGCTGGCGGCGGAGGGACGCGAGGTGCCGCCGCTGCTCGCCACCGCCGCGGCTGAGGGCGGCTTCTACCGCCGCACCGCCACCGGGCGGGAGACCCGCAGCAGCACCGGCGCCTGGACGCCCGTCCGCCATCCGCCGGGCGTGCTCGACCTTGCCGAGGTGAAGGAGCGCGGACCGCGCTTCGCCGGCAACGGGTCGGCCTCGGTCTGGGATCTGGGCGACGGCGTCGCCTGCCTGGAGTTCCACACCAAGATGAACGCCATCGACCAGGGCATCCTCGCCATGGTCGCCGACGCGGCGGAGCGGGTGCCGGCGGAGTTCCGCGCCCTCGTCCTCTACAATGACAACCCGCGCGCCTTCTCCGCCGGGGCCAATCTCGGCTATTTCGTCGAGCGGCTGAAGGCGGAGGACTTCGCCGCCCTGGAACGCTTCGTGGAGCAGGGGCAGGCGGCCTTCCGCGCGCTGAAGCATGCCGCCATCCCGGTGATCGGCGCGCCGGCCGGGCTGGCGGTCGGCGGCGGCTGCGAGGTGCTGCTGCATTGCGACGCCATCCAGGCCCATGCCGAAACCTACATCGGACTGGTCGAACTGAAGGTCGGCATCGTTCCGGGCTGGCGAGGCACGGCGGAGTTGCTGCTGCGCTGGGGCCGCAGGACCGACCGCCCCGCCGGTCCGGAGGGAACCGCTCAGGCGACCTTCGGGACCATCGCCGGGGCGCGCATCACCGGCTCGGCGCTGGAGGCGCGGGCGCTCGGCTATCTGCGGCCGGAGGACGGTATCACCATGGGCCGCGACCGGCTGCTCGGCGATGCCAAGGCGAAGGCTCTGGCGCTGGCCGAGGGCTACCGCCCGCCCGGGGTGGGTTCCGTCACCCTGCCCGGTCCGGCGGCGCGGGAGGCGTTGCAGGCCATCGTCCGGGGCTGGCGGCAGGACGGGCGGGCCAGCCCCCATGACGAACTGGTCGCGGGTTGGCTGGCCGGCGTGTGCTGCGGCGGAGCCGATGCCGGGCCGCGGACTCCCGTCGACGAGGACACGCTCGCCGCGCTGGAGCGCGAGGCCCTGTCCGCCCTGATCCGGGAACCGGCGACCCGCGCCCGCATCCGGCACATGCTGGACACCGGCAAGCCCCTGCGGAACTGAGGAGCACAATCATGGCCGTGTATCAGCCGCCGCTTCAGTCCATGCGCTTCCTGGTCCATGAGGTGCTCCATGCCCCCGCCGTGCTGGCGGAGTCGGGGTGGGAGGAGATGTCGGGCGACCTGTTCGACGACGTTCTCGCCCAGGCCGGGCGCATCGCCGCGGAGGTCCTGTTCCCCCTCAACCGCTCCGGCGACGAGGAGGGGGTGCGCGTCGAGGCGGACGGCGTCCGCATGCCCGCCGGCTTCGATGCGGCCTATCGTGCCTGGCGGGAGGGCGGCTGGAACGGGCTGGCCGGCGATCCCGCCTATGGCGGACAGGGCATGCCGGCGCTGCTCGACACGCTGGTGACGGAGATGGTGTGCGGCGCCAACCTCGCCTTCAGCATCGTGCCCGGCCTGACCCAGGGTGCCATCCGCGCCATCGCGGCGCATGCCGGCGACGCGTTGAAGGACACCTATCTGCCGCGGATGATCTCCGGCGACTGGACCGGCGCCATGGCCCTGACCGAGCCGCATGCCGGCACCGACCTCGGCCTGCTGCGCACGCGGGCGGAGCCGGCCGATGACGGCAGCCATCGCATCACCGGCCAGAAGATGTTCATCTCGTCGGCCGACCACGACCTGACCGACAACCTCATCCATCTGGTGCTGGCGCGCCTGCCCGATGCGCCCGCGGGCACGCGCGGCATCAGCCTGTTCCTGGTGCCGAAGCTGCTGCCGGACGGCTCCCGCAACGGCTGGACCGTGCTGTCGTCGGAACAGAAGATGGGGCTCCACGCCTCGCCCACCTGCGTGGTGTCCTATGAGGGGGCGGTGGGCTGGATGGTGGGGCAGCCGCACCGGGGCCTGCCGGCCATGTTCACCATGATGAACCACGAGCGGCTGTTCGTCGGCATCCAGGGCATTGGCGTCGGCGAATGCGCCGCACAGTCCGCCCTGGCCTATGCGCGCGAGCGCGAACAGGGCCGGGCGCCCGACGGACCGCGCAGCCCCGACCGGCCGGCGGATGCGATCATCCACCTTCCCGACGTACGGCGGATGGTGCTGACCGCCCGCGCGCTGACCGACGCCGGGCGGGCGCTGGCCGCCTGGACCGCGCTGTGGATGGATCGCGCCCATCATGCCACCGACCCCGCCGTGAGGGAGGAGGCGGAGGAATGGGCGGCCCTACTGACCCCGGTCATCAAGGCGGCCGGCACCGACTTCGGCTTCGAGGCGGCGGTGTTGGCCCAGCAGGTCATGGGCGGCCACGGCTATATCCGTGAAAACGGGGTCGAGCAGCTGGTCCGCGACGTACGCGCGACGCAGATCTATGAGGGAACCAACGGCGTCCAGGCGCTCGACCTCGTGCAGCGCAAGCTGACGCTGAACGGCGGCCGGCCGGTCGCCCGCCTGTTCGTGGCGATCGACGCGGCGGCGAGCGATCTGGAGGCCGAACCGCTCACCCGCGACCTCGCCAGCCCGCTGCGCGACGCGGCGGAGCGGCTGCGCGGGGTGGTCGCGTGGCTGGCGGAGGCGGGAGCGCAAAGCCCCCTCGCCCCGGCGGCGGCGGCGACCGACACGCTGAGGCTGATGGCGCTGGTGACCTATGGCTGGATGTGGGGGCTGATGGCGACGGCGGCGGCACGGCGGCCGGAGGGGTATGACGAGGCTTATCTGGATGGACGGATCGGCCTCGCCCGCGTCTTCGCCGACCGCCTGCTGCCCGAGACCGTGGCGCTGGATCTGCGCATCCGCAGCGGTCACGACAGCCTGTTCGGCCCCGGCCTGCCGGCCGACTTGGCCGCCCTGGACGGTTAGGGCCGCAAAGCCTTCAGGACCAGTTCCACCATATGGGCGAGCCGCTCCTCCCGCGCCGGCTCGGCCAGCAGGTCGCGGCCGAAGATGACGGACAGGGTGTGGACGTTGGACAGGTAGAAATAGGACAGTCCGGCGATGGAGATGTAGAGCTGCACCGCATCCACCCCGGCCCTGAACACCCCCTGCTCCACCCCGCGCGCCAGCACGTCGGCGATCATCTGGACGAAGGGCGAATGCATCGACTGGACATGGGCCGAGCCCTTCAGAAGCTCCGCCTTGTGCAGATTCTCGATGTTCAGCAGGGCCATGAATTCGGGATGGTCGATGAAATACTGCCAAGTGAACCCGATCAGCCGCGCGATGGCGTCGGGCGGGTCCAGCATCTCCAGGTTCAGCGTCCGTTCGGTTGCGCGGATATGGGCGTAGGCCCCCTCGAGGACCGCCAGATACAGCTCCTCCTTGTTGCCGACATGGTAATAGAGCATGCGCTTGTTGGTGCCCGCCTGCTCGGCGATGCGGTCGATGCGGGCGCCGCCCAGACCGTAGCGCGCAAACTCCTCCGTCGCGGCGGCCATGATACGGGCCCGCGTCCCTTCCGGGTCACGGGTCGCCTTGGCCGGCGCGGCGGCTTTGCTCGGCGTCGGTGCGGGCGGCACCGGTTCGGGTGCGTCGGTCAGGGCGTCCATGCGGGAAGCCGGCTCCTGCGGTACGGGTAGGGGGCGGTCTTCCCCGATGGTAGAGCGTCGGCCGGCGAATTCAAACCACGCTGCGGTGCCGGTCGATGCAGGTGTCCAGCACCTCGCCCATCGGCCGTTCCCACCAGTTGCCTTGCGAGAAGATCTCCACCTCCGACCAGCCGGCGAAGCCGCAGGCCTCCACCCAGCCGCGGATGCGCGGGATGTCGATGACGCCGTCGCCCATCATGCCGCGGTCGAGCAGCAGGTCGGTCGTCGGCACCAGCCAGTCGCAGACATGGAAGGCCAGCAGCCTCTCCTTGCCGGCACGGCGGATCTGCGCCTCCAGCTGCGGATCCCACCAGACATGATAGACGTCGACCGCCACCCCCAGCGCGCCGCTCCGCGCCGGGTCCAGCCGGTCGCAGAGGTCGAGCGCCTGGGCCATCGTGTTCACGCAGGCGCGGTCGGCGGCATACATCGGGTGCAGCGGCTCGATCGCCAGGGGCATGCCGGCCTTGCGGGCGTAGTCCAGCAGTTCGGCGATGCCGTCCTCCACCTGCGAGCGGGCCAGCGCGATGTCCTTGCTGGGCGGCGATCCGGGGCGGGAATATTGCGGCAGACCGCCGACCACCAGCACGAGACAGACGGCACCCAGCGCCGCCGCCTCGTCCACCGCGCGGCGGTTGTCGTCGCGGACCTCCGCCGCCTTGGACGGATCGGCCGGGAACATGCCGCCGCGGCAATAGCCTGACAGCGCCAGTTCGCCGTTGCGCACCGCCCGCACCGCGGCGTCGAGCCCCACCGCCGCGACTTGATCGCGCCAGGGCGAGACGGCGCGAATGCCGCGGCGGGTGCAGGCATCGAGGATCTCCACCAAGTTGCCTTGCTTGCGGACGGTGGCGGTGTTGATCGACAGCCAGCGGTGATCTCCGGAAAAGTCTCTTGTCTTGAAATCGGGCATCACGAAATCCCCCGCACCGCCAGAACCGCCGCCATCCGCCGCGCAGCCCGGTCGGGATCGGACAGCAGCCCGGCCCGGTCGGCCAGCCGGAACAGCTCGGCCAGATGCAGGGTGGAGCGCGTGCTCTCCTGCCCGCCGACCATGGTGAAATGGTCCTGGTGGCCGTTCAGGTAGGCCATGAAGACGACGCCGGTCTTGTAGAAGCGGGTCGGTGCCTTGAAGATGTGGCGCGACAGCGGCACGGTGGGCGCCAGGATGTCGTGGAACCCCGCCTCGTCGCCGTCGGCCAGATGGGCCAGCGCCGCGGCGGCGGCGGGCGCGATGGCATCGAAGATGCCGAGCAGCGCGTCGGAATGATGCTGCCCGTCGCCGGCGATCAGTTCCGCATAGTTGAAATCGTCACCCGTATACATGCGGGCACCGCTCGGCAGCCGCCGCCGCATGACGATCTCCTTGTCCTTGTCGAGCAGCGAGATCTTGATGCCGTCCACCTTGGGCGCGAAGTCGCCGATGATCGACAGCGCCGTGTCCATCGCCCCGTCGATGTCGGTGGTGCCCCAATAGCCGGCCAGCGCCGGGTCGAACATGTCGCCCAGCCAATGCAGGATCACCGGCCGCTTCACCTGCGACAGGATGCGGCCATAGACGCGGACGTAATCCTCCGGCCCCCTGGCGACGCGGGCCAGCGCGCGCGACGCCATCAGGATGATGCGGCCGTCCAATGCCTCGATGGCCTCGATCTGCTCCTCATAGGCGCGGATCACGTCGTCGATGCCGCGGGCGTTTTCCGGCGGCAGATGGTCGGTGCCGGCGCCGCAGGCGATCACCCCGCCGCGCTCCTTGGCCGCCGACAGCGAGCGGCGGATCAGTTCCAGCGAGGTCGGCCAGTCCAGCCCCATGCCCCGCTGCGCCGTGTCCATCGCCTCGGCGACGCCAAGGCCGAGGTCCCACAGATGCTCACGGAAGGCGATGGTGCGGTCCCAGTCGATGGCGGGCGCCAGCCACGGGTCGCAGTCGGCGAAGGGGTCGGCGACCATATGGGCGGCGGCGAAGGCGATGCGGGTCAGCGGCCGCTCGGTGCGGGCGGGAAATCCCCGCGGCGGGGCGAGGGTGTAGCTCTCGATGCTGCGGTCGGGGCGCGGGAGGCGGATGGTGGGCATGGGATGGTGTTCCTGGACAGGTCGTTGAGGCGAGCCCCCTCCCCATCCCTCCCCCGCTTCGCGGGAGAGGGGGTTGGATGCTTGGCGAGAGTTATGCAAAGGAGCGGCGGAGTTCCCTCTCCCACCGAAGGTGGGGGAGGGTTAGGGAGGGGGCATTCGAAGCCGACGCCTCACCCCGCGATCGCCGGCACATCCACCCAGCGGCGCTCGCGCCAGCTCTGCAGCGCGCATTCCACCAGCTGGACGCCCTTGGCGCCCTCGATCAGGCCGTGCCTGTAGGGCGCATCCTCCACCACATGGCGGATGAAGGACTCCCACTGCACCTTGAAGCCGTTGTCGAACACGGCGTTGTCCGGCACCGGCTGCCAGGTGTCGTAGAAATCGATGGTCTGCTTCTGGTCGGGGTTCCACACCGGGCGCGGGGTGCCCTGGCGCGGCTGGATCACGCAGTCGGTCAGGCCGGCGACCGCGGAGCCGTTGGTGCCGTCCACTTGGAAGGTCACCAGATCGTCGCGATAGACCCGCGTGCACCAGGAGGAGTTGATGGTGGCGATCACCCCGCCCTCAAGCTCGAACATCGCATAGGCGGCGTCGTCGGCGGTGGCCTTGTAGGGCTTGCCGGTCTCGTCCCACCGTTCGGGAATGTGGGTCGCGCCCAGGCAGGAGATGCTCTTCACCTGCCCGAACAGGTTGTCCAGCACATAGCGCCAATGGCAGATCATGTCGAGGATGATGCCGCCGCCATCCTCCTCCCGGTAGTTCCAGGACGGACGCTGCGCCGGCTGCCAGTCGCCTTCGAACACCCAGTAACCGAACTCGCCGCGCACCGACAGCATGCGGCCGAAGAAGCCGCTGTCACGCAGCATACGCAGCTTCTCCAGCCCCGGCAGGAACAGCTTGTCCTGCACCGTGCCGTTCTTCACCCCGGCCTCCTCCGCCAGCCGGACGACGCGCAACGCCTCGTCCAGGTTGGTGGCGATGGGCTTTTCGCAATAGACGTGCTTGCCGGCGCGGATCGCCTTTTCCAGCAGGGTCGGCCGCATCTGGGTGGTGCCGGCGTCGAAGAAGATCACGTCGTCGCGGTTTTCCAGTGCGGCGTCGAGATTGTCGCTCCACCGCTCGATGCCGTGGCGGCGAGCCAGTTCCTGCATCTTCTCGGCATTGCGGCCGACGAGGATCGGGTCGGGCATGACGCGCGTGCCGTCGGACAGGGCCACACCGCCCTGGGCGCGGATCGCCAGGATCGAGCGGATCAGGTGCTGGTTCATGCCCATCCGCCCGGTCACGCCGTGCATGATGAGGCCAAGGCGCTTGGTGCTCATGGGGGAACTCCTTCGGAAAGCGCTGATGTCGGGTTTGAAAGGGGCGACAGGCCGGACCAGTAGGGGTCCGCTGAATGGGCGAAGCCGGGGCCGGACAGCGGCGCCGTCGGCAGCCGTCCGCTGCCGGTGGCGAGCCTGACCGTCCCCTCGGCGCGACGTTCGTAGAAGCCGGGATGCGCAGCGAGGAAGGCATCGGCCTCATTCGGACTGCCGAAGCCCTCGCCATACTGATGCCCGTTGCGTTCGGCATGCGGGATGCCGAGGAAGGCGACCAGCGCAGTGTCCTGCTGCACCGACAGGCCGGCCTGACAGGTCAGATCCTCGGCGGAAATGAAGTGCGGCGGCCCCCACGCCATGCAGCGGGCGCGGTTGAGAATCGCCTTGTACAGGCCCTTGCAGGATTTGGACGACACGCCGCGATAGCCCATGACGCGGGCGCGCGGGAAGGCGTCATAGCCGTCGTCGGATTCGTCGATGATGACCGGCACCCGCTCCGCCACCGCGCCCAGCGGCCGGGCGAGCGCCGCCTCCCGCGCGATGGGCTGCTCCAGATAGGCCAGCGCCTTGCGGAAGCCCGCCAGCGCCGGGGTAGCGTCGATCCGGTCGAGAAGTTCCGCGACGTGGGCCGCGTCGCGATACTGCTCGTTGCCGTCCAGCGTGGCGCGGTAGCCGGGGACCGCCTCCCCAAGCACGGCGGCTAGTTCGCACAGGCGCTTGATGTCGGCGGAGACGTCGCCGCCCAGCTTGATCTTGAACCAGTGCAGATGCGTGTGCCCTGCCAAGTCTTCCGGTTTGTCGAGCAGGCCGACAGTGTGACGCAGTTCCACCTCGGCAAGCGGGGAGAGGTTCCGCAGGAAGTCGTCGAGATCGAAACCGCCGAGGTCGGCCGTCAGCCGCGCATCCAGCCCGGCGACGTTGGCGCCCAGCCCCTGAAACGCGTTCAATCCCAGCACCTGCAGCAGCCCATCCAGCACCGCTTTGTCGATCTGCGCCGGCCCGAAGGCGGCGGCGAGTTTCGGCTCCATCGTCGGCATGAAGGCAGCATGATGGCCAAAGGCGGTGTCGAGCCGGCTGTCCGCCAGATATCCTTCCCGCGCCTCCACCAGCGAGCGGCGCAAGCCGTCCACGGTGTCGGCCGGGCTGCGGTCCGGGCGCTTGTCGAACCATTTCGGCATCATCATCTCGGCCGTCGCGCCCCAGGCCTCGCCCTGCCCTTCGACGGCGACCAGGGCGCGGACGAAGGCTTGCGGAGCGGCCTCCACCGTCACCGCGCCGAAGCGGAACGGCTTCACGAAACGGACGGGCCGCTCGTACAGCTCGATGGCGCGGATGCGGAGACGGGGGGCAGGCATGGTGAAGATCCTTCGAGTATTGCCCCCACCCTTCCCATGCTGACGCATGGGCCCCTTCCCTCCCCCGCTTCGCGGGAGAGGGGGAGTTCGCAGGGCGGCGGCAGTTCCCTCTCCCTCGGTCGGACCGGCCTTCGGCCGGCCGAGAGCGCGGGAGGGTTAGGGAGGGGGCAATCGCGCCCGGTGCCTAATCCAAATGCCCCTGCGCCGCGAAATGCTTGCGGATGGTCTGGGTCAGCTGGATGAAGACCGGGTCGCCCATGACGTCCAGCGTCCGCGGACGCGGCAGCGGGACCTCGTAGGTGGCGGCGATGGTGCCGGGACGTTCCGACATCACCATCACCCGGTCGGCGAGGAACACCGCCTCGGGGATGGAGTGGGTGATCAGGATCACCGTCTTGCCGGTCTCATGCTGGATGCGCTGCAGCTCCACGTTCATCCGCTCCCGCGTCATGGCGTCGAGCGCGCCGAACGGCTCGTCCATCAGCAGGATCTTCGGGTCGTGGACCAGCGCCCGGCACAGCGCGGCGCGCTGCTGCATGCCGCCCGACAGCTGCCAGGGGTATTTGTTCTCGAACCCCGTCAGCCCGGTCATCCCGATCAGCTTGTGCGCGCGCTCCAGGTAGCGTTCGCGTGGCAGGCGGCGGATTTCCACAGGCAGCATGATGTTGCGCAGAACCGACCGCCAAGCCAGAAGGGTCGGGCTCTGGAAGACGATGCCGGTGTCGTCGTGCGGCTCGGTCACCGTGTCGCCTTCGATGCTGATGGTGCCGCTGGTGACCGGCAGCAGCCCGGCCAGCATCTTCAGCAGGGTGGACTTGCCGCAGCCGGACGGGCCGACCACCACCAGGAACTCGCCCGGCCGCACGTCGAAGGTGATGGGGCGGAGCGACGGCACCTCGCCGTCGCGGGTGCGGTAGGTCTTGGTCACGCCGTCGATGCGGATCAGCGGCGCGCCGGACAGGCGCTGCGTCTCCGCCTCGCCGACCAGTTTCAACTGAGGCTGTGCCATGCTCTCCTCGTCGGGCCTTGCGGGGGCCAATGCCGGTCACTCAACGGAAGGTCATTTGGCGGCGGCGTTCATCGCCTTCGCCGCGGGGTCGGCGGGCAGGAAATCGCGGGTGTAGAAGCGCTTGGGGTTCTCCTTGGCCGAGGCGTCCAGCCCGCCATATTCGACCAGCATGTCCACCGTCTCCTTCATGTTGGCGTCGGTGACCTGGAAGGGCCGCATCCCCTGCGTTTCCTTGGTGCGGTAGAGCGGGATGGTCAGTTCGAAGCCTTCCTGCAGCGTGTCGGGCTTGCCGCCCTTGGGGTTGGCCTTCAGGATGGCGGCCGCGGCATCCTTCGGCGCCTTCTCCGCCTCCTCCACCGCCTTGGTGGTGGCGGCCATGAAACGGCGGACGAGGTCGGGGTTGTCCTTCAGCGTGTCGGTGTTGGCGATGATGCCGGAGGAGACCATGTTGACGCCGTAATCGGCGAAGCGGATCGGCGTCACCGACTTGCCGGTGGCGTCCTTGATCTTCATGCTCTGGTCCATGACATAGCCCAGCAGCAGGTCGGCCTGTCCGTTGATGACGGCGTTCAGCTTGGTCTGGGCGTCGCCCGACACCACCTCGAAATCACGTTCCTTCAGGCCGGTCTTCTTCAGGAACAGCGGCCAGATCTGGGACATGCTGTCGCCCGGCGTCATGGCGACGATCCGGTTCTTGATATCCTCGGGCTTGCGGATGTTCTTTTCGGTGAAGCCCATCGCCGACATCGGGCTGGTCTGCAACAGCACGCCCGGCGAGGTCACCGGCGCGCCCTTCATCGCCGCCTTGATCATGGTCGGCACGTCGACATAGCCGAAGGTGACACCTTTGCTGGCGACCAGCTGCGTCGTCACCGCCGACCCGCGGCCCTCCTGGATTTCCAGGTCGATGCCCTCGGCCTCGTACAGCCCCTTGTCCTTGCCGTAATAGAAGGGGGCATGTTCGCCATAGACGTACCAGTTCAGCATCAGCGTCACCTTGTCGGCGGCCTGCGCCGGCAGAGTGGAGGCGGCAAAGGCGCAGAGCGCCGCGACGATGGTTTTCTTCATCACGACCGGTGTCCTCCCATGGGTGGTGGATCGCCCCGTCGGCCGGCGCTGTGCGGCGTCGGGGTTCTTGTCGGTGATTTGAGTTTTCGGATGACGTCAGGCGGTGGGGCTGAACTTGTCGCGCTGGCTGGCGTGCCAGGGGATGGCGAAGCGTTCCAGCACATCGATGACCCAGAACAGCACCACGCCCATCAATGCCAGCACGGTCAACGCCGCGAACATCAAGGGCAGTTCGAAATTGCCGATGGAGCGTTGCAGGACGAAGCCGATGCCGGAGTTGGAGCCGACGAATTCGCCGACCACCGCCCCCACCACCGCCAGGGTGATGGAGACCTTCAACCCGGCGAAGATCGCCGGCAGCGCATGCGGCAGGCTGACCATCCGGAAGGTCTGCAGCCGCGACGCCTTCATCGAGCGGGCGAGGTCCATCATCTCACCATCCACCGACTTGAAGCCCTGCACCGCCGAAACGACGACGGGGAAGAAGCCCAGCAGGAAGGCCGCGATCACCTTCGGCATCAGGCCGAAGCCGAACCACACCACGAACAGCGGCGCGATGGCGACCTTGGGGATCGACTGCGAAAAGACCAGCAGCGGGTAGACATAGGCCTCCACGGTGCGCGATCCGGCGATCAGCATCGCGATGGGAATGCCGAACAGCACCGACAGCGCGAAGCCGCCCAGCGTCGCCGTGAAGGTCGGGACGGATTCGGACAGCAGCCGCGGCCATTCGTCGATCATCGCCAGCACGACGTCGCCGGGCTTCGGCACCAGATAGGCGGGCACGCCGAACAGCCGGACCGACAGATCCCACAGAACCAGCAGGATGACCATCAGCAGGATGGGGCGGACCCAGTCGGAATTGAGCAGGCGCAGTGCTGCGCCCGAGCGTGAGCGACGTTCCATGCGTCTTCTCCGGCCGGCGGGCTCGGGCGGCCGAAGGAGCGGCCGCGGCGTTTTAACCGGCTGGTTAAAAGTACGCTTGCGCCGCCCTCCCGGTCAACGCTTACAATGGTGGTAGCGGACTGTTTTGTGCGCAAACATCTTGCCGGCGGCAGCGTCAAGTCGACGGCGGCTTGGATTCCGGGAAGCTCGACCTTGCCCATTTCTACAACTCAGACACTTAGATACATCGGTAAAGTCCTAGGGTGCATTTAATAAATCTTTAGGGAAGATGACCCAGCGTGGCGGAAGAAAGCTCGCGGTCTTCTTGCGTATCCATCAGACGATTCTCATCTCACCGAAGCGCCCCCAGTGCGGACCCTCGAAATGGATGTCAGTACATTCACCCACCCCCAAAATCCTTTGGCTCGTGGGGAACAGAACATTCCTGGACCTTCCGTAATTCAGGAAGAAGCCCGACTGGACGCGCTGCGCGAGCTGAATCTGCTGGATACGGCGCCGAGCGAGAGCTTCGATCGCATTACCCGCATGGCAAGCCAGCTGTTCGGCCTGCCGATTGCCGCCGTCTCGCTGACCGACAGGGACCGGCAATGGTTCAAGTCACGTGTCGGCGTCGACCACTGGCAGATCCCGCGAGAAAAAGCCCCCTGCGGCCAGGTCGCGGAAAGCTGCGACTTCCTGGTCATTCACGACTTCGACAAGGACGAATGCTACCGGGACAGCCTTCTGGCCCGGTCCGGCATCCGGTTCTACGCGGGCGCTCCTCTGATCACCCGCGAAGGACACACGCTCGGTGCGATGTGCGTGCTCGGTACGGAGCCGCGCGCGATCACCAGTCAGGAAACGGCGGCACTCAAGGATCTTGCCGCCATGGTCATGGCCCAGATCGAACTGCAGCATGCCCTGGGACGGATCGATCCGGTGAGCGGCCTGCCGAACCGCACGCAGTTCATCGAAGACATCGAGGATCTCGCACGGGATCATCCGGGGGAGCAGCGCTATGCCATCCTGGTCGATCTGATCGATGTTGCGCAGCACACCGCCACGCTTCGCGCCATCGGCCCGGCCTTCACCGATGACCTCGTGCGGGCGGCCACCCGGCGTCTGCGGCGCGTGGTCGGTCCTGAAACCACGATCTATCAGATCGGCACGACCCACCTCGGCTATCTGCCGTCCGTCATGGGCGAACAGGAGATGATGGCGGCCGCGGCCAAAGTACCGACAGAATTGGGCAAAGTGACCGGCGCGCAGGAAACGCCTGTGGTGATCCGTGCGGCCATCGGCGTGGCTCCGTTCCAACTGGGCGCGGCCACCCCCCAACATGTCCTGCGCATGGCCTACAGCGCTTTGCAGGATGCCCGCGAGGCGGACAGAGGGGTCGGCATCTATTCCGCGTCGCTCGACGACGCACACCGTCGCCGCTTTCAACTGCTGGCCGACTTTCCGCAAGCACTTGCCGCGGCCGACCAACTGTCCCTCGTCTTCCAGCCCCGCGTGGACATCCGGACCGGCGGATGCGTTGGTGCGGAGGCGCTGCTGCGCTGGTCCCATCCCGTTCTCGGCGCAATCCCGCCTGGGGAATTCGTCCCCATGGTGGAGCAGACGGCTCTCGCCGACGGCATGACCGAGTGGGTTGCCCGCACCGCGCTGTCACAGCTGGCGGCGTGGCGAGCCGCGGGCATCGATCTGGCGCTTTCCATCAACATCTCGGCATCGAACCTGGACCAACAGGATTTTCCTGCCCGGCTGGCTGGCTTTGCCAAGCAGTGTGACGTTGAACCAAGTCGCATCGAGCTTGAACTGACCGAAAGCGCCATTCTCCGCAATGGCGAAAACGCTTTGCAACGGATGGAAGAGCTGAGATCGACAGGCTTCGGAATTGCCATCGACGATTTCGGCACCGGGTACAGCAGCCTGTCCTACCTTGAAAAAATTCCGACCGACGTGGTGAAGATCGATCGCTCCTTCATCCAGGGACTTGGCGATCAGGACCGGAGCTTCACGCTGGTAAGCGCGATGATCTCCCTGATCCATCAGCTGGGCTATCGGGTCGTCGCCGAAGGCGTGGAGAACCACACCGCCCTGGATCTGCTGTCGGAACTGGGGTGCGACGAAGTCCAGGGGTATCATATCGCGCGACCGATGACGGCGACGGTGTTCGAGCGTTGGCTGTGCGATCACTCCGGAGGTCGGGGGTGACAGCCGTGGGGAGACGCCGTCCGACAAGACGCGACGCCGTCCTTCCCACCATCATCCATCAGGCCGGGATCCGCTGCCAACCCAGCCGCTTGTAGCGCGCTTCCAGAATGGTCGGCGTCGCGCACGCGTAGCCGAACCAGAGCCCCACCAGCATGAGGGCCCCGCTGGGCCAAAGCAGCAGGGCGACGACGGTCAGAACCGCGTGGATCGCGCTGTGCATCCACTCGCCCTTGGAGGCGAAATAGAACGGGCCGCACAGGAACGCCCAGACACCGGACCTGTTGGACACCGCTTCCGTCTGGCCGGTCTCGGGGTTTTGAAAGATCGTGGCTGATGACGGCGATGCCATGTTCGTCTCCTTGGCTTGCCGGACCCAGTGTGGACGACGGTCGCCACACCCGTCGCTTCCGGTAGCCGGCTTTCCCGCATGGTGGACAAGCGGGCGCCAGGATGGCCGCTCGTCAGGCCTCGGCCGTGCTTTCCTCGTTTCCGGTTCCGCGCAGGACGTCCAGGAACCGCTCCAGCACCAGATTCGGCTGGGCCCCCTTCTTCGTCACCACCTGAAACTCCAGGGCATGATGGTAGGTGTCGGGCAGCAGCGCCCGCATCATGCCGCGCTCGACCCATTGCCGGGCGTAATGGGTGGGCAGAAAGCCGACATAGCATCCGGTGAGGATCAGGAAGGCCACTCCCTCGCGGTCGGTCGCGGTCGCGGTGTTGTTCAGCTCATGGGGAAGCTGCGCCTGGGTCGGCGCCACGGCGTCGGCGGCCTCGACCGCCTCCCGCGTCACCGCAGCACCGGAACGGTCGAACAGCGGATGACCGTCGCCGCAGTAGAGCAGGGACTCCTCCTGGTAAAGCGGAAGACCGGCCAGTCCCGGCAGGCCTCTGCGGACGGGAACGACGCCGACGTGCAACTGCCCGTCCAGCACGCCGCGCTCGATCTCGTTGGGCGGGATCATGCGGATGTTGACGCGGACCTCCGGCGCCAGTTGCTTCAGGCTGCGCAGGGCGTGGGTCACCCGCATCTGCGGCATGGTGACGAGGTTGTCGGTGATGCCGATGTTCAATTCGCCGCGCAGACGGCCATGAACGGTGTTGATCTCGCTACGGAAGCTCTCGGTGCTGGCCAGCAGGCGCAGGCTCGCCTCATAGGCCAGATGCCCTTCGTCGGTCAGCCGGAACCCCGCCCGTCCGCGCCGGCAGAGCGTCAGGCCGAGCCGCCGTTCAAGATCCGCCATGTGCTGGCTGATCGCCGCACGGCTGATGTTCAGCTCCACCTCGGCAGCGGAAAATCCGCCGCACTCCACCACCGTCCTGAACACGCGCAGCAGGCGGATGTCGGCATCGCCGATCGGGGCCAGGGACCGGGTGGGGGACCGGGTGGGCTTGCTCATGCTGGGACCATGGTGTCGGGGCACGACAGTTAAGCGCTGGGTTATGTGAAGTTCTTATAGTTTGGATTTAATCGCAACTGGGAAGCGCGCACACTCACTGCCGACAGCACACCCACCAAGATGCGGGAGAACAGCGGATGGCCCCCCTGGACAACGATCATGCCCAGTCCCTCGGCAAGGCTGCCGGACTGACGCGCGAGGAGCTTGACGCCTATTGGATGCCGTTCAGCGGCAACCGTCAGTTCAAGAACAACCCGCGCATGATCGTGAAGGCGGAGGGGACCTGGTACTGGGACGCCGAAGGCCGGAAGATCTACGACAGCCTGTCCGGCCTGTGGTGCAGCGGCGCCGGCCACTGCCGCCGCGAAATTTCCGAAGCGGTCGCCCGCCAGATCGCGGAGCTGGATTACAGCCCCGCCTTCCAGCATGGCCATCCGGCCGCCTTCAAGCTGGCGCACAAGCTGGCCTCGATGACCCCGGCCGGCCTCGACCATGTCTTCTTCGTCGGTTCGGGCTCCGAGGCCGCCGACACCTCGCTGAAGATGGCGCGGGCCTATTGGCGGATGAAGGGCCAGCCGACCAAGACCAAGCTGATCGGCCGGTCCAAGGGCTATCACGGCGTCAATTTCGGCGGCACCAGCCTCGGCGGCATCGGCGGCAACCGCAAGCTGTTCGGCACCGGCGTCGATGCCGACCACCTGCCCCATACCGTGCTGCCGCAGAACCTGTTCGTGAAGGGCATGCCGGAGGAGGGCGCCTTCCTGGCCGACGCGCTGGAGGAGCTGGTGGCGCTGCACGACGCCTCCAACATCGCCGCGGTGATCGTCGAACCGCTGGCCGGCTCGGCCGGCGTGCTGCCGCCGCCGAAGGGCTATCTGCAGCGGCTGCGGGAGATCTGCGACAAGCACTCCATCCTGCTGATCTTCGACGAGGTCATCACCGGCTTCGGCCGCATGGGCGCCCCCTTCGGCGCCGATGCCTTCGGCGTGGTGCCGGACATCATGAACGTCGCCAAGGGCCTGACGAACGGCGCCGTCCCGATGGGTGCCGTGGTGGCGAAGCGCGACATCTACCAGGCCTTCATGGACAATGGCGGGCCGGAGTACATGGTGGAGTTCCCGCACGGCTACACCTATTCCGCCCATCCGGTCGCCTGCGCCGCCGGGCTGGCCGCGCTCGACATCTTCGAGCGGGAGAAGCTGTGGGAGAAGGCGGCTGCGCTGGCGCCGCATTTCGAAAACCTGATTCACGGGCTGAAGGGACTGAAGAACGTCGCCGACATCCGCAACTACGGCCTGACGGGCGCCGTCACCATCGCCCCGCTTCCGGGCGAGCCGGCCCGCCGGCCCTACGAGATCGGCGAGAAGTGCTGGAAGGCCGGCTATTACGTGCGCTTCGGCGGCGACACGCTGCAGTTCGGCCCGCATTTCCACAGCGAGCCTGCCGACCTCGACCGCCTGTTCGACGTCGTCGCCGACGCCATCCAGGCGACGGCGTAAGGGCGACCCCGCTGCCCCCTCCCTCCCACGGCTTCGCCGCGGGCCCCTCCCTCCCCCGCCCTCGGTCGGCCGAAGGCCGATCCGATCGCGGGAGAGGGAGGATTCGCATAACGGCGGCAGTTCCCTCTCCCACCGCAGGTGGGGGAGGGTTAGGGAGGGGGCACTCGCACTCCGCATTCCCCACTCCATAATCTCCCCCAGGAAAGCCCGACCATGACCATCGTTGCCCACCTGATCGGCGGCAAGACCGACGCGCCCGCCGGCACCCGCACCGCCGACATCGTCAATCCCGCCACCGGCGACGTGGCGGGTCAGGTGGCCCTGGCGTCGCGTTCCACGGTGGAAGAGGCCATCGCCGCCGCCGAGGCCGCGTTTCCGGCCTGGCGCGCCACGCCGCCGGCCAAGCGCGCCCGCGTCATGTTCCGCTTCAAGCAGCTGCTGGAGGAGAATGCCGAGCGCATCTGCGCGCTGGTCACGGCGGAGCACGGCAAGGTCCTGGACGATGCCTTCGGCGAGCTGACCCGCGGCATCGAGAATGTCGAATATGCCTGCGGCGTGCCCGAGCTGCTGAAGGGCGAGTTTTCCAAGAATGTCGGGCCGGCCATCGACAGCTGGTCGGAGTTCCAGCCGCTCGGCGTCGTCGCCGGCATCACGCCGTTCAATTTCCCGGCGATGGTTCCGCTGTGGATGTACCCCATCGCCATCGCCTGCGGGAACACCTTCGTCCTCAAGCCGTCGGAGCGCGACCCAAGCTCTGCCCTGTTCATCGCCCAACTGGCCGAGCAGGCTGGACTGCCGCCGGGCGTGCTGAACGTCATCAACGGCGACAAGGAGGCGGTGGACACGCTGCTGACCGACCCGCGGATCCAGGGCGTCAGCTTCGTGGGATCGACGCCGATCGCCGAGTATGTCTATTCGACCGCCAGCGCAAAGGGCAAGCGGGTGCAGGCGCTGGGCGGGGCCAAGAACCACGCCATCGTCATGCCCGACGCCGATCTGGACAACGCGGTCAGCGCGCTGATGGGTGCGGCCTATGGCTCCTGCGGCGAGCGCTGCATGGCGATCTCCGTCGTCGTTGCGGTGGGCGACGAGGTGGCCGACCGGCTGAAGGACAAGCTGTCGGTGGCGCTGCGCGACCTGAAGGTCGGCGCCGGCACTTCGACCGGTTGCGAGATGGGGCCGCTGGTCACCCGTGCGCATTACGAGAAGGTGAAGGCCTATGTCGACCAAGGCGTCGCCGAGGGGGCGGAGCTGGTGGTGGACGGCCGCGGTCTGGTGGTGCCGGGGCATGAGAACGGCAACTTCCTGGGCGGCTGCCTGTTCGACCGCGTCAGCCCGGACATGACCATCTACCGCGAGGAGATTTTCGGTCCGGTCCTCTGCCTCGTCCGGGTCAAGTCGATGCAGGAGGGCATGGACCTGATCGACAGCCACGAATACGGCAACGGCACCTGCCTGTTCACCCGCGACGGCGAGGCCGCCCGCTATTTCAGCGACATGATCAAGGTCGGCATGGTCGGCATCAACGTGCCGCTGCCGGTGCCGGTCGCCTACCACAGCTTCGGCGGCTGGAAGCGGTCGCTGTTCGGCGACCTGTCGGCCTATGGTCCGGACGGCGTGCGCTTCTACACCCGGCGCAAGACCATCACCCAGCGCTGGCCGACCGGCGGGGTCCGCGAAGGCGCCCAATTCGCCTTCCCGTCGATGAAGTAAAGCAGCTTTAGCTGTCGCGACGCCGGTGCCGGTGCCGATGGGAGCGCCGGCGTCGTCCGCCAAGGTTCGGCCCGATGGGCCATGTTCCCGATCAGATGCCGAGCGCGATTTCGCGGCTGACGGCGTGCAGGAGTCCCCAGACATGGTCGGCGAAGGAACGCCAGACCTCGATCCGGAAACGGTGCTCGTCCTCGCGGACCAGGACGATCTGCGCCCTGTCGAAGAGAGTGCGGCAGCCGCTGCCGACCGGCATCGCCTCGACGTCGAAGGCGATGGCCGAGCGCAGGGCGAGCGCCGCGGCCTCCCCCTGCACCAGGATGCCGACCTCGCGATGACCGACATCGACCAGGCTGTGCGGCTCCGGTAGCGCGGCGAAGGCGTCGGCGATGCCGTCGCCCTCGGCGACCGGCGCCGTCAGCACCCACTCGTCGGGGCCGAGCTGGAGCGCGGTCCGGCCGCCGGCCTCCACCATCCCGCCGATGCGGGTGGGGAGCGGCGCGCCGAAGGCGGCCCCGGCCGCCCCGGCGGATGCCGGGTCGATGCGCAGGCTGAAGCGGGCGACATCCTCGGCGGCACGGATGCTCAGCCGGCTTGCGGTGTCGCTGGGGATCGTCTTGCCCGGCAACGGGTGATTGGCCAGAAGCATGGGTGGGCCTCCTATGCGCTGAGACGCGTGTTCTCGGGATCGACGAACACCATGCCGGAGATCGTCGCGGAATGGACCTTATCCGGCATCGGCACATGCACGGTCCGGCCCTGCAGCGACCGGCCGCCCTGGATCACCGCAAGGGCGATGGACCGTCCCAGCTCGGCGCTCCAGTAGGAGGAGGTCACATGGCCGACCATGTCCATCGGGACCGGCTGGTTGGGGTCGAGGACGATCTGCGCGCCCTCCTCCAGCACCGTCTTCGGATCGGCGGTCAGCAGGCCGACCAGCTGCTTGCGGTTCGGCGCCAGCATGTCCGGGCGGGACAGGGAGCGCTTGCCGACGAAGTCCGGCTTGGTCTTGCCGACGGCCCAGGACAGGCCGGCATCGTCCGGCGTCAGCGTGCCGTCCGTGTCCTGGCCGACGATGATGTAGCCCTTCTCGGCGCGCAGGACGTGCATCGTCTCGGTGCCATAGGGGGTGATGCCGAACCGCTGCCCGGCCTCGAACAGCGTCTCCCACACCGCGCGGCCGTAGCGGGCCGGCACGTTGATCTCGAAGCCGAGTTCGCCGGTGAAGGAGACGCGGAACAGCCGCGTCGGCACGCCGCAGATCTTCCCCGTCGCCACCGCCATGTGCGGGAAGGCGCCCTCCGACAGGTCGATGCCCTCGACGAACGGCGCGATCAGCTTGCGGGCGTTCGGGCCGTTCAGCGCGATCACCGACCATTGTTCGGTGGTAGAGGTCAGCCAGACCTTCAGGTCCGGCCATTCGGTCTGGAGGTAATCCTCCATCATGGTCAGCACGCGCGCCGCACCGCCGGTGGTGGTGGTGACGTGGAAGCGGTCATGGGCCAGACGCCCGATCACGCCGTCGTCGCGGATGAAGCCGTCCTCGCCCAGCAGCAGGCCGTAGCGGCAGCGGCCGGGAGCCAGCTTGGTCCAGGCGTTGGTGTACATGCGGTTCATGAACTCGGCGGCGTCGGGACCGACGATCTCGATCTTGCCGAGGGTGGAGGCGTCGAAGATGCCGAGCGACGAGCGCACCGCCTTGCATTCGCGCGCCACCGCCGCATGCATGTCCTCGCCGACCTGCGGGAAGTACCGGGCACGGCGCCACAGCGACACCGGCTCGAACACCGCGCCGTTTTCCTCGGCCCAGCCGTCGATCGGCGTCTTGCGCGTCACCTCGAACAGCGCGCCCTTGTTGTAGCCGGCGAAGGTGCCGAAGCTGGTCGGGGTGTAGGGCGGGCGGAAGGTGGTCAGGCCCACCGCCGGGACCGGCCGCTTCAGCGCGTCCGACGCGACGGCCAGGCCGTTGATGTTCGACGTCTTGCCCTGGTCGGTCGCCATGCCGGTGGTGGTGTAGCGCTTGATGTGCTCGATCGACTTGAAGCCTTCGCGCACGGCCAGCCGGATGTCCTTGGCCATCACGTCATTCTGGAAATCGACGAAGGCCTTGGCATGGCCCGGATCGCGGTCGGTCGGCAGCTCGCGGCCGGTCACGCCGGTGAAGGAAAGCTCGCCCTCCACATGGTAGGACACCGGCTCGACGCCGAACCCGGCATCGGCGGCAGCGGCGGCGCCGGCAGCGGCGCCATCCTCGAAGGCGGCCTTCAGCCCGAAGCGGCCCTTGCCGGCGCCGGCCAGACGGCACTCCTCCTTGCCGCGGCCGGGCAGGAACATCTGACCGTCCTCGTTCCACGCCAGCGAACCCTGGGTGTGCGAGAACAGATGGATGCTGGGGGTCCAGCCGCCCGACATCAGCAGGGCGTCGCAGGCGATGGTCTCCGAGCCGCCGACCTTGCCGCCGGTCACCGGGTTGACGCGCACCGACGAGACGCGCAGCCGGCCCTTGGTGCCGGTGACGGTCCAGCCGATCAGCGTCCTGATGCGGAGCGCGGCGGCGGCGGCAGCCAGTTGGGTCGGCACGGTGCCGCGGACATCGACGATGGCCGCGACCTCCACCCCCGCCTTGGCCAAGTCGAAGGCGGCATGCCAGGCGCTGTCATGGGTGGTGACCACCACCACCCGGTTGCCGACCTTGACGCCGTAGCGGTTCAGGTAGGTGCGCGCGGCCCCGGCCAGCATCACGCCCGGCCGGTCGTTGCCGGCGAACACCAGCGGCTTTTCGATGGCGCCCTGCGCCAGCACCACCTGCTTGGCCCGGACCTTCCACATCCGCTCGCGCGGCGCGCCTTCGGGCACGATGCGCAGATGGTCGGTCAGCCGCTGGCACAGGCCGACAAAGTTCTGGTGGTAATAGCCGATGGCCGTCGTGCGCGGCAGCACCGTGACGTTCGGCATCGCCGCCAGCGCGGCATTGGTGTCCTCCAACCAGTCCCAGGCCAGTTGCCCGTTGATCTCGGCATCCGGTTCGGACAGCAGCGAACCGCCGATTTCCGACTGCTCGTCGCACAGGATGACGGACGCGCCGCTGCGCCCGGCTTCCAGCGCCGCGGCGAGGCCGGCGGCACCGCCACCGACGACCAGCACGTCGCAATGGGCGAAGCGGCTGGCGTAGGTGTCGGGATCGGGGGCGGTCGGCGCCTTGCCCAGCCCGGCGGCGCTGCGGATGACCGGCTCGTAGACCTTGTCCCAGAAGCTCTTCGGCCACATGAAGGTCTTGTAGTAGAAGCCGGCCGAGAACAGCATGGAGAGTGCGTCGTTCACCGCGCCGATGTCGCGGGTCAGCGACGGCCAGCGGTTCTGGCTTTCGGTCTTCAGCCCTTCGAAGACCTCCAGCACCGTCGCCCGCGTGTTCGGCTCGAATCGCCCGTTGCCGCGGTCGGTCGCGACCAGCGCGTTCGGCTCCTCCGACCCGGCGGTCAGGAAGCCGCGCGGCCGGTGGTACTTGAAGGACCGCCCGACGAGATGGACGCCGTTCGCCAGGAGCGCGGAGGCCAGGGTGTCGCCTTCGTAGCCGGCATAGTCCACGCCGTCGAAGGTGAAGCGGAGCTGACGGCTGAGGTTGACCCTGCCCTTGCCGGCAATGCGGAAACTGGTCATGGACGTGCTTCCTCGGCAGGGGTGGCGGCACTGGAGGCGAGCGCAATCTCCTCGTCGCTCGGACGCGGAGCCCCGGCCTTGTAGGTCATGGCGAACTTGTCGGTCACGGTGTCGCGCACCGCGTTGAAGAAGCGGCCGCAGCCGTGCATGTGGCGCCAGCGTTCGAAATGCCGGCCGCGCGGGTTGGTGCGGATGAACAGGAAGTCGCGCCATTCGTCGTCGGACAGGGCGGAGGGGTCCGCCGGTCGCGCGATGTGCGCCTCGCCGGCATAGGTGAACTCCACCTCCGGGCGCTCTGCTTCGCAGTAGGGACAGCGGATGAGCAGCATGATCGTCTCCTCAATGCGCGACGGCGGCGGCGGCGGCCTCGTCGATCAGCCGGCCGGTCTTGAAGCGTTCCAGCGTGAAGGGCGCGTTGATCGGATGCGGCTCGTCGCGGGCGATGGTGTGGGCGAAGACGTTGGCCGAGCCCGGCGTCGCCTTGAAGCCGCCGGTGCCCCAGCCGCAATTGACGTACAGCCCCGGCACCGGCGTCTTGCCGATGATCGGCGAGCGGTCGGGCGTGACGTCGACGATGCCGCCCCATTTGCGCAGCATGCGCATGCGGTTGAAGATCGGGAACACCTCGCAGATTGCGGCGACGGTGTGCTCGATCAGCGGCAGCCCGCCGCGCTGGCTGTAGGAGGTGTACTGGTCGGTGCCCGACCCGATGACCAGCTCGCCCTTGTCGGACTGGCTGATGTAGGCATGCACGGTGTTGGACATTACCACGCAGGGGAAGACCGGCTTGACCGGTTCCGACACCAGCGCCTGCAGCGGATAGCTTTCCAGCGGCAGCCGGACGCCGGCGGTGTCCATCACCACCGAGGTGTTGCCGGCGGCCGACACCGCGACCTTCCTGGCCTTGATGAAGCCGCGCGCGGTCTCCACGCCGGTGACGCGGCCGTCGGCGTCGCGGCGGATTGCGGTGACCGGGCAGTTCTGGACGATGTCGACCCCGCGCGCCGACGCGGCCCGCGCATAGCCCCAGGCCACCGCATCGTGGCGGGCGGTGCCGCCGCGCCGCTGCAACGCGGCACCAACCACCGGATAGCGGGCGTTGGCGGCGATGTTCAGCGGCGGGCAGTAGTCCTTGGCCTGCTCGGGCGTCAGCCACTCGTTGTCGATGCCGTTGAGGCGGTTGGAATGGATGTGTCGCTTGAAGCTCTGGACGTCATGGACCGTGTGCGCCAGCATCATCACGCCGCGCTGGGAGAACATGACGTTGTAGTTCAGCTCCTGGCTCAGCCCTTCCCACAGCTTCATCGCATGCTCGTAGAGCCGGGCGCTTTCGTCGTAGAGATAGTTGGAGCGGATGATGGTGGTGTTGCGGCCGGTGTTGCCGCCGCCGAGCCAGCCCTTCTCCACCACCGCGACGTTGGTGATGCCGTGTTCCTTGGCAAGATAATAGGCTGCACCCAGGCCATGCCCGCCCGCGCCGACGATCACGACGTCATATTCGGATTTCGGTTCCGCATCGGGCCATTGCGGCTGCCAGTTCTTGTTGCCGGTCAGCGCGTTGGTCAACAGCGAGGAAAACGAGAAGCGGGTCATGGCAGCACCGCGAAGTTCAATGTGCTGACAGTATCGCGACGCGCCCCTTTGTTGGACAGAATGGATGCGTCAGTTTAATGTCACCCGTGCGACGGTACGACCGCTGGAGGTCACATGACGAATAGCGTTGGAGTTGGCACCATCGGGGCAGGCAGCGTCAGGACGACCGCCGCCAGGACCGGCCGGTTCCCGGACCGCTCCGCGGCACCGCGCCTGTCCGTCGGCTTCATCCTCGCCCACCGCTTCACGCTGTGCGCCTTCGCGAATTTCGTCGACGTGCTGCGGCTCGCCGCCGACGAGGGTGACCGCAGCCGGCCGATCCTGTGCGACTGGGCCGTGCTGTCGGACCAGATGGGGCCGGTGGCGTCGAGCTGCGGCATGCTGGTCCAGCCGACCGAGCGGTTGGGCGATACGGCCAAGTTCGACTACATCGTCGTGATCGGCGGGCTGATCGATGAGATCTCCAACCTCAGCCCCGACTACATCCGCTATCTGCGTCAGGCGGCGGCATCGAAGATCCCGCTGGTGGGCGTCTGCACCGGCGCCTTCATCCTGCAGCGGGCCGGGCTGATGGACGGCTATCGCTGCTGCATCAGCTGGTTCCACCATGCCGATTTCCTGGAGCAGTTCGACGGCATCATGCCGGTGTCCGACCAGATCTTCATCGTCGACCGCGACCGGCTGACCTGCTCGGGCGGGACCAGTTCGGCCCATCTCGCGGCCTATCTCGTGGAAAAGCATGTCGGCCGCGCCCAGGCGCGCAAAAGCCTGCACATCATGATCATCGACGATGCGCTGCGCGGGGAGAAGCCGCAGCCCGGCATCCCGCTCGACTTCTCCACCAACGACGAGGTGGTGCGGAAGGCGCTGCTGCTGATGCAGCAGAACATCGACGTGCCCTTGTCGGTGGCGGAGATGGCTCGACGGCTGGGGACCGCCCGGCGCCAGATGGAGCGGCATTTCCAGAACTCGCTGGGCATGACGCCGACCGAGGCCTACCGGATCATGCGGCTGGAGCATGCGGAATTCCTGCTGCGCAACACCGAGCAGTCGGTGACGGAGATCGCCGCCGCCGTCGGCTTCTGCGATTCCTCGCACTTCGTCCGCGCCTTCAAGGAACGCCGCGGCATGACCCCGTCCGTCTTCCGCAAGGGCTGAGACTTCAGAGACGGTCGTTTCATGCAACGTCGGAGACGCGCCCCTATAGAGCCCGGTTGCCCGAGCATCGGGCCGGCACCGCGATCAGGTCACCGACCAGCGCCTTGGCGTCCGCCATCAGGTCGGTCGGAAGCGGCCCGTTGCACAGCGCGCCGCCGGTGACATACTCGCAGACCGGAACCCGACGAAGGCCGTTCTTCATGGACATCGTTCCCGTCATCGACCTGCTGGGCGAACAGGTGGTTCATGCCAAGCGGGGGGAGCGCGACCGCTACCGGCCCATCGAAAGCGCGCTGACCACAGGATCGGCACCCCAGAATATCGTGGCCGCGCTGCTGGCACTGCAACCCTTCCGCGCCTGCTATGTCGCCGATCTCGACGCGATTCGGGGACATGGCGACCATCGATCGACCGTCGCGGCGCTGCAGGCCCGTTGGCCGGAGGTCGCCTTCTGGGTCGATGCCGGTCTGGCGACGCCGGACGATTGCCGCCGCTGGTTCGATGCCGGGATCCGCCATCTGGTGATCGGCAGCGAAAGCCAGACGGACGGCGCGACGCTGGAAGCGGCGCTGGCGATGGCCGGAGACGACCGGGTGGCGCTGTCGCTGGATGTCCGGCGGGGGGAACCGCTGGGACCGGTGGCATTACACGAGGAAGCCGCCCGCTGGCCCAAGCGGGTGATCGCCATGACGCTGGACCGTGTCGGGTCGGGCGAGGGCCCGGACCTGGACCGCATCGCCACGCTGGCGGCCCGACGCCCGGGGGTTCGGGTGTGGGGGGCCGGCGGCGTGCGCGACGCGGCGGATCTGGACGCGCTGGCCGCGCACGGAACCGATGCCGTGCTGGTGGCCAGCGCTCTCCACGACCGGCGCCTCGACGCCGGGACGCTCGCCCGCTTCGCCTCCGGCCAGCGTCCCTCCGGTCACGAGACGGCGAACGGGTGAACCGTGACGGCCTCGCCGTCCAGGATCGACGGGGCGGCCGGATTGCCGGCGCTGTAGAATCGCCCGGCCGTCGGGAACGCTTGAACCGGCCCTTCATGCTGATCGAGCCGAAGCACTCCAATCGCCGCTGAGAAAAAGCTTTCAGAGCAAAATAACCATTTGAGACTCTAAATGAAGAAGGGAGCGCCGACATCGATGGCTATCTATGTCTTCCCAAATGTGTTGCTATCGAAGAATGATCATTCAACCTCATCTCCTCATCGCCGAGGATGAAAATCTTGCGGCGATGGCATTGATAGAGATTCTAGAAGCCGAAGGCTTCCGGGTCACGCTCGCTCATAACGGGGTCGAGGCTCTGGAAGTCGACGAGAAGGACCCTGCCACCCTTCTGTTGACTGACATGCGGATGCCCGGCATGGGCGGCGGGGCTCTGATTCGAACGCTCCAGCGGCGGCGCGCCGATCTGCCGATCATCGTCATGACCGGCTACTGTGAACATCTCCCACGGGAGGTGCCGGGACGGCTGGTCGTCTTGCGCAAGCCCTACAGTCTTTCCGCGTTGGCCGGCCATGTCAGAGCCCTCCTGCCCCGCCAGGAGACAGCTGAACACTGATCGAGGAAGTCCGCTCCCCGTTCCCTTTGAACCACCGGCCGGCACAACCACGCTTTTTCAAAGGAAAGTCTTCATGCGCATCCGACTGGGTTACCAGCTGACCTTCAACTTTCCCGCTCCCACGCCGATGATCGTGATGCTGAACGTGCATTACTCGCGCGTCGGGGATCTGGAGCAGCCCGATCACATCGTCACCAGCGTACCGGCGCCGATCCAGGGCTACCGCGACAGTTTCGGCAACTGGTGCAGCCGGCTGGTCGCGCCCGCCGGGCCTGTCACCATCAGCGCCGACAGCATCATCCGGGACAGCGGGATACCCGACCCGGCCGAGCCCGGCGCCGTGCAGCACCGTGTGGACGAACTGCCGGCCGACACCCTGCTGTTCCTGCTGGGAAGCCGCTATTGCGAGACGGACGTCCTGTCGGACGAGGCATGGCGGCTGTTCTCGGGCACCGCGCCGGGCTGGGCGCGGGTGCAGGCGATCTGCGATTTCGTCCACGGCCATGTGACCTTCGGCTACGAACATTCGCGCCCGACGCGGACCGCGGCCCAGACCTATGCCGAGAAGCGCGGAGTCTGCCGTGACTACGCTCATCTCGCCATCGCCTTTTGCCGCGCCATGAACATTCCCGCGCGCTACTGCACCGGCTACATCAGCGACATCGGCCAGCCACCGCCCTATGCACCGATGGATTTCGCGGCCTGGATGGAGGTGTATCTCGGTGGCCGCTGGCATGTCTTCGACCCACGGAACAACGCCCCCCGGATCGGGCGAATCCTGATCGCGCAGGGACGCGACGCGGCCGACGTGCCGCTTACCCACACCTTCGGCCCCAACACGCTGACGGGATTCCAAATCTGGACGGACGAGGTGGTCGCCTGATCCGTTCGCCCGGCCGTCGTCGGCGCGCCGGAGGCCCTTGTCGGGCATGATCGGTACAGGTTACGCCCGACCGGCCACCGCGGCGTCCGGAGTCATGACGTCCAGGCTCCTGAAGGGCGGCGGCGGGACCGGCGCGCGGGCGCGTTCGCGGCGCGGCAGCAGTGCGATCCGATGCAGATCCTCCACCCAGGGCGACGGGTAGCTGTCGGTGCCGAAGACCCAGACGGTGGCCATGATGCCCTCCGCGGTTCGCAGCAGAACGCGGGCGTCATGGCCGTCCTTTCCGGCATGGTTGGCGGCCTGCACCGCGGCGATCAGGGCGCCGACCTGTCCGTTGGGGAAGGGGCCGTAACGCTCCCCCTCCAGCCCGATGAACCAACCGTCCGTCCGGCACGACACGATGTAATGGGCTGAGAGGCTCATGAGGTCACAGTTCCTTGCGGGCGGTTGCGCTGGCCACGGCGCAGGCCATGGTGAGACGGGTCAGCACGGCCCCTCGCATCAGGCTGGCTTGACCCGGCGGCGAAAAAGCGGGGGGAAGAAGGTCGGCTGGCGTGCCATGGAACGCCGGATGCCAGCGGCGCTCGGCTTTCGTCCAGCGCAGCTGTTCGCGCAGCACGTCGGCGCCATGGGGGCATCGCCCTTCGATGGAGTGGAACAGGGCGGTCATGGGCGTTCCTCCGGTGTGGATGTGGGCGGTGGGGATGCGGCCGACGCGGATGTGGACTTCAGGAGTTCCGCCATGGCCGGAACCGCCGGATGCGGTGAACCTGCATTCGCCTGCGACGCTCCGCCCGCCGCTCCGCCGATGGCCGCACAGCACCAGCGGACATGGCAGCGCTCCCCCGCCGCCGATTGCGCCAGCACGATGCTGGCGAAACCGAGCCGCTCCGCCGCCCGCGCTTCACGAATGGCTTTGGCGAGCGCATCGGCCTGACTGGCGCAGGGCGGATAGACGAACCCGTCCACACGAACGATCCAGCCGACGCGGGTTTTCAAAATGAAGAAGGCAAGCCTTGTACGGGCATCCATGGGGTGGTCTCCGATGTGGGCCGGTTGTGCCGGCATTGGCGGCGGCCAAGCCGTCCGGATCGAGTCACACCAGGAAGGGCCCCGGATTTACGGACCGTAGCAAAAATGAGCAAGCCTGGAGTGGCTTCAACAGATTCCAATTGGTGCTCCACAAGACAGTTTGCAATGGACACTATGCAGACGTGACGGCTCTCGATGGCTTTTTGCCAATCGATTGCGCGTGTCCATTCGTCGTTTATTTTTGAAAAAGGGCGCTGAAAACTCCGTGAAGTCTCCTCCGCCTTCGCCATTCAGTCCGCCACAGCTCAAGCCGGCTGCGGCGGGAGGCGGCCGGATCGCCGCCCCATCATGGTATGCGCGCTTGCGCTCAGCGCTTGTTGCCGGACTTGCCGCCGACGGGCTCCACCTTGACATCGGTGCGGCGGGCGGTTGCCTCCACGGCCTGTTCCCGTTCGGAAGCGGTCTTGGACAGCACGACCTCCTCGACGACGCGGGCCTCCTTGGTGATCTCCGGCGTTTCGGTGGTCGCCGTCAGTTCGACGGTCTTTTCGCCGAAGGCGGCCTTCTCCTCGTCGGAGCTCAGGGCGCGGTCAACCTTGCGGTGTTCCACATCCACCGTCTCGTCACGCAGCGTGACGGTGTCCCGGACCGGCGTCTCGGTGACCTCCGAGGTGAGCTTCATCCCACCCTTGGCGACCCGCCGCTTGCCGATCTCGACCTCCTCCTTCACCGACTGGAGGGTCTCCTGCTCGACGGTGCCGCCATTGCCCGCCTTCTTGTTGTCGGCCTTCCGCCCTGCGGAAGCCTCGGGCAGGTCGATGGCGCCGTTCTCGTCGAGGATCGCCTCCGCAGCGTCGGCGTCATTGTCGGCGATGTCGGCCGCGACCAGGGTGTGGCCCTGGCGGACGGCAGCGCCATACTGTTCGGCCAGTTCCTTCTCGAAGCCGTGCCCCAGCAGTCCCTGGGCGGCCTTGTCGGCGCTGTCGGCGCCGCCGAAGGTTTCGATGTCCGTTTCCTGGCAGCCCGCCGCGATCAGGGCCTGGAAGGCCTTCTTGGCGGAACCGGTTTCCTTGTAAAGTCCAACGACGATCGTGCTCATGGTGTTCTCCAGTGGGATTTCGAATGTTTGGATTTTTGAAGCGGTCTTTTGAAGCGGTCTGGACCGGTCAGGCGGCGGGGTCGTCCGGCGCCGGATCCTGGTCGATCACGACTTCCTGACGGCGCAGCGTGACCTCGCCGGTCATCTTGCGGCTTTCGGTGCGGCGGGTGATCCGGACCTCTTCCACCAGTTTCAGGCGGACCTCCACGATCGCCACCTCCTCGATCACCGAGATGACGGTGGTGTCGCCATCTTGGCGGTCGGGGATCGGACCATCGACGAAGCGTCCGATGGGCACCCGCTCGACCTCCAGCGTCTCCACCGACAGGTCGGCTTCGACCGGTTGTTCCCGCTCGTGGCTGAGGGTGCGGGCGCGGACGGTCCCGGTGACCTGCCGGCGCTTGGCGACGCTCACCTGCTCTTCGACGGCGAGAAGCGTCTGCGGCTCGTTTTCCGAACTGGTCAACGGAGATCCTCCTGCGGTTCCTGGGCTGTGCTTCGCGGGGGGCTGCGGCTTCCGGGGCTGGGGCTCCCGGGGGCGGCATCAGGCGTCAGGGCTGTGCTTGGCGTCCTGGGTCAGACGGGACGCGGCCTGGGCGACGCGGACATTGACCTCGAAGAAGGCCAGCCACCCGCCGAGCAGGTAGCGGTTCCCCGCCGTCACGATGTCCTGCGGGCCACGAGCCTGGAGCATGCTGCCCATCATCTCGTTCTGACGCTCGACGGCCTTGTTCATGAAGGAGACGGCTTCCGAAAAGGCCGTTCCATAACCCGCCATCAGTGCGCCGCCGAGTGCCATCGCCCGGCCGCCGCCGTCACCGAGGCCCTGGTTGAATGCGCGGTCGAACCTCTGGCCGGCGGCCTGGACGGTTTCCGGGAAGCCCTGGTTGCCCGAGGTGCCGGGCAGCTTCGGCGGCCAGGGCCTCGGCGGCTGCTGGCCGAAGCCACGGGCGGCTTTCGGCGCGTGTTCTTCGCTGGCGCTCCGAATGGTGGCGCCCTTCGGCCCGTCGTTGCGCGCCGCGGTTTCGTCGCTTGCGCTGCGAATCGTCGGGCGGGTGGTGGGGGCGGTGTGCGTGCCGTCGTCCATATCAATTCCATATCTGTTTGGGTTGGGTGTCCGGGAGCGCTGTGCTCGACCTGATTGACTAAGGCTTATATTATGCTGCAGCGCGGAAATTCAACGCCGCAGGAAATAAAATTTGAAAGGTCATGCGATAAATCGCAGAATAGAAAGAGAGTGTTCTTTTGATTATTTTCGAGATGAGATTGTGTGTATGCAGGAAGCGCAGGAAAGATCGCAGGGGCTCCAGTAATATATTTGTCGCTCCGAGGGATTGGGCCACGGAATGGGCTCCGCACCTCTTCACCTGGGAAGGCTGCGCTGTGCAGCCATATCCTTTCAGCAGAAACGGTTGGACCAGGGAGCGTTGCATGCCCGGTAATTCCCGCGATCAGAAGGACGCAGAGAAGATGGTCAGGGAGGAGGAGGCGCGTGGCGGCCCCTTCGTGGTCGCCGCGGAATCGACTCTGATGCCGATGCTGATCGCCGATCCGACCCTGCCGGATGTGCCGATCGTCTTCGTCAACGCCGCGTTCATCAAACTCGGCGGCTACGCGCGGGAGGAGGTGCTGGGCAGGAGCTATCACCTCCTGTCCGGCTCCGACACCGACCCGGAGGTGGCGCGCGCCATCGATCTGGCCCTGCGCGCCGGGGAAGCCATCGTGCGCCAGGTGCAGCTCTACCGGAAGGATGGAACTCCGCTGTGGGTGCTCCAGCATGTCGCTCCCGTCTTCGAGGAAGACCGCATCCGCCACCACTTCGTGTCCTTTGTCGACATCACCGCGCGCAAGACGGCGGAAGATGAACTGCGGCAACTCAACGAGGAACTGGACCGCCGCGTCTCCTTGCGCACCGGCCGGCTGGACGAGTTGAACCGCCAACTCGCCGCCGAGGTGGAGCGCCGCGTCGACGTGGAGCGGGTGCTGCGCAACACGCTGCATGACAAGGACATGCTGCTGCGCGAGAAGGACGACCTGATGCGGGAGGTGAACCACCGGGTCAAGAACACCTTGCAGATGGCGTCGTCCTTCCTGCGCATCCAACTGGACGCAAACCGGAACCAGGAGCCGGCCGTGCAGGATGCGCTGCACAGCGCCGTGGAGCGGCTGGACCGCATGGCCGAGATCCACGAGAAGCTCTACCGGGCGCAGGGGCTGCAGGAGGTCGAATTCGGCGGATATCTGGGGATGCTGTGCGGTGACCTGCTGGCGTCCTTCGGGGCCGCACAAGGCCGGCAGGTGGTCTTGGATATCGATGCCGACGAAGCGTTTCTGAAGCCGGACCAAGCCATCCCGCTAGCCCTGATCGCCAACGAGGCGATGATCAATGCAGTGAAATACGCGTTCCCGGGCGGGCGATCCGGCCGCATCGCCGTCTCGTTCCGCCACACCTCGCGCAGCCTTCTGCGCATGACCATCGCCGACGACGGCGTCGGCATGCCCGAGAACCGGCACTCCGGTTCGCTCGGCCTGACCTTGATAGAGTTGCTGGCCGAGCAGATCGATGGCGGCGTGACCGTCAGGTCCGACAAAGGCACGACCGTCACGGTGTCGATCCCGGCATGACCGGCCCGGCCATAAACCCGCATATCCCGACATCCGAGGTTCTGCGTGGATATCATAAAATCATGCTACGGCAAGTCAAATCAGGCATCAGTACGCAATTAGTTGACGCAACCATGATTATTTCGCGCTCGTCATTGTGATAAAATATTCAAACACCATCTTCGATATTAAAGACTTTGAGGGATGTGGCAATGGCGATCAGGCACACGGCATTGTCGGAATGGGCGGAGTCGGAGCGAACAGCCTGGGCTTTGTCCGCACCGAAATGGAAGAACACGGCTTATCTGACACTTGGCATGTCGATCGGCTTTCTTGCGGGATTGCTGTTCGCCGGCTTCGGCGGATAGCCACCGCTTCAAGCCGCGCGCCTTGCAGAGCACATAGCAATCCACCGAACACGCATGGGAGTACCCTTCGATGACCTCAGCAATCACCCGCACGACCAGCAGGACTGTGACGTTCACGCATCCTTTTGCCTTGAACGGCGTCGACGGAGTGCAGCCGGCGGGAAGCTACGTCGTGGAGACTGACGAGGAGTTGGTCGACTCGCTCTCCTTCCCCGTGTACCGGCGCACTGCGACCTGGCTCCATCTGCCGCGGTCCGATGGCGGGGCCAACAGGGGAATGGCCATGTCGCAGACTGCGCTCATCGACCCGGATGAACTGGATCGGGTCCTTCAGTCGGCGGAAAAGGGAAGCCACTCAGCAGAATGACTCCGCGCCAAGCTATGTGCCGCTCAACGGCTTAGGGAGTTATAAAAGATACGCTTTACACTCATGTATAGCGCAGAGGAGACATCGTCATGCAAGCCGTCCATCCGAGCAAACGCTCGTCGTCCGTCCATTTCCTGCACGGGAAAATGTTCATAGAGACCGCGTCTGTACTTCCGGTGATCGTGACGATTGCCGGCGAACGTCGACGCCAGCGGGAGCGCGGCTCCCAACTCCGCGATTGGGACGACGATGGTGGTGCGCAACCGCAAGAGAATGCCAAAGAGTGAGTGAGCCGACCGCCGACGTCGAATTTCGGCATCTACGGTAGGGAAGAACGCCGATTGGGACGCCGGGCTGCCGGACCGGGCATCGTCACCATGCCGGAGCCGCTGACTCTTGACCGAACCGGTTACCATCTTGTGGTTCTCCCGCAACTTGCATGGGTTGAGCGGCGTCCAGGAAACCTGGGGCCGGTTCCCCTAAGCGGCCCGCCGCACGGCCGGGCCGGGCTCCACATCCCAGTCTCCGCATTCGTCGACATCCGATGGTCGGCGCCCCCGCAAATGCGGCGGTTTGCATAAAGATGTGGCGCAACGGCGCCGCGGGCGCCAAAAAGCGGGCGTCGTTCCCACGGAAGGCGTCCTGCTTGCCCGAATTAATCAGATCGTCAATTTTTTGGCTTGGTATGGCCTGACCATTTCCCCGGCAAGGGCGCCTTTCCACACAGCTTCGGACAGAACCTCCATGGCAGATTTCTTCCCGCGTTGGCCGCTTGCGACCGGCCCCGTCGTCCAGCCGGACGAGCGCCTTCCCTGGGGCTCGACGATGACGCTCGGCATCCAGCATCTGGTCGCCATGTCCGGCTCGACCATCCTCGGGCCGTTGCTGATGGGGTTTGATCCAAACCTCGCGGTGCTGTTTTCCGGCATCGGCACGCTGATCTTCCTCGTGCTCACCGCAGGGCGCGTGCCGAGCTATCTCGGTTCCTCCTTCTCGTTCATCGCCGTGGTGATCGCGGTGACGGGGTACAGCGGCCAAGGCCCCAACCCGAACATCGGGCCGGCGCTCGGCGGCATCATCGCGGCCGGCGTGCTCTATGTCCTCATCGGCCTGCTCGTGACCTACACCAGCACCAACTGGATCGAGCGGCTGATGCCGCCGGCGGTCACCGGCGCGGTGGGCGCGGCGATCGGCCTCAACCTGTCCCCGGTTGCCGTCAAGGGCATCGAGGGAACCGGCCCCCACACCCTCGTCGCCCTGTTCACGCTGGTCGCCACCGCCCTCATCGCGGTCTACGCCCCGCTCGCCATCCGGCGGCTCTCGATCCTCGCCGGCATCGCGGCGGGCTATGTCTTCTATCTCGTGCTGGCCAACGGGTTCGGCATGCTGCCGCCGGTCAGCTTCGCGGAGCTGGCAGCCGCCCCGTGGTTCGGCATGCCGGAGTTCCGCACGCCCAGCTTCGATGCCGGCGCCATGGCCCTCGTCGCCCCGATCGCCTTCATCCTGGTCGCCGAGAATCTCGGCCACATCAAGGCCATCGGCGCCATGACCGGGCGCAACCTCGACCGCTACATCGGTCGCGGATTCATCGGCGACGGCATCGCCACCATCGTCTCGGGCAGCGGCGGCGGCACCGGTGTCACGACCTATGTCGAGAACATGGGCGTGATGGCGGTCACCCGCGTCTTCTCCACGCTCATCTTCGTCGTCGCAGCGGTCGCCGCGATCTTCCTGGGCTTCTCGCCGAAGTTCGGCGCCCTGCTGCGGACGATCCCGGCGCCGGTGCTGGGCGGCCTGGCGACCGTCGTCTTCGGCCTGATCGCCGCGGCGATGGTGCGGCTGTGGGTCGACAACCGCGTCGACTTCTCCGATCCGCGCAACCTCATCACCGTCGGCGTGACGCTGGTTCTCGGCGCCGGCAACTTCACCATTTCCGCCGGAGGCTTCTCCATCGGCGGCATCGGCACCGCGACCATCGCGGCGCTCGGCCTCTACCAGCTGCTCGGGATCGGGCGTTCGCGCGAGGCCTCCCGCACCGCCCCCCAGCCGGCACCCACGACGCTCCACTGACGGAGCAGAGCAAAAGGGGAGCGCGTCCGCTCCCCCTTTCCCCTCATTTGACGAGCGGACAGCCGCTGTCCTTCGGGTCGATGTAGGCCTGCGCGGCGGGAACGGTCTTGACGATCTTGAAGTAGTCCCAGGCGTATTTGGATTCGGCCGGCGTCTTGACCTGGGCCAGATACATGTCGTCGAAGATGCGGCCGTTGGCGGCGATCTTCGCCTCCTTCATCATCATGTCGGTGATGGGCATGCTGCGCATCTTGGCGGCCACCTTGTCGGCATCGTCGGTGCCGATCTCCTGCACTGCCTTCAGGTAATGGCGAACTGCCGAATACACGCCGGCCTGGTTCATCGACGGCTTGCGGCCGGTCCGTTCCTCGAACTTCTTCGACCAGGCGCGGGTTTCGTCGTTCATGTCCCAGTAAAAGGAATTCGCCAGCATCAGCCCCTGGGAGGTCTCCAGGCCGAGCGCCTGGATGTCGTTGATGTTCAGCAACAGGCCGGCCAGGGTCTGCCCGCTCTGGGGAATGCCGAACTCGGCCGCCTGCTTGACGCCGTTGATGGTATCGCCGCCGGCGTTGGCGAAGGCCACCACATCCGCACCCGAAGCCTGTGCCTGGAGCAGGTACGACGAGAAGTCGGACGCACCCAGCGGATGGCGCACGCTGCCCTTGACCGTACCGCCGAGCTGCTTGACCGTGTTGGCCGCTTCGGCTTCCAGCGAATGGCCGAAGGCGTAATCGGCGGTGATGAAGTACCAGCTCTTCCTGCCCTGCTCGACCAGCGCACGGGCGGTGGCCGACGCCACGGCATGGTTGTCCCAGGTCCACTGGAAGCCGTAGGGGCTGCACTCCTTGCCCGTCAGGTCGGTGGAGCCGGGACCGGACATCAGGAAGAGGCGCTTCTTGTCCCGCGTGATCGCCTGGACGGCCAAGGCGGCGGCGGAATTGGGCACGTCGGCGACGACATCGACCTTGTCGGTGTCGATCCATTGCCGCGCCAGGTTGGCGGCGATGTCCGCCTTGTTCTGGTGGTCGCCGACGATGATCTCGATCTTCGTGCCGTTGACGGCGTTGCCGAACTCCTCGGCCGCCATCCTTGCGGCAATGGCCGATCCTTCACCGTTGATGTCGGCGTAGATGCCGGACCGGTCCGACAGCATGCCGATCTTGATGACGCTGTCGGACATCTGAGCATTCGCCGTACCGGTGGCGGTCAGCGTGGCGACGGCGGCGCCGGCGAGAAGGAACTTGCGCATGTTTCACTCCCAATTCTGACAGTTCTTGGTGCTTGGGGCGGCCGTTCACGGTGGCGCCGCCCGGACGATGGCGGGACGATTGCTCAATGGGTGGTATAGCCGCCGTCCACCGGAATGACCGCCCCGGTGATCGATGCCGCGGCGTCGGAGCAGAGGAAGCCGATGGCGGCGGCGACCTCTTCCGGGGCGATCAGCCGGCCGGTCGGCATCTTTTCCAGGAACACCGCCTTCAGGACCTGATCCTCGGGCAGGCCGGTGACCTGCGCCTGTTGGGCGATCTGGCGTTCGATGATGGGGGTCAGCACGGTGCCGGGGCACACCGCATTGCAGGTGATGCCGTGGGGGGCGAGTTCGATCGACACGGACTTGGTCAGGCCGATGATTCCGTGCTTGGCGGCGACATAGGCGGGCTTGTGCGGGGCGCCCACCATGCCGAGCACAGAGGCGGTGTTGACGATGCGTCCCCAGCGCCGCTCCCGCATCGCCGGCACGGCCGCCTTGATGGTGTGGAACGCCGCGCTCAGGTTGACCGCCAGCAGCAGATCCCACTTGTCGTCGGGGAACTCGTGCAGGGCGGCGACATGCTGGATGCCGGCGTTGTTCACGAGGATGTCCACCGGTCCCAGCAGCTCCGCGGCCTCCGCCATCATGGCGCGGGCCTCCTCCGGCCGGCTGAGGTCGGCGCCCGAATAGACGATCCGGGTCCCGCTTTGTTCCGCGATCTCGGCGCAGGTCCGGTCGATCTCCGCGCGGTCGCCGAAGCCGTTGACCATCAGATGGCAGCCCCGGCCGGCCAGTTCCCGCACGGTCGCCAGCCCGATTCCGCTGGTGGAGCCGGTGACGACGGCGTTTCTGTTCTGCATTTATCGTTCCTCGGTCAGGAAATGGTACGGCTCAGAACGCCACCTGGTCGGCACCCTTGAGGTCGAGCATGGCGCGCGCCTCGGCGGGGGTGGCGACCTCCAGCGACAATTCCTCCAGGATGCGGCGAATCTTCGCCACCTGCTCGGCGCTGTTCCGCGCAAGCCGTCCCTTGGCGAGATAGAGGCTGTCCTCAAGCCCGACGCGGACATTGCCGCCCATCACCGCGGCCATGGTCGTGAAGGGGATCTGGTGGCGGCCGGCGGCCAGCACCGACCATTGGTAATCCTTGCCGAACAGGCGGTCGGCGGTCTCCCGCATGAAGACGAGGTTGCGCTCCTCCGCCCCGATGCCGCCGAGGATGCCGAAGATGGTCTGGATGAACAGCGGCGTCTTCACCAGCCCGCGATCGAGGAAATGCGCGAGGTTGTACAGGTGGCCGACATCGTAGCACTCGAACTCGAAACGGGTGCCGCAGCCCTCGCCCAGATGTTCGAGGATATAGGCGATGTCGCGGAAGGTGTTGCGGAAGATGAAGTCGTCGGTGCTGCGCAGATAGGGCTCTTCCCAGTCGTGCTTCCAGTTCTTGTAGCGGTCGGCCAGGGGGAAGATACCGAAGTTCATCGATCCCATGTTGAGCGAGCACATCTCCGGCTTGGCCAGAAGCGGGGCGGCGAGCCGTTCCTGCACCGTCATGTTCAGCGAACCGCCGGTGGTGATGTTCAGCACCGCATCGGTGGATTGCTTCAGCCGCGGCAGGAACTGCATGAACACCGCCGGATCCGGAGTCGGCTGGCCGGTGCGGGGATCGCGGGCGTGCAGATGCAGGATCGCCGCCCCGGCCTCGGCCGCGCCGACGCCCTGCTCGACGATCTCATCGGGCGTGACCGGCAGGGCGTCCGACATGGTGGGCGTGTGGATCGATCCCGTCAGCGCGCAGCTGATGATGACTTTGTTCCGTGTTGCGGCCATGCATGGCCCTCCTGTGCTGGTCCGGCCGGGAAGGCTGCGGACGATTGAGAGTTGAGCGTCGGCAAGCGGTCGTGCTGCCGGTCGTGCCGGCGGTCAGCTGTGGTCGACGCCATCCAGGCGTCGCAGGTGGGCGGCGAGGCCGTCGGCGACCTCCTGCCGCTGCCCCTCGGTCCAGCTCCGGAATCCGGCACCCGCCTTCATGCCGAGCCGCCCGGAGGCGACCAGATCGCGCAGGAGCTGCTGCGGGCCGGCACTGCGGTCGAGGTCGGCCAGGACATGCTCATGGACCGCAAGCGTCAGGTCGGTGCCGACGAGATCAGCGTTCTCCAGCGGCCCCAGCACGGCGAGCCGCCGGCCGAAGCTCGTCTTGACCACGGTATCCACCGTTTCGGCATCGCAGACGCCGCTCTCGACCAGGGCGATCGCCTCGCGCCACATCGCGTGCTGCAGGCGATTGCCGATGAAGCCGGGAACATCCTTGCGGACATGCACCGGCGTCTTCCCGATCGACGCCAGCAGGTCGATCATCGCGGCCACCGCCGCATCGCCGGTATCCCGGGTCTGGACGACCTCGACCAGCGGGATCAGATGGGGCGGGTTCCACCAATGGGTGCCCATGGCACGGGTCTTGTCGCCGAGCGGTTCCATGATCCGGGTGATCGGGATGACCGACGTGTTGCTGGCCAGAAGCGCGTGGGCGGGTGCAGCAGCCTCGACGGCGGCGAGGACGCGTTGCTTGAGGGCAAGATCCTCCGGCACCGCTTCGATCACGATGTCGGCACCGGCGACGGCGTCCGCCAGCATTTCCTGCGGACGGATCAGGTCGGCGACCGTGGTGTCCTCTCCCAGGATCTGCAGATTGCGGCGGATATGGCCGAGGATCGCCGCCCGGCGGTCGGCATCGGGTTCCTGAATCGCGACGCGATGCCCGGCGGCGGCGAAGGCCTGCGCGATGCCGTGCCCCATCAGTCCGCCGCCGATGATCGCGATGCGCTGCTTTGTCATGGCGCGTGCATATCCCCCTTTTGCCTGACCCGAGCCCCTATCCCGCCTCCCGCCGGATATAAGGCGCGAAACGGATTGTTTGGGTGGGGCACGTTGTGGAAGGTTGGACAGCAACGCGCGTGCCAATTAGGCAACTAATTGAAAGGAAAGGGTTTTGGTAGCGCGATGTGCGATTTGGGGACGCAGGAGACATGGATTTCGGACAGTCCGCCCCCTCCTGCGACGGGACACCCTTGCAAATGGGCGCTTTCACCCTGTTCACTTTTCTGACAGACAATGTACAATATATTGACAATCGGTGAGGCGGAGGACTGTCGGATGCAGTCGGAACCAGCCGGTCACTTCGCCGCGGCGCGTGCGCTGATGGTGATGATCGACGAGATGATCGACGGCGCCATACTGGTCGACCGGGATGCGCGCGTCGTCTGGTCCAACGACAAACATGTCTGGTTCAACGACAAGCTGATGGCGCAGCTCGGGCTGCGATCGACCGCGGACCTGATCGGCCAGCCGGTGGAGCGCGTCATCCCGCACAGCCGGATGCGCGAGGTGGTGGAAACCGGCCGGTCGCTGCCGCTCGACATCATGCGCTATGGCGAGCACACGCTGCTGGTCAGCCGCCTGCCCCTGCGCGACGAGCGGGGGGAGGTCATCGGCGCCCTCGCCTTCGCCCTGAAGAACAGCCTGACCTATCTCCGGCCCATCGCCGACCGCTTCAACAAGCTGCAATCGCGCCTGACCCGCGTGGAACAGGAACTGGCGGCAAGCCGGGCTTCCCAATACACGGTCGAGAACCTGATCGGCTTCAGCCCGGCGATGCTTCAGGTCAAGCGGCTGGTGCGGCGGGCGGGCCAGATCCGGTCGGCGGTCCTGCTGCTGGGCGAGACGGGGACCGGCAAGGAACTGGTGGCCCAGTCGATCCATGCGTCGTCGGACCGGGTCCATCGCCCCTTCGTCGCGGTCAACACCGCCGCCATTCCCGAAAATCTTCTGGAAGCGGAGTTCTTCGGCGTCGCGCCGGGGGCCTATACGGGTGCGGGGCGCCAGCCGCGCCCCGGCAAGTTCCAGCTGGCCCATGGCGGGACGCTGTTCCTCGACGAGATCGGCGACATGCCGCTGCCGTTGCAGGCCAAGCTGCTGCGCGCCCTGCAGGAGCGCGAGGTCGAACCGCTGGGGTCCAATCAGGTCGTCAAGGTCGATGTCCGCATCATCGCGGCGACCAGCCGGCCCCTGGCCGACATGGTGCGGACCGGCGCCTTCCGGTCGGACCTCTACTATCGGCTCAACGTCTTCCCGATCCAGCTGCCGGCGCTGCGTGACCGCAAGGACGACCTGGAAATCCTCGCCTCCCTTTTTTCGGAAAAGATCGCCATCAGCCTCGACCAGCCGATGCGCGAGCTCACGCCTGCGGCGCTCGATGCGCTGCGGCAGCATGATTGGCCCGGCAATGTCCGTGAATTGGCCAACGTGATCGAACAGGTCTATGTGCGCACCGAAGGCGAGCGCATCCTGGCCGAGGATTTCGCGGACATCCTTTCGGGCACCGCGATCCAGCCCCCTCCCCCGCCCGATGGCAAACGTTCCCTGGCCGCGGCGATGGACGATCTGGAACGGGCGCTCATCCTCGAAGCGCTGGAGGACAGCCGCGGGAACAAGCTGGAAGCCGCCCGCAGGCTCGGCCTGTCGCGCACGAACCTCTATGCCAAGCTGCGCAAGCACGGCATTCCGTCGCAGCCGGACGACTGACGCCGCGCAACCGTGAACGGCACCAAATCGACGTTCGCCTGTTATCCCGCTTCAGGCGGCGGCCGGTGACGACCGGCCGGCCCTTGTTGGCCGGGAGGAACAGATGGGTATCACCGTGAACGGGACCGACGTGGATCTGCCGGATGATCCACGTGTCTCCCTGCTCGACCTGCTTCGCGAAGAGCTCCACCTGTCCGGCACCAAGAAGGGCTGCGACCAGGGTGCCTGCGGCGCCTGCACGGTGCTGGTGGACGGCCAGCGCATCCTCTCCTGCCTCGCGCTTGCGGTGCAGTATGAGGGGCGCTCGGTCACCACGATAGAAGGCGTCGGCGCCGACGGTGCGCTGCACCCGCTGCAGCAGGCCTTCATCGAGCATGACGGCTTCCAGTGCGGCTACTGCACGCCCGGCCAGATCTGCTCGGCCATCGGCATGATCGAGGAATTGCGGCGCGGGGTGCCCAGCCACGTCACCGGCGACCTCCACGCCACATCGATCCCCTACAGCCGCGACGAACTGCGCGAGCGGATGAGCGGCAACCTGTGCCGCTGCGGCGCGCACAACGGCATCATCGACGCCATCGCCGAAACCTATCGGGCCAATGCACAGCCGGAGGCCGCGGAATGACGCCCTTCACCTACTCGCAGGCGGCCGATGCGGACGCCGCGGTCCGCCTTGCCGGCGGTCAGCAAGCGGGCGCCCGGTATCTCGGCGGCGGCACCAACCTCGTCGACCTGATGCGCGAGACCATCGAACGTCCCACGGCGCTCGTCGACGTCACCGGCCTGTCGGACAGGATCACGGAGACCGACGGCGGCGGCCTGCTGATCGGTGCGGCGGTGCGCAACACCGCCCTTGCCGAGCATCGGCTGGTCCGCAGCCGCTATCCGATGCTGGCGCGCGCGATCCTGGCCGGCGCCTCCCCGCAGATCCGCAACATGGCGACCGTGGCGGGCAACATCCTCCAGCGCACGCGCTGCGCCTATTTCTACGATCAGGCCGGATCGCGCTGCAACAAGCGGGAGCCCGGCCAGGGCTGCGACGCCATCGACGGCTTCAACCGCATGCATGCGATCCTCGGCGCCTCGCCATCCTGCGTCGCGACCCACCCGTCGGACATGTGCGTGGCGCTGGCGGCCCTCGACGCGACCGTTCATCTGACCGGTGCCCAGGGCGAACGCCGCCTGCCCTTCGCGGATCTGCACCGGCTGCCCGGCGACGAGCCCGACCGCGACACGGTGCTGCAGCCGGGCGACCTCATCACGGCGGTGGAACTCCCGGCCCTTCCGCCGGCGGCGCGATCCGCCTACCGCAAGGTCCGCGACCGGTCGAGCTATGCCTTCGCGCTGGTTTCGGTCGCCGCAGCCCTGACGGTGGAGAACGGGGCCGTGACGGATGTGCGGCTGGCGCTCGGCGGCGTCGCGCACAAGCCCTGGCGCGCTTCGCAGGCGGAGCAGGCGCTACGCGGCCAGCCCGCGACCGAGGCCGCCTTCCAGGCGGCTGCGGCCGCCGAACTGGCGGAGGCTACGCCGCTGCGGGACAACGCCTTCAAGATCGAACTGGCGCAGCGGGTCATCGTCGCCGTGCTCGGCGAATTGGCGGGAGACGGGGCATGAGCATCGTCGACAAGGGCAAGGAAGTGGCGCAGGGCATCGCGCAATCGGTGATGATGAAGGCCGTCGAGCTGGCGCCCGGCGCCCTCCTGCCGGGCGGTCGTCCCGACCCGTTGATCCGGCGCCAGCACGGCCATATCGGCAAGCCGGTCAGCCGGGTCGACGGTCCGCTGAAGGTGCGGGGCGCCGCCCCCTTCGCGGCGGAAATCGCGCTGGACGGCATGGTCTATGCCGCACTCGCCTACAGCACCATCGCCAAGGGCCGCATCGTCACCCTCGACACCGGGGCGGCGGAGGCGGCGCCGGGCGTGGTCCTGGTGATGACCCACCGCAACGCGCCGCGCCTCAACCCGCTGCCGCGCTTCCTCAGCGGGGACAAGGCGGCGGCGGGCGACGATTCGCCGGTCATGCAGGACGATCGGGTGCGCTGGAATGGCGAACCAATCGCCCTGGTGCTGGCCGAAACCCAGGAGCAGGCCGACCACGCCCGTTCGCTGATCCGCGTGACCTACGCGGAGGAGCCGGCGGCAACCTCCCTGCCGACCGCCGCCCTGCCGACAGCCGACGGCTGCGAGGTCGGGACCTTCATGGGCGAGCCGTTGCGCGCGGTGGTCGGCGATGCCGATGCGGCCCTGGCCGCCGCTCCGCACAAGGTGGAGGCGGTCTTCACCACGCCGGGCCACAACCACAACGCCCTGGAACTGCATGGCGCCACGCTGGTCTGGCGGGGCGACGAGCTGTTCGTCCATGACGCCACGCAGGCGGTCGCGCACACCGCATGGTCGATGGCACAGGTTTTCGGCCTGGAGGAGACCCAGGTCCATGTCAGTTCGCCCTTCGTCGGCGGCGGCTTCGGCGCCAAGGGGCTGTGGCAGCACCAGATCCTCGCAGCGGCGGCGGCACGGCTGGCCGGTCGCCCGGTCCGCATCGCCCTGTCGCGGGAGGGCGTGTACCGCATCGTCGGCGGCCGCAGCCAGACCGAGCAGCGGGTGGCGCTCGGCGCCGATGCCGATGGACGCCTGACGGCGATCATCCATCGCGGCGTGACGCCGAAGACGCGCCACAGCCCGATGCCGGAGCCCTTCATCCTGCCGACACAGAGCGCCTACGCCGCCAAGACCTTCGCGCTTGAGGTGCAGACCTGTTACCTCGACATGGTCGCCAACACCTTCATGCGCGCACCCGGCGAAGCGGTCGGCACCGTGGCATTGGAATGCGCGATGGACGAGTTGGCCGAGCAGCTCGGCATGGATCCGATCGAGCTGCGCATCCTCAACGAACCGGAGAAGGATCCGCTCTCCGGCCGGCCCTTCTCCTCCCGGAACATCGTGGCGGCGTACCGGGCCGGGGCCCAGCGCTTCGGCTGGGACCGCCGCAACCCGGTGCCCCGGTCGCGGCGGGAGGGGGACTGGCTCGTCGGCATGGGCTGCGCCACCGCGACCTACCCCTATCACCGCATGCCCGGTGGTGCTGCGCGCATCACACTCGACGCGGCCGGACATGCCCGCATCGACGTGGCGGCGCACGAGATGGGCATGGGCACCGCGACCACCCACACGCAGGTCGCCGCCGACCGGCTCGGCCTGCCGCTGGAGGCGGTGACGGTCCGCTACGGCGATTCTTCGTTGCCCGGCGTCATCCTTGCCGGCGGATCGCAGCAGACGGCCTCCGTCGGCCTCTCCGTGATGATGGCCCACCAGGAACTGGTCGGCGAACTGCTAAAGCTCGCCGGCAACGATTCACCGCTGGCCGGGCTTGCTGCCGACGAGGTGGAATGCACCGACGCCGGCCTGCGCAAGCAGGACGAGCCCGGCCGGTTCGAAAGCTACGCCTCGATCCTGGCACGGTCGGGGCGCAGCGAACTGGTGGTGGAAGGCAAGGCGCCGATGCCGTTGGAGACGATGCACTGGTCGATGCATTCCCACGGCGCGATGTTCTGCGAGGTGCGCGTCAACGCCGTCACCGGCGAGACGCGGGTCAGCCGCTTCCTGGGCTCCTTCGACTGCGGCCGCATCCTCAACCCGAAGACGGCGGCGAGCCAGTTCCGCGGCGGCATCATCATGGGACTGGGTTTGGCCCTGATGGAGGAGACGCAGTTCGACGGGCGGAACGGCCGGATCATGAACCGCAACCTCTCCGACTATCACCTTCCCGTGCATCTGGACGTGCCGGAGATCGAGGTGATCTGGACCGACATCCCGGACCCGCACGCCCCGATGGGCGCCCGCGGCATCGGCGAGATCGGCATCACCGGCACCGGTGCCGCCGTCGCCAACGCCATCCACAACGCCACCGGACGGCGGGTGCGGGAGTTTCCGATCACGCTCGACAAGCTCCTGTGATCGGGTCCCGAACCAGGCATGTTCTCGTTGTGGTCAAAGCTGGCTGCACAGGCGGTAGGCATCGAAGATCGAGGCATGCAGATCGCGGCTGGCCACCGCATCGCCGATGCGGTGCAGGGCGAAGCGGCCGGGCTGCAAATCCTGAGGCTGGCCGGCCAGCAGCCGGTCGATGTCGGTCACCCCGTCATTCAGGGATGCGGCGCGCAGATCGTGGAACACCCCGTCCATCGGCAGCGTGCCGTGTTCGACCACAATCTGAGAGGCGACGATCACGCGCTCCTCATCCGTCATGTCGTTGCGCAGGATGGCGGCGAGACGGTTGCCCTGGCGGCGCACCCGGACCAAGCGGTGATCGACCAGGGGCGTGATGCCCTGCTGGTAAAGCCTTTTGCGGAAGCTGGAGGTGTCCTGATACGGCATCTCGACCGCCGCCGCGGCATCGGGCGTGACGAAGGTCACCGTCTTTCCCGCCGCCGCCAGCTTCAGCGCGCAGGAGGGTGCCGCCTGCCGGCCGGTGCCGTCATAGACCAGCACGTCGTCCTGCGCCGGGACGTGGCCGGACAGCATGTCCCAGACGCTGGCGCAATGCTCGCCGCCATCCAGCCAGTCCAGATCGGGGATGCCGCCGGTGGCGACGATGACGATGTCCGGGTTCTCGGCTGTGATATCGGCGGCTTCGGCGAAGACATTCAGGCGGATGTCCACGTCCAGCCGCTCAAGTTCGCTCCGGCGCCATTCGGTGATGCCCAGGAGATCCTGCCGCCCTTCGGCGCCGGCGGCGATCAGGACCTGCCCGCCCAGCCTGCTTCCCGCTTCGAACAGGGTGACGCGATGGCCGCGTTCGGCCAGCACGCGCGCGGCCTCCATTCCCGCCGGGCCGCCGCCGACCACCACCGCGCGGCGCGGCGTGTCGGCGGGCGCGACCTCGTGGCTCAGCGTGGTTTCGCGGGTCGTGGCGGGGTTGTGGATGCAATGCGCCTTGCGATACAGGCAGTAGGACGCCCCGACACAGGGCCGGATGCGCTCCTCCTCGCCGCGCTGGATCTTGGCGACCAGATGCGGGTCCGCGATGTGCGCCCGCGTCATGCCGACCAGATCGGCGATGCCTTCGCGCAGGACATGCCGCGCCGTCGCCACGTCGCGGATCCCCGCCGCATGCATGACGGGCAACCCGACCTCGGCGCGGAAGCGCCGCACCTCGGCCAAGAACGGAGCGCTGCGCTGGAACATGCCGGGCATGTTGTGTTCGGTCAGCAGCAGGTCGCTGTCCATCCGGCCATAGATGCAGTTGAAGAAATCCATATGGCCTTCGCGCTGGAGCATGTGGGCGATTTCGAGGCTTTCGTCCATATGCAGCCCGTCCTCGCCCCCTTCGTCGATGACGTAGCGGATGCCGATGACGAAATCCGGCCCGGCGGCCTCGCGCATCGCCTCATGCGCCATCAGCACGAAGCGGGCGCGGTTTTCGGTAGAGCCGCCGAAGTCATCGGTGCGCAGATTGGTGCGGGGCGACAGGAACTGGCCCATCAGATGCCCGCCGGTCAGCGTTTCCACCCCGTCCAGCCCGGCTTGGCGGCAGCGCCTCGCGGCGGCGGCGTAGTCGGCGATGACGCGGTCGATGTCGGCGCGGTCCATTTCCTTGGGAAAGCTGCGGGTCCGGGTTTCGCGAACGCGCGATGGGGCAATCGCCGGCAGCCAGCCGCTGCCCAGCGCGGTCGCCCGCCGCCCAAGATGCGACACCTGGCACATGATCGCGGCGCCATGGCCATGGATGCGCTGCGCCATCGCCTCCAGATGCGGCAGGATGGCGTCGCTCGACAGATTGAGCTGCCCGCCGCCCCAGCTTGAATCGCGCGAGGTCATGGCGGAGCCGCCGATCATCGTCATGGCGATGCCGCCCTTGGCCTTTTCCTCGTGGTAGCGCTGGTACCGCTCGGTCGGCATGCCGCCTTCATCCAGCATCGAGGCATGGCTGGTGCTGATGATGCGGTTGCGCAGCAGCAGTCCGCCAAGCCGGAACGGCGACAGCAGGGGATCGGACGACTGGAAACTCGGCTGGGTCGCGATCTGCATGGCTGGGAGGTTCTCCTTGGCGTGCCCGGGCGGGGTGGGCATCGGCCAAGGATGTGCCTGTGGAGCACGGGCCGGGAAGCTTGATAAAACCTGCAAGGGGTATACGCTGAGCGTATGGCCCTGCGCAGCATCGCTCCCCTTGCCAGAACCCTGTTCATCTTCGAGGCCGCCGCCCGGACGGGCAGCTTTTCGGCTGCGGCGCGGGAATTCAACGTGACCCAGCCGTCCGTCAGCCGCAGCATCGCGCAGCTCGAGGATCGACTGGGACTTCGGCTGTTCCAGCGCACCCCCACCGGCATCACCCTGACCGCCGAGGGGGACGAGATCTTCCGCACCATGCGCGACAGTCTCGCGGCGATCGACCGCACGGTCGATGCCGTGCGTCAGCGCGCGGCGAAGACGCGGATCACCCTGTCCTTCTCCAGCTCCTTCGCCACCCATTGGCTGGTGCCGCGGCTACGCGCCTTCAAGGCGGCGTTCCCGACCGTCGAACTGCGTCTGGATCTGGTGCAGGGAATGCTGGGCCAGCCCCCGTCCGACGTGGACATCGCCACCCGCGTGGTCGAGGCCGACGACCCGCGCTATCACATCTGGCCCTTCGCGCCGGAAATCATCATGCCGGTCTGCAGCCCCGCCTATCTGGCGGAGCGCGGCCCCCTGGATACCGATCCGCAACGCCATGTCTTCCTGAACCTGAACGACGAGCACAAGGCGCATTGGAACCGGCTTCTGAACCCAAATGGGCGTCTGGAAGGCATCGGGACCTGGGACGTGTTCTCCGACTATTCGGTCGCGCTGCAGGCCGCGCAGAATGGCGAGGGGATCGCGCTCGGCTGGGTGAGCGTCGCATCCCGCGCGCTTTGCGAAGAGCATCTGGTTCGCGCCGGCTCAGGCGAAATACGCACCGGGCGCTGGCATTCGCTCATCGCGCCGAAAGCCCGCCCGCTGCAGCCCGTGGTGCCCGCGATCTGCGACTGGCTGATCGCGGTGATGCGCGACGACCTGGAGCGCCTCGACCTCGCCCGGCCCGCGTGAAAACGACGAGGCGATGCGCTCCGCCGCTCACTCCTCCTCAAGCAACGCGCGGATCGGCGCCGGCCGGACCGGCGCTTGCGCACGCAGGCGCCCCACCTCTCCGGCATGGGCAAGCCCGCCGGTGGCGGCGATCAGGTCGGCCGCAGCCAGCTGGCAATAGCGGCCCTGGCAGCGCCCCATCCCGGCACGGCCCAAGGACTTCACCCGGTTGGCCTCCGCCCCGCCATAGGACGCCGTTTCGCGCACCGCACCGGCGGTGATCCCCTCGCAGCGGCACAGGACGGTGTCGTCGGGCAATGCGCGCACCTGATCGGCCGGCCAGGGAAAGGCCCGGGCGATGCCGCGCGCGAAACGTTCCAGCCGGTCGAGGCGCTTCAGGTCGGCCGCGACGTCCGGCTCCGGCAGTCTCAGATCGGACAGGCAGGCGGCCGCGGCCAGACGACCGGCCACCTCCGCCCCGTCGGCTCCCAGCAGGCGCAGGCCGTCGCCGGCCAGATAGACACCCTCCCCGGCACGGCCCATGCGGTCGGCACGGGGCAACCACTGCGCCCAGGTTTCATCATAGTCGAACCGGCAGCCGGCGAGATCGGCAAGCTGGGTTTCCGCCTTCAGATGCCAGCCCAGCCCGACCGCGTCGCAGGCCGTCCGCCGGGACCGCCCGCCGGCATCCGTCCAACGCACCGCCGTCACCCCGGTATCCGTCGCCTCGATCCCCTCCAGACCGATCCCGGCATGGTAGAGCCGCCCCAGCCGCGCCCGCATCGCCAGCCCTTGCAGGGCGAAGGACGGGCGGACGGCGAGGTCGGGGAAGGCAGCGATCTGGCCGCGCATGCCGGCGGTGTCGAGAACCGCGGCGATCTGCGCGCCAGCCTTCAGCAGTTGGGTCGCCAGCAGGGTCAGCAACGGCCCCGACCCGGCCAGCACGATCCGCCGCCCCATCGCCACGCCTTGGGCCTTCAGCGCGATCTGCATCGCGCCGAGACTGTAGACGCCGGGCGCCTGCCAGCCCGGCAGCGGGGCGAGACGGTCGGTCGCCCCGGTCGCCAGGATCAGGCGGTCGTAGCCGATCCGGCGGCTTCCGCCGTCGCTCACCGCATGCAGTGTCCCGTCCGCCAAGGCGACGACCGAATGGCGCGGCAGATGGACGATCCGGCCGGCCGCCACCAGCGCGTCGAAGGCCGCGTGCAGCGCCACCGCCTTGTCGGCCTGCGAGCCATAGAGCGTCGCGGGCGGACGGGTGAAGCCATCGGGCGGGCGGCGGTAGATCTGTCCGCCGGCCCGTGCGCCCTCGTCGATCACCATCGGGCACAGCCCGGCCGCCGCCAGCGTTTCCGCCGCACGGATCCCGGCAGGACCGGCGCCGACGATCACGACACCGGGTTGGGTGGGCGCGGTCATGGCCAATCCTCCCGCGTCCGGGTCAGCAGCCGCATGCCGTCGGCCAGGGGGGTGGAGCAGGCGCGCAGGCGCGGCCCCTGTTCCTGCCAGATCCAGCAATCCTGGCAGGCCCCCATCAGGCAGAATCCTGCGCGCCGCTCCGGTCCGAACTCCGCCTGACGCAGCGCCGGAGCGTTGGTGAGGATCGCCGTCAGCACCGTATCGCCCGCCAGAGCCACCCGCTCCACGCCGTCCAGCAGGAAGCGGACGGGCTCCCGTCCCGTCTCGGCCAGCCTGACCAGCCGGCCGCCGGGTTCTTGCGGAGAGGCGAACGCCGCCCCGCTCATTTCGCCGCCTCCCGGATCATGGCCTTGGAGCGGGGCATTTCGGGGAAGCGGGCATAGACCTCTTCCAGCGCGGCCTCCACCCCATCGGCCCCGGCGCGGCCGGCCATGCGGCCGAAGATTTCGGTCTTGGCGAAGAAGCGCCAGTGGATCGGCAGGCCGTCCAGGGTCCGCGTCAGGAAATCATAGGCGTCCGGGGTCCATTGCCGCTCGTAGCCCTCCCGTTCGGGTCCGAAATGGAAATGCCCGGTGGAAGCCGGCCGGGCGGCGCGGAGGGCGTCACGCAGGGCGTCGGTCGCCGCCGCGTCGAGCACGCCGTCACGGACGACCACGCCATACTCCCGCTCCGCCGCCTCGACGGAGACGTAGCCGCGCGCCACGTCCTGGGCCACCCGCCATGCCTCGCGCGCGAACGGGTCGCCCCGGCCGCCGCCGCCGGCCGAACGGATGTCCAGCATGTCGCCCGGCTGCAGCACCGCGGTGTCGATGTTGCCCAGCCGCCGTTCCTCCGGCGTGCCGGGATTGACCACCATGTCGGACAGACCCGCGGCCCGGCCGCCCAGCACGCCCCAGGGACGGAAGAATCCGCGGTCGCGGTTGCGCGCGGTGATCCGGGTGTCGGGGGAGAAGACGCGGAAGGCCATGTGGGTGGCTAGCCCGCCGCGCCAGCGCCCGGCCCCGCCGCTGTCGGTCGCCAGCCCGTAGCGCACGAACTCCACCGGGGTTTCCATCTCGGTGATCTCGATCGGCGTGTTCTTCAGATAGGCGGCATCCGCCCCCGACCCGTTGGTGCCGTCGCGGTGCGGCATGCCGCCGCCGCCCCCGACCACCGGGTTGACCGCGGCGATGATGCGGTTGCCCGTCCGCTCGTCGGTGGTCATCACGTTGACGATGCAGTTGTTGCCGGCCGGCGCCGCCGGAAGCCGCTCCGGCACCGCCTGGGAGAAGGCGCCGAAGATGACCGAGCGCAGCCGCGCGCAGGTCAGCGACCGCATGCCCACCGCCGCCGGGAAGGTCGGGTTCAGCACCGTCCCCGCCGGCGCGATGCAGGTGAAGGGCCGGGTCAGGCCGGTATTCAGCAGGATCTTCGGGTTGAGGGTGTAGAGGACGTAATAGACCCCGACCAGCAGGATGGTGTGGCGGGGATCGCCGCCCGACGGCACGTTGAGGGAGGATGCCAGCTGCGGATCCGACCCGGTGAAGTCGAGGATCGCCTCGTCGCCTTTGATCCTCAGGGTCAGCTTCAGGCGGCAGGGGTTGGCCTCGACCGAATCCTCGTCGGCGTAGTCGGCGAACACCCATTCCCCGTCGGGCATCGCGCGCAGGATGTCGCGCGCCTGCGCCTCGGCATGGTCCAGCAGCGCGTCGACGCCGTCGAGGAACGCCGTCTTGCCGAACTTCTCGACCATGGCGAGGATCTTGCGCTCGCCGGTGTTCAGCGCGCCGACCAGCGCCTTGATGTCGCCGATGTTCAGGTCGGGCTTGCGGACGTTGGTGGTCATGATCCGCAGGATCTGCTCGTCGAACACCCCTTCGCGGACCAGCTTCATCGGCGGGAAACGGATGCCCTCCTGATGGATTTCGGTCAGCGCCCGCGACAGCGAGGCCGGGACCGCGCCGCCCATGTCGGTGTTGTGGATGTGCCCGCCGGTCCAGGCGATGATCTCCCCATCGTAGAAGACCGGCTTCCACAGGTGGGTGTCGGGGGCGTGGGTCGCGACGAAGCCGGAATAGGGATCGTTGGTGAAGGCGACGTCGCCCGGCCGGTAATCCTCGATCATGTCGATGGCGCGGCCATAGGTCAGGCCCGGATACCAGGTCGCCCCCAGCTCCATCGGCACGCCGAAGGTCTCGCCCCGGCGGTTCAGCAGCATGACGGTGAAATCCTCCGTCTCCTTGACGAAGGCGGAATGGGCGGTGCGCTGGAGCGTGTGGGCCATGTTCTCGGCCGCCGAGCGCGCGTGGTTCGCCAGAACCTGAAGCTTCATACGGTCAAACACAGGCGTCACTCCGCAAAGGTCAGGTGGAGGTTGAGGTGCGCGTCGACGCGGGCGTCGGTCCCGGCGGGGATTGCGAAGGTGGTGTCCTCCTGGGCGACGATGGCCGGCCCCTGGAAGCGCGCCCCGGCCTGCAAGTCCGCGCGGCGGTACAGCCCGACCGGGGTCACGACGCCGCCGGTGAAGACCGGAACGGTCCGCTCTGCCGACGCGGCGCGCAGCTCGTCCGGCGCGGTGGGGAAGTGCAGGGCCGGGCCGTTGCCGATGGCCGACAGGCGCAGATTGACGATCTCGATCCGCCCATCCGGGTCGTCGAAGTCGTAGAGCCGCGCGTGGGCCGCGTGGAAGGCGGCGGCGATGGCGCCCGAACCGGAGTTGGGATCGTCGCCATCCAGCCAGGACGGCTGCAACGGCGTCTCGATCTCATAGCTCTGGCCGGCATAGCGCATGTCGGCGACGATCCTCAGCTCGACCGCACCAGAATGCCCCTGGGCGGCGAGCCAGTCGCGCCCTTCCGCGCCCATCGCGGCAAGGGCTTCGCGCAGCGTCGGCATCAGCCCGGAGGACAGTTCCGCAAACAGGGTGCGGACGAAATCGCCGCGCAGGTCGGCGACCAGACCGCCCAGCGCCGACACCACGCCCGGCCAACGCGGAGCGACGACACGCGGCATCCCCAGCTCCCGCGCCAGGAACACCCCCAGCATCGGCCCGCCGCCGCCGAAGGGCATCAGCGCGAAATCCCGCACGTCGACGCCGGCGCGCGCGGCCATCTTCTCGACCTCCGCGAACATCTCCGACACGGCGACGTCGAGGATGGCCTGGGCGGTGGCCTCGACCGAGCGGCCCAGTTCGTCGGCCAGCCGCCGGACGGCGGCGCGGGCGAGGTCGGCGTCCATCCGCAGCTGCCCATAGGCCATCTGGCTGTGGCCGAGCCAGCCGCACACCACCATGGCGTCGGTCACCGTCGCCCATTCGCCGCCACGGCCGTAGCAGGACGGGCCGGGCGTCGAGCCGGCGGATTCAGGGCCGACGCGCAGCACCCCCTGCCCGTCGACGCTGGCGATCGACCCGCCGCCGATGCCGATGGAGCTGACCGACACCGAGGGGATGTGCAGCGGAAACTCGCCGATCATCTCGCCGGTGCCGAACTGGGCCTGACCGTCGATGATCAGGGCGAAATCGGCGGAGGTCCCGCCGATGTCGAGCGTCAGGATGCGCGGTTCCCCCGCCTGCCTGGCCAGCCACGCCGCGCCGTTGACGCCCGAGGCGGCGCCGGACAGCAGCATGTGGACGCAAGCCCGCTTGCCCTCCGCCGCGTTCATCACGCCGCCGTTGGATTTGGTCAGCAGCGGGCGGGCGGGCACCCCGCGTCCGGCCAGCCGCTCCTCCAGGGCCGACAGGTAGCCGGAAATCCGGGGATGGACGTAGGCGTTCAGGATCGCCGTCGTCGTCCGCTCATACTCGCGGATCACCGGCCAGACCTCGGCGGAGGTGAAGACGAACAGGTCGGGGGCCAGCCGGGCGATCTCCTCCTTCACCGCGCTCTCATGGCCGCCGTCGCGCCAGGAATGGAGGAAGGAGACGACGACGCCCACCGCCCCCTTGGTCCTGAGGGCCGCCACGGCATCGGCGACGGCCGCCAAGTCGGGGGCCTGCCGCTCCGTCCCGTCGGACCGCAGGCGGGCGGGAATGCCGAAGATCATGTCGCGTGCGACCAGCTGGTCGGGGCGCGAGCAGAACAGGGAATAGGTGTCCGGCATGCGCAGCCGGGCGAGTTCGATCACATCCTCGAACCCCGCATTGGTCAGCAGCGCCAGCGGCGCGCCCTTCCGCTGGATGACCGTGTTCATCCCCACCGTCGTGCCGTGCACGAAGCGGGTGACGGCGCGCGGGTCCATCCCCTCGCGCTCGGCCAGCAGGGTAAGTCCGGTCATCAGCTCCGCGCCGGGATCGTCCGGCGTCGTCAGCACCTTCAGCGACGCCACCCGGCCGGACCGGGTGTCCAGCGCGCAGAAATCGATGAAGGTTCCGCCGATATCGACGCCGACCTTCCAATCGGCCTCACCCATGCCCCCGTCCATCTTCACTCCCTTCCGCAAATCAGCCTGTGCTGGGCAAAAAGCTGACATGGCGGAGTGAGAGCGGTCTAAGACCCAATGAAAGCAGAGGCATAAGGCGGACTTATGAATGCGGGCTCCGGATGGCCCAGCCCATAGCCCTGCCTTATGGGACCATGCCCAACCCGTCTTTGACCCGGCCGCCGGTCCTGGGCAGCCTGACCGGTGGGGCGGAGCCGCGTCCGCCCGCATGTGGGAGAGGTCGATGAGGGTTATCGTGCTGGGCGGCGGGTTGATGGGATCGGCCGCCGCCTTCTTCCTGGCCCGGCGCGGCCTGCGCGTCACGCTGCTGGAACGCAACCGCGTCGGCTCGGGCGCCACCGTCGCGTCCTTCGGCAACATCCGCCGCAGCGGGCGCTATCTGCCGCAACTGCCGCTCGCCCACCGGTCGCGGGCGCTGTGGGGCGAGGCGGAGCGGCTGCTGGGCCGCGACGTGGAGTTCCGCGCCACCGGCCATCTGCGGCTGGTGTTCGACGAGGACGGCTTGGCCGATATGCGCCGCTACGTCGCCGACGCGCGGCCCTGGGGATTGGAGCTTGAAGAGCTGACGCCGCCGGAGATCCGCCGCCGCTTCCCGGGGCTGGGTCCGGCGGCCATCGCCGCCTCCTTCTCGCCGCAGGACGGCAGCGGCAACCCGCGCCTGATCGCCCCCGCCTTTGCCGATGCCGCCCGCCGACTGGGGGCCGAGATCGTGGAAGACTGCGGCCCGGTGCAGGTATCGGCGACCGGCTCGGGGTTCGAAGCGATGACGCAGCGGGGCCGCTTCACCGCCGATTGCCTGCTGAACGCGGCCGGCGCCTGGGGGGCCCGCGTCGCCGCCGGCTTCGGCGAACCTGTGCCGATGTCGGCCTACGGGCCGCAGATGGGCGTCACCGAACCCCTACCGCACCGAATCCTGCCGGTGGTGGGCATGTGGTCGCGCGCGGGCGGCGACGGCTATCTGCGTCAGGTGGAACGCGGCAACATCGTCTTCGGCGGCGCGGCCGAGCGTGTGGCGGTGCCGCTCGACCCCGGCCACGCCAGGGCGGACCCGGCGCGGCTACCCGGTCAGTTGCGGGGGCTGGTCCGGCTGCTGCCGGCCATCGCCGATGTCACCGTGATCCGCACCTGGTCGGGCTGCGAAGGCTATGTCGCCGACAAGCTGCCTGTGATGGGGCCGTCGGCGACGACGCACGGCCTGTTCCACGCCTTCGGCTTCAGCGGCCACGGCTTCCAACTCGGTCCCGGCGTCGGCGACGTGATGGCGGAGATCATCGCCACCGGGCACACCGACACGCCGCTGCATTATTTCCGCATCGACCGTTTCCAGACCGCCGGCCAGTCGGTCGGCCTGGAAGCGGGACTGTCCTGACCGCGCCGCCGCCTCGGCTTGCGGACCTCAGCGGACAGATTCCAGGGCTTCGGACCGGCTGGTGAACCGGCCGGCCAGAGGGACAACCAGCGCCGAGGCGGCGATGACGAAGGCGCCGGCAAGGCTGACCGGGGACGGCAGCAGGCCGAAGATCAGCGCGTCGAGCATCAGCGCCCACAGCATCGCCGTGTAGTCGAACGGCGCCTGGGTGGAGACCGGCGCGCGGGCCATTGCCTCCGTCATGGTGATGTGCGCCAGACCGCCGGAGACGCCCGCGCCGACGAGGTAAGCGAAGGAATGGCCCGTGGGGGTGATCCAGCCGAACGGCCAGCTCGCCAGGCCGCCGAGCGCACAGAGGAGAGCGAAATAGAAGGCGATGGTCCCCGGCGCCTCGGTCGCGGTCAGCGTCTTGATCTGGACCCGCCCGGCGGCGGTCGCGACGGCCATGGCCAGCCCGGCCGCCACCCCGATGATGGTGTCATGGTCCAGCCTCGGCCCGTCGAAGGCGGGGGCGAGCATCAGGACCACCCCGGCGAAACCGGCCAGCGCCGCACCGATGGCGACGGGGCCCGGCCGTTCCCGCAGGAACAGCATGGCGGCCGGCACGGCGAGCAGCGGTGCCAGGAATCCCAGCGCGGTCGCCAGTGCCAGCGGCAGATAGGCCAGCGAAATGAAGGACAGCACCATCGCCGCGCCGCCATACAGGTTGCGCTTCATATGTCCGACCGGCTGCCGCGTCTTCAAAGCCCGCGGGAATTGCCGGCGCCACATCAGATAGGCGATGATCGGCGGCAGGGCGAAGGCGCTGCGGTAGAAGACGATCTGTCCGATCGGCGCCTCGACCGTGGCCAGCCGGACGAACAGCGACATCACCACGAACAGCCCGGCCGACACCAGCCGGAGCAGCACCCCGTCGCGGATGCCGGCGGAGGATGGCGGCGGTATCGGTTCTGGTACGGGTTCGGGCACGGGTTCGGCGTGAGAGCCGGCGGAGGGGTCCGGCGTCTGTCCCGGCATGAGCGGCGAATCCTTATTCGTGAAGCCGACTTTTCAAGAAGCCGGTGGCGGCTCAACCCAGGGCCTGGGTGGCGAGTGCGAAGGTGATGGGGCGGTCCGGTCCGCGTGTCGCCGGATCGGTCAGCGGCGCGCCCAGCGACATGGTCAGGACCGTGTCCTTGATCCGCATGCCCGACCGGGCGAGGAACAACGGGAAGATTCCTTCGTCCAGATGGGTGTCCAGACGCAGGAAACGGCCGTCATGCTCGTCCACATGGGGGCGGACCACGGCGACGGCGTCCTCGTCCAGCCCGGCGACCACCGGGCCGACGACATGGCCGCGACCGAAGGGACGGCAGAGGGCGAAAGCGGCCAGCACGCCGTCCCGCTCCAGCCCATAGCCGACCGACTGCTCGAACAGCCGTGCGATCAGCCCGGCGCGCGAGGTTCCGAAGGCGCGCTCATCCAGTGCCGTCACCGCCGCCAGATCCGCCGCCGCCAGCCGCCGCACCGGCTCCGCCGAGGGGGGCTGGTCGCTGCGCCGCGCCTCGCCCTGGCACTGGAACACGGTCCGGTGGCCGATGAAACCGAGCGAGCGGTAGAGCGCCAACGCCGCACGGGTGGCGTTGAGCCGGTAGGTCCGTCCCGCCGACGCCGACAGCACCCGCTTCATCAGCCATTCGCCGACCCCCAGCGATTGCAGCCGGGGCGAGGTCATGACCATGCCGATGGTTGCAAAGTCGTCGCCATGGGGAAACCACATCGCCGACGCCAGGACCCGGTCGATCTCGTCCAGCGCGACGAAGCCGTGGCCGACCTCGCGCGCGAACTGCCAATCCTCCGCACGGTGCGGCCAGCCGACCGAGATCGACAGCGCCTGCAGGCGCTCCAGGTCGATATCCGCGACGTCGGCCATCCGCACGTCGAAGGCGTCGACTGTCAGGGAGGGCGGTAACGCACCGTCCCCCGACCCGTCTTCAAGGCCGCGTTCGCTCAATGCTTCCTCCTCCCCGGAGTTTCGATAACGTGAGTCGGTGCTCCTATGGGTCAACCGATATGCCTGAGCCACCAACCGCTCCCCGAGATTACCGGGGCAACCACCGCACAAATCACCGCAAAGCGCCGGGCCGGCACAACAATCATCCAAATCGCCCGTGCATTCAGCATGGAATGGAGCGGGCAGCGGCTAAGATCGTGAGGGCCGCAGCCGCCGGGCCTTTCCGCACAAACTGAAACCGCAACGACCGCCCGCGCCCTCAGAACGGGACGCAGCACGGGACAAGGTGAGGCCGTCATGACCGTGATCGACATCCTGAAGGATCTGATCGCCTTTCCCTCCGTCGTCGGCACCCCCAACGGCGCCATCATCGACGGGATTCGCAGCGTTCTGGAAGCTGCGGGGGTGCGCGTCCGGGTGCTGCCGGGGCCGGAGGGCGACCGCTTCAACCTGTTCGCCACCATAGGTCCGGCGATGGTGCCGGGCTATGTCCTGTCAGGTCACATGGACGTGGTTCCGGCCACAGAACCCGAATGGACCAGCGATCCGTTCCAGCTGCGCGCCGACGGCAACCGGCTTTACGGACGCGGCACCTCGGACATGAAGGGCTTCATCGCCGCGGCGCTGGCGGCCCTGCCCGCCCTGACCGCCGCCCCGCTGGCCCGGCCGATCCACTTCGCCTTCACCTACGACGAGGAGGCCGGCTGCCAGGGCGCGCCGCATCTTCTGCCGCATCTGCCCACCCTGTGCGCGCCGCCGCTGGGCGTCATCGTCGGGGAGCCGAGCGGCCTGCGCGCCGTCCGCGCCCACAAGGGCAAGGCGGCGGCCCGGCTGACCGTGCGCGGACGCTCCGGCCATTCCTCCCGCCCCGACCAGGGGCTGAACGCCATCCACGCCATGGCCGACGCGCTGACCGCAGCCGTCGCCCAGGCCGACCGACTGACCCGGGGGCCGCTGGATTCGGTCTTCGAGCCGCCCTACTCCTCGCTTCAGGTCGGCACCATCCAGGGCGGGCTTGCGGTGAACGTCATCCCCGACACCTGCACCGCCGAGTTCGAAGCCCGCGCCATCGCCGGAATCGACCCCGCGACCCTGCTGGAGCCGGTGCGCGAGGCGGCAGCGCGGCTGGAGGAGCGGGGATTCGCCGTGGACTGGACGCAAACCGGCGCCTATCCCGCCCTGTTCCTGGCCGCCCGCACGCCGCTGGCCCGCCTGCTGGAGGAGCTGACCGGGCAGGAACCGCTGGCCGCCGTCAGCTATGGCACGGAGGCCGGGCTGTACCAGACCGCCGGGATGGACGCGATCATCTGCGGCCCCGGCGACATCGCGCGGGCGCACCGCCCCAACGAACACATCCTCGTCGAGGAACTGAACGCCTGCCAGTCGATGATCGAGGCGCTGGGCCAGCGCTGCCGCCTCTGACCATCGCCGGTATTGCCCGCGCATCGCCAAAGGGACGCACATGACCTTCCTGTTCAATTCGGACGCCGTGCGCGGCGCAGTCTTCGCCAAGGCCTTCGCCAGCGAGCTGCCCGACCTGCCCTTTTCGATGGACCCGGCCACAGTCGATCCCGATGCGGTCCGCTACCTGATCACCTGGACCATCCCGCAAGACCTCGCCCGCTACCGCAATCTGGAGATGGTCTTTTCCATCGGGGCCGGGGTGGACCAGTTCACCATGACCGACCTCCCCGACTCCGTGAAGGTTGTGCGCATGGTGGAGGACGGCATCGTTCGCATGATGCAGGAATATGCCACTCTGGCCGTGCTGACCCTGCATCGCCAGATGCCGGCCTATCGCGCCCAGCAGGCGGACCGCCTCTGGCGCCCCCTGCAGCAGCCGCAAGCGGCAGAGCGGCGGGTCGGCGTGCTGGGGCTGGGCGTGCTGGGTCAGGCGGTGCTGGACCGGCTGAAGCCCTTCGGCTTTCCGCTGTCGGGCTGGAGCCGCTCGCCGCGCCGGCTTGACGGCGTGACGTGCCACCACGGCGCGGACGGCCTCGACGCGATGCTGGCCGACACCGACATCCTGATCGTCCTGCTGCCGCTGACCCCGGACACCCGCGGGTTCCTCGACGCACGGCTGCTCGCCAAGCTGCCCCGCGGCGCGGCGCTGGTCCACACCGGGCGCGGACCGCAGCTCGACCATGCCGCGCTGGTGAGCGCGCTCGACGACGGCCACCTGTCCGGGGCCGTGGTCGACGTCACCGACCCGGAGCCGCTGCCGCCCGACCATCCCTTCTGGGCTCATCCGAAGATCGTGCTGACCCCGCATGTCGCCAGCATCACCCAGCCGGACAGCGCCGCACGGGCCGTCATCACCAACCTCCGCCGGCATTTCGCCGGACAGGACCCGGTCGGGCTCATCGACCGGCGGCGCGGCTACTGACGCCGCGCCCGACCCCTTCCCCCGCGGCGCAGCCGCACATCGCAAGGATTTTCCCATGTCGCTGCTCAAGACCATCGATCCCGCGCCGACCTTCGCCCCGCGCGAGTCCACCCCGGTTCCGGAACGGCTGATCGCCGGGGCGCCCGCCTTCAAGACCTGGGCGCAGGACGCCGCCAAGGACGACACCGTCAAGACCGGCGTCTGGGAAGCCACGCCGGGCGAAACCCGCTCGATCAAGGGCGAGACCTTCGAGTTCTGCCACATCCTGGCCGGCGTCATCGAAATCACGCCGGACGGCGGCGAGCCGGTGGTCTACCGGGCGGGCGACAGCTTCGTCATGAAGCCGGGCTTCACCGGCGTGTGGAAGACCATCGAGACGGTCCGCAAGATCTACATCACCGTCAACTGAGGGTGCGTCATGAGCCTGTCCTTCGACCCGGACCGCCTGCCGCTGCCCATCGGGCACTTCATCGGTGACCGCCTGATTCCGGCGGAGGACGGGCTGCCCATGCATCGCCCATCGGACGGCCGGGCCTATGCCGACTGCCCGGTGGCCTCGTCAGACCTCGTCGACGAGGCGGTCGCCACTGCCCACGCCGCCCTGAAGTCCAGCAACTGGGGCGGCGTGCGCCCGCGCGAACGCACCGCCGTGCTGCAGCGCTGGGCCGCGCTGATCGAGGAGGAGGCGGAAACCCTGGCGAAGGTGGAGGCGCTGTCCTCCACCCGCCCGGTCGGCCAGCTCGTCGCCGGCGATGTGGCGGTGACCGCCGAGCAGATCCGCTTCTTCGCCGAATTCGCCGACAAGGAAGGCGGCGACCTCGCCCCCACCGACGACGGCAGCCTCGGCATGGTGATGACCGAGCCCTACGGCGTCGTCGGCGCCATCACGCCGTGGAACTTCCCGCTGTCGATGGCGGGCTGGAAGCTCGGCCCGGCGCTGGCCGCCGGCAACGCGGTGGTGCTGAAGCCGTCGGAGATGACGCCCTTCTCCACCGTCCTGCTGGCGCAGTTGGCGGTGAAGGCCGGTCTGCCGGCCGGGCTCATCAACATCGTCCTGGGCGACGGCCCGACCACCGGCGCCGCCATCACCCGCCATCCCGGCATCGCCAAGGTCAGCTTCACCGGATCGACGGCGGCGGGATCGGCGATCATGGCCGACATCGCCCGCAGCGGCGTCAAGCCGATGACGCTGGAGCTGGGCGGCAAGAGCCCGCAGATCGTCTTCGCCGACGCCGACCTCGAAAAGGCCGCCGCCGCCATCGCGACCAGCGTGCTGTCGAATGCCGGTCAGGCCTGCGTCGCCGGATCGCGCCTGCTGGTCGAGGCGAAGGTGGCCGGAGCGCTGATCGAGATGATCCTGGGACATGTGCGGGCCGTCCGCCCCGGCCCGACCTGGAACGAGAAGACACGCTATTCCCCCATCATCTCCGAACGGCAGCGCGCCCGCATCCACTCCATCGTCACCGCTTCGCTCGGCGGGCCGGTGGAGTGCCTGACCGGCGGGGCGCCGATGGACGGCGACGGGTATTTCTACGCGCCCACCCTGCTGGCCGGGGTCGATCAAAGCTCCCCCGCCGTGGTGGAGGAGATCTTCGGCCCGGTCCTGACCGTGCAGAGCTTCGATACCGAGGAAGAGGCGATGGCGATGGCCGACCATCCCACCTACGGGCTTGCCGCCGGCCTCTACACCCGCGACCTGTCGCGCGCAATCCGCTTGACCCGACGCCTGCAGGCCGGAACGGTGTGGGTCAACCGCTATGGCCGCTCGCGCGATCACATACTGCCGACCGGCGGCTACAAGCGCTCCGGCATCGGCAAGGACCTGGGGCGCGAGGCCTATCTCGCCAACCGCCGCAGCAAAAGCGTGCTGATCGGCCTGTAATTCGATGAACACTGGTACAAACCGATAGGGGACGTTCGATGAAAACCCACAACATTGCGATCATCAAGGGCGACGGCATCGGACATCCCGTGGTCGACGCCGCCTGGGAGGTTCTGCAGGCCACGGCAAAGCAGTCCGGCTTTGCGCTGGAAGGCACCGAAATGCCCTGGTCCTGCGCCCACTACAAGGAAACCGGCGTGATGATGCCCGCCGACGGCATCGACACGCTGCGCAAGTACGACGCCATCCTGCTGGGTGCGGTCGGCTGGCCGGCGGAGGTGCCGGATGCAGTATCGCTGCACGGGCTGCTGCTGCCCATCCGCAAGGCGTTCGACCAGTACGCCAACGTCCGCCCGCACCGGCTGCTGCCGGGGGTGGAGGGGCCGCTGCGCCGCGGCGGCTTTGACATCCTGTGCATCCGCGAGAACACCGAAGGCGAATATGCCGGCGCCGGCGGGCGCATCCATCAGGGCACGCCGCAGGAAGTGGCGGTGGAGACCGGAATCTTCACCCGCATGGGGGTGGAACGGATCCTGCGTTTCGCCTTCGCCCAGGCGCGGACGCGGCGCGGCAAGCTGGCCTCGGTCACCAAGTCGAATGCGCAGAAATACTCGATGGTGTTCTGGGACGAGATCACCCGCCAATTGGCCGCCGAACATCCGGACGTCGAGGTCACCAGCTATCACGTCGACGCCATGGCGGCGCGCATGGTGACGGCGCCGGAAAGCCTGGACGTCGTCGTCGCCTCCAACCTGTTCGGCGACATCCTCACCGACCTCGGTGCGGCGATCCAGGGCGGGCTGGGCTTCGCCGCCTCGGCCAACCTCAACCCGGACCGCAAGGCGCCGTCGATGTTCGAACCGGTGCATGGCTCGGCCCCCGACATCGCCCATCTCGGCATCGCCAACCCCATCGCCGCCATCTGGTCGGGCGCGATGATGCTGGACCATCTGGGGGAGAAGTCCGCCGCCGACCGCGTCATGGCGGCGCTTGGCGACACCACCGGCCGCGGCATCGGCACGGTTCCCGGCAAGGACAAGACGGACGCGATCACCGCCGCCGTGCTGTCGGCGCTGTCCTGATGCCGGTTGCCCTGATGCCGGTTGCCCTGACCCCCGTCGCCTCGAATTCACCCGCAGCGGAAAACACACGACCATGACCCATCACCTGACGGACCCCTCCCTGTTCCGCGAACAGGGGCTGATCGGCGGGCGCTGGTGCGCCGGGGCGGCCGGCCGGACCATCGACGTCCGGAACCCGGCGACCGGCGGCAGCCTCGGCAGCGTCCCCGACATGGACGGAACCGACGCCCGCGACGCCATCGCCGCCGCGGCCGAGGCCTACCCCGCTTGGCGGCGTCGCACCCATGCCGACCGTGCCGCGCTGCTGGAGCGCTGGCACGCGCTGATGATCGAGAATCTGGAGGATCTGGCCCGCCTCCTGACGCTGGAGCAGGGCAAGCCGCTGGACGAGGCGCGCGGCGAGATCCGCTATGGCGCCTCCTTCGTCAAATGGTTCGCCGAGGAGGCGCGGCGCATCGGCGGCACCACCATCCCCTCCCCGACCCCCGACCGCCGCATCGTCGTGCTGAAGGAGCCGGTCGGCGTCTGCGGCATCATCACGCCGTGGAACTTCCCCAACGCCATGATCACCCGCAAGGTGGCCCCGGCGCTGGCCGCCGGCTGCACCGTGGTGATCAAGCCGTCGGATTTCACGCCCTATTCGGCGCTGGCGCTGGGCGTGCTGGCCGAACGGGCGGGCATCCCGGCGGGCGTGATCAACATCCTGACCGGCCGGCCTGAAGCCATCGGCGAGGAGCTTCTGGCGAACGAGACCGTCCGCAAGATCTCCTTCACCGGCTCCACCCGCGTCGGCTCCCTGCTGATGCGCGGGGCCGCCGCCGGCATCAAGCGGCTGAGCCTGGAGCTGGGCGGCAACGCGCCCTTCATCGTGTTCGACGACGCCGATCTGGATCAGGCGGTGGAGGGTGTGATCCTCTCCAAGTTCCGTAACGGCGGGCAGACCTGCGTCTGCGCCAACCGCATCCTGGTGCAGGCCGGCGTCCACGACGCCTTCCGCGACCGGCTGGTCGACCGCGTCAACGCCATGCGGGTGGGGTCCGGGCTGGAGCCGGGCGTCGCCATCGGCCCGATGATCAACGCCGCCGCCGTCGAGAAGATCGAGCGCCACCTCGACGACGCGCTGTCCAAGGGGGCGAGCATCGCGTCCGCAGCCGCCGTCGCGGCGCAGGGTCCGCAGTTCGTGGCGCCGGTGGTTCTGACCGACGCCACCACCGACATGCTGCTCGCCCATGAGGAGACCTTCGGCCCGGTGGCGCCGCTGTTCCGCTTCGAGACGGAGGAGGAGGCCATCGCGCTCGCCAACGCCACGCCCTTCGGACTGGCCGCTTATTTCTACACGCAGAACCTCGCGCGGTCCTGGCGGGTGGGCGAAGCGCTGGAGGCCGGCATGGTCGGGCTGAACACCGGCATGATTTCCACCGAGGTCGCCCCCTTCGGCGGCGTCAAGCAGTCCGGCCTGGGCCGCGAAGGGGCACAGGTGGGGATCGAGGAATATCTGGAGATGAAGACCTTCCACATCGGCGGGCTGGGGTGACGAAGTCCCCTCTCCCCCCGTTCACGCGCAAACTTTGTTTGCGCTGACGCTACAGGCGGACCGGTGGTCCGCCGAAAGCGGGGAGAGGGTTAGGGTGAGGGGGCGCGCGGCAGGATTTCTACAAAGATCCTGCAACGCATCCCCCTCACCCCGACCCTCTCCCCGGGGGGGAGAGGGAGAGTGCCACTTAAACCTCGACGTCACTGAATCCGGTCGAGCGCCTTGTAGTACAGCCCGACCAGCGGCAGGAACCAGGGCTTGCCGAAATGGCCGGGGACGGCGGGCCAGGACAGCCCCTTCAGCGGGTTCCGGTCCTCACGGCCCAGGATCGCATCGGCCATGGTCATGCCGAGATGGGTGGACAACTGCGCCCCGTGGCCGGAATAGCCCATGGCGTACCACATGCCGTCGTGATAGCCGGCGCGCGGGTAGCGGTCGCTGGTCATGTCCACCAGTCCACCCCAGCAATAATCGATGTCGATGCTGGCGATCTGCGGGAAAATCCTCGCCAAGCTCGCCCGCAGGATCGCCCCGCTCTTGGCGTCGGACCGCTGGTTCGAGGTGGCCGAGAAGCGCGCCCGGCCGCCGAAGATCAGCCGCCGGTCGGGCGACAGGCGGAAGTAGTTGCCGATGTTCATCGACGTGACGTAGGTGCGGTTGCCGGGCACCACCGACGCGATCTCGCCGTCGCTCAGCGGCCGGGTCGCGACGATGAAGCTGCCGACCGAGATGATGCGGCGGCGGAAATGGCTGAAATTCGGCGTGGTATAGGCGCCGGTGGCGACCAGCACCTCCTTGGCGGTCACCGTGCCGCGCGGCGTGGACAGCGTGTGGCGGTCGCCGGAGCGGGTGATGGCGCCGACCGGCGCGTTCTCGACCAGCACCGCGCCATGCCGCACGGCCGCATCCGCCAGCCCGGTGACGAAGCGGCCCATATGCATCATCGCGCTCTTGCGCGACAGCATCGCGCCGTGGAATGGCGAGCCGACCTCCCCCTTCAGGTCCTCGGCGGTCAGCAGCGCGGTGTCGGGATCGACTTCGCGGTGCACCGCCTCGAAGTTGCGGGCGATGGTGTCGAAATGGGCGGGCTTCGAGGCCAGCTTCAGCTTGCCGGCACGGCGGAAATTGCAGTCGATCCCCTCTTCGGCGATCACCGCCTCCAGCGTGTCGATCGACTGGTCGAAGGCGCGGTAGAGCGCGATGGCGCGCTCCGTCCCCAAGGCGGTCTTGGCGGCGATGAAGCTGTGCGCCAGACCGTTGTTGAGGTGCCCGCCGTTGCGCCCCGACGCACCGCCGCCGATGCGGTCCGCCTCCAGCACGATCACCCGCGCCCCGGCCTTGGCAAGCTGGCGGGCGGCACCCAGGCCGGTGAACCCCCCTCCGACGATGGCGACGTCATACTGGCCCTCTGCAACGCCCTCTGCCCCGCCCCTGAAGGCGGGAGCGGTGTCGTGCCAGTAGGAGACGAATTTCATGACCTGGGTCCTTCTCATTGCAGCCTGAACCGTGAAATGCGCCCCTTACAGCCCGACCACGCCGGGCAGGCCGGAGATGTCGCGAATCTCCGTATAGCCGTAATACGGGTTGGCCGGTTCGTGGCCGCGGTTGACCCACACCTTGTTGCGGATCCCCAGGTCGTGGGCCGACATCAGGTCGTAGCGGAAGGAGGAGGAGCAGTGCAGGATGTCCTCCGGCCCGCAGCCGAGCATGTCGAACATGTATTCGAACGCCTGGAAGCGCGGCTTGTAGGCCTGCGCCTGCTCGGCGGTGTAGACGGCGTGGAAGGGTGCGCCCAGCTTCGCCACGTTCGACGGGATCTGGTCGTTCATGGCGTTGGACAGGATGACCAGCGGGATTTCCTTGGCGACCCTGGCAAGCCCGGCCGGCACGTCCGCATGCGGCCCCCAGGTGGGAACCCGCTCATAGACCATGCGCGCATCCTCGTCGCGGAAGACGACGTTGTTGCGCTTGCAGGTGCGCTCCAGCGAATTGTGCACGACCTCGGCGTAGGGCTTCCAGGCGCCCATGATCTCGTCGAGACGGTAGGCGGCGAAGTTCTTGATGAACTCCGTCATCCGCGCCTCGTCGAGGATCGATCCGTACAGATCGCGCGCGGCTTCGGCCATCTGAAAATTGATCAGCGTGCCGTGGCAATCGAAAGTGACGTATTTCGGCCGAAACTGGCTCATGGCTGCTTCCTCGGGATGGGGGCGGTGGGAGAGGATTGGGGCGCGATCGGCCCTGCCCCACGATCCTAGCCCCGCCGTGATACCGGGCCTGACCGAATTGCCCGGCGCGAAAGCACAAAGTTCCGTTTCCGTCTCGGCACTCAGCATTTGGTTGGGAGGGGAAGGGCGCTGGCGCTCGTCGAACGGGGTACGGGCGCCCCATGCGCGGGACCGGCGGCCCCCGCCACGGCATAAGATGCGGCCAGCCGCCGAAGCAAAGGTGAAAGATATCGCGGCAGGCGTCGCCTTCGGACAAACGTCCGGGAGCAGTGCGCCCACTCTTGGGTCAGAGGGTGAAAGGACTGCCCATGAGCAAGAATACGGTTCCCAAGAGAACGGTTCACTATCCGGCTTTCGAGCCCAGATTTCTCAAGGACGCGCTCGCCCTGTCGCGGCAGGCGCAATGGCCGCACCGTCTGGAAGATTGGTCCCTGGCTCTCGCGCTCAGCCAGGGGCTGGTCGCCGTGGACGCCGAGACGTCGCAGGTGGTCGGCACGGTGCTGATGACGCCCTATGGCGAGGATGCGGCCACCATCAACATGGTCATCGTCGATGAAAGCTGGCGCGGGCAGGGCCTTGGCCGCCGCCTGATGGACGAAGCCATGGCGCTGGCCGGAGACCGCCCCCTGCGCCTCGTCGCCACGACGGACGGTTTGCCGCTCTATGAAAAGCTGGGGTTCCGCGAGGTCGGCACCGTCCTTCAGCACCAGGGGGAGGCCGGACCGATGTCGTTGGTCGCGGCGGAAGACGTTGCCCCGGCCGGCACCGGCGACCGCACCGCCATCGCCGCCTTGGACCGGCAGGCCTTCGGTGCCGACCGCGGCCTGCTGCTGGAGCGCTTCGCCGAGGTTGGATCCTTCACGCTGCTGCGCAGGAACGGCGCACCCGTCGGCTTCGCGGCGCTGCGCGATTTCGGCCGCGGACAGGTCATCGGCCCGGTGGTCGCCCCCGATGCGGAGGGCGCCAAGGCCCTGATCGGCCCGATCATTGCCGCAAATCCAGGGAAATTCCTGCGGGTGGACACCACCGCCGATACCGGCCTGGGACCATGGCTGGCCGATTGCGGCCTGCGCCACGTCGGCGGCGGCATCGCCATGCGCCGCCCTGCCCTGGCTGAAGCCCCCCCATCGACCGCTCCCATTTCGACTTTCGCGCTCGCCAGCCAGGCACTCGGCTGATCCGGAGAAGACCATGCTCAGCAATTCCCTGATCGAACTCGACCGTGCCCATCTGGTGCATCCCGTCGCCTCCTACCGCGGCCATGAGAAGGCGGGGGTCCGGGTGATCGCCTCCGGTTCAGGAGCAACCCTCACCGACACGTCCGGCCACCGGCTGGTGGATGGCTTCGCCGGCCTGTGGTGCGTCAATGCCGGCTATGGGCAGCAGCGCCTCGTCGATGCCGCCACCCGCCAGATGCAGGTGCTTCCCTACGCCACCGGCTATTTCGGGCTTGGCAGCGAGCCGGCGATCCGGCTGGCGGCCGAACTCGCCGAACGCGCGCCCGGCGACCTCAACCACGTCTTCTTCACGCTCGGCGGGTCGGACGCGGTGGACAGCACCATCCGCTTCATCCGCTACTACTGGCAGGCCAAGGGCCAGCCGCAACGCGACCAGTTCATCTCGATCGAGCAGGGCTATCACGGCTCCTCCACCGTCGGTGCCGGGCTGACCGCCCTGCCCGCCTTCCATGCCGGCTTTGGCGTGCCGTTCGACTGGCAGCACAAGATTCCGTCGCATTACGCCTACCGCAACCCGGTGGGCGGCGATGCCGACGCGATCATCGCCGCCTCTCTGGCCGCCCTCGACGCCAAGATCGCCGAGATCGGCGGGCCGGAGCGGGTCGCCGCCTTCTATGCCGAACCGATCCAGGGCTCGGGGGGCGTGCTGGTGCCGCCCGACGGCTGGATGAAGGCGATGTGCGACCGCTGCCGCAGCCTCGGCATCCTGTTCGTCGCCGACGAGGTCATCACCGGCTTCGGCCGCACCGGCCCGCTGTTCGCCTGCAGCGACGACGGCGTGGTCCCCGACCTGATGACCACGGCCAAGGGCCTGACCTCCGGTTACGTGCCGATGGGTGCGGTCTTCCTGTCCGACGCGGTTTATTCCACCATCGCAGATGCCGCCGGCAACGCCGCGGTCGGCCATGGCTATACCTACTCCGCCCACCCCGTGAGTGCCGCGGTGGGGCTGGAGGCGTTGCGGCTGTACGAGGACGGCCTGCTCGCCAACGGCGTGAAGGCCGGCGCGCGGCTGATGGCCGGGCTGCATGCCCTGCGCGACCATCCGCTGGTCGGCGACGTGCGCGGACGCGGCATGCTGGCCGCCATCGAATTGGTGGTGGACAAAGACCGCAAGACTCCGCTGCCCGCCGCCGCCGAACCGTCCCGCCGGATTTTCGACCGGGCCTGGACCAACGGTCTGGTGATCCGCGCCTTCGCGAACGGCGTCCTGGGCTATGCCCCGCCGCTCTGCTGCACCGATGACGACATCGACGCGATCCTGGAGCGCACGGCCCGCACTCTCGACCAGACGCTGGAGGATCCCGACATCCGCCGGGCTATGCGATAGGCGAGAAAGGGGCAGTCCGCGGAAGAATCTGCGAATACCCCCGTATCCAGCATTTTCTGCTGTCCGGCATCGATATTCAGAGACCCGCGTCAAGCCCATGGACCACACTGGATGGGAAGAAGACCGGGTCTCTAGGCCATCTCCAGAGGGGCCAGCTCCGGAGGGGCCACCTCCGGAGGGGCCACCTCCGGAGGGGCCACCTCCAGAAGAACCCCGGCGGACGATGCTGCCGAACCTGAAACGCCCCGCCGAACCGAAACGGTTCCCCGCGGTCCTTGATGAGGAGTTGGTGCGTTGCCCAAAACCCTGCCCAAGAGCCTGCAGAGCTTCAAATATCTGACCTTCGACGTCGTCGGCACCCTGATCGACTTCGAATCCGGCATCAAGGACTGCCTGGCCGAGATCGCGGCGGAGGCCGGCACCACGGTGGACGGCGAGGCGGCGCTGACCCTCTACCGCGAAGCGCGCTATACCGACGCCACCGGCCTGTTCCCCGACGATCTGGTGCGCGTCTATTCGGTCATCGCGCCGAAGCTGGGACTGCCCGCCGGCACGCAATACGGCGAACGCCTGCGGGATTCCGCGGCGTCCTGGACCGGCTTCCCCGACAGCAGGGACGCCATGGCGCGTCTGGCCAAGCGGTACAAGCTGATTGCGATGACCAACGCGCGGCGCTGGGCCTTCACCCATTTCTCGCGCGAACTGGGCGAGCCGTTCTTTGCCGGCTTCACCGCCGACGACACCGGCGTCGAGAAGCCCGACCCCGCCTTTTTCCAGCAGGTGTTCGAGTTCGTCGAGCGCGACGGCGGCAGCAAGGACGACATTCTGCACGTCGCCCAGAGCCAGTATCACGACATCGGCGTTTCCCGGCGCCTTGGCCTGACCAACTGCTGGATTCAGCGGCGGCACGCACAGAAAGGCTATGGCGGGACCATCGAACCCGCCGAGTTCACCGAACCGGATTTCCACTTCCGCTCGATGGCGGAACTGGCAGACGCCGTCGACGCCGCGGCAGCAGAGCCGAAGACGGCCTCCGCGTAACCGGACCAAACCGGAACGCGCCAAAAAGAAACGAACAAAACAAACCCGAACAGAGTGAGGCTGACATGAGCAAGACGCCTGAAACCTGGACGCCCAAAGCCTGGACTGGGGCCGACGACAGCATGGTCGAAAGCGCCATCCGGCGCGGGGCCAACCGCCGCGACCTGATGAAGATGCTTCTGGCGGGCGGGGTGTCACTTGCCGCCGCCGACCTTGTTCTGGGCCGCGCCACCATGGCGCTGGCCGCTACGCCGGTGAAGGGCGGTGCGCTGAAGGCCGCCGGCTGGTCGGCCTCGACCGCCGACACGCTCGATCCCGCCAAGGCGTCGCTGTCCACCGACTATGTCCGCTGCTGCGCCTTCTACAACCGCCTGACCACACTCGATCAGAACGGCATCCCGCAGATGGAGCTGGCCGAGAGCGTGGAATCGGGAGATGCCAAGACCTGGACGGTCAAGCTGCGCAAGGGCGTCACCTTCCACGACGGCAAGTCGCTGACGGCCGACGACGTGGTGTATTCGCTGAAGCGCCACCTCGATCCGGCCGTCGGCTCCAAGGTCGCGAAGATCGCCGCGCAGATGACGGGGTTCAAGGCGGTCGACAAGACCACCGTCGAGATCACGCTGGCCAGCCCCAACGCCGACCTGCCGACCATCCTGGCCACCCATCACTTCATGATCGTGGCCGATGGCACCACCGACTTCTCCAAGGGCAACGGCACCGGCGCCTTCACCTGCAAGAGCTTCGAGCCGGGCGTGCGCTCCGTCGGCCTGCGCAACCAGAATTATTGGAAGGGCGGGCCGAACGTCGACTCCTTCGAGTTCTTCGCGATCAGCGACGACAACGCCCGCGTCAACGCGCTGCTGTCCGGCGACATCCATCTCGCCGCCTCGATCAACCCGCGTTCCACGCGGCTGGTCGACGGGCAGAAGGGCTTCGTTTTGTCGAAGACCACTTCGGGCAACTACACCAACCTCAACATCCGCCTGGACATGGAACCGGGCTCCCGCAAGGATTTCGTCGACGGGATGAAACATCTCGTCAACCGCCAGCAGATCGTCAAATCCGCCCTGCGCGGCTTCGGCGAGGTGGGCAACGACCAGCCGGTCTCCCCGGTCAACCCGTATCATAACGCGGCGCTGAAACCGAAGGCGTACGACCCGGAAAAGGCGAAAGCCCTGTTCAAGAAGGCTGGCCTGCTGGGACAATCCATCCCGGTGATCACGTCGGACGCCGCGTCGTCGGCCATCGACATGGCGATGGTGGTCCAGGCCTCCGCGGCCGAGATCGGCATGAAGCTCGACGTTCAGCGCGTGCCGTCCGACGGATACTGGAGCAACTACTGGCTGAAGGCTCCGGTCCATTTCGGCAACATCAACCCGCGGCCGACGCCGGATATCCTGTTCTCCTTGCTCTACGCCTCCGAAGCGCCGTGGAACGAGAGCAAGTACAAGTCCGAAAAGTTCGACAAGATGATGATCGAAGCGCGCGGCATGCTCGACCAGGCCAAGCGCAAGGAGATCTACAACGAGATGCAGGTGATGATCGCCGAAGAGGCGGGCACCATCATCCCCGCCTACATCTCCAATGTGGACGCCATCACCGACAAGCTGAAGGGCCTCGCTCCCAGCCCGCTGGGCGGCATGATGGGCTACGCGTTTGCCGAATATGTCTGGCTGGCCGCCTGATGCGGTGGAGGGCCGGGACGGTTCGGCCGAGAGGCCGACCGTCCCGGCCCCCGCCCGCCTTATCATCGCCCGGCTCGTTGTCGCCCGTCCCGGTCCCCCCTCCGGGGGCGCCTCATCACGCGGAGGACAGGCATGAAATCACGCGTTCCGTCCCTCATCCTCGGTCGGCTGCTCATCGCGCTGGTCACGCTGACGATCGTGTCCTTCGCCGTGTTCTTCGCCACCACGCTGCTGCCCGGCGACACCGCGACCATCCTGCTGGGTCAGGCGGCGACGCCGGAAGCGATCGCCGGCCTGCGCGCGGCCATGCATCTCGACCAACCGGCCCTGCTGCGCTTCTTCTATTGGATCGGCGGGCTGTTCCAGGGCGATTTCGGCACCTCCTACGCCAACAATGTGCCGGTGGCCACGCTGATCTCCGGCAGGCTGGCCAACACGCTGAAGCTGGCCGGGCTGACCACCCTGGTGTCGGTCCCCTTGGCGCTGACGCTCGGCATCACCGCCGCCATGTGGCGGCGCACGCTGTACGACCGCATCGTCACCGTCGCCACCATCGGCATCATCTCCGTGCCGGAATTTGTGGTGGCGACGCTGGCCGTGCTGGTGTTCGCCGTCTACCTGAAATGGCTGCCCGCCCTGTCCTTCACCTATCAGGTCGACAGCTTCGCCGGGCTGCTGCGGGCCTACGCCATGCCGGTCGTCACCCTGACCTTCGTGGTGTCGGCGCAGATGATCCGCATGAGCCGGGCCGCCGTGATCGAGACGCTGAACACGCCCTATGTCGAAATGGCGCTGCTGAAGGGGGCATCGCGCCCCCGGCTGGTCCTGCGCCACGCCCTGCCCAACGCGCTGGCCCCGATCGCCAACGCGGTGGCGCTGTCGCTGTCCTACCTGCTGGGCGGCGTCATCATCGTCGAGACGATCTTCAACTATCCGGGGATCGCCAAGCTGATGGTGGATGCGGTGTCCACCCGCGACCTGCCGCTGATCCAGTCCTGCGCGATGATCTTCTGCTTCGGGTATCTGCTTCTGATCACCACCGCCGACATCGTCGCCATCCTGTCGAACCCGAGGCTCCGATGAAGACACATTCCTCCACCGGCTCGAGGGCCTCCACCGGCTCGAGGGCCTCCGCCGGCTTCCTCGCGGCGCGGTCCGGCTACCGGATCAATACGGTAGGCCTGGTCAGCGCCACCGTGGTCCTGTTCTGGGCGCTGGTCGCCCTGTTCGCCCCCTACATCGCCCCGCATTCGGCGGGGGAGATGATCGACCTCGATTATTTCGGCCCGATGCGGCCCGGCCTGTGGCTGGGGTCGGATTATCTCGGCCGCGACATGCTGTCCCGCCTCATCTTCGGCGCCCGCTACACCGTCGGCATCTCGCTGGCGGCGGTAGCCATCGCCTGTTTCACCGGCGTCGTGCTCGGCATGACCTCGGCCGTGCTGCGCGGACCGGTGGACATGGTGGTCAGCCGCCTGCTGGACGCCCTGAACTCCATCCCCAGCAAGCTGTTCGGCCTGATGGTGGTGGCGGCGGTCGGGTCGTCCATCCCGGTGCTGATCCTGACCCTGTCGGTCATCTACATCCCCGGCGCCTACCGCTTCAGCCGCGCGCTGGCGGTCAACATCGACACGATGGATTTCATCATGGTCGCCCGCATCCGCGGGGAAAAGCTGCCCTATCTGATCGCGTCGGAGATCCTGCCCAACATCATCGGCCCGGTGCTGGCCGACCTGGGCCTGCGCTTCGTCTTCATCGTGCTGCTGCTGTCGGGCCTGTCCTTCCTGGGGCTGGGCGTTCAGCCGCCCTACGCCGACTGGGGCGCGCTGGTGCGCGAGAACATCGGCGGCCTGCCCTTCGCCGCACCGGCGGTGATCGTGCCGTCGCTGGCCATCGCCACCTTGACCATCAGCGTCAATCTGCTGATCGACAATCTTCCGCAGAAGATCCGGGATCGGAGTGCCTCCTGATGACGAACCTCGTCGAAATCCGCGGCCTGACGGTCGAGGCCACCACCGACTCCGGCCGCTGGTTCCAGATCCTGAAGGGCATCGACCTGCACATCGCCGCCGGGGAAACCGTCGCCTTCATCGGCGAAAGCGGGTCGGGCAAGACCACCGCCGCCATGACGCTGCTGGGATACGCCCGTCCGGGTTGCCGGATTTCCGGCGGCACGGTGCGGGTGGACGGCCATGACATGGTGACTCTGTCGGAAAAGGAACGGGCGGCTCTGCGCGGCACGGTCGTGGCCTATGTGCCGCAGAGCGCCGCCGCCGCCTTCAACCCGGCGGCGACCATCATGGACCAGGTCATCGAGGTGACGCGGATCCACCGCCTGATGCCGCCGGACGAGGCGCGCCGCCGGGCGGTCGACCTGTTCCGCGCCCTGTCGCTGCCCGATCCGGACGGCATCGGCGACCGCTATCCGCACCAGGTGTCGGGCGGGCAGCTTCAGCGGCTGGCCGCGGCGATGGCCCTGATCGGCGATCCCAAGGTGGTGATCTTCGACGAGCCGACCACCGCGCTCGACGTCACCACCCAGGTCGAGGTGCTGCGCGCCTTCAAGGCGGTGACCGCGAAGCGCCGGATCGCCTGTGTCTATGTGTCCCACGATCTGGCCGTGGTCGCCCAGATCGCCGACCGCATCATGGTGCTGCGGCAGGGGGCGGTGCAGGAAATCGGAAGCGTCGACGACATCCTGACGCGCCCGACCCACCCCTACACGAAGGAGTTGCTGCACGCCTTCCACCCCGACACCGGCGGCCGGGTTGCGGCGGCGGAGGCTTTTGCCACCGATTCCGTCCCGCTGCTGGAAATCAACACGCTGAGCGCCGGCTACGGCCCGCCGCAATCGAACGGGCAGCCGCTGGTCCTGGCGGTCAAGGGCGTGAGCCTGCAGGTGAAGCGGGGCACCAACCTCGGCATCATCGGGGAGTCCGGATGCGGGAAATCGACCCTGGCGCGCGCCATCGCCGGCATCCTGCCGGCCAGCAAGGGCGACATCCAGTTCGACGGGCGGGAATTGTGGCACAGCGCCCGCCAGCGCAGCCGCGAGCAGTTGCGCGACCTGCAGATCGTCTTCCAGCACGCCGATACCGCGCTCAACCCGGCCAAGTCGATCGAAGACATCCTCGGCCGCCCCCTGACCTTCTATCACGGCCTGCGCGGCAAGGCCCGCGATGCACGGGTCGATGCGCTGCTGGACATGGTCCACCTGCCGCGCGCCCTGCGCCACCGCCGCCCGGCCGAACTGTCGGGCGGCCAGAAGCAGCGGGTGAATTTCGCCCGCGCGCTCGCCGCCGAACCGAAACTGATCCTGTGCGACGAGATCACCTCGGCCCTCGACACCGTCGTCGCTGCGGCGATCATCGACCTGCTGAAGGAGCTGCAGCGCGAACTTGGGCTGTCCTACATCTTCATCAGCCACGACCTGTCGGTGATCGAGGCGATCTGCGACGAGATCATCGTGATGTATCGCGGACAGACGGTGGAGACCATCATCCCCTCCGCCCGGCAGCAGCCGCAGCACCCCTATTCGAAGCTGCTGTTCTCGTCGGTTCCGAAGCTGGACCCGACCTGGCTCGACACGCTGAACCTCGACGCCGACCGGATGCGGGTGGCGTGACCGGCCGGCCCCCTGCGCGGCCAACCGCCGCGCGGGGGCGACGGTCGCACCGCAAGGCCCTTCACATCTGGAACAGCGTGGTCAGCGGCATGTGGGCGCGGACGATCGGCGATTTCAGCACGACATAGCTGAAATACTTGTCGATGCCGATGTCCATGTCGGTCAGCTTCTCCATGATCTCCTGATACTCGCCGATACCGGACGTGACGAATTTCAGCATGTAGTCATAGCCGCCGGACACAAGATGGCATTCCAGCAGCTGTTCGATCTTCTTGACGGCGGCCAGGAAGCGGGCGAAGTCGACCTGCCGGTGGTTCTTCAGCGTCACCTCGGTGAAGACGGTCAGGGTCTGGCCGAGTTTGCTGACGTTGATCTGGGCCGTATAGCCTTCGATGTAGCCTTCCGCCTGCAGCTTCTTGACCCGCATCAGGCAGGGGCTGGGCGACAGATTCACCAGTTCGGCCAACTCCACGTTGGTGATCCGGCCGTTCTTCTGGAGCTGATGCAGAATCTTGATGTCGATGCGGTCCAGCTTCATGGGGAACCCATCCGGTTCGAGGGCGGGGGAGCGGAAAACGACAGCAGAAAATTCTGCCGGTCCGGCCAAGGCAGCTTAGCACGGACCGCCCGCCTGTCGATCACCGAGTGACTTTCTTTCGGCAGAACAAAGCATCGGCCGCACGGGCATAGACAGAAGATAATGCCGTCGAATCGAACAAAGCAGCGCCCGCCGGTCCGCGCGGCATGGCTAGATGGAGCAACGCCGAATTCGGAGATCCGCCCAGATGCCAGCCCCTTTGCAAACCATCGCGTCCAGCCCGAATCTGCCCAATCAGGCGGATGTCGTCGTGATCGGCGGCGGCATCGTCGGCGTCTGGGCGGCCTACTATCTGGCCCGGCGCGGACTGGCGGTGGCCCTGGTGGAAAAGGGACAGGTCGGGGCGGAACAGTCCAGCCGCAACTGGGGCTGGTGCCGCCAGCAGAACCGCGACGCACGCGAGTTGCCGATGGCGACCAAGAGCCTGGACCTGTGGGAGCGCTTCGCCGCCGAGGCCGGCGAGGACACCGGCTTCACCCGCTGCGGCCTGCTCTATCTCAGCAACGACGACCAGGAGCTGGCGGGCTGGGCCCGCTGGCGCGATTTCGCCCGGACGGTCGGCGTCACCACCCACATGCTGACCGGCGCCGAAGCCGCCGAGCGTGGGCAGGCCACGGGACGCCCCTGGAAGGGCGGCGTCTTCTCGCCGTCGGACGGCATTGCCGATCCGGCCCGTGCCGCACCCGCCGTGGCGCGGGCGATCATGAAGCTGGGCGGCACGGTGCATCAGGGCTGCGCCGCGCGCGGGCTGGAAACCAGCGGCGGGCGGGTCAGCGGCGTCGTCACCGAAAAGGGCACGATCCGCACGAAAATGGTGGTCCTGGCCGGCGGAGCCTGGGCCTCCTCCTTCTGCCATCAGATCGGCGTGCGTTTCCCGCTCGCCTCGATCCGGTCCTCGATCCTGTCGGTCGGCCCCAGCCCGGCCGGGCTGCCCGACGCCCTGCACACCGCCGCCGTGTCGATCACCCGGCGCGGCGACGGCGGCCACACGCTGGCGATCAGCGGGCGCGGACGCGTCGATCCGACCCTTCAGCAGGCCCGCTTCGCCCCGCAATTCATGCCGATGTTCAAGCGGCGCTGGCGCAGTCTGATGCCCGGCGGGCTGGAGGGGATGCGCTCCGGCCACGAGACGCTGCGACGCTGGCGGCTCGACCGTCCGACCCCGATGGAGCGGATGCGGGTGCTCGACCCCACCCCGGACCGCAGCACCATCCGCCTCACCCACGAACGGGCCATGGCCCTGCTGCCCGGCCTGAAGGGCGCGCCGATCACCGCCGCCTGGGGCGGTTACATCGACAGCACGCCCGACGGCGTTCCCGCCATCGGCGAAGTCGGCAGCCTGCCCGGCCTGATCCTGGCCGCCGGTTTCAGCGGCCACGGCTTCGGCATCGGCCCCGGCGCAGGGCACCTGATCGCCGACCTCATCACCGATCAGCCGCCGATCGTCGATCCCAAGCCCTATCACCCCGACCGCTTCGCCGGCTTTTCCGCCGGAAAGGTCGCCGATTTCTGACCGGGATGCGGGACCGTCCGGCCAAAAGCTTCAGTTGCCGCCGGGTTCCAGGGCGCGGGCGGCCCGGCGCAGGCACTCGCGCATCAGGTCGTGGCTGCCCGACAGCGGGCGCTCCTTGCTGGTCAGGATGGCGATGGGCACGCGGATGCCGGGACGGAAGGGCCGCTGGACGATGCCGGAGAACTGGTTCCACGGCAAAAGCCCATCGACGACCGCCACGCCGATCCCCTCCCGCACGAAGGGCAGCGCGGTGATCGACAGGTCGATCTCCACCGCCGGGGCATAGACGCCGCCTTCGGCCTCCAGCGCCCCGGCCAGGAGCCGGCCAGGCAACGTGTCCACGCGGTATGAGATCAGCGTCTCCTCCGCCAGTTCGGCAAAACCGACCTGGGCGTGTCCGGCGAGCCGATGCCCCTCGGGCATGAGACAGACCAGTTCGGCATGCCCGACGGTTTCGACATCGAGATCGGGGTGGGGCATGTCGTTCATCGCCACCCCCAGCAGAACGTCGCCGCTGCGCAGCATGTCCCGGATGTTGGCGATCGGGGCAACCAGCGACCGCACGACGATGTCCGGATGCGCCGCACGGAAGGCGCTCAGCGCCTTGGGAACGATGGACATGGATGGCGGGGCCGAAGCGGCGAGACGGACGAGGCCGGTGCGGCCATGGCGCATGTCGACCGTGCGCCGGCGCAAGGCGCCGAGTTCGGAGAAGATGCGCTCTGCCTCCGGATAGAGCTCGTTGGCTTCCTGCGTCGGCACCAGACGCCCGCGCACCCGATCGAACAGCTTGAACCCCAACTGATCTTCGGCATGCAGCAGAATCTGGCTCAAGGCCGGCTGTGAAATGTTCAGCATCGCCGCCGCCCCGGTCACCGTTCCACAGCGCATCAGCATGCAGAAGACTTCCAATTGACGGGCTTGCATTCACGATTCCAGGCGCTGGCGGAGAGGAGGGGGACCCGGCACGGCCGGACCACGACTATAGCGACCGGCGAGCCCGAGGGTCGAGAAGCAACAGCAAGGCGGCCAAGCCAACGAGCGGCAAGACCGTCCGGCCGCCACGCCCCGGCTGTAAACAAATTCCGGAGGTCTTAGAAAAAAGCATCGTGAACACAGGTTGGCACCGTGTTTTCGCCACCTCTATGCCAAAGGGTCGATGAGGATAGCGCAGGCTGCGCTCTGTCGCGCGATGCGTTACATTTGGGCGACCGTGTGTTCCGGTCAGGATCGATGTCTGCAGAATTACCTCCGTCCACTGTTCCTCCGCCCCATCCCGGTGCCGTTTTGCGCAACCGCGTGTTGCCCGAGCTTCGGCTGACGGTGACCCAGGCCGCCCAGGAACTGGCGATTGCACGCCAGACGCTCCACCGCGTGCTTGCAGGCACGGCCGCCGTCACGCCCGAGATGGCTGCCCGGCTGGCCCGGCTCTGCGGCATATCCGCCCATTTCTGGCTCGACCTTCAACTGGCGCATGACCTTTGGCATGCGCAGCGTGCCCTTGCCGATACCTTGGACCGCATTCCGGCGCATGCGCTGCCCGACACCCTCAAGACGGATATCCTGGCCCGCCATGCCCGCCCCCTCTGAACTGCCGCGCAAGGCGCGAACCGGCGTTACCGGCCTTGACGACATCCTCGCCGGCGGTCTCACCCGCGACCGTGTCTTCCTGCTCGAGGGCAGCCCCGGCACCGGCAAGACCACCATTGCCCTGCAGTTCCTGCTGGACGGCGCGGCGGCCGGCGAAACCGGCCTTTACATCACCCTGTCGGAGACTGAAGGCGAACTTCGCAGCGCCGCGGCGACGCATGGCTGGACGCTCGGCGAGGAGATCACGGTGTTCGAACTGGTTCCGCCGGAGAGCCTGCTCGACGAGGCGCACCAGCAGAGCCTGCTCTACTCCTCCGACCTCGAGCTCGGCGAGACGACCAAGCTGATGTTCGACGCGATCGGGCGGAGCAAGCCGATGCGGATCGTTCTCGACAGCCTGTCGGAGATCCGCCTGCTGGCCCAGAGCTCGCTGCGATACCGGCGCCAGATCCTCGCCCTCAAGCATTATTTCGCCCGCCACGGCGCCACCGTGCTGCTGCTCGACGACCTGACCACCGACACCATGGACAAGACGGTCCACAGCATCGCTCACGGCGTGATCCGTCTGGAGATGCTGACGCCGGCCTACGGCGCCGAGCGGCGGCGCTTGCGGGTGCTGAAATACCGGGGGCAGGCCTATCGCGGCGGCTACCACGATTGCACGATCACCACCGGCGGCTTCAAGGTGTTCCCCCGGCTGATCGCCGCCGAGCATCGAACCGGCTTCGCCGGAGAGCGGGTGGCCAGCGGGATCGCCGAACTCGACACGCTGCTGGGCGGCGGCATGGAGCGCGGGTCGAGCACCCTGATCATCGGCCCGGCGGGGACCGGAAAGTCGCTGCTGACGCTTCAGTTCACGGTGGCGGCCATCGCACGGGGAGAGCGGGCGGCGCTGTTCGTCTTCGACGAGGAGCTTGGCCTGCTGTTCGCCCGGACCAGGGCGATGGGCTTCGACCTCGAAGCCATGCGGGATCGCGGCAGCCTGATCATCGAGCAGGTGGATGCGGCGGAACTTGCGCCCGGCGAGTTCACCTACCGGGTCCGCGCCTGCGTCGACGACCATCAGATCCGCACCGTGGTGATCGACAGCCTCAACGGCTATCAGGCGGCGATGCCGGAAGAGCAGCTTCTGGTCCTGCATCTTCACGAACTGCTTCTGTACCTGAACCGCCAGGGCGTGACGACCTTCCTCACCATCGCGCAGCATGGCCTGATCGGAGACATGCAGGCCCCCGTCGACGTCACCTATCTGGCCGATACCGTCGTGCTGCTGCGCTATTTCGAGGCGCTGGGCCGGGTCCGGCGGGCGATTTCGGTGATCAAGAAGCGCGCCGGTCCGCACGAGGACACGATCCGCGAGTACCGCATCAACGACAAGGGCATCGCCGTAGGTCCGCCCTTGGACGAGTTCCAGGGGGTGCTGCGCGGTGTGCCGGTCTATGTCGGCCAAGGCGGCTTTCTGCTGAAGGACGATCCGATTTGAGCCTGCCCGCGGTCATGGAGCGCGCACTGATCCTGGCGCCGCATGGACGGGATGCCGCCGTCGCTTCGGCCTTGCTGGGCGAGGCCGGGATCGCGGCGCACGCCTGTCCCGACCTGCCGGCACTCTGCGCCGCACTGGAGGACGGGGCCGGACTGCTCATCCTTGTGGAGGAGGCGGTGCGCACCGCCGATCTCCAGGGTCTTGTCGCCTGGATCGGCGCCCAGCCTCCCTGGTCGGACCTTCCCGTCATTCTGCTGACCTTGCGCGGCGACGGTGCCGAACGCACGCCCGAGGCGGCGCGGCTGACCGAGCTGCTCGGCAACGTCACCTTCGTGGAGCGCCCTTTCCACCCGACGACCCTGATCAGCGTCGTGCGGACCTGCCTGCGCGGCAGGCGCAGGCAGTACGAGGCGCGGGCGAGGCTCGCGGAGCGCGAGCGTCTCCTGGCGGAGCTCGCCGACGAACGGGCGCGCTTCGAAACGCTGGTGGAACACCTGCCAGTGGCAGTGAATCTGATGGACCTGAACGGCCGGACCATTCTGTCCAATCCGGCATTCCGGCGCTTCTTCCCGGATTCCGTCATCCCGTCCCAGCGGCCGGACGGCGAGGAGAGCTGGATCGGCTACGATGAGCAGGGCCGCCGCCTGGCCCGGGATCAGTATGTCGCGATGAGAGCCCTGCGCGGTGAGACCGTCAGCGGCATCGAGTTCATCTATCATCCAGCCGGCGGCCAGCCGGTCTGGACCCGCGTCAGCGGTGTGCCCGTGCAGGACTCCACCGGCAAGACAACCGGTGCGCTCGCCGTCATCGTCGATATCAGCGACCAGAAGGCGGCGCAGGAAGCGCTGCAGCGCCTTACCGCGACGCTCGAGACCAAGGTGCAGGAACGCACCCGGGAACTGGCGGCGACGCTCGACCAGCTGCGCGACGAGATCCGCGACCGCGAACGCGCCGAAGAGCAGCTGCGCCAGACGCAGAAGCTGGAGACCCTCGGCCAGCTCACCGGCGGCGTGGCGCACGACTTCAACAATCTGCTGACGGTGGTGCTGGGCAATATCGACATGCTGGCCCGCAAGCAGGAGGAGGAGCCCCGCCGCGCCCGGCGGATCGACGCCATCCGGCAGGCGGCCGAGCGGGGCCGGGACCTGACGCGGCAGCTCCTGGCGTTCTCGAGGCGCCAGCACCTGTCGCCGGTGACGCTGGACGTGAACGCCCTGATCCACGACTTCGCGCCGCTGATGCGC
>NZ_DASPIS010000042.1:0-22199 GCF_035628975.1 Azospirillum sp. | reverse complement strand
TCTTGGCGAGCGGGATGCGGGCGTCGGCGGCGGCCAGCGCCGCGCTGCGGAAGATCAGGTCGACCTTCTCCTGCGGGTAGTCGGCAAAGCGCGCTTGCGCAGCCTTCACCCGGGATATCAGGGCGTTCAGGTCGGAGAGGGTCGTGACGGTCATGGTCATCATCCACTTGCTGTCCGCGAAGAACGCCGTGACGCCGTCGCGGTGATGGGTGCGGAAAGGCCGTGGGATGCACCGTTCAGGCACACCGCTGCAGTCCGGGACACTGAAGCGTCCGGCGCACGGCCAAGGTCTTGAATAAAGCGGTCGGGGTCAGTGCTTGTGAGTTCTTATGGGCTTTTCTCGGCCGTCATCCCCGCGGAGGCGGGGATCCAGGCTGATCGGCTTCTTGAGCCTTTGGAACGTCTGGATTCCCGCCTTCGCGGGAATGACGGCCGAGGAAGGCTCATGATGAGAGCGGATGCGAAGCGGTTCGAACTTCAAACGTCTCTCAGCAGGACTTACAAAAACTCGCAAATTCTCAGAAGCCGCCGGCGAGGTCGGCCAGGGCGTCGCGGTCCAGCAGGTCCAGCTTGCCGCCGACGAGGATGCGGATCAGGCGGGTCGACTTCAGCTTGGTCAGGGTGCGCGACACGGTCTCGGTGGTCAGGCCCAAATGGTCGGCGATGTCGCTGCGGCCCATCGGCAGGTCGATGGTCTGCTCGCCACCCTTGCGGTCGCTGAGGCGCAGCAGGAAGGTGGCGACCTTCTCGGCGGCCGACTTGCGGCCGAGCAGCACCATCTGGTCCTGCGCCGCGATCAGTTCCGAGGTGGTCGCCGACAGAAGCTTGCGGGCGAAGGCCGGCTGCGCGTCCATCAGGGCGTCCAGTTCCAGCCGCGGGATGCGCTGGATCGTGGTCGCCGTGACGGTTTCGGCGGTGTAGAGATACTGGGCGGCGAAGGCCAGCCCCATCATGTCGCCGGCCTGCAAGAAGCCGATGATCTGGCGCCGGCCGTCGGGGAGCATCTTGTAGAGGCGGACCATGCCGCTCATCACCCGGAACACCGAACCGGCCGCATCGCCTTCGCTGAACACCGTGGTCTCGCGCTCGTAGACCTTGGCGTGGCCCAGGCTGGCGAGCGGGTCGGCGGGGTTGCGCGGCTGGATGGCGGCACCCATGCCGGAGGCGGGGGAAATCGCCAGGGCGGAGACCAAGTAACCAGGAACGGCGCGGTTGGCGTGGGCGGCAATGGCGGCGTGCGTGGACATGGTGGCCTCGACCTTTTCGGTGCGGTGCGCTCCGGTTCGTTCCGGGGTGCATCTGATGGCCCGAAGCTATCGATCCGCCGCCGTCCTGTGCAGTTCGGTGATGTACCTAAGGAAGTTTGCGTACGTAAGTGTACCTACGTAGCGGACCGTATGGATTCAGGCGGCGGCGGCCGACGGCAGCAGGCCGTTCAGCATGTCGATCAATTGGTCCTCGTCGAACGGCTTCTCCAGCACGGCCACCACGCCGGCTTCCTTGGCACGGGCGAAGGTCGCGGGATCGCCGCGCCCGGACACCATGATCACCGGCATGCCGTGCAGATCGCCGCCATGGCGCTCCAGGAACTCCAGCCCGCTCATCACCGGCATGTGCAGGTCGAGAACCAGGCAGCCCTGCGGATTGCCGTCGAATGTGTCGAGGAATTCCCGGCAGGACGAGAAGTCCCGCACGTCGAAGGAGAAGGCTTCCAACAGGGCCTTCAGGGAGTCGCGGACCGGCTCATCGTCGTCGACGATGTGGACGATTCCGGCACCCGGCATTCCGCCCGGTCCGTTGCCCGGCTTGTTGCCCAGGTGATCCATGACAGCCTCCGAACTTCCATGCAGACAAGACGGCGCCGACAGTGCGGCGCGTCATGGAAGATAAAAGGCTGTGGAGGGCGCCGATATACGGACCATTGCGTATGCGGCGCGCTTTTGATGCAGATCACGCGCCGCCGGGGACCACGCCGGCGGCGATCGCCATCCGCACCAGGGTCGGCAGGCTGTCGGCCCGCATCTTTTCCATCACCCGCGCGCGGTGGATTTCCACGGTGCGCGGGCTGATCGACAGTTCGAAGGCGATGATCTTGTTCGACTTGCCGGCCACCAGCCAGCGCAGCACGTCCATTTCCCGCGGCGTCAGGGCGGCAAGGCGGTCCAGAACCTCCGGCGGGGCCGAAACGGCGGGCGGGGGTGCCGGCTGTTCCGCGACCGCGGCCGGCGAGGCGGCATCCGCGGTCCGGCTTTCCGCCGCGCGGGCAAGGGCGAGGGCGGAGCGCACGGCGGCGAGCAGCGCCTCCTCCTCGAACGGCTTCTCGACGAAATCGACCGCCCCCGCCTTCATGGCGCGCACGGCGAGCGGCACGTCGCCATGGCCGGTCATCACCACCACCGGGATGGCGTGGCCGCCGCGGGTCAGCCGTTCCTGCACGTCGAGGCCGCTCATCTGCGGCATCCGCACATCGACCAGCAGACAGCCGGGACGCGACGGAGCGCCGGACTCGAGGAATCCCAGCGGGGTGGAGAAGCTTTCCACCCGGAATCCGGCGCACTCCAGCAGGACTTCCAGGGAATCGCGGATGGCGTCGTCGTCATCGAGGATGAAGACGGTGAGGTCGGAGTCCGCAGCGGGCATGGCGTCAGCGGGCATCGCCGGCCTCCGGGACAGCATCCGGGCCGGCATCCCCACCGGAATCCGTTGCGGACAGCGGAACGGTGAAGGCGAAGCTGGCGCCCGATGCGGGCGGCGTCGCCATCGGCTCCAGCCACAGGCGCCCGCCATGGGCCTCGATGATGGAGCGGCAGATCGACAGGCCCAGCCCCATGCCGCTGCTCTTGGTGGTGACGAAGGGCTGGAACAGCTGGGCGCGCACCGTCTCCGGCACGCCGGGACCGCTGTCGCTGACGGCAACGCGGCGGAAGGCGGGCTCGCCCGGTTCCGAGCCGGTGTGGACGGTCAGCACCCGCTGCGCTCCTGCCGGGGTTCCCTGCGCCATCGCCTCGATCGCATTGCGGACGAGGTTGAGGATCACCTGCTGGACCTGGACCTTGTCGATGAGCACCAGCGGGTCGGCGGCATCGAAGTCGAAGCGCACATGAAGCTCCCGCTCCTTGGCGCCGACGAGTGCGAGCGCGCTCGCCTCCTCCACCACCTTGTTGAGCGGCTCGACGGAGCGGTGGGTCTTGCCCTTTTCGATGAAGCTGCGCAGGTGGCGGATGATCTGGCCGGCGCGGGTCGCCTGGGCGCTCGCCTTGTCGACCATGTCCATCGCCTTGGACACCGTTTCCGGCCGTTCCATCAGCCGCTTGGCCGCCTTGGCGTAGTTGATGACCGCGGTCAGCGGCTGGTTCAGCTCGTGCGCCAGCGTCGAGGCCATCTGGCCCATGGCGCTGACCCGGCTGACATGCAGCAATTCCGACTGAAGCTCCTGCAGACGCCGTTCGGTGGCCTGGCGTTCGGTCAGGTCGCGGACGAAACCGGTGAAGCGGCGCTGGCCGGCCAGCAGCACCTCGCCCACCGCCAGTTCCATCGGGAAGACCGACCCGTCGCGCCGCTGGCCGGAGACGATGCGGCCGATGCCGATGATGCGGCGCTCCCCGGTCCGCCCGTAGCGCTCCAGATAGCCGTCATGCTGCTCGCGGTAGGGCGAGGGCATCAGCATGCTGATGTTGCGGCCGATCACCTCCGCCGCCGCATAGCCGAACAGCCGTTCGGCCGCCGGGCTGAAGGATTCGATCAGCCCCTTCTCGTCGATGACGATGATGGCTTCCGGCACCGTTTCCAGGATGGAGGTCAGGCGGGCCTCGCGCTCCCGCAGCGCCGCCTCCGCCTGCTTGGCCGCGGTCAGGTCGCGGATGATGCCGATATAGACGGGGGCGCCGTCCTGGCTCGCCTCGCCGATCGACAGATCCATGGGGAAGCGGGAGCCGTCCTTGCGCAGGCCGGTCACCTCGCGCCCGATGCCGATGATCCGCCGCTCCCCCGTCCGGTGGTAGCGTTCCAGATAACCGTCATGCTCCTCCCGATAGGGCGGCGGCATCAGCATCTTGACGTTGCGGCCGATCACCTCGGCGGCGGTCCAGCCGAACAGGCGCTCGCAGGCAGGGTTGAAGGTCTTGATCCGGCCCCGGTCGTCGATGATGACGATCCCGTCGGGCACGGTGTCCAGCATCGCCTGCAACTGCGAAAGCGCGTCCAGGTTTTCATCCCGGATGTCGTCGGCCACGTCAAAACCCTCATATGAAATCAATCGGCTGTCATCCGTCTCCGCCAACAGAGTAGTTGAGTACAACCGTCGGTCAAGGCTGCCGATCGGGCGAGGCGGCCACGGCCCCGCTGCCGAGGGCGTCCAGCTCCAGATCGTCGACCGCGAGGTTCTTGGCCTTTGCCTCCACCTCGAAATCGGCCCAGGAGAGATGGTCGGCCACCAGCCGGTTGACGGCACGGTTCCACATGCGCTGAGAATGGGCCCGCAGATCCTTCGTCGTCAGCCCGCGCGCCGCCAGCGCGGCATAATCCGGCAGGCTGTCCGCCGGCCAGTCCGCCAGCAGATCCTCGCGCGACACGCTGATATGGGCGACGGGACGCACCCCGCGCCAGGAGCCGATGACGGCGGCGATGCGCGGATCGTCGGGTCGCAGATACTCCCCTTGCGTGCGGACCCAATGATGGTGGAGGTCGAGAACGATCGGCACGGCGTCGGCCAGCGGCAGCAGGTCGTCCAGGCCGAAGGACATCTCGTCGTTCTCGACGGTCAGCAGGTTGCGGACATCCTCCGACAGCAGGGCAAGGCCGCGGCGGAAACCGGCGATCCCCTCCCCACGCCCGCCGCCATGGATGTTGACATGCACGCCCCGCGGGTGCCAGCCGCCGGCCAGCCCCATCATCCGCAGAATGTCGGCATGGTATTCCAGCTCCGCCACCGAATTGTCGAGTGTGGACGGGTTGGCGCTGTTCAGCACGCAATACTGGTCGGGGTGCAGCCCGATGCGAATTCCCGCCTCCATCGCCTTGCGGCCGGCATGCTCCAGCCCGCTCCGCACCAGTGCCTGGACGCCGGGCTGGCGGTAGAGCGGCCGTCCGATCTCGTGCGTGTAGGCAGGCAGCAGCCCGCTGTTGACGCGCAGCAGGCGGCGGTAGGCCGGATGCCGAGCAACCTCGTCCAGTTGCAGATGCAGGGCCAGCAGGTTGCGGCGCAGCACCTCCGTCAGCTTTTCCTCGGCACGGGCCGGACCCAGCTTGCTCAGCGTCGCGATGGTGACGGTGCCGGGATTCATGCGCTTGGCAAGTCCCGCGTCGCCATCGGGCGGCACATACTGGCAGCACCAGCCGAAGCGGGGGGCGGAGGAGGACGGGATCGGAGAGCTGTCGGGCATCGGTCGGCAACGTGAAGCGGACGGGCCACTTGATATGGACCGCCGACACCCACCGTCCACCGGGGCCGTTCACCGTAGGGACCGGCGGGCTCACCCCATCCCGCCCATCCGGCGCAGCGCCCCGGTAGCGACCGCCTGCAGGCCCGTGCCGCCGGCATCCCGCGGGGCGGCCGCGGCGAGCGCGCCCAGCCGGTCGGCCAGCGCCCGTTCGGGTGCGCACAGGTCCTCGCACAGAGCCCGCATCTCCGCGATGGACGGACGCCATTTCCGGGTGCGGCGCCAGTTGCGGGCGGCGGCATCGATGACCCAGGCCGGGTATTCGCCCAGATCCTCGCCCCAGTCGAGCGCCATCATCCGCTCCACCTCGGGCGACAGCCCCTTGGCCGGGAAATGGCTGAGCAGCGTCAGCACGCGGCCGAGCAGATGGTCGCTGTCGGCAGGGGCCAGCACGGTGGCGTACAACTCCTCGAGGCTCCGGCGGGCGAGCGCAGCCTCGGCGGCGGTGATGCCGTCCGGCGGCGACCAAAGCTCGATCATGCCGTCGAAGCCGTCGTCGCCGAAGCGCGGGCGGCGGTCGGTCCGGCCCTGGGCCAGACGCTGCCGAAGCACGGGCGGCAGCGCGGCGGTCAGGCAGGCCTGCCGATTGGGCGCCGGCAGTGCCGGATCGAAAGCCGCTGCCAGGGAGGATGGGACCGTCGAGGATGGGGAGCGCGGCAGGGCGGTGATGGTGGCGGTGGCGCTTCTTTTAGGGGTGGTCATCGGTCTCCCCTTTTACGACCAGGAGGGGGTGGCTGTGCGCTGGCGCAGTTCCGCGGCGGCGGCGGCCCAGGCGCCCAGCCGCTGTTCGGCGGCAGCGGACGGACGGGTGGCTGGGGCGCTCACCGTCACGGAAGGCCGGTTGTGGGCGACCGGGGCCTTCCCCGCCGCGGCATCCTGCGCCAGCCAGGCCCGCCAGGCGGACGAGACGTCGCGGTAGCGGTAGCCATGGGCCCGGCAGCGCAGGATGAACCCTTCGACATGACGGCCGAGGTCGATTTCGGCGTGACGGGCCTTGGCCCAGGCAAGGTCGTCGGCGGTCGGCATCCAGTCCTCCGGAACCGTCTGCGCCTGACCGTGCCCGCCCGAAGCGAGCGAGTCTGGAATCTGTTTGGAATGGACCTGTTCCTGACTCGCCGGCGGACAGGGGCTGTGCATGTCCGAGTCATCCCTGTCGGCAGGCTGGACAGGGCGAGCGGAGACGGACTCCCGGTCGGAGCCCACGTCGGACTCCAGGGCGGCATCGACCGGGGTGAAGCGCAGGCGGTAGAGGCAGGACAGGCGGGCGCCGTCGCGGCCGCGGCGGTGCTCGACCCCGACCAGCCCGATGTCGCTCAGGCCCTGGATGATGCGGTTGATGGTGGGGCGCGAGCGCTTCAGCTTGGCGGCCAGCGTCGATTGCGACGGCCAGCACAGGCCGTCCTCGTCGGCGAAGGTGGCGAGCGCCGCCAGGACGGCGAAGCCGTCGGCGTCCAGGCCGGGATGGTCCAGCCACCAGGCGGGAATCCGCCCCCACCGCCTGGTATCGGGGAGATTTGCCGCTGATGCGGAAAGCGTTGGTGTGGGCATGGGGAAAACTCCGCGAGGCTTTGGGGCCGGCATGGATGGGGCCGGCGAACTTGCGCGAAGGATTCCGCCGGCTGCGGCAGCCGTCGAATCGCGGGCAAAAGGGACCGATTCGGTTGTGTCCCCTTCGCCCGCGGTTGTGTCCCATCGGCCCGCGCCTGTGTCGTCCTTGGTCGCGGATATGTCCCCTTTGGTCGCGCTTGGCTTGCGAATCGGATCCGATCCCGTTTGCCCGCGCTTTGCCGGCGACCGGCGCTGTCCGCGCCGCCACGGGCTGTCCCACTTGCCCGCGGTTTGAGGCCATGGTCTGCGGTCCGGACTGCGGACTGTTTCGTGGAAGACGGCCGCCGGCCAGCCTCGCCGGCCGGATCTGTCCCATTTGCCCGCGCTTCGCGGTTCGGCCGGGCGCATCACGGGATTTGCTGTGTCCCCAATGCTCGCGTTTGGGAGTCATCCGGCGCCCGGGCTGTCCCATTTGCTCGCGCTTCGTGGCGCCATGGCGAGAATCCGCGACCCCGAGTCTCTGTCCCGTTTGCTCGCGTTTCGCCGAATCGTCGCGCGATTCGCACGGATGCGGTCCACCCGACGCCCGCAGAGCGGCGCCATCCGATGGTTAGCGGACGAAGCGCGGGCATTCGGGACACAGGCGCGGGCATTTCCTACACAAGCGCGGCCAAACGGGACACAGGTCTGCAGGCGGACTCCGCCCTGCCGGTTGCCTCCGTCCGACGGCACCTCCTATCGTGGCCTTTGGCGAGGAGGGATGAGCCATGAGCAAGGCGAACGCGGTCCAGCTGACTCTGTTTGAGATGGAGGACCGCAGTCAGTCCCATATGATCGCGCTTTACGACACGGCGCCGCGATTCGTCTTCGTGTCCAAAGGCCGGGGGACGGAGCCGGAGCTGCCGGCCGCCAACGCGTTCGTCCAGTCGGTCCACAAGGAGTTTCCCTTCAAGGACGCCCTGTTCACGCTGACCCTGCAGCCCGCCCGCATCTACCGCCCGGCCAAACCCGGCCCTGGCGAGGATCCGGCCGACAAGCGGATGGTCGAGTATGAGGTGTTTCCGTCCGAGCGCGAGCAGATCGTCGAACAGGTGGTGCGCCGCCTCGCCATGGACCGTTCGCGGCTGTCGCTGATGGGCGACAAGCAGGACCGGGTGCGCGTCCATTTCTCGCTTTATGAGATCCGGCGGGAGTTGCGCGCGGTCAACCGCACGATGGACACGGCGGAGATCCGCGAGGCGTTGGAGATCCTGGCGCGCACGCGCATGATCATCAGCAAGGTGCCGGAGAACGGCCGCAAGTCGGCGCGGCCGGTGCTGGAATCCTCGGTCTTCCCCACGCTCTACATCCGTCCGCGCACCGGCGAGGGCGGCGAGGAGGACGAGAACGACACCTATCTGGAATTCAACGCGCTGGTCGCCTCGGCCATCCGCAACCTGGAATTCAAGCCGATCTCCTATCAGTGGATCATGCGGCTGAAGAGCCCGGTGGCGCGTTGGCTCTACAACCGGCTGTCGATCGAATATGGCGATCTCGATCTGGCCCGCCTGCCCGACGGGGTGCACAGCGTCCCGCCGATGATCCTGTCCGCCGACGACATCATCAACAACAGCGGCATGAACGAGTGGAGCCGGCGGCGCGACACGCTGCGCACCGTGACCTCCGCCGTCGATTCCCTGGTCGAGGAGGGCATTCTCGACCGGGTGGAGAAGACGGTGTCGAAGGACGGGCGGCGCATCAACGACATCGAATACATCATGATGCCGAGCCAGAAATTCCTGGATCAGGTCCGCCGCGGCAACGACGTGCAGGAGGCGAACGCCGCCACCTATCGTGCCATCGCCGGCAGCGACGAGCGCCCGAAGGAGTTCCTGCCCATCACCCCCGGCCAGAGCGTCGAGGTCCGCCGCCGCCGCGGCAACCTGCTGGGCACCCGCTCCGGCCAGGGCGAAGGCTGACCCATCCTCAAGCGTTCGCGCATCACTTTTCGACATCTGCTCTAATCGGGCGCCCATGGCGGACAGCAATCGGAAATTGCCGCCGGACGAGCGAATGATGCGGAGGATGAGCGATGCAGACGTCCGATGGACGCAGCGAAAAGGACAAGATGCTGGCCGGCGATCTCTATGACGCCTCGGCTCCGGAGATCCAGGCCGACCAGGCCGCCGCCAAGGAGTGGATGGTCCGCTACAACGCCGCACTCGCCCTGCCGCCCGGCGAAAGGCGCAAACTGCTTCTGGAGCGCTTCGCCGCGGTGGGCGAAGGGGCCGTCATTCGCCCGCCCTTCCATTGCGACTATGGCTACAACATCAGCCTCGGCGCCGGGGTCTTTCTCAACTTCAACTGCGTCATCCTGGACGTCGTGGCGGTGAGCATCGGCGACAGGACGCAGATCGGACCGGGGGTCCAGATCCTGACCGCCGACCATCCGCGCGACTTCGCCGCCAGGGAGGCCGGGCTGGAGTTCGGGCGGCCCATCCATATCGGCCGCAATGTCTGGATCGGCGGCGGCGCGCTGATCCTGCCCGGGGTCACCATCGGCGATGATGCCATCGTCGGCGCCGGCAGCGTGGTGACGCGCGACGTTCCGGCCGGAGCGACGGTGATGGGAAACCCGGCGCGGATCCGGTGATCCGTTTCTTCGCGGGCGGGGGGCCCGGACCGGTGGCGGCACCCCGTTCCGGCGGAGCACCCTGCCGCCGGTGCCGGCGCTTGTCCATCCGATCCTTATGCGAATATTACGAAGTAATCCACCCTTTGCCGCAAAGCGGAAAAAGACCCCTACGGGATGGTTGTTTTTCTTCTGTTACATCATAGAATAAAACGATCGTGGCCGGCCGTTCAGATAATAAATAATTCGAAACAACTCGCGGCGGAAATCAACGTCGCATGTCTTTCAAAAGTCCCGGAATGCACCCCGTCGTCAGGACGGGTCTAAGGGGATTTTGTCAGGGAGGATGCCGCCATGCGAGAAACGCAGTCCGGTTCACTGCGCCGTTTTCTGCATCGTGCCGATGTTCTCCGACGCGGAGACAGATGGGAAAGCGCACGCTCTTTACTTCCCGTCACAGGCGGCGTCCGGCCTTGTTTTGCCGTACTGGGTGTGCTTGCACTTCCCCTTCAACCGGCCGACGTGTCCGCCCGGCTCAACCCTGATGCCTTCGAGACCGGCTGCTGCCTCGTGCGGACCGGTGCGATGGAGGGACCTGCGGACAACACGCTGGAATCCTGGCTCGGCGCGCGGGAGAAGGCGCCCGCCCCCATGCCGCAGGCGGAGGCGGCGCCCACCCGGACGATGGTGATCCAGAAGGGAAACGAGGCGGAGACGGATTGGCGGCTGATCCCGTTCATCGCGGCACAGGCATCCGGCGGCATTCCGGGACAGCCCACCCTGCTGTCCATCGCCGTCACCTCGCCCTATGGGCAGCCGAACCCGCAGCATGAGGCGATCACCTATGTGCTGATCGACGATCTGCCACCGGGGACCACCCTGTCGAGCGGCGACAAGATCGCCGACGACACGTGGCGGGTGCGGCTGGAGGAATTGCCCGGTCTCACCATGACCCTGCCGCCCGAGACGGCGGGCAGTGTGACGCTGCACCTCACCGCGGTGACCGATCACGGCGGCGGCGTGATCGCCAAGCAGGCCCGGGATTTGACGATACCGATCCTGGCGGCGGCCACCGAGACCGCCGCAGCCGAGACCGCCGCAGCCCACAGCGCCGCCACGCCGGAACCGGGCGGTACCCCGCCGCCCGCCCAGGGCGGTTCGTCGCAGAGCATCGAGACCGCAGCGCTTGGCGACAGGACCGAACCGGACCCGGCGGTATCCGGACAGTCGGCCCCGCAGGCAGCGCCGGAGCCGTCCGGAAGCGACGCCGTTGCACCCGCGCCTGCCCCCATCGCGGAGGCGGCGCCCGAACCTGCGCCGGAACGGGCGCCGGAACAGCCGGTCGCGGCGGCAGTCGTGCCGGTATCGGCTCCTGCCCCGGTGACGGCACCGGAGATCGTCCCGGAAATGCCGATAATCGCCGCCACCCTGCCTTCCGTCGATGCGCCGGCGGCCGTTCAGCCGGCCGCGGCCTCCCCGTCCCCGTCCCCGCCCGCTGCCCCGCCGGAGCCGGCGGTCATCGCACCTGTCGCCACGGTCGCTGTGGCAGCCCTTCCGCCGGTTGCCGCCCCGCCGCCGGCCCCGGAGCGGGCGCAGCCTCGGGAGGCGGCGGTGCAGCGTCCGGCGCGGCTCCCCTCCGCCATTGCGGAGACGACATTGATGAAGCGGGGCGACGACCTGTTCGCGCAGGGCGATCTGGCGGGCGCGCGGCTCTATTACGAGATGGTCGCCGAGACTGGCAATGCGGCGGCGGCCCTGGCGCTCGGCCGGACCCACGATCCGCTGGTGCATGAGCGGCTGCGCGTCCGCGGGCTTCCATCCGATCCCGAACAGGCCGCGGTCTGGTACCGCCGGGCGGTCGCCGCCGGCAGCGGCGACGCGGAACAGCAACTGCAAAAGCTGACAGTCTGGCTCGCCGGCAAATCCAGGTAGCAAGATGTCGGGAACCAGGGAGGGATCCATCATGAAGGCATCGATCGTCCGCATTCTTCTTCTGGGAGCGTGCCTGTTCGCGGGCACCGTTTCTCCGGCATATGCTGCCGATCCGCGCGGCGTCGGCGCCAACAGCGGGACCGTCGGCATCGTGTCGGGCGGGGTCGAGGGGACCTATGTGCGCATCGCCGCCGATCTGGCCGCGGTGCTCGACGACGGCGACGCATTGCGCGTCCTGCCGATGCTGGGCAAGGGGTCGGTCCAGAACCTCAAGGACATCGTTCTGCTGAAGGGGATCGACGTCGGCATCGTCCAGTCCGACGTGCTGGCCTATGCCAAGCGGGAACGGCTTCTGCCCAACCTGGACCGGCGCGTCAAATACATCACCAAGCTCTACAACGAGGAAATGCACATCCTGGCGGCCCCCGACGTGACGCGCATCGAGGATCTCGCCGGGCGCAAGGTGAACTTCGACGTGCAGGGAAGCGGCACGCACATGACGGCGTCGCTGGTCTTCGACATGCTGGGCATCAAGGTGGAGCCGCAGGGCAACGACCAGTCCCTGGCGCTGGAGAAGCTGCGGCGGGGCGAGATCGCGGCCATGGCCTATGTCGCCGGCAAGCCGACCCGCCTGTTCCGCGACCTGAAGGCGGGAGACGGCCTGCATTTCCTGTCGATCCCCATGAGCGCGGCCCTGCTCGATACCTATCTGCCGTCACGCCTGACCAGCGCCGATTATGAGGGGCTGATCAAGCCCGGCGAACAGGTCGACACCGTCGCCGTCGGTGCCGTCATGGCCGTCTATGGCTGGGAACGCGACCTGGAGCGGCACCGCAAGGTCGCCCGCTTCGTCGATGCCTTCTTCGGCAAGTTCGACGAGTTCCTGAAGCCGCCGCGCCATCCGAAATGGAAGGAGGTCAATCTGGCCGCCGACGTGCCCGGCTGGACCCGCTTCGAGCCCGCCGAGCAGTGGCTGCGCCAAGGGGCAGCCCAGGGAGCAGGCGGCAGGACGGCTGACGGAAAGACGGCCATGAAGGAACTCCAGCCCGCCACGCTGGTGTCGTCGCCGGTACCGCGCGGCGAGCCCGCGCGTTGACCGGTCAGGCGGCGGCGCCCGGTCCGGGAACGGCACCCGGCGGGCATTTGCCGAGGATGATCATCCCCAGCACCTCGTCCTTCGTCACGTCGGATACGCGGGCGGTGCCGACCAGCTTGCCGTTCTTCATCACATGGATGCGGTCGGCCAGATCGAACACGTCATGGATGTCGTGGGAGATCAGGAAGATGCCGATCCCTTCCTGCTTCAGCTGCTTCACCAGCTCGCCCACCTGCTGGGTTTCGGCGGGACCCAGCGCGGCGGTCGGTTCGTCCATGATCAGGACGCGTGCGTCGAAATGGATGGCGCGGGCGATGGCGACCGATTGGCGTTGGCCGCCCGACAGCGCCTTCACCGGCTCCTTGAAGCGGCGGAAATGCGGGTTCAGGCGGCCCATCACCTTGCGCGCCTCCGCCTCCATCGCGTGATCGTCCAGCGTGCCCCAGGGGGTCAGCTTCTCCCGGCCGAGGAAGATGTTGGCGGCGGCGTCGACATTGTCGGCGAGCGCGAGGGTTTGATAGATCGTCTCGATGCCGCAACGCTTGGCGTCGCGCGGGCTGGTGAGGTGGACAGGCTCGCCATTCACCCGGATCTCGCCATGGTCGGCGGCATAGGCGCCGGACAGGATCTTGATCAGCGTCGATTTGCCGGCGCCGTTGTGGCCGAGAAGCCCGACCACCTCGCCGGGGTAGAGGTCGATGCTGACGCCGTCCACCGCCTTGATGCCGCCGAAGGCGATGGAAACGTCGCGCATCTCGACCAGCGGGCGCGTTGCCGCCAGCGGTTCCGACGTGGCGAGAGCGGTCATTTGAGCCCCCTGCGATAGAGCGTGTCGACATAGACCGCGGCGACCAGGACGAGGCCGACGACGATGTTCTGCATCGGCGCGTCCACCCCCAGCAGCACCATGCCCGACTGCAGCGACTGCATCACCATGGCGCCTAGCATCGCCCCCAGGATGGTGCCGACGCCGCCGGCCATGGAGGTCCCGCCGATGATCGCCGCGGCGATGACGTACAGCTCGTCCAGCGTGCCGTTGGCGTTGGTGGCGGCATTCAGCCGGGCGGTGGCGATGCAGGCGGACAGGCCGCACAGCGCGCCCATCAGCCCGAACACCATCACCAGGACCCGTTTGGTGTTGATGCCCGACAGCTCCGCCGCCTCCGGATTGCCGCCGATGGCGAAGACATAGCGGCCGAAACGGGTGCGCCGCGACAGGAAGGTGACCCCCACCCCCACCGCCAGCGCGATCAGCACCGGAATCGCGAAGCCGTGGGCCACGAAGGGAAGCCCGCCGTCGGTGGCCAGAAGCTGGGATGTCCCCTGCGCCTCCATCATCCGGCGCACGACCGGGATGGGAAGCGGATAGGAATTGACCACCATCACCGCGCCGGCGATGGCAGCGGCGACCAGCAGGATCACCACCCCTTCCGCCCACAAGGGCCGGACGGGAAAGCCGAAGCCGGCACGCCGCCGTCGGGTCATCAGGATGGCCGCGACCGACAGCAGGATGGCGGCGATGCCGACCGCCCAGCTGGGGCCGGCGCCGATGGCACCCTCGAACCCGCCGCCCAGCCGCTTGAACAGCCCGTCCATCGGCGCCACCGTCTGGCCGGTCGTTACCCACCAGGCGGCACCGCGCCAGACCAGCAGTCCGCCCAACGTGACGATGAAGGACGACACGCCGAGATAGGCGATGACGGCGCCCTGCAGCGCTCCCACGGCGCCGCCGACGGCGGTCGCCGCCATCACCGCCACCACCCAGGTCAGCGGATGGTCGAAGCCCCAGATCTCCGGCAGGATGCGGGCCTGGAGCACGCCCACCACCATGCCGGTGAAGCCCAGGATGGAGCCCACCGACAGGTCGATGTTGCGGGTGACGATGACCAGCACCATGCCCGTCGCCATCACCGCGATGGATGCGGTCTGCACCGACAGGTTCCACAGGTTGCGCGGGGTCAGGAAGGCGCCGCCGGTCAGGATGTCGAAGCCGATCCAGACGACGGCCAGCGCCCCGATCATCCCGACCATGCGGGTGTCCAGCTCCAGCGCGCGCAGGGCGTCGCCGATGCCGGCCCGCCGTCCGGCCGGGGCCTCCGGAGAGGATGCTGGGGACAGGGTGGTGGACGGCTCCGCCATCAGTTGCAGACCTTGACGCTGCCGGGCTTCACGCCCTGGCAGACGACGTCCTTGGTGACCCAGCCGGCATCGACCACGAGGTCGAGATTGTCCTTGGTGATGGCGACCGGGGTGAGGAACAGGGAGGTCATCTTCTGCTTCTTCGGTCCGCCGTCGAAGCTGGTGGCGCCGGCGATCTCGGTCATCTTCTTGCCGCCGGCCAACTCCATGGCGATCTCGGCGGCGCGGCGGCCAAGCTCGCGGGCGTCCTTCCACACCGACACCGTCTGGGTGCCGAGCGCGATGCGGTTCAGCGCCGCCTTGTCGCCATCCTGGCCCGACACCGGAACGGTCCCGGCCAAGCCCTGCGCCGCCAGCGCCGCGACGGCGCCGCCGGCGGTGCCGTCGTTGGAGGCGACCACGGCATCGACCTTGTTGCCGGTCTTGGTCAGGATCTGCTCCATGTTCTGCTGGGCGATGGCGGGCAGCCATTTGTCGGTGTAGGCCTCGCCGATGTTCTTCACGTCACCGCGGTCGATGGCGGCCTTCAGCACCTCCATCTGGCCGGCGAACAGGAAGTCGGCATTCGGATCGGTGGAGCTGCCCTTGATGAAGGCGTAATTGCCCTTGGGCTTCATCGCGAAGACGCTGCGCGCCTGCAGCCGGCCGACCTCCTTGTTGTCGAAGGTGATGTAGAAGGCCGACGGGATTTCGATCAGGCGGTCATAGCCGACGACCGGGATGCCCTCCGCCGCCGCCTTCTCCACCGCCGGGCGGATGGCGTCGCCGTCCTGTGCCAGGATGATCAGCGCCTGGGCGCCACGCGAGATCAGCGATTCGATGTCCGACAGCTGCTTGGCCGGCGAGGACTGGGCGTCGGCCGACAGGTATTTGCCGCCGGCCTTCTCGATCACCGCCTTGATCGCCGCCTCGTCGGTCTTCCAGCGCTCCTCCTGGAAGTTGGACCAGGAGACGCCGACGGTGGTGCTGGCGGCGAGAGCAGTGGTGGCGGCCAGAGTCATGAACAGACCGGCGGCTGCTGCGGTGAGGCGGTGCTTCATCGTGTTTCCTCCCTGTGTGGCCGTCCTGGGGCGGCCTTGTTGATCGACGTGAAGTCTCCGATTTCCCCCTCTCCCCCCCGGGGAGAGGGTCGGGGTGAGGGGGATGCACATGCTGGATTTTTGTCGAAGGGCCGCGATGCGACCCCCTCACCCTAACCCTCTCCCCGGGGGGGAGAGGGGACTTGGTACGGGGATTGTTGGACCATCCCCATTCAAACGTACCGGTTGACGACGTTCTCCAGATACTCCTGCCGGCCGGAGCGGGGCTGGGGGTTGAGGCCCGAGGTCAGCGCCCGGTCGGCGAGCGTGGCGAGGTCGCGTCCGCCGGACAGGATCGCCTGTCCCTCCGCGCCGTCCCAGCCGGCGTAGCGTTCGGCCAGCGGTTTGGTCAGGGCGCCGTCCTCCAGCATCTGCGCCGCCTGCAGCAGGGCGCGGGCGCAACTGTCGATGCCGCCGATGTGGCCGTGCAGCAGGTCTGCCGGATCGAGCGACTGGCGGCGGATCTTGGCGTCGAAGTTCAGGCCGCCGGTGGTGAAGCCGCCGCCCTTCAGGATGTCGTGCATCACCACGGTCAGCTCGCCGATGTCGTTGGCGAACTGGTCGGTGTCCCAGCCCAGCAGCGCGTCGCCGCGGTTCATGTCGAGCGAGCCGAAGATGCCCAGCGCCAGCGCCAGCGCCACCTCGTGCTGGAAGCTGTGGCCGGCGAGGATGGCGTGGTTCTGCTCGATGTTCACCCGCACGTCGGCCAGCAGGTCGTAGCGCTCCAGGAAGCCGTAGACGGTGGCGACGTCGAAGTCGTACTGGTGCTTGGTCGGCTCGCGCGGCTTCGGTTCGATCAGGATCGGGCCGTCGAAGCCGATCTTGTGCTTGTGCTCCACCACCATCGCCAGGAAGCGGCCCATCTGGTCCAGCTCGCGCTTCAGGTCGGTGTTCAGCAGCGTCTCATAGCCCTCGCGACCGCCCCACATGACGTAGTTGGCGCCGCCCAGCGCATGGGTCGCCTCCAGCGCCGCGCGCACCTGCCCGCAGGCGTAGAGGAAGACGTCCGGATCCGGGTTTGTCGCCGCACCGGCCATGTAGCGGCGGTGGGAGAACAGGTTGGCGGTGCCCCACAGCAGACGGACCTTGGCGGTCTCCATCTTCGCCGCGAACAGCTCGGTGACGGTCTTCAGGTTGTCGGTGCTCTCGGCCAGCGTGTCGCCTTCCGGGGCGGCGTCGAGGTCGTGGAAACAGAAGAAAGGGATGTCGAGCAGGCGGAACATCTCGAAGGCGACGTCGGCCTTGGCGCGCGCGGCCTGCATCGGGTCCTGGCCGGGGCGCATCCACGGACGCTGGAAGGTCTCGCCGCCGAAGGGGTCGCCGCCCGGCCAGCAGAAGCTGTGCCAATAGCAGGCGGCCAGCCGCAGATGGTCCTCCATCCGCTTGCCCAGCACCACGCGGTCCTTGTCGTACCAGCGGTAGGACAGCGGGTCGCGGCTGTCCGGTCCGCGGAAGGTGACCGGGGACAGGTCGCCGAAGAAAGAGGCGGTGCTCACGACGCGAACTCCTTGGCAAGGGGGTAGAGCCGGCGCCAGCGCAGCCATGCCTGGCTGTACGCGTCGGCGCGGGCCGGATCGGGGGTGAAGGTTTCGAGGCGGCGGGGCTTGCGGCAGACGGTGGCCGGCGATTCTCCGGTCGCCGCCATGCGGCCGAGATGGGCGGCGCCCAGCGCCGCACCCATCTCGCCATCCTCGATGCGGTGGATGGTGACGCCCAGCACGTCGGCGCAGATGCGCGCCCACAGCCGCGAGCGGGAGCCGCCGCCGGCAAGATCGAGAGACGCGGGAGCGCCGGCCCCCTCTCCCAGCGCCACGAGATTGTCGCGGGCGGCGAAGGCGACGCCTTCCAGAACCGCCTGCACCAGCGCGTCGCGGCCGGTCTCCGCCGACAGGCCGGCGAACAGGCCGCGCACGGTGGCGTCGTTGTGGGGGGTGCGCTCGCCCGACAGGTAGGGCAGGAAGGCGACCGGCGACGGGCCGTCCACCGCATCGCCGAGCGGAGCCAGCAACTCCGCCTCCGGTGTGCCGAGGGTGGAGGCGGCCCAGGCCAGCGAGGCGGCCGACGACAGCATGACGCCCATCTGGTGCCAGACGCCGGGCAGCGCATGGCAGAAGGCATGGACCGCCATCGCCGGGTTGGGCAGGAAACGGTCGGTCGTCCGCCACAGAACGCCTGAAGTGCCAAGGCTGAGGAAGCCATCGCCGGGCGTGATGGCGCCGAGCCCGACGGCGCTGGCGGCGCAATCCCCTGCCCCGCCCGCCACCACCGGCGGCTCCCGCATTCCCCAACGTCGGGCGAGATCGGGCGACAGCCGGGCGACCGCGTCGGAGCCTTCGGCCAGTTCCGGCATGTGGGCGCGGGTCATCCGGGTGGCGGCGAGCAGGTCGTCCGACCAGTCACGCAGCCCCACGTCCAGCCACAGCGTGCCGGAGGCGTCCGACATCTCCTCCACCATCGCGCCGGTGAAGCGCCAGCGCACATAGGCCTTGGGCAGCAGAACCTTGGCCAGCGCGGCGAAGACCTCCGGTTCCTCCTCCGCCACCCACAGCAGCTTGGGCGCGGTGAAGCCGGGCATGGCGATGTTGCCGCTGAGGGCGCGCAGCGTCGGGAGCGTTTCCTCCAGCGTCGCGCATTGGCGGTGGGAGCGGCCGTCATTCCACAGGATGGCGGGGCGCAGCACGCGGTTGTCGGCGCCCAGCAGGACCGCGCCATGCATCTGGCCGGAGAAACCGATGCCGATGACGGCGGCGAGCGCGGCCGGCTGGCGTTCCGCCAGTTCGTCGACGGCGGCGATGGCGGCGGCGACCCAATCCTCCGGCTCCTGCTCCGACCACAGCGGGTGGGGACGGGAAACGGTGCAGGGGCGCGATGCGCTGCCGGTAACGGCCCCGTCTGCGTCGGTCAGCACCGCCTTGACGCTGGAGGTGCCGATGTCGATCCCGAGAAACATGCCGGTCGACCTCTTCTGATGCCCTTCCGGGCTGGTTCCGATGCCCGTCAGGGCAGGTTGTCGCGCAGGATGACCTGGACCCGGATGTGTTCCTGCGCCGCGACGATCTCTTGGTCCGCAACCAGGGCGTGGAGCACCCGCGCCATCGAGCGCGCCTCGTGCCCCGGATCCTGGGCGACCAGGGCGGCGAAGGTGCCGTCCAGCAGCATGCGGCGGGTGGCGGGCGTCAGTTCATGGCCGACGCAGAGGATCTTGCGGGCGAGCCCGGCCTCGGCCAGCGCCTCGCCGATGCCGACGGAGCCTTCGCCGGTGTTGTAGATCGCCACCAGATCGGGCGTATCGGCCAGCATGCGGCGGACCAGATCGCGGTTGCGCTCGGGATCGTCGCGGCCCTCCACCGGGATCAGGCGGGTGAGGTGGGGATATTCCTCCGCCAGCACTTGCCCGAAGCCGAAGCGGCGTTCGGCATGGTCGCGCAGGCTGCCCGATCCGGTGACGATGCCGACCGAGCCGCCTGCCTCACCCTTGCCCGGCTCGCCATTCCGTGGCGGACCCAGGAAGCGGCCGACCAGAGACCCGGCGGTGCGGCCGGCGGCGATGTTGTCGATGCCGACATAATGCTGGCGCCGCGACGACGGGGCGTCCGACACCAGCGTCACCACCGCCATGCCGCCTTCCACCAGATCGTCGATGGCCGCCCGGATCCGTGGGTGGTCGAGCGCCACCAGCGCCACCGCATCGAAGCGTCCCGGCAGCCCGGCCAGTTCCGCCGCCAGGGTGTCGGCATCGAACACGTCGGTCTCGATGATCTCGACTGCGATGCGCCGTGCGCGAAACCAGTCGGCCTGGGCGCGGACATTGTCGGCGATGTCCATCATGAAGCGGTTGCCGCCGCCGGGCAGGACGACGGCAAAGCGCCAACTGCGCGACCGCGCCAGCTCCGCCGCAGCCGCCAGCGGGCGGAAGCCCAGCCGCTGCACCGCCTCATGCACCTTGAGCGCGGTCTTGGCGCTGACGCCGGGACGTCCGTTGATGACCCGGTCCGCCGTGGCAAGGCTGACGCCGGCCGCCGCCGCCACGTCGCGCAGGGTCAGGGGTGCATCGTTGATTTGATTGTTCATGCTGCAAACCATATTCCGGCATCTTGAGGTGCGCAACTCAGATTTTGAGGTTCTGGCCTCTACTGGCCTTTCGGCTGAAGCATGGCAGAGCTTGGTACATGCTCTTTCAGGTACGCACATCAGACTGCGGCGGTTCGCCGGCATCATAGGGCTTATGCGGCGCGAATCGCTGCCCCCGACCGGAGACTGCGCTACTCCCGATGGGGTCCCTCACCTCCGATTGAACCCATGACCGGGGGACTCGCGGGAATTTAGGCTTGCTCCTCCCTCGTGCCACAACGAGAGCAGGGTTGAATGCCGCAGCTGAGAACCCATCAGCAACTGGTCAGCGCCATTGCCAACGCCATCGGCCAGCAGCAGACGGAGGTTCGCGACGTTCTGGCGGCGGTGACGCCCGGCGGGGGAAAATCGCTGCTGCCGGTCATCATGGCGGCGGCGCTGCACAAGGCGGGGCGGATCGACCGGGTGTGCTGGATCGTGCCGCGCGACAGCCTGCGCCAGCAGGCGGAGGAGGCCTTCGTCGATCCGCGCTGGCGCGAGGTGTTGGGACACAACCTTGCCCTGCGCGCGGCGGAGAACCGGCGCGACCTCTGCCGTGGGTTGGAGGGCTACGTCACGACCTATCAGGCGGTAGCCGCGGCGCCGGACCTGCACCTGCAGGAGTTCCGCCGTCACCGTTACCTGCTGGCGGTGGACGAACTGCATCATCTGCCGGCGGTGTTCGACACCGACCGCATGGCGGCGGTGGAGGAGGAAACCGCCTGGAGCCGGTCCATCCTGCCGCTTCTTGAGAATGCGTCGGCCCGGCTGCTGATGAGCGGGACGCTGGAGCGCGCCGACGGCCGTCCGATCCTGTGGCTGCCCTACCGCGCGCCGCAGGGAACCCGCAAGGTGCGGGAGATCGACTTCAAGGCGCCGGGCTGGGCGGTCGTCGGCTATTCCCGCCGGCAGGCGCTGGCCGAGAAGGCGATCCTGCCGGTCACCTTCGGCGCAATGGACGGGTCCGCCTCCTGGCTGGATGCGGAGCGGACGAACCGCTGGGTCGATGCCCTGTCCAAGGCGGGGGAGAACACGCGCGATGCCCTGTTCACCGCGCTGCGCACCGGCTTCGCCCAGGCGATGCTGCGCGAGGCCTACCGCTCCTGCCGGGAGCATCGGGCGAAGCGGCGGGCGGAACTGAAGCTGCCGCGCGGGCGCGACGATCCGGGGTTGGGCAAGCTGCTGGTGATCGCGCCGGACCAGGGGACGGCGCGCTTCTATCTGGAGACGCTGCAGGGCTGGATGCCGAAGGCGCAGGCCGGCCGCATGGCGCGCCTCGCCATTTCGGAATGCCGCGACGCGCAGGAGGTGGTCGCCGCCTTCCGCCTGCGGCCCGAACCGGCGGTGCTGGTCTCCGTCGCCATGGCCTATGAGGGGCTGGACGCGCCGTCCATCACCCATGTCGCTTGCCTGACGCATATCCGCTCGCGCCCCTGGCTGGAACAGGCCATCGCGCGGGCGACGCGGGTGGACCCCCATGGCGGCCCCTATGACCGGCAGCGGGCGCTGATCTACCACCCGTCCGACGCGCTGTTCGAGCAGTTCCGAACCATGGTGGAGACCCAGCAGGGCACCCGCGCCATGGTGAAGACCCGCCGTCCCCAGCAGGAGCTTCCCTTCGAGCGCAGCACGGACCGCGAGCCGGAGATCATCCCGCTGGAATCCAACGCCACCGCGCTCAGCTTCGCGGTGGTGGCGCCCGGCCCGGATTTCGGTGCACAGGGGCGCGATCCGGGAGAATTGCCGCTGACGCCGAGCGCCGCCGAACATCACCTGCGCCAGCGCATCGGCCAGCTGGTGGCGGCGCAGGTGATCGAGGACGAGGACAACAACCTCGTCACCGAGGGGCCGACCGGCTACCACATCTACAACGCCGTGCTGAAGCGGCTGATGAAGAAGGCGCGCTCCGAGATGACGCTGTCGGAGCTGGAGGCGACCGTCGGCTGGCTGGAGCGCAACCGGCTGTCCGACCATCGCCACCTGATCGCCGACGACCCGCAATTCCAGTGGTCCACCCGACGGCGGGGGGCGCACCGGGTCGGCTACGGGATGCATGCAACTCGCGGTGCCGCCAGAATCCCCTCTCCCCCCCGGGGAGAGGGTTAGGGTGAGCGACTGTCTGGCCTGTCAAGCTTCCACAGCGAGTCCGGCCCGAACTTCGCGGGCTTTGGCATTGAGCCTGACGAGGAGCTTTCTGGCGAGAGCGACGCGGATTGCCTTTTTGGGTTTTCCAGCGTCGCTCAACT
>NZ_DASPIS010000041.1:0-51823 GCF_035628975.1 Azospirillum sp. | reverse complement strand
CGCCTGGAAGGCAAGCTGGAGAAGCATCCCGGCCAGCTGACGCGCGCCTGTGTCGAGCTGGCCAAGGATTGGCGCACCGACCGCTACCTGCGCCGGCTCGAAGCCATGATGGCGGTGGCCGACAAGGACGTGTCGCTGGTGCTGACCGGCCAGGGCGACGTGCTCGAGCCCGAGGACGGCATCATCGCCATCGGCTCGGGCGGCAATTACGCGCTGTCGGCCGCCCGCGCGCTGATCGACACCGATTTGGACGCCGAGGCCATCGCGCGCAAGGCCATGAAGATCGCCGCCGACATCTGCGTCTATACCAACACCAACGTCGTGGTGGAGAGTCTCTGACATGTCCGCTTCCTTCTCGCCGCGCGAGATCGTCTCCGAACTCGACCGCTACATCGTCGGCCAGAACGACGCCAAGCGCGCGGTCGCCATCGCGCTGCGCAACCGCTGGCGCAGGCAGCAGCTGCCGGAAGGCTTGCGGGAAGAGGTGCTGCCCAAGAACATCCTGATGATCGGCCCGACCGGCGTCGGCAAGACGGAGATCGCCCGCCGCCTCGCCAAGCTGGCCCAGGCTCCCTTCCTGAAGGTGGAGGCGACCAAGTTCACCGAGGTCGGCTATGTCGGCCGCGACGTGGAGCAGATCATCCGCGATCTGGTGGAGGCCGCCATCGGCCTGACCCGCGAGCGCCTGCGCAAGGAGGTCGCCGCCAAGGCCGAGTTGCGCGCCGAGGAACGCGTGCTCGACGCGCTCTGCGGCGACAGCGCCAGTGCCGACACGCGGGCCAAGTTCCGCAAGATGCTGCGCGAGGGCACGCTGAACGACAAGGAGATCGAGGTTCAGGTCGCCGACACCGGGGCCGGCAACATGCCGACCTTCGACATTCCCGGCATGCCGGGCGCCCAGATGGGCATGCTGAACCTGAACGACATGTTCGGCAAGATGATGGGCGGCCGCACCAAGACCCGCCGCATGACGGTGTCCGAGAGCCACGGCGTGCTGATGGCCGAGGAGTCCGACAAGCTGCTGGACCAGGAGAAGGTGGTGGCGGAGGCGATCCGCGCGGTCGAGCAGAACGGCATCGTTTTCCTCGACGAGATCGACAAGATCTCCGCCCGGTCCGACGCGCGCGGCGCCGACGTCAGCCGCGAGGGCGTTCAGCGCGACCTGCTGCCGCTGATCGAGGGCACGACGGTGTCGACCAAGCACGGCCCGGTGAAGACCGACCACATCCTGTTCATCGCGTCGGGCGCCTTCCACATCGCCAAGCCGTCGGACCTTCTGCCCGAACTGCAGGGCCGCCTGCCGATCCGCGTCGAGCTGAAGGCTCTGAGCCAGGACGACTTCAAGCGCATCCTGACCGAACCGGAAGCCAGCCTGATCCGCCAGTACAAGGCGCTGATGAAGACGGAGGAGGTCGATCTGGTCTTCACCGACGACAGCATCGACGAGTTGGCCCGGCTGGCTGCGGAGATCAACAGCTCGGTCGAGAACATCGGCGCGCGGCGCCTGCACACGGTGCTGGAACGACTGCTGGAAGAGATCAGCTTCGCCGCCAGCGACCGCGCCGGCGAGACGATCACCATCGACGCCGCCCTGGTGCGCGAGCGGGTCGGCGGTTTGGCGAAGAACGCCGACCTGTCGAAGTTCATTCTGTGAGGGTGTGGGGCTTTGCGACGTTAGACCCCCACCTTGATCCTCCCCCGCTGGGCGGGGGAGGAGATCAAGTGCTGTAGCGAAAGAGCGGCGGCAGTCCCTCCCCCGCCCAGCTCTCGCACAAAGCTATGCTTTGTGCTGACGCGGCAGGCGGACCAAAGGTCCGCTGAGAGCGGGGGAGGTTAGGTGGGGGTCCAACTTCCCATTGAAGCCCCTGCTTCACGTGAAACATTCCCCCTACCCGCCTGCAGCCACCTTCACACTCTTCGGCAGCAGCAGCGCGTAAGTGCCGCGGCTCTTCATTACGCCCGCCTTCTGCTCCGCCTCCGCCCCGTGGCCCCAGAAGACGTCGCCGCGCACCGGACCGCGGATGGCGCCGCCGGTGTCCTGGGCGACCAGCAGCCGCTGCAGCCGCTGCCGGCCGTCCAGCGGGTCCTCGGCATCCAGCCAGACCGGCGCCCCATAGGGCATGAACTTGGAGTCCACCGCCAGACTGCGGCCCGGCGTCAGGGCCACGCCCTGGGCGCCGTTGGGACCGTCGCCGCTCAGCGGCTGGAAGAAGACGTAGGACGGGTTGACGTTCATCACCCCCGCCGCCTGATCGGGATTGGCAAGCAGCCAAGCGCGGATGGTCTGGAGCGAGACCTCCTCCCGCTTCAGTGCGCCGCGGTCGATCAGCTCCTTGCCGATGGCGACGTACTTATGGCCGTTCTGGGCGGCGTAGCCGACGCGCATCTCGCTGCCGCCATTGCCTTCATTGGTCAGCCGGATCCGGCCCGACCCCTGGATTTGTAGGAAGAAGGCGCCGATCGGATCCTTCACCCAGACCAGTTCCAGCCCCTTGCCCTTGAGAGAGCCGGCGACGATGGCGGCGCGGTCCTCATAAGGCTTCAGCCGGCCGTTCACCACCCGGCCGGCGGTGCGTTCCCCCCGCCAGCGGTCGGAGAAGTCGCCGAGATCGACAATCACCAGATCCGGCGGCTGGCGGTAGAGCGGCACGGGATAGGCCGGATCCGGCCGGCGGCTGCCCTCCAGTTCGGCTTCGTAATAGCCGGTGAACAGCCCCTCGCGCGTGCCGTTGTTGCCGGCGGCGTAGGGGGTGAAGTTGGCTTCGAAGAAGGCGCGGGCGGCATCGTCGCCGGGCGGCAGATCCGCCAGTTGGGCGCAAGGGCCCTGCCAGTCGCCGATGGTGCCGGCCACCCCGTTCGGCCCGACCGGGCGGTCCGCCGGCTGGGTCCTGAAGCGGGCACAGGAGCGGGCGAGCGCCGGGATCGCCTGGGCGACCGGATCGGTCCGCCAGCCCGGAAGCTCGGCGAAGGTCAGCGGCGCCAGGGTCAGGACATCGGGCGGCGGCTCGGCCTCCTCCCGCTTCGCTTCGTCCTTCGGCGTGCAGGCCGAAAACAGCAACGCCACCGCCCCGAAGAGGGCGATGGCGCTGAAACCGGTCCGATGACGGGTGTTCATTACAGGCGGACGTCCGATCACTGAACCGGCCGCACCTCGACCAGCGACCAGTTCGGATCGCGTGAGCGGATGTTGCGGGCGAAGGTCCAGACGTCGACGTTCTCCACCAGCGCCTTGGGATCGCCGTCGATGACGGTGCCGTCGCGGTCGCGCACCACATTGACCTGATCGGTGACCAGGCGGACGGTGACGAAGGCGGTCCGGCCGGCATCCAGCCTGGCTTCCACCACCTCGGCCTCACGCACGAACTCGATGCGGGCCTCGTGCTGCTCGCCGGCAGCCTGACGGTCGCGGATGACGCGGGCGAAGCTCTCGTACACATCGTCGGCCAGCAGCGGGCGAAGCGTTGCGGTGTCTCCGCGGGCGAAGGCATCGACGATCATGGCGAAAGCGGCCTTGGACCCTTCCAGGAAATGCTTTTCGTCGAAGGTCGGGTCGGCGGCACGGAGCTGGTCGATGGAGGCGGCCAGCGACAGCGGCTCGTCCGGAGAGACTGCGACATCAGGACGCGGCCGATTGCGCTCCGGCAGGGGCACGACATTGTCGGGCTTCGCAGTGCTGGGGGCGGGGGTGAACGGGTTGGGGCGCTGCCGCTCCTCCCCCGTCCGTCGGCCCAGGACGCTGCGCAGCCGATAAACGAGGAAGGCCGCGATCATCGCGAAGATCACGATCTCGATGAACACGAACCCATCTCCCATCATCTGTTCCTTCCAACGACTTAAGCGAATTGACCTGCGGAAGCGGCCTTGAGACGGCGGATCCGGCGACGGATCCGATGAAAGATCCGGCTGCGACCGCGGCGTCACCGCCGGCCCCACCCCTGGACCTTGCGGATGGGCGGCATTACGTGTTGCTTGCCCGTCAGAAACCGCCATCCCGGATGGAGCCGCCGGCCTTTCGACCGGACGACCTATCCAAACCTAGATAGGGGCAGCGAGCCCGAAGAGCAAGGACACCATGAATCCCCTGCTGTTGATCCTTCTTCTGCCGATCCTGGAGATCGTCGGATTCATCCAGGTCGGCGACTGGATCGGCGCCGGGCCGACCATCGGGCTTCTCGCCCTGTCGGCGGTGGTGGGCGTGCTGCTGGTCCGCCACCGGGGCCTGTCGTCGCTGACCCGTGCGCAGGCCGCGGCGGCCCGCGGCGAGGCGCCGATCGGCACGGTGCTGGACGGCTTCTGCGCCGTGCTGGCCGGCATCCTGCTGATCATCCCCGGCTTCCTGACCGACATTCTGGGACTGGTCCTGCTGATCGGTCCGCTGCGCCGCGGCATCGGCCGCTGGCTGCTCGGCCGCATCGGCGCCGGCATGCCGGTCTTCACCATGGGCGGGACCACCGCCAGCGGACGGCCCGGCTTCGGAAGCGGTGGTTTCGGCGGCACGACGGACCGTGGTTTCGGCGAGCCGGGCTTCGGACCCGGCGATGCCCGCCGCGCCGATGATCCCTTCCGTCCCGCACCCGGCGTGATCGACGTGGATTACCGCGACGTCACGCCCGGCGAGGGTGGAACGGGCGATGGGAAGGACGATGCCGACGCGACGCGGCTGACCGATTCCCAATGGGGGAAGCACCGCCCGGATGAGCGGCGCTGAGCCGCAGGATTGCAGGCGGTTTCCGTTGGCAGGACGGCCGATCCGTGATAGCCAGCCCATTGGGCGAAGGCACAACCGTCGCGAACCAAACCCTGTCACCTCACATCCGGGTCGGCCTGCCGCCCCTGCCCTGTTCCAAGCCGGAACCCGGGCCGGGAGGAAGGCCGGCGATTAGGAGTCCGTTATGTCCGATCAGATGAGCAACGGCGCCGAGCAGCAGCAGGCGTCCTCGCTGCCGATGCATGTCCTCGCGCAGTATGTGAAGGACCTCTCGTTCGAGAACCCCAACGCCCCGCAGAGCCTGCTGCCCAACCAGCCGCAGCCGCAGGTGAACATCGGCGTCGACGTCCAGGGTCAGAAGGTCGGCGAGGACATCTACGAGCTGACGCTGAACCTGCGTTGCGAAGCCCGCCAGGGCGAGTCCGTGGCCTTCCTGGTCGAGCTGTCCTATGGCGCCCTGTTCCAGTTCCCCGGCCTGCCGGAAGAGCATCACCGCCCGGTCCTGATGATCGAAGGCGCCCGGATGATCTTCCCGTTCGCCCGCGCCATCGTCTCCAGCGCGACCCGCGAAGGCGGCTTCCCGCCGCTGATGATCAACCCGATCGACTTCGCCGAGCTGTACCACCGCCAGTCGGCCCAGCAGGCCGAGCAGCCGCAGCAGCCCCCGTTCTGATCAGGGTTTCCGATCCCAGGCGGATCGGACGGAGTCGAAAAGAAAAGGGCGGGTGGCCGAAAGGCCCCCGCCCTTTTTCATGCTCTTCTTCGAAACCCCCGGCTTTTCCCGGCCATTCCCCCTCTCCCCGAGGGGGAGAGGGGATCCATTCCAGCGTCAGGAGATCTGCCAGGACCCGGGTCCGGTCCTTACTGGTTCATGCTTTCGAAGAACTCGTTGTTCGACTTGGTGTGCTTCAGCTTGTCGACCAAGAAGTCGACCGCGTCGGTCACGCCCATCGGCATCAGGATGCGGCGCAGGATCCACATCTTCGACATGGTGCCCTTGTCGACCAGCAGCTCCTCCTTGCGGGTGCCCGACTTGGAGATGTCGATGGCCGGGAAGGTGCGCTTGTCGGAGAGCTTGCGGTCCAGCACGATCTCGGAGTTGCCGGTGCCCTTGAACTCTTCGAAGATCACCTCGTCCATGCGGCTGCCGGTGTCGATCAGCGCGGTGGCGATGATGGTGAGCGACCCGCCCTCTTCCACGTTGCGGGCGGCGCCGAAGAAGCGCTTGGGCCGCTGCAGGGCGTTGGCGTCGACGCCGCCGGTCAGCACCTTGCCGGAGCTCGGCACCACCGTGTTGTAGGCGCGGGCCAGACGGGTGATGCTGTCCAGCAGGATCACCACGTCGCGCTTGTGCTCGACCAGACGCTTGGCCTTCTCGATCACCATTTCGGCGACCTGGACGTGGCGGGTGGCCGGCTCGTCGAAGGTGGAGCTGATGACCTCGCCGCGGACCGAGCGGGCCATGTCCGTCACTTCTTCCGGACGCTCGTCGATCAGGAGGACGATCAGGTAGGCTTCGGGGTGGTTGGTGGCGACCGAGTGGGCGATGTTCTGCAGCATCACCGTCTTGCCGGTGCGCGGCGGCGCCACGATCAGCCCGCGCTGCCCCTTGCCGAGCGGCGCCACCAAGTCGACGATGCGGCCGGTGAGGTTCTTCTTGGTGGGGTCCTCGACCTCCATCCGGATGCGTTCTTCCGGATAGAGCGGCGTCAGGTTGTCGAAGTTGATGCGGTGACGGACCTTGTCCGGCGTGTCGAAATTGATGGTGTTGACCTTCAGCAGGGCGAAGTAGCGCTCACCGTCCTTGGGCGAGCGGATCTGCCCTTCCACCGTGTCGCCGGTGCGCAGGCCGAAGCGGCGCACCTGGCTGGGACTGACGTAAATGTCGTCGGGACCCGGCAGATAGTTGGCTTCCGGCGAGCGCAGGAAACCGAACCCGTCCTGCAGCACCTCCAAAACGCCGTCGCCGAAGATCGGAATGTCGTTCTCGGCCAGCTGCTTCAGGATCGCGAACATCATGTCCTGCTTGCGCAGCGTGCTCGCGTTCTCGATCTGCAGCTCCTCCGCGAACGCCAGCAGTTCGGCGGGGCTTTTGCACTTCAGCTCTTGGAGATGCATCGGATTGCCTGTGAAATCGTCATGCGGGGGAGGTGACCCTAAGGGGATGGGAAGTGCCTGGAACCCCGGCGGACGGCGGTTGGAGGCGGCGGGAGCCGCAACGCGGTCGCGTCGGGTGGGCAGCGGGTGGCGCTTTGACGATCGCGCGCCAGGGCGTCCGGAAAATGGTCGCACAGGAGCGGGTCGCCAGCCACCAGGCCCGGCTCAAGAACAGAGCGTCGGATCGGCAGATGTGGGCGTGGGAGGCCGCGGGGCGAAAACCCCGTGGTCCTGACATGGTTATCGGATCGGCGGGCGCAAGTCAAACGAAAGCGAAACCCGCGCCGGTCGCGGATTCCGCTTTTTCCGGGGTGTGGAAGACTGTTCGATCACGTACCGCCGGTCAGAAGGGCTTCACGATGACGAAGATGACGATGCCGATCATCAGCAGGGTCGGCACCTCGTTGGCGATGCGGTAGAAGCGCTGCGGGCGCGTGTTGCGGTCCTCGGCGAATTCCCGGCGCCACTTGGCCATCATCATGTGGCTTGCGGTCAGCAGCAGGACGAACAACAGCTTGGCATGCAGCCAGCCTTGCTTCATCCATTCCGGCGTCAGCACGATCATGGCGATGCCGAACACGTACGCCGCGATCATCGCCGGGTTCATGATGGCGCGCAGCAGGCGGCGTTCCATCACCTTGAAGCGTTCCGACGTGTCGGATCCGGCCGGCACCTCGCAGTGGTAGACGAACAGGCGCGGCAGGTAGAGCAGCCCCGCCATCCAGGCGATGATGCTGATGACGTGCAGCGCCTTGATCCATTCGTACAGCACCGGGCGTGTCCCCTCTTTCTTTGCGGTTCGGCCGTTGCGGTTCAGCGCCGCGCCTGCGGGCAGCCGGGGAAGTTGGACGGGCAGATCCGGTCGCCGTTCTGGGCGCAGACCGCCGCCTTTCCTGCAACCATCTGCCGCACCAGCCGGGCCAGCCCGTCGATGAAGCCGGGATGCACCCCCACCGTCGGCACGCGGGTGAAGTGCGGAACCCCGGCTTCCTTGGCCAGATGGCGGTATTCGATCTCGATCTCCACCAGCGTCTCGGAATGCTCCGACACGAAGGCCATCGGCACCACCAGGATCGGCACGCCGTCCTGGCCGGCGCGGCGGATCTCGGCGTCGGTGCTGGGGCCGATCCATTCCATCGGGCCGACGCGGCTCTGGTAGCAGTTCACCCAATCCAGATGCTCGATGCCCAGCGCCGCGGCGATGGATTCGGCCGTACGCTCGCACTGCCACTGATAGGGGTCGCCGGAGGTCACCACCTTCTTCGGCAGCCCGTGGGCGGAGAACAGGACACGCGGCGTACCGTGCGCCTCGGCGGCCTCGTACAGCGGACGGATCAGATCGGCCGACGCGTCGATGAAGCCGGCCTGGGTCGGGTAGCAGCACAGCAGCCGGGTCGGTGCCGTCAGCCCGACGGTCTTCGCCGCCTCGTGCCAGACCTTGGCGCTGGACGCTGTGGTGGTGGTGGAGAATTGCGGGTAGAGCGGCAACAGAACGACCAGATCCGGGTCGTATTCCTTCACCCGGGCCGCTGTCTCGGCGCTCATCGGGTGCCAGTAGCGCATGGCGATGAAGACCTTGGCCTCCGTGCCATCCGCGGCCGGATCTGCCCCCGGATCCGCCCCAAGCGCCGCCTCCAGCGCCGCGGCCTGGGCCTCAGTGTTCTCCAGCAGCGGCGACTTGCCGCCCAGCTGGGCATAGATCTCCGTCGCCGGCTTCGCCCGCCGCCCGCTGATCAGGCTGGCGATCAGGAAGCGGAACGGATTCGGCAGCCGGATGATGGCCGGATCCGCGAACAGGTTGAACAGGAAGGGCCGCACCGCCTCAGGCGCGTCGGGACCGCCGAGGTTGAACAGCACGACGGCCACGCGGCGCGGCCGGCCGCCGGGAACGGATTGCGAGGCGGATGTCTGGGGAGGTTGCTGGCTCATGGTGCCCGCTAAACTGGAGCGTCGCCGCGCTTGTGTCCAGACCCCCGCCGTCGCTTTTTCAACCCTTTGGCACCTGCCGCCGGAAAAGCCGTCAGCCGCGGTCCGGCCACTCGCGCAGGATCCGGGTCAGCGCCGCCACATGATCGGGCGGGGTGGACTGGATTACGCCATGACCCAGGTTGAACACGAAGGGCCGGTCGGCCAACGCCTCCAGGATGCCGCGGGTCGCCGTCTCCAGCGCCTTGCCGCCGGTGGCCAGCATGATCGGATCGAGGTTCCCCTGCACCGGCAGCCGCGTCTGCAGATTGCGCGCCGCCCATACCGGCGAGACGGTGGTGTCGAGCCCGACGGCATCGACGCCGGCATCGGCGACATAGTCCTCATAGGCGTGACCGGCCCCGCGCGGGAAGCCGATGATCGGCGTGTTCGGGTGCTTGGCCTTCACCAGTGCGACAATCCGCCGCGTCGGCTCGATCACCCAGCGGCGGAATTCGCCGACCGGCAGAACGCCGGCCCAGCTGTCGAACAGCTGCACCGTTTCCGCCCCCGCCTCGATCTGGCGGCAGAGATAGTCGGCGGTGACCTCCACGATCAGGTCGATCAGCTGACCGAATCCCACCGGGTCGCCGTAGGCCCAGCGCTTGACGTGCGCATACTCCTTCGACCCCGCTCCTTCGACCATGTAGCAGGCAATGGTCCAGGGAGCCCCCGCAAAGCCGATCAGCGTCGTATCCTGGGGGATCGCGGTGGAGAGCCGGCGCACCGTCTCGTAGACCGGCGCCAGCGTCTCGTGGAAGCGGTCGCGCGACAGGCGCTTCAGGTCCTGGACGTTGCGGACCGGATCCAGCTTCGGTCCCTCCCCTTCCAGATAGGCCAGCGGCTGGCCCAGGGCGTGCGGCACCACCAGGATGTCGGAGAACAGAATCGCCGCGTCCATGCCGTAGCGGCGCAGCGGCTGCAAGGTCACTTCGACCGCGAAGTCGGGATTGTAGCAGAGGTCGAGGAAGCTGCCCGCCTTCGCCCGCAGTTCCCGGTACTCCGGCAGATAACGTCCGGCCTGACGCATAAGCCAGAAGGGCGGACGCGTCCGCACCTCTCCCGCCAGAGCGGCGAGCATCGGCTTCAGCGGGGATTTCGGATTCTGGATGGCGGAGCTGGAATCGGACAAGGCGGTGCGTTCCCCTGAATGCTGATCTCGATTCCGCGATTCCAACACGGAACCGGACGCGGAATCTCGGACGGGTTTATCCCCTCTTCTTCACTATATTTTTTAAAGGGAGAAAGGAAGAGGATGAGGTGGATGGCTGTGGATAACGGTGATCCCCGGGCAGCGCGAATCTATCCACAGATCCGGGGGCTTGTGCGGGCATGTGCGCGGATCTGTGGACGATTCGGAGCACTACCCCGGGAAACGGCGGAAATGCTATAGCTGGACGAACGGGAGTCCCGTGGATAACAGCGCGGGCGGGGCCGGATCTTCCCAGCTTCCGAAGCGGTCGGCGGAGTTGTCCTCCCCTTGGCCGTATCGGGGAGGAGGAGTTCCCCGGTCGGGATGAAACGCAGGCGGATCCGGTTGTCCACAGATCTGGGCCGGGTTCTCCACAGAATGTTGGGGACGGATGAAAGAGTTCCACCTACATCTCGTGTCCGATGCGACGGGCGAGACCATCAACAGCGTGGCGCGCGCCTGCGTCATCCAGTTCGACGACGTCCGGCCGATCGAGCATTTCTGGAATCTGGTGCGGACCGACCGCCAGCTCGACCTTGTCCTGGAGGGGATCCGGGACAATCACGGGCTGGTGATGTTCACGCTGGTCGACGAGACGCTGCGCCGCCGCCTGCAGGATTTCTGCCGCGAGATGCAGGTGCCCTGCATCCCCGTGCTCGATCCGCTGATCAATGCACTCGCCGCCTTCCTGGGCGTGGAATCGCAGCGTCAGCCCGGCCGCCAGCATGTCCTGGACGCCGAGTATTTCAGCCGCATCGATGCGGTCGACTTCGCCCTGTCGCACGACGACGGCCAGTCGAACTGGGACCTGCACGAGGCCGATGTGGTGCTGATCGGCGTGTCGCGCAGCTCCAAGACGCCGACCTGCATCTATCTGGCCAACCGCGGCATCAAGGCGGCCAACATCCCGCTGGTGCCCGGCAGCCCGTTGCCCGCCGAGGTCGATTTGCTGACCCGGCCGCTGATCGTCGGGCTGACCAAGGACCCCGACCGGCTGGTTCAGATTCGCCGCAACCGGCTGAAGCTGCTCAACCAGGGCGAAGGCTCCAGCTATGCCGATCCCGAGTTGGTGCGCTCCGAGGTTCAGGAGGCGCGACGCCTGTTCAGCCGGCGCGGCTGGCCGGTGATCGACGTCTCCCGCCGCTCCATCGAGGAGACGGCCGCCGAGATCATGATGCTGCTGGCCCGGCGCCAGAGCGCCAATTTCAGCCCCGAAGGAAAGAAGACGTGAGCGCGCCCCTGCTGGTGCTTGCGTCCGGCTCGCGCACGCGGGCGGCGATGCTGGAGCAGGCCGGCGTCAGCGCCATCCTCGACAAGCCTCTGGTCGACGAGGACGAGGTGAAGGCCGCCGGCCGGGCGGAGGGCGTGCCGGCCGATGCCGTCGCCGAGGCCCTGGCCGAGCTGAAGGCCCAGCGCATCACCCGTCGCCATCCCGGCGCTCTGGTGGTCGGCGCCGACCAGATGCTGGAATGCGAGGGGCGCTGGTTCGACAAGCCCGCCGACCGCGCCGCGGCACGTGCGCAGCTTCTGGACCTGCGCGGCAGGACCCACCGGCTGGTCAGCTGTGCCGTGGTGGTGCGCGACGGCGAGCGGATGTGGCACAAGATCGACAGCGCCCGCCTGACCATGCGCAACTTCTCCGAATCCTTCCTCGACGACTATCTCGACCGGGTCGGCGACGACGTGCTGCATTCCGTTGGCGCTTACCAGCTGGAAGGGTTGGGGGCGCAGCTGTTCCAGCGGGTCGAAGGCGACTTCTTCACCATCCTCGGGTTGCCGCTCCTGCCGCTGCTCGGGTTTCTGCGCGTGCATGGGGTTGGCAAGGAATGACGGCGGTCGATTCAATCAGCGGCAAGGCAAAGGTCGCCGGCGTGATGGGCTGGCCGATCGGTCATTCGCGGTCCCCCCGGCTGCATGGATTCTGGCTGCGGCAGTATGGGATCGACGGCGCCTATGTGCCGCTGGCGGTGGCGCCGGAGCGCGCCGAACAGGCCATCCGCGCCCTGCCCGCTCTGGGCTTTCGCGGCTGCAACGTCACCGTCCCGCTGAAGGAGATCGCCTTTCGCACCGTCGACCGGCTGGACGAGACTGCCTGGCGCATGGGTGCGGTCAACACCATCGTGGTGGCGGCGGACGGCGCGCTGGAGGGCGGCAACACCGACGGTTTCGGCTTCATCGAGAACCTGCGCGCCGAGCAGCCGGGTTGGACGGCGGAACGCGGTCCGGCGGTCGTGATCGGTGCCGGGGGTGCCGCCCGTGCGGTGGTGGTCGCCCTGCTCGATGCCGGCGCGCCGGAGGTCCGCCTGGTCAACCGCACCCGTGCCCGTGCCGAGGATTTGGCGGCGGATCTGGCCGCGGTGGGGCTTGCCGGCGGCGTGACGGTGGTCGATTGGGTTTCACGTGAAACGGCTCTCGACGGTGCCGCGCTGCTGGTCAACACAACCACCCAGGGCATGGCGGGCCAGCCGGCGCTGGACCTGCCTTTGCGCGCCCTGCCCGTCCCGGCGGTCGTCAACGACATCGTCTATGTGCCGCTGGAAACCCCGCTGCTGGCCGAGGCCAGGGCGCGCGGCAATGCGGTGGCCGGCGGTGTCGGCATGCTGCTGCATCAGGCGCGCCCCGGCTTCAAGGCCTGGTTCGGCGTCGAGCCGCAGGTGACGGCGGAACTGACGCGCTTCGTGCTGGAAGGTTGAGGGCCGGGCCATGATCGTGCTGGGCCTGACCGGTTCCATCGGCATGGGCAAGAGCACCGCCGCCCGCATGCTGCAGGCTATGGGCGCTCCGGTCTGCGATTCCGATGCGGTGGTGCATGGGCTGCTCGGCCGCGGCGGCCGGGCGGTGCCGGTCATCGATGCCGCCTTCCCCGGTGTGGTTATCGATGGTGCGGTCAGCCGGCCCGCGCTGGGCGCTGCAGTGTTCCGTGATCCGGATGCGCTGAAGCGGCTGGAGGCGATCCTGCACCCGATGGTCCAGGCGGCGCAGCGCGGCTTCCTCGCCCGTGCGGCACGCCGCGGTGCGAAGATCGCCGTACTGGACATCCCGCTGCTGTTCGAGACCCATGGCGAGCGGCGGGTCGATGCGACCGTCGTCGTCTCCGCCCCCTTCGCCGTCCAGCGCGCCCGCGTGCTGGCCCGGCCGGGCATGACGGCGGAGAAGTTCGCCGGCATCCTCGCCCGCCAGATGCCGGATGCGGAGAAACGACGGCGTGCCGACTATGTCGTGCCGACCGGCGCCGGTCGGCTGGTGACGCGGCGGGCGCTTCAGGGCATTGTGCGGGACGTGACGTCTCGGCCGGGCAGGCATTGGCCGCCGCGCGGCTATCAACCAGGGCAAATCCATCATGCGTGAAATCGTTCTCGACACCGAAACCACGGGCTTCAAGCCGGAGGAAGGCCATCGGCTGGTCGAGATCGGCTGCATCGAGCTGGTCAACCACTTGGCCACCGGCGAACGGTTCCACGTCTACCTCAACCCCGAACGCGACATGCCGCCGGAGGCCTTCGCCGTCCATGGGCTGAGCACGGAATTCCTGGCCGACAAGCCGCTGTTCAACGACGTCGCCGCCGACTTCGTCGCCTTCATCGGTGATTCACCGCTGGTGATCCACAACGCCGCCTTCGACATGCACTTCCTGAACTGGGAGCTGAAGATCGCCGGCTATCCGGTGATGCCGAAGGACCGTGCCATCGACACGCTGCTGATGGCCCGGCAGAAGTTCCCCGGTTCGCCCGCCACGCTGGATGCGCTGTGCAAGCGCTTCGGCGTCGACAACTCCAACCGCACCCTGCACGGCGCGCTGCTCGACGCCCAGCTGCTGGCCGAGGTCTATCTGGAGCTGCTGGGTGGACGGCAGACCGGCCTGTCCTTCGCCGGCGGTCCGGCATCGAAGGGCGGATCTGCCGGCCCGGTCCGCATTGACCGCCCCTTCCGCGAAGCCCGCGTCTTCGCTGTCAGCGACGAGGAAGCCGCGGCCCATGCCGAGATGCTGAAGAAGATGAAGAACCCACTCTGGGCGGTGGAATAGTCTGCGTCTCTTGCCCCCTCCCTGACCCTCCCCCTCTTCGAGGGAGAGGGGACTGCCGCCGCCTCGCATAAGGCACCCTCTCCCGCGCGAGCGGGGGAGGGTCGGGGTGGGGGCATCGCAGGCCGATACCCCCCGCGTTCCTACGGCACCAGCACCGTCGACCCCGTCGTCGCCCGCGCCTCGAGCGCCCGATGAGCGTCCGCCGTGTCCTTCAGCGCGAAGCGCTGGTTCACCGTGAACGTCACGCCGCCATTCTTCACCGCGTCGAACAGATCCGCGGCGGACGCCATCAGATCCTCCCGCTTGGCGGTGTAGGTCGCCAGCGTCGGCCGCGTCACATACAGCGACCCCTTCGCCGCCAGCAGCCCCAGGTCCAACGGTGCCGGCGCACCCGACGCCGCACCGAACAGCACCATCAGCCCGCGCGGCCGCAGGCAGTCCAGCCCGTCCAGGAAGGTCGTCTTGCCGACGCCGTCATAGACGACGGGCACACCCTGCCCGTCCGTCAGGTCCTTTACCCGGGTGACGAAGTTCTCGCGGGTATAGTCGATGGTATGGTGGCAGCCATGGGCCTTCGCCAGTTCGGCCTTCTCCGCCGACCCGACGGTGCCGATCACCGTGGCGCCGAGATGCCGCGCCCAGGAACACAGCAGAAGCCCCACCCCGCCGGCCGCGGCCTGCACCAGGATGGTGTCGCCAGGCTGCACCACATAGGTGCTGCGCAGCAGATACTGTGCGGTCAGTCCCTGTAGCAGCGTGGCGGCGGTCGCCTGATCGTCGAGCCAGCTCGGCAGCGGCACCAGCCGGTCGGCGGCGATCAGGCGGCTCTCGGCATAGGCGCCGATGGACATGGCGTAGCCGACGCGGTCGCCGACCTTCAGCGTGGTGACGTCCGGCCCCAACGCCTCGACCACGCCGGTGCCGGCCATGCCGATCACCGCCGGCAGATCCGGCAGCTTGTAGGCGCCGGAGCGGTGATAGGTGTCGATGTAGTTCAGCCCGACCGCGGTCTGGCGGATGCGCACCTGACCGGGACCGGGCTCTCCCACCTCGATCTCGTCCCAGCGCAGAACTTCCGGCCCGCCGTGCTCGTGGATGCGGATCGCGTGAACCATAGTGGTTTGGTTTCCCTTATCGTTGATCGTTGGACTTCGGGTGAGCCTTACAGCAGCGCGAACTGCTCCGCCGCTGCGCCATTGCCCTGCCCCCTGCTGGAATTTTCTGGGCCGGCATGCCGGCGTTCCAGCGTCAGCAGCCACGACTTGGTATCGAGCCCGCCATGGCCGGAATAGCCGCCGGGCGCTCCGCCGCTGGCAAGCACCCGGTGGCAGGGGATGATGATCGGGATCGGGTTGGCCCCGCAGGCCCCGCCGACCGCGCGCGGGGCGCTGCCCAGCATCTTCGCCATCCCGCCGTAGGTCGCGATGCCGCCATAGGGGATCGCCAGCATGGCATCCCAAACGCTTCGCCGGAACGGGGTGCCTGCCGGCTTCAGCGGCAGGTCGAAGCGCTGGAGCCGGCAGGCGAAATAAGCCTCCAGCTGGCGCGCCGTCTCGGCCAGCACCGCATCGGCCTCGTCATGGTCGAAGCGGCCCCAGCCGACCGAGGTCAGGGCGGATCCGTCCCCGGTCAGCATCAGGGGTCCCAGCGGGCTGTCGATGGAAAGACGCGCCATGGTTTCCTCCCGCAAAGTTCAGGTCTTGTTTGACAGAAGAGCGGCCAGATCCGCCGGCGCCGTCACCGGAGCCGAACAGGTCATGCCGCGGCAGACATACGCGGTGGCCGCCCCGTCGCGCATCCCCTTCCCCTGTGCCGGATGATTGGCAGGCAGATCCGCCCCCGGTGCGAGCACGGTCAGGATGCGGTTGGGCAGCGAATGGTCGAGCACGGTGCGGCGTAGCGCCTCCGTCTCCGCCGCTTTGGGCGGGCCGACGACGACGATCTGCAGCGGCGCCGTCATCAGTTCCACGGAGTTCAGGAAGGTGGTCAGGGGGAAGAAGTTGCGGGTCAACTCGCCGGAGAAGGCGGCGGCGAGGGCGTCCGCCCGCTCGCGATAGGCATCCTCGCCGGTGCGCTGGAACAGCGTTGTCAGCACCGCCAGCATGGTGCCGTTGCCGCTGGGCGTGGCGTTGTCGTAGGCGGTCTTGGTGCGGACGATCAGCCCTTCCGCATCGTCGGCGGTGAAGAAATAGCCACCGTTGGCGCCATCCCAGAAATGGGCGTCGAGCGTCGCCACCCAAAGCTTGGCCTGATCGAGCGCCGCCGGATCCCCGGTCGCCTCGTGCAGCGCCAGTGCGGCGCGCGCCATGTGCGCATAGTCGTCGAGCATGCCCGCATGCTTGCCCTGCCCGTGCCGCCAGCTGTGGCAGAGCCGCCCGCCCGTATCCATCCGGTCGCGGACGAAGGCGAAGGCGCGCCCGGCGGCGTCCAGCCACTCCGGTTCGTCCAGCGCCAGGGCGGCATGGGTCAGAGCCGCGATCATCAGGCCGTTCCAGTCGGCCAGCACCTTGTCGTCCCAGCCCGGCCGCACCCGCTTTGCCCGCGCCCGAAGCAGAATCTCGCGGCCCTTCGCGAGCGTCGCCTCGGTGGCGTCGTCGGCCAGCGACAGGCCGCCCAGCCGGTTCAGGATGGTGACGCCTTCCCAATTGCCCTGGGGCAGCACCTCGTAAACGCGCTTAAACGTCGCCAGCCCGTCGGCGCCCAGGGCGGGGGTCAGCAGCCGGTCGACCTCCTCCTCGTTCCATATATAGAAGAGTCCCTCCTCGCCTTCGCTGTCCGCGTCCAGCGTTGCGGCGAGTCCGCCGCCGTCGGCGATCATCTCGCGCAGAAGCCAGCCGACCGTCTCGCGAATGCGGGTCTCCAGCAACGGGTCGCGCGTCTCCTGCCAGACCAGCGTCATCAGGTCGAGCAGCTCCGCGTTGTCGTAGAGCATCTTTTCGAAATGCGGCACCAGCCAGCGTTCGTCGACCGAATAGCGGGCGAAGCCGCCGCCGAGATGGTCGTAGATGCCGCCCTGCGCCATGTTGGCCAGCGTGTGGGTCACCGCCTCGCGGAACGGTTCGCGTCCGGTACGCTGCCAAGCCCGCCACAGCAGCTCGAACAGCGGCACCTGCGGGAACTTCGGCGCCGTGCCGATACCGCCATGAATTGGATCGACCTCCCGCAGCAGCCGTTGAGCCACCTGATCCAGCACCCCGGCATCGACGGCTCCGGCGGAGCGGTTCTCCCCCATCCCCGCAAGCGCCGATTTCAGCGCGTCGACATTCTTGCCGACCTTGTCCTGCTCATTGGCGTAGGTGCCGGCGATGCCGCGCAGCACGTCAGGGAAGCCGGCGCGGCCATAGCGCGGGGCCGGCGGGAAATAGGTGCCGCCCCAGAACGGCTCCGCATCCGGGGTCAGGAACATGGTCAGCGGCCAGCCGCCCTGCTGTCCCAGCAGCGCAAGCGCCGACTGGTAGATGGTGTCGAGGTCCGGCCGCTCCTCCCGGTCCACCTTGATGTTGACGAACAGCTCGTTCATCAGCCCGGCGATCTCCGGATTCTCGAAGCTCTCGTGCGCCATCACGTGGCACCAGTGGCAGGCGGCATAGCCGACCGACAGCAGCACCGGCTTGTTCTCCGCCTTGGCGCGGGCGAACGCCTCCGGTCCCCAGGGCATCCAATGCACCGGGTTGTCCTTGTGCTGCAGCAGATAGGGGCTCGTCTCCCGGCCTAGCAGGTTCGCGCCCAACGGAGTGGCGGGCATGGCGGTGTCCGATCTGTTGGTGTGTCGTGAATCAATAGGTGGCGCCGGGGTGGCGTTGCGCCAGTGCATCCTATCTGTATAGTGGGGCATGAGCCGCCGCGGCGCTCAACCCCAAAATCAACACGGCCAATGCCTGGACCGGTGCCGGATCCGGCTCTTGGTCCCGGTCTGGAGGGGGTCCCATGAAAATCACCGTCGACATCGACTGCACCCCGGACGAGGCCCGGCACTTCCTGGGCCTGCCCGACGTGAAGCCGATGCAGGATGCCATGATGCACGAGATCCAGGAGCGGATGCGTGCGAACCTCCAGGCCATGGACCCGGAGACGATGCTGAAAACCTGGCTTCCGGCCGGCATCCAGGGCATGGAGCAGATGCAGAAGATGTTTTGGTCCCAGATGGCGTCTGCCCTGGGGCAGGAAGGAAGAAAGTGACCGACCAAACTATTGAAGCGCAAAAGCCGTATTTCGAAGCCCATGTTTTTTGCTGCACCAACCGCCGCCCCGACGGGCACAAGCGCGGGTCCTGCGCCGCCCACGGCTCGGAGAAGCTGCGCGACTATATGAAGGCCCGCGCCCGTGAACTCGGCTTCGACGGCAAGGTGCGGATCAACTCGGCCGGCTGCCTCGACCGGTGCGAGTTGGGTCCGACGCTGGTGATCTATCCCGATGGCGTTTGGTACACCTATCACAGCACCGGCGACGTGGACGAAATCCTGCAGACCCATCTGGTCGAAGGCCGCCGCGTCGAGCGGCTGATGCTGACCACGGAGCAGCGGGAGCTGCGCCCCGAGCAGCGCGGCTGATCCACCCATCAATGGTCACCACCAACTTGCTCACCACCATCTTTGCGCTCGCCACCGCCCCCGGCCGATCCGGTGTGGCGGTGGTTCGCATTTCCGGACCTGAAGCCGGATCCGCCCTCGTCGCGCTGACCGGCCGCGCCCTTCCCGCGCCGCGCCGCGCCGTGCTGACCAAGTTGCGGGACCCGTGCACCGGTGACGCGCTCGACGACGCTCTGGTCCTGCGCTTCACCGCTCCCGCCAGCTTCACCGGCGAGGATGTGGTGGAGCTGCACCTGCATGGCGGCCGGGCCGTCGTCACCGGCGTGATCGAGGCGCTCGCCACCCTGCCCGGCTTGCGGCTGGCCGAACCCGGCGAGTTCACCCGTCGCGCCTTCGAAAACGGCAAGCTCGACCTGACGGAGGCCGAGGCGGTCGCCGACCTGATCGATGCCGAGACCACCGCGCAACGCCGCCAGGCATTGCGGCAGATGGAGGGTGCGCTTGGCCGGCTCTATGACGGCTGGCGGGAGCGGCTTACGCGCTCGCTCGCCCACATCGAGGCCGACATCGACTTCGCCGAGGATGATCTGCCGGGCGGTGTCGCCGATGCCGTCCGTCCGGTGATCGCCGGGCTGGCCGACGAGATCGCCGCCCATCTCGACGACGGCGGCCGCGGCGAGCGGCTGCGCGAGGGCTTGCACATCGCCATCGTCGGTGCGCCCAACGCCGGCAAGTCCAGTCTCCTGAATGCCCTTGCCCGCCGGGACGCCGCCATCGTGTCCGCCCGCGCCGGCACCACCCGCGACATCATCGAGGTGCATCTCGACCTCGGTGGCTATCCGGTCGTGCTGGCCGACACCGCCGGCCTTCGCGAGGCCGCCGCCGACGAAGTGGAGGAGGAAGGCATCCGCCGGGCGCGCGACCGTGCGGCGCGCTCGGACGTGAAGGTGGCGGTGTTCGACGCCACCACCCTGCCCGACCTTGATCCGGCGACGCTGGACCTGATCGACCGCGATACGGTGGTGGTGTTCAACAAGACCGACCTTGCGACCGCCGGTGACCTGCGACCGGATTTGTCCCCGATCCCGGTCTCCGCCCACACCGGGTCAGGGTTGAAGGAGTTGGAAGCGACGCTGGCGGCATACAGTGCAGATCGGCTCGCCATCGGCAGCGCTCCATCCCTCACCAGGGCCCGCCACCGCGCGGCGTTGACCGAATGCCGGGAGTCGCTGCTGCGGGCGTTGGAGGCACCGTTGCCCGAACTGGCCGCGGAGGATGTGCGGCTCGCCAGCGGGGCGTTGGGGCGCATCACCGGGCGGGTTGATGTGGAGGACCTGCTGGACGTGATCTTCCGGGACTTCTGCATTGGGAAGTGAGGGCGTGTTTCACGTGAAACAGTGGGTGGGTGATTAGGCGATTGCCCCCTCCCCAGCCCTCCCCCGCGTTGCGGGAGAGGGTGCCTTATGCGAAGCGGCGCTTGTCCCCTCCACCGCCAAAGGCGGGGGAGGGTTAGGGAGGGGGCATCGAACAACCACTCTCCACCCCACGATATCCCTGCCCCGCCTCTTGGATCCGCACCGCCATTCCGCTATGGTCCCGCACATGCGAAGCTTTGATGTCATCGTTGTCGGCGGCGGTCACGCCGGCTGTGAGGCGGCTGCGGCGGCAGCGCGCATGGGTGCGCGCACGCTCCTGCTGACCCACAAGGTCGAAACCATCGGCGAGATGTCCTGCAACCCCGCCATCGGCGGACTCGCCAAAGGCCATCTGGTGCGGGAGATCGATGCGTTGGACGGCGTGATGGCGAAGGCCATCGACCGCGGCGGCATCCAGTTCCGCATCCTGAACCGCAGCAAGGGTCCCGCCGTTCGCGGCCCGCGCGCCCAGGCCGACCGCAAGCTCTATCGACAGGCGATGCAGTCGCTGCTGGCCGAGCAGGAGAACCTGTTCATCGAAGCCGGCGGTGCCGAGGATCTGATCGTCGATGCGGATTCCAGTATTTCTGGGCAGCGCATCACCGGTGTCGTCACCGGCGCCGGCGAGTCCATCCGTGCCGGCGCGGTGGTGCTGACCACCGGGACCTTCCTGCGCGGCTTGATCCACATCGGCGAGGAACGCACCCCCGCCGGCCGTGTGGGCGAAGCGCCGTCCATCGGCTTGTCCGACACGCTGGCCCGGCTGGGCTTCCCGCTCGGCCGACTGAAGACCGGAACGCCGCCGCGCCTCGACGGACGCACCATCGATTGGGACGCGCTGGAGAAGCAACCCGGCGATACACCGCCCCCGCCCTTCTCCTATATGACGGAGCGGATCGACACGCCGCAGATCGACTGCGCGATCACCTGGACGACGCATGAGGCCCATGAGCTGATCCGCGCCAACCTGCATCGTGCCCCGATGTATTCCGGCCAGATCACCGGCACCGGTCCGCGCTATTGCCCGTCGATCGAGGACAAGGTCGTCCGCTTCGCCGAGAAGGAGAAGCACCAGATCTTCCTCGAGCCGGAAGGGCTGGACGATCCGACCGTCTATCCGAACGGCATCTCGACCTCCCTGCCCCGCGACGTGCAGCTTGGCATCCTCGCCAGCATGCCCGGCCTGGAGAAGGTGGTGATGATCCGCCCCGGCTATGCCATCGAATACGACTATGTAGACCCGCGCGAACTTAAGCCGACGCTGGAGACACGCCGGGCGCCGCGCCTGTTCCTGGCCGGCCAGATCAACGGCACCACCGGCTATGAGGAGGCGGCGGCCCAGGGCCTGATGGCCGGCATCAACGCCGCGCTGTCTGCGAGCGGCAACCGCGATGGCTTCGTGCTCGATCGTGCCGATGCCTACATCGGCGTGCTGATCGACGACCTGATCGGCCGAGGCACCAACGAGCCCTATCGCATGTTCACCTCGCGCGCCGAATATCGGCTGCTGCTGCGTGCCGACAATGCCGACCAGCGCCTGACCGGCAAGGGTGTTGCCGTCGGTTGTGTCGGGTCGGAGCGTCGCGATGTCTTCGCCGCCAAGAGCGCGGCGCTGTCGGCTGGCCGTGCGCTGGTCGCTTCGCTGCAGGCGACGCCGGCCGAACTGACCCGTCAGGGCGTGGCTGTCAACCAGGATGGTGTGCGCCGTAGCGCCGCCGACCTGCTGCGCTATCCCGACATCGACCTCGCCGCCCTCGCCCGCCTGTGGCCGGAGCTTGGCGATATCGCTCCGGAGATCGCCGAGCAGTTGGAGATCGACGGCAAATACGCCGGCTATCTCGGCCGGCAGGAGGCTGACATCCGTGCCTTCCGCAAGGACGAGTCTCTCGCCCTCCCTGACGATCTCGATGTCGATGGGATCGGAAGTCTGTCCGCCGAAATTCGCCAGAAGCTGCGCCAGTCGCGGCCCGCGACATTGGGGGCGGCGGCCCGCATTCCCGGCATGACACCGGCGGCTCTGGTCGCGCTGCTTCGTCATGTGAAACGTCGCGATGGGATTGCATCCGGGGTGGCCGCGGAATGAGTGGATTCGACGCCGTCGCGTTTCAGGAAGTTACCGGTGTTTCACGTGAAACGCTCGACCGCCTGATTGTCTATGAAGGGCTGCTGCGCAAGTGGCAGCCGAAGATCAATCTCGTCGGTCCCTCCACCCTGCCAGATGCCTGGAAGCGTCATTTCCTCGACTCCGCCCAGCTCCATCCACTGCTGCCGGAGGGCACACGGGTGCTGGTCGATCTCGGCAGCGGTGCCGGTTTCCCCGGTCTGGTGCTTGCCATACTCGGCGTGCCGCAGGTGCATCTGATAGAGAGCGACGTGCGCAAATGCGCCTTCCTGCGCGAAGTGGCCCGCGTCTGCGAAGCACCGGTCACCGTCCACACCAAGCGGATCGAGACCGTCACCGGGATCGAGGCCGATGTCGTCACCGCCCGAGCGTTGGCGCCGCTGACCGACCTCTTCGGCTGGGCTCATCCCTTCATCGGATCGCGCGGCAAGTGTCTGTTCCTCAAGGGTGCGGCCCTGGACGACGAATTGACCGCCACCACGCAATATTGGACAATGGATCCTGAGCGATTTGACAGCCGCACCGATCCGAGCGGAACCATCCTGCGTGTGAGTCACCTTGAGCGTGCGTGAAGACCGTGCCTGACACAGTTGTTCCCCCGCCCTCCTCCCGCCAACCGGACTCCCGAGAGGCTGCCATGTCTGCCGTCACCCGTCCCCTTGCCCGTGTGGTTGCGATTGCCAACCAGAAGGGCGGCGTGGGCAAGACCACGACGACGATCAACCTTGCCACCGCGCTCGCCGTCATCGGCAAGCGGGTGCTGGTGATCGATCTCGACCCGCAGGGCAACGCGTCCACCGGTCTCGGCATTCCGCGCTCCGACCGCCGCATCGGCATCTATGACGTGCTGTTCGACGACGTGTCGCTGGAGGATGCCGCCACTCCTTCCTCCGTGCCGAACCTGTCGATCATCACCTCCTCGGTCGATCTGTCGGGTGCGGAGATCGAACTGGTCAGCGCCGAGCGTCGCGAGTTCCGCCTGCGCGAGGCGGTCGCCAACAGCGCGCTGGAATACGACTATGTCCTGATCGACTGCCCGCCGGCACTCGGCCTGTTGACGCTGAACGCGCTGGTCGCCTCGCATGCCGTGATGGTTCCCTTGCAGTGCGAGTTCTACGCGCTGGAGGGTCTCAGCCATCTGGTCCGCACCATCGAGCGGGTGAAGCGCGCCTTCAACCCGAACCTCGACATCCACGGCGTCGTGCTGACCATGTTCGACAAGCGCAACAACCTGTCGGACATGGTGGCGGCGGACGTCCGCGGCTTCTTCGGGGAGAAGGTGTACGACACCGTGATCCCGCGCAACGTCAAGGTCTCGGAGGCTCCGTCGCACGGCAAGCCGGTGCTGATCTACGACATGCGCTGCCCCGGATCCCAGGCCTACATCCATCTGGCGGGCGAAGTGCTGCGCCGTGAGAAGAGACTGACCGCATGATCGACGACACCAAGCAAGGTGGCGCCCGCCGCGCCAGCCTGGGCCGCGGCCTTTCCGCCCTGTTCGGCGAGGCAACCGAGGATTATTCGGCCCTCGACAAGGTGCGGCAGTCCAAGCAGGTGCCGATTGAGTTCGTCCACCCCGGCAAATACCAGCCGCGGCGGAAGTTCGACGAAGAGGCGATCAGCGGCCTTGTCGAGTCCATCCGCGACAAAGGCATCCTGCAGCCGCTGCTGGTCCGCCGCGATGCCGAGGACGCAAACTCCTACGAACTGATCGCCGGCGAACGCCGCTGGCGCGCCGCGCAGATCGCCGGCCTGCACGAGGTGCCGGTCATCATCCGCGATCTCAGCGACCGCGAGGCGCTGGAAATCGCGCTGATCGAGAACATCCAGCGCCAGGATCTGACCCCTCTGGAAGAGGCGGAGGGTTACCGCCGCCTGATGGAGGAGTTCGAGCACACGCAGGAGGATCTGGCCCGCGCCGTCGGCAAGAGCCGCAGCCATGTCGCCAACATGATGCGCCTGCTGGCCCTGCCGGACCCGGTCAAGACGATGGTGCAGGATGGCGCGCTGACCGCCGGCCATGCCCGCGCCCTGCTGACCGCCCCGGATCCGGCCGCGGTCGCCCGCGAGGTGGTCACGCGCGGCCTGAACGTCCGACAGACCGAAGACCTCATGCGCGGCGACCAGCCCAAGGCGAAGAAGGGCAAGGCAGCGAACGACGGGCCCGGCGCCGCCCCGGCGATGAAGGACGTCGACCTGATCAATCTGGAAGAAGAGATCTCCGCCCGCATCGGGTTGAAGGTCGCGATCAATCCCCAGGGGCAGCGCGGCACGATCACCATCCACTACCAGACGCTCGACCAGCTGGACGACGTTCTGCACCGTCTGGGCGGCGAGGAGTAAAGGACCTCAGGGGGGAGGTTGATTGCCCCCTCCCTCCCCCGCATTCGGCGGTAGAGGGTAGAATTGCGGTGCAGCGGCCATCCCCTCTCCCGCGAGGCGGGGGAGGGTTAGGGAGGGGGCAAAACCTCTCCTATCCCCGCACCTTCTCCAGATCGATGTAGCGGTAGAACAGCCCGTTCTCCTCCATGGGCGCGCTCGACCAGACTTCGACCCATTCCGCACCGATGGGCGGCATCAGCGTGTCGCCGCTCACTGCGCTCTCCACGCGGGTCAGATGCAGGCAATCGGCGATGGGCAAAGTCTCTCGGAACAGCGCGGCGCCGCCGATGACACAGAGTTCCGCCGCACCGGATTCCTGCGCCCAGGATACGGCGGCTCCCAACCCAGAGAACCAGCGGGCACCGTCATGCTCGCCAACCGCTGTCCAACGGCTGACGACGAGATTGTCGCGGCCGGGAAGCGGGCGCAGCGGCAGAGACTCCCAGGTTTTGCGACCCATCAGCACCGGCTTGCCCATGGTCAGCTGCTTGAACCGGCGCAGATCGCCGGGAAGACTCCAGGGCAATCGGCCATCGCGGCCGATCACGTCGTTCATCGCAGCGGCCACAATCAGACTGATGCGCATCCCCTGCCCTTTCCCGGTTCAAAACCGGTGGATCTTACGCCAAAATCGCGCCGAGGACCGCGTTCAGTCGCTGTAGCCCCTCCGATGTCGCAGAGAGCCGATCCGCATCGCGGGTCAGGAAGCCGCCTTCGATCAGGCGGGACAACGCCGCCGGCTCCACGAAATCGTCCAGCGTTCGGCCGGTTTCCTCCACCAGCCGGGCAAGCCGCACCCCCTCGCTGAGGCGCAGCCCCATCATCAGCAGCTCGGTGCCACGGGCATCGCGGTCGATCGGGTCGGGAGCGGCGGCACCATGGCCGTCGCGCTCGACCCGCTCCAGCCAGATCTCCGGGGCGCGGTGGGCGCGGGTCGCAAACTTCTCGCCGTCCAGCGTCAGCCGGCCATGGGCACCGGGACCGATGCCGACATAATCGCCATAGCGCCAATAGGTCAGGTTGTGGCGGCTTTCCTCGCCCGGACGGGCGTGATTGGAGATCTCGTAGGCCGGCAAACCTGCGGCAGCAAGCTGGCTCTGCGTCGCCTCGTAAAGATCGCCGGCCAGGTTCTCGTCGGGCAGCACCAGATCGCCGCGGGCATGCAGCGGGTAGAAGGCAGTCCCCTCCTCGATCGTCAGCTGATAGACCGAGAGATGGCCGACGGCGTAGTCCAGCGCCCGCGCCAGTTCCGCCTGCCAAGCCGCCACCGTCTGGCCGGGACGGGCATAGATCAGGTCGAAGGAAAAGCGGTCGAAGGTCCGCGCCGCCAGTTCGATGGCGCCGGTGGCCTCCGCCGCGTTGTGCTGACGGCCGAGGAACTTCAGGCTGGCGTCGTCCAGCGCCTGAATGCCAAGAGAGACGCGGTTGATCCCGGCGGTGCGGAAGGCGCGGAACTTGTCGGCCTCGACGGAGGTCGGGTTGGCCTCCAGCGTCACCTCCAGCTGATCGGCAACCGGCCAGCGTTGGGCGATACGGTCGATGATGGCGCCGACCGTTGCCGGTTCCATCAGCGACGGGGTGCCGCCGCCGAAAAAGATGGAGGTGACGGTGCGCCCGGCGGTCATGTCGGCATAATGGTCCAGCTCGCGCAGCAGCCCGGCCCGCCAGCGGTCATGGTCGACGCGCTCGCGGACATGGCTGTTGAAATCGCAGTACGGGCACTTCGACTTGCAGAAGGGCCAATGGACGTAGACGGCAAATCCAGGTCCATCATAACCAGGTCCATCATACCCATGATCGAAACCACTCACCGGAAACACCGCTCCACCAGCTGGCGGAAGGCGTCGGCGCGGTGGCTCATCTCGTGCTTCTTGGCCGGATCCATCTCGCCGAAGGTCAGGCCGTTGCCGTCCGGCAGGAACATCGGGTCATAGCCGAAACCGTGCGGCCCACGTGGCGGCCACACCAGCGTGCCGTAGCAGCGGCCTTCCACCGTCTCGACATGGCCGTCCGGCCAAGCGAGCGACAACGCGCAGACAAAATAGGCGCTGCGGTCGGTCTTTCCGGCAAGGCCGTCCTCGACCTTCCGCATCGCCATGGCGAAATCCTTGGTCGGTCCGGCCCAGCGGGCGGAGTAGATGCCGGGATCGCCGTTCAGCGCCGGCACCACCAGCCCGCTGTCGTCGGCGAGCGCGACATGGCCGGCGGCGGCCGCGGCCTTCGCCTTCAGCTCCGCATTGGCGATGAAGGTGGTTCCGGTCTCTTCCGGTTCGGGCAGGCCCAGCTCCCCGGCCGAGGTGAAGGTGGCGACATAGGGGCCGAGCAGGTCGGCGATCTCGCGCACCTTGCCCGTGTTGTGGCTGGCGATGACGAGCGTGTCGCCGGTGAAGCGGCGGGGAGCGGACATGGTAACGAACCTCTGGGTCATGAACCTCTGGCTGATACGGCCTTACTTGATGCCGAGAACCTGCTTCTGCAACGCCACCAGCTCGGTCACGCCCTTGCGGGCGAGCGCCAGCAGCTCCATGAACTGCGGCTCGGAGAAGGGAGTTTCTTCGGCGGTGCCCTGGATCTCGACGATGCCGGCTTTGCCGGTCAGGACGAAGTTGGCATCGGCCTGCGCCTTTGAGTCTTCATCGTAATCGAGGTCGAGCACGGCGTTGCCCTGGAACAGGCCGCAGGACACGGCGGCGACCTGATCGGTCAGCGGCATGGTCTTCAGTGCGCCGATCTGCATCAGGTGTTGGAAGGCCAGATGCAGGGCGACATAGCTGCCGGTGATGGCGGCGGTGCGGGTGCCGCCATCGGCCTGGATGACGTCGCAGTCGATCTTGATCTGCTTCTCGCCCATCGCCGAACGGTCGGTGACGGCGCGGAGCGCACGGCCGATCAGGCGCTGAATTTCCTGGGTGCGGCCGGACTGCTTGCCCTTGGCCGCCTCACGGTCGCTGCGGCTGTGGGTCGAGCGCGGCAGCATGCCGTATTCGGCGGTGACCCAGCCGAGACCGGTGTTCTTCAGGAAACGCGGCACCGTTTCGTCGACGCTGGCCGTGCACAGCACATGCGTGTTGCCGAAGCGCACCATGCAGGAGCCCTCGGCATAGCGGCTGAAGCCGGGTTCGAGGGAGACGGTGCGCAGTTGGTCGAAGGCGCGGCCGGAGGGGCGCATGGGCATCATTCCGAAGGTCGGTTGCAATGGGGCGGCAAGCTAACGGCTCCGCCCGTCCCAGTCCAGCATGGCGTCCCGCCTGTCGGTCGGCAGCGGCGCGCGGGCGCGGCCGTGGAACGGGCGGAGACGAATTGGATGGGATGGCAAACAAACTGGATGTGTCGTTAATCGGCAGGAAAATGCATGATTCGTACAAAACGGCGCCGATCGAGGCTTGGCGAGTTGCGCGTTCGGCGTATACCATCGCTGCCCCACCGTCGGCAGCGCACCGCACAAAAAGGCATCAACGACGACCGACGGGCTGCACACTCCGTTGAGGAACACGACATCCATGTCCGACACCAAGCGCGTCACCGACGAAGAGGCCCTGCTGCTGCATTCCAGCGGCCGGCCCGGCAAGCTGGAAATCACCCCGACCAAGCCGCTGACGACCCAGCGCGATCTGGCGCTGGCCTATTCGCCCGGCGTCGCCGTCCCCTGCCTGCGCATTGCCGAGGATCCGTCCCTCGCCTACGACTACACGGCCAAGGGCAACATCGTCGCCATCATCTCCAACGGCACGGCGGTGCTGGGGCTGGGCGACCTGGGCGCGCTCGCCGGCAAGCCGGTGATGGAAGGCAAGGCCGTGCTGTTCAAGCGCTTCGCCGACGTCGACGGCATCGACCTGGAGGTCGACACCCGCGACGTGGACGAGTTCGTCAACTGCGTGCGCTTCCTCGGCCCCAGCTTCGGCGGCATCAACCTGGAAGACATCAAGGCGCCCGACTGCTTCATCATCGAGGAGCGGCTGCGCGAACTGCTGGACATCCCGGTCTTCCATGACGACCAGCACGGCACCGCGATCATCGCCGCCGCCGGCCTGATCAACGCCTGCGACATCACCGGCCGCAAGATCGAAGACGTGAAGATGGTGGTGAACGGTGCCGGCGCGGCGGGCATCGCCTGCGCCGAGCTGTTCTGCACGATGGGTGTTTCACGTGAAAACATCATCCTGTGCGACACCAAGGGCGTGGTCTATCGCGGCCGCACCAACGGCATGAACCAGTGGAAGTCGTCCTTCGCCGTCGACACCGACAAGCGCACGCTGGAAGAGGCGGTGGCGGGCTCCGACGTGTTCGTCGGCCTGTCGGCCAAGGGCGCGATGACGCCGGAGATGGTGAAGTCGATGGCGGCCAAGCCGATCATCTTCGCGCTGGCCAACCCCGATCCGGAAATCACGCCGGAGGAGGTCAAGGCGGTGCGCAACGACGCCATCGTGGCGACCGGCCGCTCCGATTACCCGAACCAGGTCAACAACGTCCTGGGCTTCCCCTACCTGTTCCGCGGCGCGCTTGACGTCCGCGCCACCACCATCAACGAGGCGATGAAGGTCGCCGCGGCCAAGGCGCTGGCGGCATTGGCGCGCGAGGACGTTCCGGACGAGGTCGACGCCGCCTATTCCGGGCGCCGGCTGCGCTATGGGCCGGACTACATCATCCCGGTGCCCTTCGACCCGCGCCTGATCGTCACCGTTCCCGCCGCCGTCGCCCAGGCGGCGATGGAAAGCGGCGTGGCGCGCAAGCCGATCCTGGACCTGACCAGCTACAAGCATTCCTTGCGCACCCGCCTCGATCCGACGGCTGACAGCCTGGAACTGATCCTGGAGAAGGTGCGGACCAACCCGCGCCGCGTCGTCTTCGCCGAAGGCGAGGAGGAGCGGACGATCCGCGCCGCCATGGCCTTCCGCGCCCACGGCTATGGCACGCCGGTGCTGATCGGCCGCGAGGAGGTGATCAGGGAACAGCTGGTGGCGATGGGCCAGCCCAACGTCCAGTTCGAGATCCACAACGCCCGCTTGTCGGATGCCAACCGCCGCTATGCCGACCATCTCTACCGCCGCCTGCAGCGCAAGGGCGCCCTGCTGCGCGACTGCCAGCGGATGGTGAACCAGGACCGCAACGTCTTCGCCGCCTGCATGGTGGCTCAGGGCGACGCCCATGCCATGGTGACCGGCCTGACCCGCAGCTTCGGCGTCGCGTACGAGGAACTCCGCCGGGTCATCGACCCGAAGGCGAGCGAGCCGGTGTTCGGCCTGCACCTGTTCATCACCCGCAACCGCACCGTCTTCATCGCCGATACCACCGTCCATGTCCGTCCCGACGGCAAGACGCTGGCGGACATCGCGGTCGGGGCCGCGGCCAAGGCCCGGCAGATGGGGCACGAGCCGCGGATCGCGCTGCTGTCCTTCTCCAACTTCGGCCAGACGCCGCACCCGAACACCGATCCGTTGCGCGAGGCCCTGTCGATCCTCGACAGCCGCCGGGTGGATTTCGAGTATGACGGCGAGATGTCGGCTGACGTGGCGCTGGACTATCAGCTGATGAAGCGGGTCTACCCGTTCTCGCGGCTGTCCGGACCGGCCAACGTGCTGATCATGCCCGGCCTGCATTCGGCCAACATCTCGGCCAAGCTGCTGAACAAGATGGCCGGCGGCCAGATGATCGGCCCGCTGCTGATCGGCCTGGACAAGCCGGCGCAGATCGTCAGCATGGGCGCATCGGTCAACGACATCGTCACCGCCGCAGCCCTGGCGGCGCATGACTCGCTGCCGTGGTGAGTTGAGGCGCTCTTTCTAAAAATCCCCTCTCCCCCGCTCACGCGCAAACTTCGTTTGCGCTGACGCGACAGGCGGACCATAGGTCCGCCGATAGCGGGGAGAGGGTTAGGGTGAGGGGGACGCATAGGCAGGACTAATTTCGGCTACGCCGAACCCCCTCATCCCGACCTTCTCCCCAGGGGGGAGAAGGAGAATCATCCATCACCCCATCGCCTTGTAGAAGTACGTCGTGTCGCAGAAGCCGCCTTCCGGCCACAGGGCGTAGTTGGGGATGACGCCGACCTTCACCCAGCCGGCGCGGGTGTACAGGCGTTCGGCATCGGGCGAGGCGGTGTCCAGCACCAGCAGGGTCTTGCCGGCGGCGCGGGCGGCATCCTCGGCAGCCCGCATCAGGGCGGCGCCGACTCCGAGCCGGCGGGCCCGGCGATGGACCAGCATCTTGGACAGGTCGGCGCGGTGGGGCTGGTTCGGCGGCTGTCCGACAACCAGCTGGACGGTGCCCAGCACGCCCTCCCCGTCCTCAGCCGCCAGCAGGATGCGGTCGCCTTGCTCCACCTCCAGCGCCACGTTGTGCCAGAAGCCTTCCGCGGTGGCGCGGTCGAGCGGCGACATGAAACTGACGGAGGCGCCGCCCGCCACGCAGTCCAGAAGCACGTCGGTCAACCCCGGCACTGCGGCATGGGCTTGCGGACCCGACAGCACGCGCACCGTCACGGCGGCGGCCCCGCTTCCCTCGTTCAATCGTCCGGAGTCCACGCAAGCGCTGTCCATAGACATGCTCCTTCAGCGTTTAACGGCGTTTAAGGCTGGGCGTCCATCGGTGGTCAGCGCCACGACGTAGCGCGCCGTCCGGTCCGTCGGATTGTGGAAGCCGGTCGGCCGGTCGAGCCGCATGGCGAGGCAGTCGCCGGTGGACAGGCGGTGCGTCACCTCCCCCACCGTCAGGTCAATGGTGCCGTCCAGAAGGTAGACCTGCTGCTCCACCGTCGCGGCACGGTTCCCGCTGTCATAGGAAACGCGGGTGCCCGGCGGCAGCTCCACCTCCACCAGTTCGATGGGCGACGGGAAGCCCGGCGGCGACAGGTTGCGGCGGCGGTAACCCGTAGCGGGATCCGTCCAGGCGACCTGATCGGCGCGACGGGCGACTGGGCTGGCATCTTCCCGCTCCGCTTCCGCGAACAGGGCTGCCAGCGTCACGCCCAGCCCGGCGGCGAGCCGGTCGAGGACTGAAGCAGTCGGGCTGCTTTCCCCCCGTTCGACCAGCGAGATCATGGAACGGCTGACGCCCGACCGTTCGGCCAATCCGTCAAGGGTCAGTCCACAGTCCGCCCGCAAGGCACGCAGGCGCGCGGCAAGGCGGCTGTCGATATCGGTTTTCGCGTTCTCCATGATGATAGAATGAAGTTCCACGATATTGGAGTCAACGAAGGACCGCACAGTTCCGGCCATGAATCTTTTATGACCGCCGCGCGGCATGCGCGACGATGGTGTAGAAGGGCTGATCGTCACGCTGCCTGCCCATCCACCCCCTGATCCGGTGCCGTTCCCATGCGCCTGAAGGCGTCGCCGCCTACCCCGCTGCTGACCGCGATCCTGTTGATGCTGGTGCCCCTGCTGGGCGTGCTGGCCTGGGCGGTCCATGTCGGGGCTCTGCATGGCGGGCTGGCGCTGGTCGCGGCGGCGCTGGCGCTGGCGGGCGCGGTGCTGGTCCTGCGCACCTACCGGCGCGATGCCGATGCGATGACCGACTATGCCGCCCGGCTGGCGGAAGCCGACGAGCCGATGACCCCGGCCGGCACGCCGCCCGCCCTGAAGGCGTTGACCGCGACCATCGGCCGGCTGCACCGGGTCGGCCTGCGTCGGGCGGAAAGCGTGCGGATGCAGCTGGACGCGGATGAAGCGGTGATCGACGCCCTGCCCGCCCCGCTGCTGCTGATGGATGCGGAGCGGCAGGTGGTGCGCGCCAACCAGACCGCGCGGGAGCTGTTCGGCGACAAGGTGGTGGACCGCGACCTTGCCTCCTCCCTGCGGACGCCGGCGGTGCTGGAGGCGGTGGATTCGGTCCTGCGCGGCGGTGCGTCGCGCATCATCGAATTCACGCTGCCGGTGCCGGTGGAACGCAGCTTCGAGGCGCAGGTGAAGCCCTTCCAGCGGCTGATGCCGGAACCCGACCCCTCCCTGCTGGACGGAGAGATCGAGGAGGATCCGGCGCCGCGTCCGCCCACCGTCGTACGCATGGCGATCCTGACCCTGCACGACGTTACCGCCGCCCGCAGGTCGGAGCAGATGCGTGCCGACTTCATCGCCAACGCCAGCCACGAACTGCGCACGCCGCTGTCCTCGCTGCTGGGCTTCATCGAAACGCTGCGCGGTCCGGCCCGCGACGATCCGGAGGCGCAGGACCGCTTCCTGTCGATCATGCACGACCAGGCCAGCCGCATGACCCGGCTGGTCAACGACCTGCTGTCGCTCTCCCGCATCGAGTTGGACGAGCATATGCCGCCCAACGGTCGGGTCGATGTGGTGGAGGAGCTGGAGAACGTCATCGCCGCGCTGGAGCTGAAGGCCGCACAGCGCCGCATCCGCCTGCGGCTGGAAGTGCCGGAAACCCTGCCCTATGTCGTCGGCGACGAGGACCAGTTGACCCAGGTCTTCCAGAATCTGGTCAGCAATGCGATCAAATACACGCGCGAGGACACCGACGTGACCGTCACCGTGGCGCTGGCCGACGGCGCGGCGGTGGGCTTTGCGGGGCTGCCTGCTCCCACCGGTGCTGCGGCGAAGGACAAGCGCGTGGTGCGCAGCGGCACATCCATGGTCGCGGTGTCGGTGCGTGACCATGGCGACGGCATCGCCCGCACCCACCTGCCCCGCCTGACGGAACGCTTCTACCGCGTCGATGCCGCCCGCTCCCGCGCCATGGGCGGCACCGGGCTGGGGCTTGCCATCGTCAAGCACATCCTGAACCGCCACCGCGGCCGCCTGACCATCGAAAGCGAGGTAGGGGTGGGCAGCGCCTTCACCGTCTATCTGCCGGCCGAGCCTTCTTCTCCCTCTTCACAATCTCCTTCTCCCCCTAGGGGAGAGGGGCGGGGTGAGGGGGAAGCGTTGCGCATCGTTCCCAAAGCTCCCGCCGCGCGTCCCCCTCACCCTAACCCTCTCCCCCGGGGGGAGAGGGGATTTGGCGGGGAGTGAGAGGGGAAGAGCCGCTCTGTGACCGTGTCATGAAAGTGTCATAAAAACGCAATCAATCGGTCGCCCTCCGGGTCTATGGTCCGCGCCATTCCGATGGACCAGTCTCCGTTTCCTCAAGGAGGGGCACCCATGACCACCCGGACCCATGTCTTCGCCGCGACCGCCCTGGGCCTGGGATTGGGCTTCGCCCTCAGCCTCGCCGCCACCCCCGCGTTGGCGCAGTCGCGCGACCAGATCCGCGCGGTCGGTTCCTCCACCGTGTTCCCCTTCACCACCGCGGTGGCCGAAGCCTTCGGCAAGACCGGCAAGTTCAAGACGCCGGTGATCGAATCGACCGGCACCGGCGGCGGGCTGAAGCTGTTCTGTGCCGGCGTCGGCCCGGCCCATCCCGACATCGCCAACGCGTCGCGCCGCATCAAGAAGTCGGAGGTCGACCAGTGCGCCGCCAACGGCGTCACCACGATCACCGAGCTGAAGATCGGCTATGACGGCATCGCGCTGGCTTCATCCAAGAAGGCGGCGCCGGTGTCGCTGTCGACTGTCGTGCTGTGGAAGGCGCTTGCCAAGGAAGTGCCGGTGAATGGCGCCCTGGTCGCCAACCCGTACAAGCTGTGGTCGGACATCGACCCGTCGCTGCCGAAGGCCGCGATCGAGGTGTTGGGTCCGCCCCCGACCTCCGGTACCCGCGACACCTTCAACGAGCTGGCGATGCTTGAGGGCTGCAAGAAGGTGGCCGAGGTCGCCAAGGCGGTTCCCGACGAGAAGGCGCGCGAACGGGCCTGCATGACCATCCGCGAGGACGGCGCCTATGTCGAGGCCGGCGAGAACGACAACCTGATCGTCCAGAAGCTGACCGCCAACCCCAACGCCTTCGGCGTCTTCGGCTACAGCTATCTCGACCAGAACCGCGACACGTTGCGCGCGGCGAAGATGGACGGGGTGGAACTGACCGCGGAGACGGTGGCGGCCGGCAAGTACGAGCTGGCGCGTCCACTCTACATCTACGTCAAGACCGCCCATGCCGGCGTCATCCCGGGCATCCGCGAGTTCATCGGCGAATACACCTCCGAACGCGCGATGGGCGACGACGGCTATCTGGTCGACAAGGGCCTGATCCCGGAGCCGAAGGCGCTGCGCGACGCCGCCCGCACCCAAGCGGTCGGCCTGACGCCGCTGCAGTTCTGACCACCCATTCTCCCTCCGGGCATTCCGCATGCAGCTGACCCTTCTCGCCCTGATCCTGGCCCTGCTCACCGTGATCGGCTTCATGACCGGCCGGTCGCGCGCGGCTGCGTCCGTCGGCGGGCGGGTGGCGGAACTGCATTCGGTCCCCTCCTACCATGGCGTCTATGTGGCGCTGTGGGCCGGGCTGCCGGCGCTGCTGCTGTTCGTGGCCTGGACCGCGTCCGAAGGCTGGCTCGTCCTGCAACTGGTCCTGTCCTCCCTGCCGGAGCGGCTGACCACCGGCGACGGCCAGTCGGTCGCCCTGCTGAAGGCGGACATTCTCAACCTCGCCCGCGGCATCGCCACCGGGCGCGAGCCCGACCCCCTGGTTCAGGACGCGGCCCGCCGCTATGCGGCCTTGCGCGAGCTTGCCGACTGGAGCCTGCTGGCCGTCGGCGCCAGCCTGGCGGTCGCCGGCCTCGCCTGGGGCCGGCACCGCATCGGGCCGGACCTGCGCGCCCGCCCGGTGGTGGAGCGGGTGGTGCGGGTGGCGCTGATCGTCTGCTCGATGGTCGCCATCCTGACCACGGTCGGCATCGTTCTGTCGCTGCTGTTCGAGGCGCTGCGCTTCTTCACCGTCGTCTCGCCGCTCGATTTCCTGTTCGGCACCCATTGGAGCCCGCAGATGGCGATGCGGGCCGATCAGGTGGGATCCAGCGGCTCCTTCGGGGCGATCCCGCTGTTCGCCGGCACCTTGCTGATCACCTTCATCGCCATGCTGGTGGCGGTGCCGGTCGGGCTGATGGCGGCGATCTACATGTCCGAATATGCCGGTCGCGGCGTGCGCACCTGGCTGAAGCCGGCGCTGGAAATCCTGGCCGGCATCCCGACCGTGGTCTACGGCTTCTTCGCCGCGCTGACCATGGCGCCCTTCGTCCGCTCGGTGGGCGAGGCGCTGGGGCTGGACGTCAGTTCGGAATCGGCGCTGGCGGCCGGCATCGTCATGGGGGTGATGATCATCCCCTTCGTCAGTTCGCTGTCGGACGACGTCATCAACGCGGTGCCGCAGAGCTTGCGCGACGGCTCCTACGGCCTCGGCGCCACCAAGTCGGAGACGATCAAGCAAGTCGTTCTGCCGGCGGCGCTGCCGGGCATCGTCGCCGCGGTGATGCTGGCGGTCAGCCGCGCCGTCGGCGAGACGATGATCGTCACCATGGCGTCCGGCCTGACGGCCAACATGACCGCCAACCCGCTGCAGGCGGTGACGACCGTCACCACCCAGATCGCCACGCTGCTGGTCGGCGACCAGGAGTTCGACAGCCCGAAGACGCTGTCTGCCTTTGGCCTCGGCCTCGTGCTGTTCCTCGTCACGCTCTGCCTCAACATGGTCGCCCTGCGGGTGGTCCGGACCTATCGGGAAAAATATGACTGACCTCGTCGAGCAGGACGCGGCGGCCGTGACGCCCTCCCCTGCCTCCTCCGGCACTCCGGTGAAGTCGCGGATCAGGAGCGAGGCCTTCGCCCGCCGCCTGCGCGCCCGCCATGCCGCGGAACGTCGCTTCCGGCTGGCCGGGGCCGCGGCGGTGGCGCTGGCGGCGCTGATGCTGGTGGTTCTGCTGGGCTCGATCGTCGCCAAGGGCAGCACCGCCTTCTGGGAAGCGCGGATCCGGCTGGAGGTGACGCTGGACCCGGCGGAGGTCGCCGAGCGCAACTACGCCCCCCTGCTGCGTCAGGCGCTCCATGCCCAGTTCCCGCAGGTGACCGACCGCGCCGGCAAACGCGTGCTGAACGACCTGCTGTCGTCCGGCGCGCCCTACGAGCTGGAGGCGATGGTCGCGAAGGACCCGGCGCTGGTCGGCACGACGCTGACCGTCTGGGTGCGCGCCGACGACGAGATCGACCAGCTGGTGAAGGGCCGCTACCGCCGCGACCTGCCGGAGAGCGAGCGCGGGCTCAGCGACGCCAAGATCGCTGCGGCCGACGCACTGCTTGCCTCCGGCGCGCTGGCGCAGGGCTTCAACACCACCCTGTTCACCGCCGGCGACAGCCGGGAACCGGAACAGGCGGGCATCGGCGGCGCCATCGTCGGTTCGCTGCTGACGCTGCTGGTGACCATGGCGCTGTCGGTGCCGGTCGGGATATCCGCTGCGGTCTATCTGGAGGAATTCGCGCCGAAGAACCGCTGGACCGACCTGATCGAGGTGAACATCAACAACCTCGCCGCGGTGCCGTCGATCATCTTCGGCCTGCTGGGCCTCGCCGTGTTCCTCGGCTTCTTCGGCATGCCGCGCTCCGCCCCGCTGGTCGGCGGGCTGGTGATGGCGCTGATGACGCTGCCGGTGATCATCATCTCGGCCCGCGTCGCGCTGAAGGCGGTGCCGCCGTCGATCCGCGAGGCGGCGCTGGGCATCGGCGCTTCGCCCCTGCAGACGGTGCTGCACCATGTGCTGCCGCTGGCAATGCCCGGCATCCTGACCGGCACCATCATCGGCATGGCCCGCGCGCTGGGCGAGACGGCGCCGCTGCTAATGATCGGCATGGTCGCCTTCATCGTCGACGTGCCCCATGGGCTGACCGACAGCGCCACGGTGCTGCCCGTTCAGATCTACATGTGGGCCGACAGCCCCGAGCGTGCCTTCACCGAACGCACCTCTGCGGCGATCCTGATCCTGCTCGGTGTCCTGATCCTGCTGAACGGGACGGCCGTGGTCCTGCGCAAGATTTTCGAGAGACGGTGGTGAGCGCCCCATGAGCATTACAAGCGGCATCCCGAGCAGCATCCCGAGCGGTATTCCGGGCCCGCTGAAGCTGCGGCCCCGCGGCGACCAGCGCTCCGGCCAACACCCTGGGCAGCGTTCCGGCGCGGACCTGCCGGCCAAGATGACCACCCGCGCGGTGAAGGTGTTCTACGGCGCCAAGCAGGCGTTGAAGGGCATCGATCTCGACATCCACGAGAACCGGGTGCTGGCGCTGATCGGTCCGTCCGGCTGCGGAAAGTCGACCTTCCTGCGCTGCCTGAACCGGATGAACGACACCGTCGAGGGCTGCCGGGTCGAGGGACGGATCGCCCTGGACGGCGAGGACGTCTACGGCAAGGCCGTGGATGCGGTGCAGCTGCGCGCCCGCGTCGGCATGGTGTTCCAGAAGCCGAACCCGTTCCCGAAGTCGATCTACGACAACATCGCCTATGGCCCGCGCATCCACGGCCTGGCTTCCGGCCGGGACGAGCTGGACGAGGTGGTGCAGACCTCGCTGAAGCGCGCCGGCCTGTGGGGCGAGGTGAAGGACCGCCTGCGGGAGCCCGGCACCAGCCTGTCAGGCGGCCAGCAGCAGCGGCTGTGCATTGCCCGCGCCATCGCCGTCAGCCCGGAAGTGATCCTGATGGACGAGCCCTGCTCGGCGCTCGACCCCATCGCGACCGCCCATATCGAGGAGCTGATCGACGAGCTGCGGGCCAACTACACCATCGTCATCGTCACCCACAACATGCAGCAGGCCGCCCGCGTGTCGCAGCGCACCGCCTTCTTCCATCTGGGCGAGATGGTGGAGTGCGACGACACCGAGGAAATCTTCACCAATCCGCGCGACGAGCGCACCCAGGGCTACATCACCGGCCGCTACGGCTGAGCCCTGCTCTCCCCCTAAGCCCCATGCCTGCGCCCCTTCCCTCCTTTGTTGAAAAGGCTGTCCCATGCCGGTTAACGTCGAGACGCGCGCTGTGAACGGAGCCTCCATGAACGCGGCCCTGAAGCCGCTCGTCCTGGTCGTCGAGGACGAGGCCGACATCCTGACGTTGTTGAAGTACAACCTGGAAAAGGAAGGCTTCCGCGTCGCCACCGCCAGTGACGGCGAGGAGGCCCTGCTTGCCGCCGGCGAACAGACGCCGCACATCGTGCTGCTCGACTGGATGCTGCCGCTGATGAGCGGGCTGGAGGTCTGCCGCCAGCTGCGCCGCAACGCCAAGACCCGCGACATCCCGATCATCATGCTGACCGCCCGCGGCGAGGAAGGCGACCGGGTGCGCGGCCTGAATTCCGGCGCCGACGACTACATCACCAAGCCCTTCTCCCCGACCGAGCTGGTGGCCCGCATGCGCGCGGTGCTGCGCCGCGCCTCGCCCGGCATGACCGACGAGATTCTGACCTTCGCCGACGTGACGATGGATCTCGCCGCCCACCGCGTACGCCGCAACGGCCGGGACGTACATCTGGGTCCGACGGAATTCCGCCTGCTGCGCCACTTCATGCAGCATCCCGGCCGCGTCTTCTCCCGCGAACAGCTGCTCGATCTGGTGTGGGGCCACGACGTGTACGTCGAGCCGCGTACGGTCGACGTACACATCCGCCGCCTGCGCAAGGCGATGAACGAAGAGGACGAGCTGGATCTGATCCGCACCGTGCGCTCGGCGGGGTACGCGCTGGATACGAAGTCGATGTGAGGTGTTGGCTCCGATTGCCCCCTCCCCATCCATCCCCCGCCTTTGGCGGTGGAGGGGGTTGGACGCTTGCATAGGTTTTGCGACGGACCAGCGGAGTTCCCTCTCCCGCGATAGCGGGGGAGGGTTAGGGGGGGCAACACTGCGGAGGCGGCAACACGCCATGATCCTGCTCTTCACCGACTTCGGCCTCTCCGGCCCCTACACCGGCCAGATGAAGGCGGTGCTGGCGCAACAGGCGCCCGCCGTCCCCGTCATCGATCTGTTCGCCGATGCCCCCGCATTCGACCCGCGGCTTTCTGCCTATCTGCTCGCGGCCTACGCCCCGGCCTTCCCCGCCGGCAGCGTCTTTCTCTGTGTCGTCGATCCCGGTGTCGGCACCGACCGGCGGCCGGTGATGGTGGAGGCGGACGGGCGCTGGTTCGTCGGGCCGGACAACGGTCTCTTTGCCCTGATCGCCCGCCGCGCAACGTCGCTAAACGCCTGGACCATCGACTGGATTCCGAACCGGCTGTCCGCCAGCTTCCATGGCCGCGACCTGTTCGCCCCCGTGGCTGCCAGCCTTGCCACCGGCCGGCCGGTGGACCGCAGCCCCCTCCCCCTCGCCGCTGTCGACCGTCCCGACTGGCCGGACGAGCTGGCGCGCATCGTCTATGTCGATGTCTACGGCAACGCCATGACCGGCATGCGGGCATCCGCCCTGCCTGCAGACGCCGTGTTGAGTGCGGCTGGCACCCGCATCACCCGTGCCCGCACCTTCGGTGCCGTCGGACCGGGGGGGCCGCTGTGGTACGAGAACTCCAACGGGCTCGCCGAGATCGCCGTCAACCGCGGACGGGCTGACCATGCGCTTGGTCTCAAGGTCGGCGATGCGGTGACCGTAGAAGCCTGAAAAATCCCGGACAAAAGAAAACCGCCCGGAAGCGGGTGCTTCCGGGCGGTTGCTGCTTGATCCGATGCTTGTCCGATCAGGCGTCTTCAGGCTCAGTCGTTGTTGCGCTGGCCCAGGAACTGCAGCAGGAACTGGAACAGGTTGATGAAGTCCAGGTACAGCGTCAGGGCGCCCATCAGGGCCAGCTTGCCGGTGCTCTCGTGATCGTAGCCCTCGGCGTAGCTTTCCTTGATCGCCTGGGTGTCGTAGGCGGTCAGGCCGGTGAAGATCAGCACGCCGATGGCGGAGATCGCGAAGTGCAGGGCCGGCGACTGGAAGAAGATGTTCGCCAGGCCGGCGATGACCAGGCCGATGACGCCCATCATCAGGAACGAGCCCATCTTAGACAGGTCGGCCTTCGTGGTGTAGCCGTACAGGCTCATCGCCAGGAAGGTCGCGGCGGTGACGAAGAAGGTCAGCGCGATCGACGCCCCGGTGAAGACCAGGAAGATGGCCGACATCGACAGGCCCATCGCGCCGCAGTAGGCCCAGAAGATCATCTGTGCCGATGCGAAGGACAGGCGCTGGATGCCGAAGGACAGCACCATGACGAACGCCAGCGGGGCCAGCATCACCACCCATTTCAGCGGCGTGCCGAAGATGGCCGCCATCATGGCCGGGCTGGACGACACGAGCGCGGCGACCAGGCCCGTCAGGATCAGGCCGGCGCCCATGTAGTTGTACACGCGCAGCATGTGCTGGCGCAGGCCTTCGTCGAAGTATCCCCGATCTGTCGCGCGGCCTGCGGTCGCGAAGCGGTTATAGGTCGGGTCTGCCATGTTGGTTTCCTCGGTGGAATAGGGTGATCCCGTCGTCCTGACATATTGGCGAGTCCGCAAATCGGTTCAATAGGAATCGGCAGCGGTTCTCCAAGATGAAAAAGCTTTCACGTTTCGTTTTTGCTACCGCTTTCTGCCGCGGGAATCACTCGTTGCGAAGCAATGGCGCGGACGGCTGTCCCAGTGCCCGCCAAGTACCATAGAACCCGAAGGCGAGTGTGATCGCCGTGCTGAGCAAGGCCGTTGTGACCACCGCCGACGGCAGGAAGCTCCACTCCCAATGCATCAGGAAGCGCAGCACCGCCCAGGCGGTCAGCGTGCCGATGCCGCCGGCGATGACCGCGGTCAGCAGGCCCAGCAACCCGTATTCCAGCAGAAAGGCGCGCAGCACGTCGCCGCGCGTCGCCCCCAGCACCTTCAGCACCACCGCGTCGTAAACCCGGCGGCGATGGCCGGCGGCCACCGCCCCGGCCAGCACCAGCGTGCCGGCGGCGAGCGTGATGCCGGCGACGATGCGCACCGCGGTGCCGATATGGCCCAGCATCTCCGACACCGTATCGAGCGCGTCCTTGATCCGGACCATGGTGATGTTGGGGAAGCGCTGCAGCACGGCGCGCTGCACCTGCGTTTCCGCATCGGGCGTGGCGCGGACGGTGGCGACCCAGGTCTGCGGCGCGCCTTCCAGCGTGCCGGGGGCGAAGACCATGGTGAAATTGATCGCCATGCTGCTGAAATCGGCGGCACGGACGTTGGCGACCGTGGCCTCGATGCTGCGGCCCAGGATGTTGATCGACAGCGTGGCGCCGGGGCCGATGCCGAAGGCCTCGGCGACGCTCTGGTGGATGGAGATCAGCGGCGGGCCGGCATAGTCGGTCGGCCACCAGCTGCCGGCGGTGACGGTGGAGTGCTTCGGCAGCGTCGCCGAATAGGTGATGCCGCGGTCGCCGGCGAGGATCCAGGCCTGCTCCGGGTTCACCAGCGCCTTTTCGGCGTCCTGTCCGTTCACCCGCTCGACCCGGCCACGCAGGCTCGGCACCGCTTCGAAGGCGCTGGTGCCGGGGATGCCGGTGACGAGGTCGCGCAAGGGATCGAACTGGTCGCGCTGGATATCGACGAAGAAGAAGCTGGGAGCGTCCTGCGGAATCGTCTCCGACACCCGGCGGGAGAAGTTGCCCTGAATCAGCGCGATGGCGACCAGCACCGTCAGGCCGAGCCCGAGCGACAGCACCACCGCCGCCGTCGGGTTTCCCGGCCGGTGCAGGTTGGCGAGCGCCAGCCGCAATCCCGGCTTCCGCACGCGGCCAACGCGGGCGGCTCCCCAGGTCACCAGCGCCGCCGCGGCGCGGAAGGCGATGAAGGTGGCGATGGAGCCGCCGACGAACCACAGGGCGAAGAGCTTGTTATGGGCGGTCAGCACCGCCAATCCTGCTAGCGCAACCGCCGACGCGACCATCGCCAGCGTGTAGGGCATGCGCGGCCGGCCGGCGGCCGGGGCGATCACGTCGCGGAACAGGGCGCCGGCCGGCACCTCCCGCGCCCGGCCGAGCGGCCAGAGCGAGAAGGTCAGCGCCGTCAGCACGCCATAGAGGGCGGCGAGTGCCAATGCCCCGGGGTAGACGCCGATATGGGCGGACACCGGCAGCACGCCGTCGAGAAGCCGGCCCAGCGCCAGCGGCGCCACGGCGCCCAGCGCCAGCCCGATGACTATCCCCAGCAGCGCGAGCGCCAGGATCTGCGCCAGATAAAGCTCGAACACCAGCGCGCCCGGCGCGCCGATGCACTTCATCATGGCGATGGTGCGGGCGCGTGAGTCCAGATGGCTGCGCACCGCATTGCCCACCCCGACGCCGCCGACCAGCAGTGCGGTCAGACCGACCAGCGTCAGGAACAGCGTCATGCGGTCGATGAAGCGCTCGATCTGCGGCGAGGCGTTGGTGTAGTCGCGCATCCGCCAAGGCGCGTCGGGGAAGCGGGCGCGCAGGCTCTCCTGCCACGCCTTCAGGTCGGTCTCGGGCGGCAGCGCCACCTTGGCGCTCCACCAGGTGAGACTGCCGGGTTGCAGCAACCCGGTGCCCTGCAGCGACGGCAGCGCCACCATCAGGCGCGGCCCCAGTGAAAAGGCGTTGGAGGAGGCGCGGTCCGGCTCGCGGTCCAGCACTGCGGCGACGCGATAGGCGCCCTCGCCGACATGGATGGTGTCGCCGGTCTTCACGCCCAGCCGGTCGACGAGGCTGGCCTCGATCACCGCACCCCAGCGGCCGTCCTTCTGAGCCAGCGCGTCGCGCAGGTCGCCGCCGCCCGCCAGGGTGACCGTGCCGTAGAGCGGGTAGACGTCGTCGACCGCCTTCAACTCGACCAGCGACGCGCGGACCTCGTCGTCGGCACGGGCCATCGCCCGCATCTCGGCGGAGGTCGACACCCGGCCGCCGGCGGTCAGCACCGCCATCTGCTCGTCGGCCGGCGGGCTGTAGAGTTGCCGCAACGCGACGTCGCCGCCGAGGATGGAGCGTCCGTCATTGGCCAGCCCGTCGAGCAGCCCGCTCGACACCGACTGCACCGCGGCGATGGCCGCGACGCCCAGCGCCAGACAGGCGAGGAAGACCCAGAAGCCCTTCAGGCCGGTGCGCAACTCCCGCCGGGCAAGACGGAGGGCGAGGCTGAGGTTGGTCATCGGGTGCTCCTCCCCCCCGTCCTGTCCCCTCTCCCCCCCGGGGAGAGGGTTAGGGTGAGGGGGACGCATGGCGAGGAGTACATTGATGAAAAGCACGTTGCGTGCCGGCCTAAGCCACGCCGTGCGACCCCCTCACCCCGACCCTCTCCCCGGGGGGGAGAGGGGGAAACGGCTTGCGTAAGTCCAGTCATCCCGCTCACTCCCCCGCCGCCTGCAGCCTTGCGCGCCGTGCCGCCTGCCCGTCGTCAGCGATGCGGCCGTCGGCCAGCCGGACCGTCCGGTCGCAGCGGGCGGCGAGGCTCGGGTCGTGGGTGATCAGCACCAGCGTCGTGCCGCGCCGCTCGGCCAGATCGAACAGCAGCTTCACGATGGTGGCGCCGGTGTCGATGTCGAGGTTGCCGGTCGGCTCGTCGGCCAGAAGCAGCGACGGCTCGGTCACGAAGGCGCGGGCGAGCGCCGTGCGCTGCTGCTCGCCGCCCGAAAGCTGGCCGGGGTAATGATGGATGCGGTGGCCCAGGCCCACCTGCTCCAGCCCGATGCGGGCGCGGTCGAAGGCGTCGGCGACACCGGCGAATTCCAGCGGGATGGCGACATTCTCCAGCGCCGTCATGGTCGGCACCAGATGGAAAGCCTGGAAGACGATCCCCACATGCTGGCGGCGGAAGCGCGCCAAGCCGTCTTCGTCCAGCCGGTTCAGCTCCTGTCCGGCGACGCGGACGGTGCCGCCGCTGGGGCGTTCCAGGCCGGCCATCACCATCATCATGGTCGACTTGCCGGAACCACTGGGGCCGACGACGCCGACCCGCTCCCCGGCCGCCACCTGAAGATTCACGCCCCGCAGGATGTTGACGGGCCCGGCACCGCTGTCCAATCTCAAGTGGACGTCGTCGAGTTCCACGATGGAATCATGGAGGGGTCGGGCGATGGAATTGGACGACGTTGCAGAGGATTGGACTTTGGACATGCGACTCTCGCACAAGCGGAACGGACCATCGCCATATGGCACGACCCGCCGGGCTTTCAACATGGGCGCCATCGGAGCCGCGCTCGCCTTCGTTTTTGCGTCAGGGGTATCGATGACCGTTCCGATCCGCGCAGACGCCGCGCAGCCGGTGAAGCTGCTGGCGCTGGGCGACAGCCTGACCGCCGGCTACGGCTTGCCGGAACCGCAGGGCTTCACCCGCCAGCTGGAAAAGGCGCTGGCCGCGAAGGGGTACAGCGTCACCGTCATCAATGCCGGCGTGTCGGGCGACACCACCGCCGGCGGCCGGGCACGGCTGGACTGGGCGCTGGCCGACAAGCCCGACGCCGCCATCGTCGAGCTGGGCGCCAACGACATGCTGCGCGGGCTCGATCCCGCTCAGGCGAAGGCCAACCTCGACGCCATCCTGAAGTCGCTAAAGGATCGCAAGGTCCCGACCCTGCTGGCCGGCATGTATGCCTCCCCCAGCCTGGGAAAGCCCTATACCGACAAGTTCAACGCCATCTACCCGGACTTGGCGAAGACCTACGACCTGCCGCTCTACCCCTTCTTCCTTGACGGGGTGGCGCTGGAACGGTCGCTGATCCAGCAGGACGGGCTGCATCCCAATGCCCAGGGTGTGGCGACGATCGTGGAGCGCATCCTGCCTTCCGTCACCGCCCTGCTCGACAGTCTGCCGCAAATCCAGAAGACTACCGAAAAATCCGGAGGCTGACCCATCATGACCGTTACCCTGGACAGCGACACCCGCTTTCACGCCGCCTGCGCCGCCGGGGCGGAGTGGGGACCGACGGTCAAGGGCTGCCTGGACAAGCTGGGGCCGGTCGCCGGCTGCAACCTGGGCTTCCTCTACCTGACCGACGGGCTGGCGGAACATGCGACCAGCATCGTCACCCTGCTGCGTGGCGTCACCGGCATCCGCCACTGGGTGGGCACCGCCGGCATCGGCGTGATGGCGAACGGTGACGCCCTGTTCGACGAGCCGGGGTTGGCAATCATGGCCGCCCGCCTGCCGGAGGACAGCTTCCGCCTGTTCCCCACCCTGACCGACGGGCTGGAGCCGCTGCGCGGCAGTGCCGGCGGCTGGCTGGACAAGCATGGCGCGGCGCTGGCGCTGGTCCATGTCGATCCGCACCATGCCGACATGGCCGGGCTGGTGTCCCGCCTGTCGGAGGAGGCCGGCGTCTTCCTGGTCGGCGGGCTGACCGCCTCGCGCGGGGAGTTTCCACAGATCGCCGCCGGGGCCGAGGATGCCGATCCGGTCACCGACGGCGGCGTGTCCGGGGTGCTGTTCGCACCCAATCTGCCGGTTGCCACCGCCCTGACCCAGGGCTGCCGCCCCATCGGGCCGACCCGCACCGTCACCGCCAGCGACGACAACGTGATCCTGGAGATCGACGGCCGCCCGGCGCTGGACGTCTTCAAGGAGGACATCGGTCCGGAGCTTGCCGCCGACCTGCGGCAGGTGTCCGGGCTGATCTGCGCCGGACTGCCCATCGCCGGTTCCGACACGCAGGACTATCTGGTCCGCGACCTGATCGCCATCGATCCGCGCGCCGGCTGGATCTCCATCGCCGAACGGGTGACGACCGGCCAGCCGGTGATGTTCACCCGCCGCGATCCGGAAACCGCCGCCGCCGACATGCGCCGGATGCTGGACAGCCTCAAGAAACGGGTGAAGGCGACGCCGAAGGGGGCGGTGTATGTCAGCTGCATCGCCCGCGGTCCCAGCCTGTTCGGCACCGCCGATGCCGAATTGTCGATGATCCGCGAGACCTTCGGCGACATCCCGCTGACGGGTTTCTTCGCGTCGGGCGAGGTGTCGCACAACCGGCTCTATGGCTACACCGGCGTGTTGACGCTCTTTCTGTAAAGATCATTTCGAATAAGGAACGTTCCGGATGCAGTATCGTCCGCTCGGCCGAACCGGCCTGTCGGTCAGCGCCATCGGCCTGGGCACCATGACCTGGGGCCGCCAGAACACCGAGGCCGAAGGCCATGCCCAAATGGACGCGGCACTCGACCGCGGCATCAATTTCTGGGACACGGCGGAGATGTACGCGATCCCGCCCACCGCCGACACCTACGGCAAGACGGAGGAGGTGATCGGCAGCTGGTTCCAGTCGCGCGGCAAGCGCGACAAGGTGATCCTCGCCAGCAAGATCATCGGCGCGCCGGCCGGCGGGTTCGGCTGGGTGCGCGATGGCAAGTCGCGGCTGGACCGTGCCAACCTCTTCGCGGCAGTCGAGGCCAGCCTGTCGCGGCTGAAGACCGATTACATCGACCTCTACCAGATTCACTGGCCCGACCGCGTCACCAACCGCTTCGGTGTCCGCACTTACCAGCACAAGCCGCAGCATGACGGCGTGCCGATCGAGGAGACGCTGGCGGCTCTGGCGGAACTGATCCAGGCGGGCAAAATCCGCCATATCGGTCTGTCGAACGAGAGCCCATGGGGCGTGATGCGCTACCTGCGCGCCGCTGAGGTCGCCGGCCTGCCGCGCGTCGCCTCGATCCAGAACGCCTACAACCTGCTGAACCGGACCTTCGAGAACGGGCTGTCGGAGATGGCCCTGCGCGAGGATGTCGGGCTGCTGGCCTATTCGCCGCTGGCCGCCGGCACGCTGACCGGCAAGTACCTGAACGGCGCCATTCCGCCGGGCAGCCGCCGCGCGCTCGACCACCGGCCGTCGCGCTACACCACGGTCAACGCCGACGCGGCGACGGAGGCCTATCTGGACATCGCCCGCCGCCACGGCCTGGCACCCAACCAGATGGCCATCGCTTTCACGGTGCAGCAACCCTTCGTCACCTCGTCCCTGATCGGGGCGACGACGATGGAGACGCTGATCTCCAACATCGACTCCATCGACGTGACCCTGTCGCCGGAGGTGCTGGCGGAGATCGACGCCGTGCACAACCGCATGCCGGATCCGTGTCCGTGAGCTGTTGGTAAGTGTCCCCTCTATTGCCCCCACCCCATCCCTCCCCCGCTTCGCGGGAGAGGGGGTAGGACGCTTGGTGGCGTGAGTTATTCGCAAAGCGGCGGTAGTCCCCTCTCCCGCGAAGCGGGGGAGGGTTAGGGAGGGGGCAATCCGCCGCCGTTGCAGCAACCCCGGAGGTGCCCCATGCTCCGCCTGTTCGTCGCCCTCGACCTGACGGAGGAGATTCGCCAACGGCTGGCGGGACTGGCCGGCGGGGTGCCCGGTGCGCGCTGGACCGAGCCGGAAAACCTGCATCTGACCCTGCGCTTCATCGGCGAGGTGCCGGAGGATCAGGCGATGGACATCGACGCCGCGCTGGCGGAGGTCCGGGCGCCGGCCTTTCCGCTTATCCTCGACGGGGTCGGCGTGTTCGGCAGCGCACGCCGGGCGCGGATTCTGTGGGCGGGGGTGGAGCGCAGCGAGGCGCTGGCCCATCTGCAGGCCAAGGTCGAATCCGCGCTCGTCCGCTGCGGCCTGCCGGCGGAGGAGCGGAAATTCTCCCCCCATGTCACGCTGGCCCGGCTGAAGGACGCACCCGCCGACCGCATCGGCCGCTTCCTGTCAGACCGCGGCCTGTTCCGAGCCGGTCCGATGCCGGTGGAGCATGTCACGCTCTATCGCAGCCATCTCGGCAACGGCGGCGCGGTGTATGAGGCCTTGCGGGAGTATCCGCTGGACGCCGTTTAGGCCAGGATCTCGTCCCAGGGCTGGGTTTCGGAGGCCGGCCTGATGCCGTCGCCCGGCCCGATCACCCGGTTCTTGCCGTCCTGCTTGGCGCGGTACATGCGCTGGTCGGCCAACTCCACCAGGGCTTCCCAATCGGCGGGGTGGTCGGTGGCCTGCTCGGCGATGCCGATGCTGGCGGTCTGCAGGCTGCCGTCCGGCCGCTTGCCGAAACCGGCGCGGCGCATCCGCTCCACCGCGATCATCGCGCCGTCTATCGGGGTGTCGGGCATGATGATCAGGAATTCTTCCCCGCCCCAGCGAACCAGCGCGTCGGACTGGCGCAGCAGGCTGCGGATGGTGTTGGCGGCATGGCGCAGGACCCGGTCGCCCTCCTCGTGCCCGAAGCGGTCGTTGACCGCCTTGAAATCGTCCAGGTCGACGAAGATCGCCGTCAAGGGCTGCGACGCCCGCTCGGCATGGGCGACCTGGAGTTTCAGCAACTCCTCGCCGATGCGGCGGGAAAAGGCGCCGGTCAGCGCGTCGTGAGCCGCCTGCTCCAGCAGGGCGACCATGAAATGCAGCTGGCTGATCGCCGCCAGCGTCGCCACCACCGCGATCAGCGCCAGCAACCACAGCGCGCTGATGTAGGACGGGAACGGCATCACCAGCGACCCGTAGAAGCCGGCGGCCAGATGGGCGCCCAGCATCGGAGCGGCGAACAGGGCGCCTTCCAGCGCGGTCAGCGGAAAGACGCTGAGACCCGCCACCATCACGAAGGGCAGATAACCGTAGCCGGCGCTGACGGCGATGCGCAGATCGTCGACACCCTGGTTGCAGAGCAGCGGGTGCGAGATGGCGAAGAACAGCGTCGGGATCGCCAGCAGCGCCGTCAGCCGCCACCAGGCGCAGGTCATGTCCTCGCACGACCGGCGGTCGAAGGCGAGCGCCAGGAAGGCGGCGCTGGCGCTCAGGCGAAGCACGATCAGCCAGATGGCCAGCGACCATTCGAAGACGGTGACGTCGATGGCGATCCACAGCGGGGTCAGGATGCCGAAGATCAGCGCCACCATCCGCACGCGCGACTGGATCATCGCGGCGCGCCGCCGCTGCAGGATGGGCGTGTGGTCGGCCGGATGGATCAGCGTGGGCAGTTCGTCGCCCCGGACGAACGCGTCGAACAGGGCAGCGAGGAGCCTGTCAACCCGCATGCAGCCGCCTGCCCCCGGCATGAGCCGGGCATGTCGCCGAAGAATTAGCCATGATGGGTGATTACACGCGCATGACCATCCCTTCAACGGCTTTCGCGTGGAAATGGCGTTTCAGCCTTCCGAAAGCACGGAAAGCTCCGGCCATGCGACAAAAAGTAACGGGCGGCGCGTCACCGACACGCCGCCCGTCCAACGGATCCGCGGTTGCTGGCCGCTCAGTCCTTCAGGTCCTCCCAAAGCTCCTTCACCTTGGCAAAGAAGCCCTCCGACTGCGGATTCGACCCTTCCTTGGCGGCGCCCTCGAACTCGCGCAGCAGTTCCTGCTGGCGCTTGGTCAGGTTTACCGGGGTCTCCACCACCGCCTGGATGTACATGTCGCCGCGCTGGGCGCTGCGCAGCACCGACATGCCCTTGCCCTTGATGCGGAACTGGTGGCCGGACTGGGTGCCCGGCGGCACCGTCACCTTGGTGCGGGTGCCGTCGATGGTCGGAACCTCCACCGAACCGCCGAGCGCCGCCGTGGTCATCGGGATCGGCACCCGGCAGTGGATGTTGGCGCCGTCTCGCTGGAAGATCGGGTGCGGCCCGATCGCCAGGAAGATGTAGAGGTCGCCGGCCGGCGCCCCGCGCAGGCCCGCCTCCCCCTCCCCCGCCAGACGGATGCGGGTGCCGTCCTCGACGCCGGCGGGGATGTTGACCTGCAGGGTCTTTTCCTTGCGCAGACGGCCGGAGCCGCCGCAGGTCTTGCAGGCGTCCTTGATGACCTTGCCGGCGCCATGGCAGCCGGGGCAGGTCCGCTCGATGGTGAAGAAGCCCTGCTGCGCCCGCACCTTGCCGTGGCCCTGGCAGGTCGGGCAGGTGATCGGCTGGGTCCCCGCCGCCGCACCGGAGCCGTTGCAGCCGTCGCACTGCACGGTGGTGGGCACGCGGATGGTGGTCTGGGTGCCCTTGAAGGCCTCCTCCAGCCCGATCTCAAGGTTGTAGCGCAGATCCTGGCCGCGGCCGGACGCACCGCCGCCGCCGCGGCGCCCGCCCATGAACTCCCCGAACATCTCGTCGAAGATGTCGGCGAAGCCGCCGCCACCGCCGAAGTCGAAGTTGAAGCCGCCGGCCCCGGCGCCCGCGCCCGGACCACGGCCATTCTCGAAGGCGGCGTGGCCGAACCGGTCGTAGGCCGCGCGCTTCTGATCGTCCTTCAGGACGTCATACGCTTCGCTGATTTCCTTGAACTTCTGCTCGGCGTCCTTGTCACCCTGGTTGCGGTCCGGGTGGTACTGCATCGCCATCTTGCGATAAGCCTTTTTCAGCTCATCCGCGCTGGCGTTCTTCGCCACACCGAGCAGCTCGTAATAATCCTGTTTCGCCATGGGGGCCGACCGCCTTTGAGTCGTTCTGGTCCAAACTGTCCGAGTGGTGCCGGAGCCTGACCCCAGCATACCGAAGGCCCGCCGCCGGGAAAAGGCGGCGGGCCATCGATGCTCGCGTCAGGTCCGTATCAAAAAGAAGCTGCTGCCCTAAGAGATAAGCCTTAGGCCGACTTCTTCTTGTCGTCCTGGACCTCTTCGAAGTCGGCGTCGACGACGCCCGGCTCGTTCGGCTGGGCGCCCGGCGCCTCGCCGCCCGCAGCCGGGGCCTCGCCCTGGCCGGCCTTGTACATCGCCTCGCCCAGCTTCATCGAAACCTGGGCCAGCGCGTCGGTCTTCGCCTTGATGCCGTCCAGATCCTCGCTGTCCAGCACCGACTTCAGCTCGGCGACGGCAGCTTCCGCGGCGGTCTTGTCGGAGGCCGGGATCTTGTCGCCGTTCTCCTTGATGGTCCGCTCGGTGGTGTGGATCAGGGCGTCGGCATGGTTGCGGGCGTCGACCAGCTCGCGGCGCTTCTTGTCGTCGGCCGAATGCGCCTCCGCGTCCTTCACCATCTTCTGGATGTCGGCGTCCGACAGGCCGCCCGAGGCCTGGATGCGGATCTGCTGCTCCTTGCCGGTCGCCTTGTCCTTCGCCGTGACGCTGACGATGCCGTTGGCGTCGATGTCGAAGGTCACCTCGATCTGCGGAACGCCGCGCGGGGCCGGCGGGATGCCGACCAGATCGAACTGGCCCAGCATCTTGTTGTCCTGCGCCATCTCGCGCTCGCCCTGGAAGACGCGGATGGTGACGGCGTTCTGGTTGTCCTCGGCGGTCGAGAAGGTCTGGCTCTTCTTCGTCGGGACCGTGGTGTTGCGGTCGATCAGACGGGTGAAGACGCCGCCCAGCGTCTCGATGCCCAGCGACAGCGGGGTGACGTCGAGCAGCAGGACGTCCTTGACCTCGCCCTTCAGCACGCCGCCCTGGATGGCGGCGCCGATGGCGACCACCTCGTCCGGGTTCACGCCGCGGTGCGGCTCACGGCCGAAGAACTGCTTCACCGCCTCGATGACCTTGGGCATGCGGGTCATGCCGCCGACCAGGATCACCTCGTCGATCTCGTTGGCCTTCAGGCCGGCGTCCTTGAGCGCCGCCTTGCACGGCTCGATGGTGCGCTGGACGAGGTCGTCGACCAGGGCTTCCAGC
>NZ_DASPIS010000040.1:0-41695 GCF_035628975.1 Azospirillum sp. | reverse complement strand
CATCGGCGCCGGGGCGATGGTGGTCTCCCACGCCAACGACAGCTTCTTCTGGGTGGTCACGCAGTTCTCGAACATGACCACGCGCGACGGCTATCGGCTGCAGACCCTGGGAACCCTGATCCAGGGGACGGTCGGCGCCCTGGCCGTCTGGGCCGCCGCAGCCCTGGTGCTGTGAGTGAACCGCTCCGGGTTTGTCGGAAGCCATTCGGCTTGAATCGCGCCGCGATGGCGACGTCCTTGGCTTGCCGCCGACGTCGCGCTTCGGTACCCCGAAGTCCGGTTCGAAGTGACGACCGAGGATCGCGCGGTCGACATGATCGAGGAAGGGTTCGACCTCGTGATCCGGGTCAATCCCGATCCAGACGAGAGCCTGGTCGGCCGCGCCTTCCTCAGCGATCGTCTGGTGGTCGTCGCGCGCCCGTGCCGCTTCACACCCAGATCGCCCAGTAGGTCTCGATGCGGTCAAGGAAGCAGTCCGTCCGTTCGGCGAAGATCTTTCCTCCCAGCGGAACGCTTTTCCGTTCGAGTGCGGCGTGACGCCGTTCGACCGCCGCCTTCAGAGCCGCGACCGTGTCGTCGTTCAGTTCCGCCTCGGTTGCCGCGTGCAGCAGGACGGCGAGGTCATGATGGTCGCCCAGCCGTTCGCTGAGGTCCTCCAGTTCCCCTCCGAGACAGCCAAGCGGCCCCGGCCAGACCGGCTCGATCAGGCGAACCGAGTACCAAAGATTCTTGACCTGCTTGCGCCATTCATGAGCGGTTTCGGAGGTCTGAAAGGCATCGTTCCGCATGGAGCGCCCGGTCTTGTAGATCCGGCGGAGGCCGGGACGGAAGACGTCGAACCCCCGTTCCGAAATCGACAGGTTTCCCGCCTCCGCGTGGGCGGAGCGCAGCATGGCAACGACCGGTTCGAAGCCTTCGGCACTGTTCAGCTGCTCGGCCTCGATCCTGCGGCAGCGCTCGACAAGATGTTCGCGGAACGCAGCGACACCCGCGGTTTCCAGCTCCTCTTGCGAATGCGAGCGCAGCTTGTCCAGGGATTGGATGATGACCGCGCTGTCGCGGGCGCCGGCAAGCCCGCCCTGGGCGTCACGGATCGCGGTGTTGAGCCGCCGGAAGGCCTTGCCGCCCACGGCTCCCCGAGCGAGCCGCAGGGCGGCGCGGGCCTTCTTGCACGCCTTGCGGGCGTCGTGCACGGCCTTGTGCCGGGAAGAGCCGGCATCCTGAAGAGCCTCGGCGGCTGCGCCGAGCTGCTCGCTGATGATCCGGCGCACGGCTGCATCGGTGGTTTCGTCCCGAACCAGTTCATACCCCATGCCGGTGCTCGTCCTTTCATTGCAACGGGCCGCTCGGCCCATGGTCAGGAGGAGATGACCGGGCCGCTCCCCTCCCGTCGCCCGGACATAACAGAGGAGGGCGCGAACGGTTGCGGCGGTTGCCGGCTCCGGCGGAGATTTGCCGTTGACCGGCATGTCGTTCCGGCACGCATTGGGAATTCGGATAGGTATTCCGCTCTTTGGCGATCCCGCATCGCGCTGTCATCTGTTCGTCACCGTAAACAAATACGATCCCAGCAGAAATAAAACCCGGAAAACCGGCTCCTTTGTTCTAAGTGATGGGTGCGGAATGCCACGGTTCCTGCTGGCTGTACTCGCATGCTTAAGCGTGATGACAGTTGTCCCGGCACAGGCCGAACCCGTCGCCGGGGCTGGGTCGACCTTTGCCTTCCCCCTGCTGCATCAGTGGGGCGAGCGTTTCCGGACGGCCGAGGCCGACGGCGGCGATTTCCCGTCCCCGGACGGCGGGCTGGATTATGAGCCGGTCGGGTCCCTGGCCGGCACGATGCGGGTGATCGCCGGCGCGGTGGATTTCGCCGCTTCCGATGTGCCGCTCAACGGCGAAGATCTTGATCGCCACCGGCTCATGCAGTTCCCCATCGCGATGGGCGGCATCGCGGTCGTCGCCAACCTGCCCGCCGCCCCTCCGGGTTCCGGCGTCGCCAAGCTGCGCCTCTCGGGCGCGGTTCTGGCCGACATCTATCTGGGAACCGTCACCTCCTGGTCGCATCCAGCACTCACGGCGCTCAATCCGGGGCTTCCCCTGCCCGACCAGCCGATCACCGTCGTCCACCGCGCCGAGGGATCGGGAACCACCTATAATTTCGCCGCCTACCTCGCGCAGGCAAGCGCACCCTGGCGCGAGCGCGTCGGTGTCGACACCGAACTCCGCTGGCCGACCGGCACCGGGGTACGTGGCAGCCAGGGCATCGTCGAGACGGTCAAGGCGATCCCCGGCGCCATCGGCTATGTCGAGGCCGGACAGGCGGCGCGGGCGGGATTGCCGGTTGCGGAGATGGGCAACCGGGCCGGCCGGTTCGTCGCCCCCTCCCGCCAGACGGTCGAGGCCGCCGCGGCGAGCGCCGACTGGAGCCGGGCCCCCCATTTCACCCTTCTGCTGGCCGAGGCCACCGCCACCGACGCCTACCCGATCGCCGCCACCGTCTTCGCACTGATGCCGCGGGACCGGATCGACAGTGGGCAGGGACGGCGCACCCTGAGATTGTTCGACGCGGCATTGACGCTGTGGCAGCAGGACGCCGCCGACCTCGGCTACGTGCCGCTTCCGGCTCCCCTGGTGGCACTCGTCCAGGCGTCCTGGGTTTCCGCCGCTTCCAGCCGATGACACAGGATCCCGACCGGAACCACCCGCGACCGTCCGCTCCCGCAATCCGAGCACGGCAAGGAATCCATCATGCAGGTTGATGTCTTCACCCAAATCATCGTGCCGGTCCTCGGCGGGCTCGGCATCTTCATGCTGGGGCTGGAGTTCATGTCGAACGGCATCCAGGCGGTCGCCGTCAACCGGATGCGCGCCCTGCTCGCGACCTTTGCCGGAACCCCGGTCAAGGGCGTGCTGGCCGGCACCTTCATCACCGGCATCATCCAGTCCTCCACCGCGATGACGGTGATGACCGTCGGGCTGGTCAACGCCGGCGTGGTCGGGCTGCGCCCGGCGATCAGCGTCATCATGGGCGCCAACATCGGAACGACGCTCGGCAACGGATTGATCGCGCTGCCGCTCGGTCCGCTCGGCCTGCTGCTGGCCGGCGTCTTCGCGCTCGTCCATATCTTCGCGAAGTCGGAGAAGACGAAGAACATTGCGCTCGCCTGCATGGGCTTCGCCCTGATCTTCTACGGTCTCAACCTGATGACCGGGGGACTGCGCCCGCTGCGCGGGATGCCGGAGGTGATGTCGGCGATCTCGTCCCTGCAGGCGGAGGATTTCGGCGGGCTGCTGGTCTGCGTCGCCACCGCTGCCCTGGTCACGGCGATGATCCACTCCTCGTCGGCCACCATCGGCATCGTCATGGGGCTGGGCTCGGCCGGCATCCTCGATTGGCAGACCGCGGTCGCCTTCTCGCTCGGCGCCGATCTCGGGACGACCATCACCTCCTGGCTCGCCTCCCTGAACCTGTCGAAGAACGCCAAGCGCGCGGCCTACGCCCATATCGCCTTCAACATCATCGGCGTCTGCGTGACGATCCCCCTGTTCTTCATCTCGATGGAGGTGCTGCGCTTCGCCATGCAGTGGTTCGGCGGCGACCCGTCGGTTCCGGTGGTGGTGAACGGGAAGGAGACCTACCCGCTGGTGCCGATCGCCATCGGCCTCTATTCGACCGTCTTCAACATCTTCAACGTGCTGCTGCTGTTCCCCTTCATCGGGGTGTTCGAACGGGTGCTGCGCCACATCGGCCACGACTCCTCGGAGGATATCGAGGATTATTCGATGCCGCGGTATCTCACGGCGGACCGGCGCGGCGATCTCGCCGCCGGCATCCCCGCCCTGCAGAAGGAGATCGCCCGCCATCTGGAGGCGAGCACCCTGTTCCTTGCCATGGCGAGTGCCGCGCCCCACGCACCGAAGGACCCCGGCGCGCACCGCATGGCGATCGGCATCCTCAGCCGGAATATCGGCACCTTCGCCGCCACCCTGCTGAAGCCGGACCAGCCCTACCCGCAGGCGGACCTCGTCGCCAGCCTGATCGAGGAGGCGGATTTCGCTGAAAGCCTCGGCGAAACGCTTCATCAGGTGGCCCTGCGCGTGAAGGAGGAGGATTTCTCCCCGCAGGGCCGGGACCTGGTGTCCGGGCTGGTCGGCCGGCTGGACGAGGCGATGAAGGCGCTTCAGCCGGGCGCCTCTCAGCCGGTCGAGGCGTCACGCCGTGTCGAGGCGCTCGCCGCGCTGCGCCGCACCTGCCTGAGCCATGAGGGGCTGAGCCCGCGCGAGCGCGGAACGCTGCTCGGCCTGCTCGGCAGCGCCGAACGTGCCTTTCTGCTGATCGAACGGTTGGATGGGGAGCGGCGGTCGGTCGACCGCAGCAGCGTGCTGTCGCAGATGTCGGTCGGCGACACCGCCCCCGACATGGACCCGCGTCCCGCTCTCGCGTGACGACCCCGAAATTGGAGGGATTGCGAAGGTCCTGCCCGCCGCCATATCCGGAAAAATGGCTTCACTGTCCAGGAATGCTCCATGAAAATGCTCCATGTTGCGGCCATCATCGGCGGCATCGCCCTCAGCATCCCTGCCTCGGCACAGACTCCGCCCGCGCCGGACCTCGCCCGGCAATTTCCTGACCTGCTTGCGGAGGCCCGCAAGAAAGTCCCCTCCCCCTCGGAGGCAGGCACCATAAACACCACCCTGTCCACCGCGGAGGGAGCCTGGAGCAAGGGCGACTGGAGAAGCGCTGTGTCCTACCTGAATTTCGCCCGCGGCCGCCTGGGACTGAGCCTGATCGCACCGGGTCAGCCTGGGTAGAGCCCGCGCGACCCGCCGACAGCTACCGTCGAACAGGACGCGGAAGAAGGCTGTTCCCGGCTGGCCGGTCAAGATCGGGCGACCGCCGATCCGCCGGAGAAACTGCGGAGGGCGCTGCATCAACCCTTTTTCCACGTCCTGCCGGCGTCGCGAGCTGGTGAGTGAGAGCATGAATTTCCTTTAGCTGCATACAATTTAGGACTACGATGCCGCATTGTATGTAGATGAGGGTGATGCGTGTCGCGCTCCGCTGACGATCTGGTTTGGGTGCCGACAATCGATCGCTCGGCAGGCCCGGTGTACCACTCCATCGCCGATGCCCTGGAAGAGGGCATTCGGGCAGGGCACGTCACACAGGGGACTCGCCTACCGCCGCAGCGTCTCCTTGCCAGGAAGCTGGGCGTCGATTTTACCACCGTTACGCGCGCCTATGCCGAGGCGGCACGACGCGGTCTGGTGGAAGGGCACGTCGGCCGGGGCACTTTCGTGTGCGCAAGCCGAACCGCACCGCCGATGCCGCCCGACCCCCGGCAGGCGGCGCATCCCGCCGATCTCCAGATGAACGCGCCGCCTCTACCCATGGGGCCGGGCTTGCAGGACGACCTGCGGCAAGACATGGGCGCCTTCGCAGCTGAGTTGGACCTGGATCTGCTGCTTCGCTACCAGCAGGTCGGCGGCAGCCAGGCCGACCGTCAGGCCGGAGCGCGTTGGCTGGAAGGCCGCTTAGCCGTCCCCGCGGAGCGGGTGCTGGTCTGCGCGGGCGCACAGGGCGCCTTGCTGGCCTCGCTCAGCGTCCTGTGCGAGCCGGGCGACGTGGTGTGCTGCGAGGCACTGACCTATCCGGGCTTCCGCAGCTTGGCGGCGCATCTGCGGCTGCGGCTCGCGCCACTGGCCATGGACGGCGACGGCCTGCTGCCCGAGGCCTTCGAGGAGGCCTGCCGGACCCATCGCCCCAAGGCGCTGTATTGCACCCCGACCTTGCACAATCCCACCACGGCGACACAGCCGCTGGACCGACGCAAGGCGTTGGTGGCCATTGCGCGCCAGCATGACGTGCGCATCATCGAGGATGACGCTTACGGCGCCCTGGCACCCGATGCGCCACCTCCTCTGGCGGCGCTGGCGCCCGAGTCCGTCTTCCACGTCTCCGGCTTGGCCAAATCTGTCTCACCGGCACTCCGCATCGCCTACCTCGCCGCTGCCGAGCCCCGCCAGGTTTCCCGGCTGGCCGCGGCTGTGCGGGCTACGACGGGCATGGCGTCGCCGCTGACCACGGCGCTGGCGACACGCTGGATCGACAATGGCAAAGCGGCGAGTATCGTCGCGGGCATCAGGCAGGAGACGGCGGCGCGGCACGCGATCGCGAGGGAGACGCTGCCGCCAGGGGCCATCGTGGCCAGCCCTTGTGCATTCCACCTATGGCTAAGGCTGCCTGACGAGTGGACCCGCGGTGAGTTCATCATGCGCCTGCGTGGAACGGGGATTGGTATCGTCGGCAGCGATGCCTTTGCCGTGTCGACGCCGCCGGAGGCTGTCCGTGTCGCGCTCGGCACCCCGAAGGACCGCCAGGGTGTGCGCGAGGCATTGCGGCAAGTGGCCGACCTTCTTGCCGAGGCACCTGCCATGTCTTCCATGGTTGTATGAATCCCGCCGGCACATTGCATGCATTTGGGTTGACATTGTACGGTGCCGTGGAGCATACGATTTCCCATTGCATGCAGATGTTGTCTGCCATTGCCTCCCGAAGGAACACGCGATGTCATCCGAACAGGAGTGGCCGCCTCTTCCGCCTTTCAGCACCGGCCTGCGTGGTCGCTGTCCACGCTGCGGCCAGGGTCATCTGTTCAGCGGCTTCCTGACGCTGCGCCCCCACTGCGAGGTCTGTGGCCTGGACTACTCCTACGCCGATCCGGCCGACGGCCCCGCCTTCTTCGTCATCTGCTTCGCCTGCATTCCCACGGTCATCCTGGCGTTCTGGATCGAGGCTGAGTTCGAGGCCCCTTACTGGGTGCACCTCGTCACGACCCTGCCGTTCCTGTTGCTGACCTGTATTCCGCCCTTGCGGCCGTTGAAGGGTTGGCTGGTGGCCAGCCAGTACTTCTACAAGGCCGAGGAAGCCCGTTTCGGTACAGCCGCACCAACCCGGCCTCCTGTGGCCCCGCCCGCAGGCAAAGACTCGCACTCGACCTGACTGCCGTCACGTTCTCCTGACGATAGATGGTGTCATAGCCTGGAGATATTCAAAATGTATGATTGGTTCCCTTTAGTCTTCTTTCCGTTCAAGATTATTGTGTTAGGCACGGGCATGTTCTTCGCCATCAAGTGGCATCACGATCAAGCGAAGAAGGAGCGGGCGAAGAAGAATAACGAAACCGGCAGGCCGTAAGCGCCGGCCGAACACACCCTCGAGCCACGGTCGAGACCTCGGATATCGAAGCCTTGTCGCCATGAATGGACTGGGCCTAGGCGAGGCTTTGAAGCGGCATGGAACAAGGGGCTCTTCCAAGTTTTGTGTGACCAAACAGAAGTTGAGCGGGTGGCGCTGAACAGCCGGCAGTAGCGCAATGTCCTTCACGGGCCAGGACCGCCATATGAAGGGAACTCTTCTTCATCATGGTCGCGCCCCTGAACATCTCTCTGTCATTGATCGGCTTTCTGCCCAATCTTCAGGTCCTGGATCACATCGATCAAAGCTTCCATCGGATCGCCGTGCGTTCACAGCCAGTTCCTGCCTCGGTATGGCGTTGTCAGGTCGGCGTTGGCCGCCGATGGGGCTGGCCAGTCCGGCATTGTATTTCTGATGAAACGGGAGAAACATAGGTAAAACGCACCGACATCCGCACAGGAGAGGACGCCAGCGTGAGCGGGACCGACATCGATCCGACGGATACGCCTGACGAGTTGCCCAATGCCCCCGATCGAGAGCGGCGATATTCCGCCCCGGCGCTGGAAAAGGGGCTGGACATCCTGGAGTTCCTGTCCGAATGCCGCGCCCCCCAGTCGTTGCAACAGATCGGCGACGGCGTGGGGCGGACTAAGGGCGAGATCTTCCGCATGGTCTCCGTGCTGGCACAGCGCGGCTACATAGAGCGGCTGGAAGGCGATGATCGCTTCCAGGTCACCGACCGGCTGTTCCGGTTGGGCATGAACCGGCCGGTCAACCGATCGCTGATCGAAATCGCCCTGCCCTTCATGAACGCCTTCGCCGAAACGACCGGCTATTCCTGCCATCTTGCCGTCAAGTCCGGCACGCAGATCGCAGTGGTGGCGCGTGTTGAGAGCACGAGCCACATCGGCTTCACCGTCCGCATCGGCTACCGCCAGCCCCTGATCCTGACCGGTTCCGGCCATTGCCTGATGGCGTTCATGAGCGCCCGCCGCCGCCATATCCTTTATGAGGAACTGCGGCGCGAGGATCCCTGGATTGACCTGGATGCGCTGGGCCGGACGCTGGACGCCATCCGCGCCGCCGGCCATGTCGCCCGCCCCAGCGGGATCACCGAGGCCGTGGTCGACCTGTCCTGTCCGGTGATCGACCGGCGCGAAGGCGGCGCCATCGCCGCCCTCACCTGCCCATACCTGCGCACCCGGCAGGTTCCGAAGGAGCCGGAAGAGATCGTCGCAGCCCTGGACGAGGCCAGTCGGCGTATATCGGAAAACTTCTCCTTCGACTGACGGATCGATTTACAGGCGCAACGCCGCTGTGTATATAAAACATACGATCCGCAAAACGGATTGTATTGACAACGATGCATGCGGCGGCGGCCCGGCCAGCCGGACATCGAATGGGGGGAACACACGGCCATGACCGCCAGATTGCAGGGAAAGACCGCCGTCGTTACCGCCGCGGCGCAGGGCATGGGGCGCGCCGCCGCGCTGGCCTTCGCCGAGGAGGGCGCCAGCGTGGTGGCGACCGACATCAACGACGGCCTGCTGTCGGAACTGGCCGGGATGCCCGGCATCACCACCCGCCGCCTCGACGTCTGCGATCCGGCGGCGATCCTCGCCTTCGCGGCGGATGTGCCGGCGCCGTCGGTGCTGTTCAACTGCGCCGGCTATGTCCATGCCGGCACGGTGCTGGACTGCGACGAGGATGCCTTCGACTTCGCCGTCACGCTGAACGTCCGCTCGATGTACCGGATGATCCGCGCCTTCCTTCCGGGAATGCTGGAGGCGGGCGGCGGATCGATCGTCAACATGTCGTCGGTCGCCTCCTCCATCATCGGGGCGCCGAACCGCTTCATCTACGGCACCACCAAGGCGGCGGTGATCGGCCTGACCAAGTCGGTCGCCGCCGATTACGTCACCCGCGGCATCCGTGTGAACGCCATCTGCCCCGGCACGGTGGACAGCCCGTCGCTGCATGACCGCATGCGGGCGCTGGGCGATTACGACACCGCGCGCGCCGCCTTCATCGCCCGCCAGCCGATGGGCCGGCTGGGCACGGCGGAGGAAGTGGCGAAGCTCGCCGTCTATCTCGCGTCCGACGACTCCTCCTTCATGACCGGGCAGGCCATCGCCATCGACGGCGGCTGGTCCAATACCTGACCGGCACCCGATCGGCCCGGCCGGTCCGCAATCACGACAAGAAACTCGGGAAACGCTCGATGAAACTTCTGCGCCATGGCCCGCGGGGGGCCGAGAAGCCTGGACTGCTCGACGCCCAGGGCCGCATCCGCGACCTGTCCGCCCATGTCGACGACATCGCCGGCCGCTGGCTGCTGCCCGAAGGATTGGCGGAGATCGCGGCATTGCCGGTGGACAGCCTGCCGGTGGTCGACGCCTCCACCCGCCTGGGTCCTTGCGTGGCCGGCACCGGCAAGTTTGTCTGCATCGGCCTCAACTATTCCGACCATGCGGCGGAAACCGGGGCGGCCGTACCGTCGGAGCCGGTAATCTTCATGAAGGCGACCTCAGCCATCCAGGGTCCGGACGATCCGGTGGAGATCCCGCGCGGCTCGACCAAGACCGACTGGGAGGTGGAACTGGGGGTCGTCATCGGCAAGACCGCCAAATACGTGTCGGAGGCCGAGGCGCTGAACCATGTCGCCGGCTATTGCGTCGTCAACGACCTGTCGGAGCGTGAGTTCCAGATCGAGCGCCAAGGCCAGTGGACCAAGGGCAAGAGCTGCGACACCTTCGGGCCCATCGGCCCCTGGCTGGTGACGAAGGACGAGGTTCCCGACCCGCAGGCGCTGGACATGTGGCTGGAGGTCAACGGCCACCGCTATCAGAACGGTTCGACCCGGACGATGGTCTATGGCGTCGCCCACATCGTCTCCTACCTGTCGCAGTTCATGAGCCTCCATCCCGGCGACGTCATCTCCACCGGCACGCCGCCGGGCGTCGGGCTGGGGCTGAAGCCGCCGACCTACCTGAAGCCGGGCGACCGGATCGAGCTGGAGATCCAGGGCCTCGGCCGTCAGCGCCAGCAGGTGCGCGCGGCGGAGTGACGCCGTCCCGGCCGTGACCCGACGAACGGCACTGCCGGCCGGACCAAGCGGTTTGCTCGACAACGCAGCCAGACGGTGCGGCCCGGACAAGCCGGACGCACCGGATGGGGAGGTGCCATGCAGCAAGCGTCGCTCGACACGGCCCCCGGCCGGTTTCCCCCTGCGGCGGCGGGAACCGAGCTGCTGCGGCTGGACGACATCACCAAGCGGTTCCCCGGCGTGCTGGCGCTGGACGGCGTCGGCTTCCACCTGCGCCGGGGCGAGGTCCACGCGCTCTGCGGCGAGAACGGGGCCGGCAAATCGACGCTGATGAAGATCATCAGCGGCCAATACCAGCCCGACGAGGGCAGCATCACCTACAAGGGCGAGGTCCGGCGCTTCGCCTCCTCGCTCGACGCCGAGCGGGCGGGCATCGCCATCATCCACCAGGAACTCAACCTCGTCCCGCATCTGAGCGTGGCCGAAAACATCTTCCTGGCGCGCGAGCCGAAACGCGGCTGGCCCAGCAAATGCTTCGTGGATCGCGCCGCGCTGCGCCGGCAGGCCCAGGCCTGCCTCGACCGGCTGGGCGTCGACATCCGCCCCGAAGCGCCCGTCAAATCGCTGTCGGTCGCCCAGTGCCAGATGGTGGAGATCGCCAAGGCGCTGTCGCTGAACGCCGAGATCGTCATCATGGACGAGCCGACCTCGTCCCTGACCGAATCCGAAACCGCCCTGCTGTTCCAGGTGATCCGCGAACTGAAGGACCAGGGGGTGGGGATCGTCTACATCTCCCACCGGCTGGACGAGATGGCGTTGATCGTCGACCGGGTGACGGTGCTGCGCGACGGCCGCTACGTCGACACCCGCAATTTCGCCGACACCTGCATCGACGAGATCGTGGCGCTGATGGTCGGCCGCTCGCTGGACGACAAGTTCCCGGAGCGCACCTCCGTTCCGACATCCGACGTGCTGATGGAGGTGCGCGGACTGACCCACCGCGGCGTCTTCCACGATGTCGGGTTCGAGTTGCGGCGCGGCGAGATCCTGGGCTTCGCCGGGCTAATGGGCGCCGGCCGGACCGAGGTGGCGCGGGCGATCTTCGGCGCCGACCCGCCGGATGCCGGAACCATCCGGCTGGGCGGCCGCGAGATCACGGTGAAGACCCCGCGCGACGCCATCGCCCACGGCATCGCCTACCTGTCGGAGGACCGCAAGAGCCATGGGCTGGCGGTCAAGATGTCGGTCACCCAGAACCTGACGCTGGCCAACATGGGCGCGGTGTCCAACGCGCTCGGCTTCATCGACCGCAAGGCGGAGGAACAGGCGGCCTGGCGCTACATCCAGATGCTGTCGATCCGCACGCCGTCGCCGCATCAGGTGGCCCGGCTGCTGTCCGGCGGCAACCAGCAGAAGATCGTCATCGCCAAGTGGCTGTTCCGCCAGTCGCGCATCCTGTTCTTCGACGAGCCGACGCGCGGCATCGACGTCGGCGCCAAGTTCGCCATCTACCAGCTTCTCGACCGGCTGGCCGCCGAGGGGATCGGCGTGGTCCTCATCAGCTCCGAACTGCCGGAGATCCTCGGCCTGACCGACCGTGTCGCCGTCTTCCACGAAGGGCGGATCACCGCCGTGCTGAACACGCGCGAGACCAGCCAGGAAGACATCATGCATTTCGCCTCGGGCCATGGCCGCCCGGCGGCGCCGGGAGCCGAAACGCCATGAGCAATCCGACCACCAAGCTTCTTGAGACAGCCGCTTCCCCGCGCCAGCCTACAATCGACGGCCCGCAGGCGATGAATGGCCGGGTGATGAACGACCGGCGCAAGGATCTCATCCAGAAATTCGCCGCGCTCGCCGGGCTTCTGGTTCTGGTCGCCGTCTTCTCCATGACCAGCGACGCCTTCCTCAGCGTCGGCAACGGCATGACCATCGCCTTGCAGGTGACGTCCATCGCCTATCTCGGCATCGCCGCGACCTGCGTCATCATCACCGGCGGCATCGACCTGTCGGTCGGGTCCGTCCTGGCGCTGGCGGGCGTGGTGGCGGCGCTGGCGGTCAAGGCAGGGGCGCCGGTGCCGCTGGGCATGGGGCTTGGCATCCTGGTCGGTGCCTTCTGCGGCCTGCTGAACGGGCTGTGCGTGACGCGGCTGAAGCTGCCGCCCTTCATCGCCACGCTGGGCATGATGATGGTGGCGCGCGGCGTCGCCTTGCAGATCACCGGCGCCCGCGCCGTGTCGGGCCTGGGCGAATCCTTCGGCGAGCTTGGCAACGGCGCCATGTTCCGCATCGTCCGCATCGGCGAGGACGGCTTTCCCGACGTGGTCTTCCCCGGCATCCCCTATCCGGTGGTGCTGATGGTGGTCATCGCCATCGCCGTCGCGGTGATGCTGAGCCGCACCACGCTGGGCCGCCACATCTACGCCGTGGGGTCGAACGCGGAAGCGGCGCGGCTGTCCGGCGTCAACGTCGCCGGCGTCACCCTGTTCACCTATGTGCTGTCCGGCACGCTGGCCGGCCTGACCGGCTGCGTGCTGATGTCCCGTCTCGTCACCGCCCAACCCAACGAAGGCGTGATGTACGAGCTGGACGCCATCGCCAGCGCGGTCATCGGCGGCACCTCGCTGATCGGCGGGGTCGGCACGATCTCCGGCACCGCCATCGGCGCCTTCGTGATCGGCATCCTGCGCAACGGGCTGAACATGAACGGCGTGTCGTCCTTCACCCAGCAGATCATCATCGGCCTGGTCATCCTGCTGACCGTCTGGATCGACCAGATCCGCAACCGGCGCTGACCGGCTCGTTCAAAAGCAAACGATCCAACGGGGAGTGAAACCATGAAGCGCTTCGTTTCGGCCTGTCTGGCGTCCGCCATCGCTCTCGCCGCCGGCTCGGCATTGGCTGCGGATAAAGAAATCGCGGTGGTGGTGAAGACCGTGAACTCCACCTTCTGGCAGAATGTGCAGAAGGGCGCCGCCACCGCCCAGAAGGAGGCGGACGGCTACACCATGACCTTCCAGGGTCCGGCGGCGGAATCGGCCATCGCCGATCAGGTCAACATGGTGGAGAACGCGGTGAACCGGAAGGTCGCCGGCATCGTGCTGGCCCCCTCCGATCCCGACGCGCTGGTCCCGGCCCTGAAGAAGGCGTGGGAGGCGAAGATTCCGGTGGTGCTGATCGACTCCCCCGTTTCCGACGCCGGCAAGCAGTATTACCAGGCCATGCTGTCCACCGACAACGTCAAGGCGGGCGAGCTGTGCGCCAAGGCGCTGATCGACAAGGTCGGCACCACCGGCAGGATCGCCATCATGTCCTATGTCGCCGGCGCCGGGTCGGAGATCGGCCGGGTCGGCGGCTTCACCAAATACATCAAGGAGCATTCCAAGCTGGAGATCGTCGGTCCCTTCTATTCGCAGTCGCAGATGGCGACGGCGCTGAACCAGACCACCGACGTGCTGGCCGCCAACCCCGACCTGAAGGGCATCTTCGGCGCCAACGAGCCGACCGCCATCGGCATGGGCCGCGCGCTGGCCCAGAGCGGCAAGGCCGGCCACATCGTCGCCGTCGGCTTCGACGGCAACCAGGACCTCCAGGGCTTCGTCAAGGACGGCACGCTGGAAGCCATCGCCGTCCAGGGCTCCTACCAGATGGGCTATCTGGGGGTGCAGACGGCGGTCAAGCTGACCAAGCGCGAGAAGGTCGAAAAGGCGCTCGACACCGGCGTGGTGCTGGTGACCAAGGCCAATCTGGCAACGCCGGAAGCCCAGAACATCCTGTACTGAGCCCCGCACCCTCTTCTCCTGGCCTTGGGCGTGCGCGGTGCCCGGTCCCTCGCCGCGCACGCCACTTTCTCCCCTATCGAGTTCTCCGCAGTCGAGGCGATCCCGATGAATTTGACCGACCGCCGCACCCTGCCGCGCTCCGGCCTGTCACTCCCGGTGATGGGGCTCGGCTGCGCGCAGTTGGGCGGGCTCTACCGCCCTACCGATCCGGCCGAGGCCGATCAGCTCGTCGCGGCGGCCTGGGATGCCGGAATCCGCTATTTCGACACCGCCCCCTATTACGGCTATGGCCGGTCGGAGCGGCGGCTGGGTGCTGCGCTGTGCGACCGGCCGCGCGACGACTTCGTGCTGTCCACCAAGGCCGGCCGGCTGATCCGCCCCAATGCCGACGGTGCGCGGGTCCATGGCGTCGATGCCAACGGCTGGGCCGATCCCCTGCCCTTCCACCCGGTCTATGATTACTCCCGCGACGGCATCCTGCGCTCGGTCGAGGATTCGCTCCAGCGCCTCGGCCTTGCCCGCATCGACATCCTCTATGTCCACGACATCGGCCGTGTCACCCATGGCGATGCCCATGCCCATCACTGGGACGCGCTGACCCGCGGCGGCGGATTCCGTGCGCTGGAGGAGTTGCGGCGCGACGGTGCGGTGGCGGCCATCGGCCTCGGCGTCAACGAATGGGAGGCGGCGCTGGATGCCATGAGCGAAGTCGATCTCGACTGCACCATGCTGGCCGGCCGCTACACCCTGTTGGAACAGTCCAGCCTGTCGCCCTTCCTGGAGCGCTGCCTCGCATCCGGCGTCCGGATCGTCGCCGCCGGGGTGTTCAATTCCGGCATCCTCGCCGGCAATGGCAAGTTCAACTACGCCGACGCCCCGCCGGAGACGGTGGCGCGGGTGGAGGCGCTCGCCGCCGCCTGCCGCGAGTTCGACGTGGAGCTTCCCGCCGCGGCATTGCAATTCCCGCTGGCCCATCCGGCAGTCGCCTCCTGTGTCACCGGGGTGCGCAACGCCGGCCAGCTGGCGACCAACCTTGCCTGGGCACAGGCGCCGATCCCCGCCGCCTTCTGGCAGGCGTTGAAGTCACGCGGCCTGCTGGATGAGGCGGCGCCTGTTCCGGTGGAGGGGTAAGCGATGCGCATCGACGCCCACCAGCATTTCTGGCTGATGGCCGCCCGCCGGGGCGAATGGCCGCCGCCGGATCTCGGCCCCATCCACCGCGACTTCCTGCCGCCCGACCTGCTGCCGCTGCTGCTGGAGGCCGGTGTCGACGGCACGGTCCTGGTCCAGACCCTGTGCACTGAAGCCGATACCGACTTCATGCTCGACCTCGCCGCCCGGCACAGCTTCATCCGCGGCGTGGTCGGCTGGACCGACCTGAAGGCGCCGGACGCGCCGCAGCGGGTGCGGGGGCTCGCCGCCCGCCCAAAGCTGAAGGGGCTGCGGCCGATGGTGCAGGCGGAGGCATCCGACTGGCTCGACGATGCCGCCATCGACCCGGCGGCATCGGCGATGGCCGAGATGGGGCTGAGCTTCGACGCGCTGGTCCTGCCGCGCCACCTGCCGTCGCTGCTGCGCTTCGCCCGGCGCCACCCGGCATTGTCCATCGTCATCGACCATGCCGCCAAGCCGGAGATCGCCAGCGGTGGCACCCCCGGCTGGGCGGAGGACATGGGCGCCCTCGCCGCCCTGCCCAATGTCTGGTGCAAGCTGTCCGGTTTGCTGACCGAGGCGGGCGAGCGCACCGGCATCGACGACATCCGCCCCTATGTCCGGCGGCTGATCGCGCTTTTCGGCACCGACCGGCTGATCTGGGGCAGCGACTGGCCGGTCCTGCGGCTCGCCGGCGACTATCCCGGCTGGCTGGACATGTGCCGCCGACTGATCCCCGCGGAGGCGCATCCCGCCGTGTTCGGCGGCAATGCCGCGACCTTCTACCGGCTGGACTGACGAAATCCGCCATCCTCGCTTTCCTTATCCAAGGACCTGACCGATGCCGACTTCCGTTCCAGAACTTCTCCTGCTGAACCCGTCGGACAGCGTGGCGGTCGCCACACGCGAGATCCCCGCGGGCAGCCCGGTCGGCGTCGGCAGCTTCGCCGGCACCGCCGCCGCCACCATCCCCAGCGGCCACAAGATCGCCATCCGCGCGGTGGCGCCCGGCGAACCGGTGGTCAAATACGGACAGGTGATCGGCGTCGCCACCCAGCCGATCGATCCCGGCCAGCATGTCCACGTCCACAATCTCGGCATGGGAGAGGCCCGGCTCGACCATGGCTCCACCCGCATCGTCGAGGCCGAGCGCGGTGGGGAGCAGGCGACCTTTCTCGGCATCCGCCGGCCGTCTGGGCAGGTCGCCACCCGCAACTACATCGGCGTCATCGCCAGCGTGAACTGCTCCGCCACCGTCTGCAAGCGCATCGCCGATGCCTTCAACGGGACTGCGCTGGCCGATTACCCGAACGTCGACGGGGTGGTCGCCATCGTCCACGGCACCGGCTGCGGCATGAACGGCACGGGCGAAGGCATGGCGATCCTGCGTCGCACGCTCCGCGGCTATGCCGACCACGCCAATTTCGCCGGGCTGCTGCTGATCGGGCTGGGCTGCGAAATGAACCAGATCGCCCCCTTGGCCCAGACGCTGGCCCCGCGCCCGGACGGGCTGATCGCCACCCTGACCATTCAGGAGGAAGGCGGCACCCGCGAGACGATCGAGCGCGGCGTCGCCCTGGTCCATGCCATGCTGCCCATCGCCAACGACATCCGGCGCGAGCCGGTGCCGGCGAGCCACCTGACGGTCGGGCTGCAATGCGGCGGCTCCGACGGCTATTCCGGCATCACCGCCAACCCGGTTCTGGGCGCCGCGGTCGATCTGCTGGTCGCCCATGGCGGCACCGCCATCCTGTCCGAAACGCCGGAGATCTATGGCGCCGAGCATCTGCTGACCGCCCGTGCCGCCTCCCCCGCCATCGCCGACAAGCTGATGGACCGCATCCGCTGGTGGGAGGATTACACCCGCATGCACAAGGGCGACATGAACAACAACCCGTCGCCCGGCAACAAGGCCGGCGGCATCACCACCATCCTGGAGAAATCGCTGGGCGCGGTCGCCAAGGGCGGCGGCACCCGCCTGAACGCCGTGGTGGATTATGCCGAGCCGGTGACCGACCACGGCCTCGTCTTCATGGACACGCCCGGCTACGACCCGGTGTCGGCCACCGGTCAGGTGGCGGGCGGCGCCAATCTGATCGCCTTCACCACCGGCCGCGGATCGACCTACGGCTGCAAGCCGACGCCGTCCCTGAAGATCGCCACCAACAGCGCGCTGTATGCCCGCATGGGCGAGGATATGGATTTCAACGGCGGCGCCGTATTGGACGGCGGCACCAGCGTGACGGAGGCCGGTGCCGCCCTGTTCCGCCTGATGCTGGACACCGCGTCGGGCCACCGCACCCGCAGCGAGGAGAACGGCATCGGCGACAACGAATTCGTGCCCTGGCAGATCGGCGCCGTGATGTGATGGGTCACGATCCGTCAAATCCCCTCTCCCCCCGGAGAGAGGGTTAGGGTGAGGGGGATGCGCGGCGGGGATTCTCGGGATAGCCACCCTGTGCCGCCCCCTCACCCCGACCCTCTCCCCGGGGGGGAGAGGGAGAGGCCCCATCACCCCCTCAGCGCTCCCCGCCGGACCAGCGAGCGCATCAGCTCGACGATGCCTGTGCTCCAGGGCTCGCAGGCGTCGCTCGGCCGCATGCGGTTGACCAGCGCGCCCAGCTTGGGCGCCGCGATGGTGACGATGTCGCCCTCCTTGTGGGTGAAGCCGCCGCCGGGATTGTCGCGGTCCTGGGTGGGCGCGAACATGGTGCCGAGGAACAGGGCGAAGCCGTCGGGATATTGATGGACCGGGCCGATGGTCTGGGCGACGAGGTCCTCCGGATCGCGGCTGATGCGGGAGATGGAGGACAGGCCCGCCAGCTGGAAGCCCTCCGGCCCCTCCACCGTCAGGGCGACATCGGTCGTCCGCACGTCGTCGAGCGTGAAGGTCTTGTCGAAGAAGCGGATGAAGGGACCGATGGCGCAGGACGCGTTGTTGTCCTTTGCCTTCGACAGCAGCAGGGCCGAGCGCCCTTCGAAATCGCGCAGGTTGACGTCGTTGCCCAGCGTCGCCCCGGTGATGCGCCCATCGGGGGCGACGATCAGCACCACCTCCGGCTCCGGGTTGTTCCAGGTCGATTTCGGGTGCAGCCCGGCATCCATCAGCGTGCCGACCGCCGACAGGACGGGCGCCTTGGTGAAGACCTCCGCATCGGGGCCGATGCCTACCTCAAGATACTGGCTCCAGGCGCCCTGGGCGATCAGCACCTCCTTCAGGCTCAGCGCCGCTTCGGAGCCGGGCTTCAGCGCCGCCAGATCGTCGCCGACCAGCCGCTGCACCTCGGCGCGGATCGCCTCGGCGGCGTCGGGATTGCCGCGGGCGCGCTCCTCGATCACCCGCTCCAGCATCGACACGGCGAATGTGACGCCGGCAGCCTTCAACACCTGAAGGTCGGTCGGCGCCAGCAGCCAGGGGGCATCGGCGTCACGACCGTCCGGCGGCGTGTTGGCGAGAATGTCGGCCAGCGCGCCGATGCGCTCTCCCGCCGCCGCGGAAAGGTCCGCCGCCGGGTCGGGCCGGGCGGCCAGTTCGCTCATGGTGGGGAAGGACGCGGTCACGTCGTACACACCGTCGGCGCGCACCGCCACCACCGACGGGCCGATGCCCGGCCGCCAGACCCGCCCGGCCAGGGCGCCGGCATAGCCGTCGTTGGGAAGGATGCGGGTCACATCCACGGGAAACTGGATCATGTCGGGTTCCGGATTTTGAGTTTGGATCTGGTTACGGCATGTCGCCGGCGATGACGCCCTTGCGCAGCAGGAAGCAGCCATAGGGTCGCGGGTCACCGACCTGCACGACAGCGAAGGCACGGCGGGCGGCGTCGTAGAAGGCGAAACGCTCGATCCCCTGCAAAGGCTGCGCGCGGCCCTCGGCGCGGTCGATCTCGGCCTGCACCTCGTCCTGCACGGCAGGCAGTGCGGCAGGATCGCCCACCACCTGCATCCGCCGCACCGGATCGGGCACGAAGCCGTCGAGCGGAAACACGCTGAGGATGCCGCGGGCGGCCCGCGCCATCGTCACCCCCGGCAACACGATCAGCCGGCCGGAAATGGTGGCGCGGGCGATGGTCGCCGCCGGGTGGTTGGCGTCGACCAGCGCCAGATCGTCGCCGTGCCCCATGGCGGCCAGCACCCACAGCAGGTCGGGAGACAGAAGCGGGTCCAGTCCTTTCAGCATGACATCTTATCCCTGTTCGTTCAGCCGGGCACCGGCACGTCCGCCGCCAGCAGCCCTTCGCTTTTCAGATCTGACCACAGCGCGCCCGGCACGACCGCCGCCATGGCGGCGAGGTTGCGCTGCACCTCGTCGGCCGTCACCGTTCCCAGCACCACCGACGACACCGCAGGATGCCCCAGCGCGAAACGCAGCGCCGCGGTGGCGAGCGGCACGCCATGGGCACGGCAGACCGCCTCGATCCGCCCGACCCGCTCCATGATGCCGTCCGGGGCCGGGCCGTAATTGTACTTGGCGCCGGGCACCGCCCCGCTGGCGAGGATGCCGGAATTGAACACGCCGCCCAGCATCACGCCGATGCCCTTGGCCTGGGCCAGCGGCAGGAACCCGTCCAGCGCCGGCTGCTCCAGCAGGGAGTAGCGACCGGCCAGCAGCATGGCATCGAAATCGCCGGCCTGGGCGAAGCGGACGCACATTTCCGCCTCGTTGACCCCGACGCCGATCGCCTTGACCGTGCCGTCGGCGCGCAGCCGGTCGAGCGCCCGATAGGCGCCGTCCATCGCCTCGGCGAAGCACGCCTCGATGCGGTCGGCACCATGGGTCCAGACATCGACGTCATGGATCAGCAGCACGTCGATGCGGTCGGTGCCGAGCCGCAGCAGCGACTGTTCCACCGACCGCAGCGTGCCGTCATAGGAATAGTCGATCACCGCCCGGTGCGGAAAGCCGCCGGCATAGCCCGACCCGTCGCCCCTGCCCTGGGTTGGGTCCATCCAGCGCCCGACCTTCGTGCAGAGCACGACGCCGTTCCGTCCGGCCTGACGCAGGGCCGCGCCGCAGCGCGCCTCCGCCAGGCCGTGACCATAGAGCGGCGAGGTGTCGAGCAGCGTCACCCCTGCCGACAGGGCGGTAACGGCGGCCCCGACGGCGGTGGCCTCGTCGAGATGGCCGTACAGGTCGCCCAGCGGCGCGGCGCCGAAGCCGATCTCCGAGACAGCGATGCCGGTGCGGCCAAGGCTTCTGGTCGGCAGCGCCATCACAGCCGCATCCCGGTGTCGGGGTTGAACAGGTGGGCCAGCGCCGGGTCGGGGGCGATCCGCACCACCTCGCCCGGCCGGGCGCCGGTGCGCTCGCGCAGGACCCAGGTCAGTTCGCGCCGACGATCCTCGCGGCCTGTTCCCAGTTGGCCTGTCCCCACTTGGCCTGTCCCCACTTGGCCCGCCTTGGTTCCGAGAGGGCGCAGGACCATCTGGGTTTCCGACCCCGTCGGCTCGACCACCACCACCTCGGCGGCCAGCCCTTCGTCGGCAAGGCGGAAATGCTCCGGCCGCACGCCATAGACGGCGGGGCGCCCCTCCGACGCCGCCGGCACGCGCCCGCTCAGCGGCAGGCGGTCGCCGGTCTCGGTGGTGAAGCCGTCGCCGCCGATGCTGCCGGGAATGAAGTTCATGGCGGGCGAGCCGATGAAGCCGGCGACGAACATGTTGGCCGGGTTGTCGTAGAGATCGAGCGGTGCGCCGATCTGCTCGATGATGCCGTCATGCATCACCACGATCTTGTCGGCCATCGTCATGGCTTCGATCTGGTCATGGGTGACATAGACGGTGGTGGTCTTCAGCCGCTGGTGCATCTCCTTGATCTCCGTGCGCATCTGCACCCGCAGCTTGGCGTCGAGGTTGGACAGCGGCTCATCGAACAGGAAGACCTTGGGATCGCGGACGATGGCGCGGCCCATCGCGACGCGCTGGCGCTGGCCGCCGGAAAGCTGGCGCGGGAAGCGGCCCAGCAACGGCCCGAGGCCGAGGATTCTAGCCGCCCGCTCCACCTTGGCGGCGATCTCGCTCTTGGCCGTGTTCTTCAGCCGCAGCGCGAAGCTCATGTTGTCGGCGATGGTCATGTGCGGGTAGAGCGCGTAGTTCTGGAACACCATGGCGATGTCCCGGTCCTTCGGCGGCATGTCGTTGACCACGCGGTCGTCGATGGCGATGGTGCCGCCGCTGATTTCCTCCAGCCCGGCGATCATGCGCAGCAGGGTGGATTTGCCGCAGCCCGACGGGCCGACCAGGATGACGAACTCGCCGTCCTGGATGTCGATGGACACGCCCTTGATGATCTCGACCGCGCCGTAGGATTTGCGGACGTTCCGGATGCTGACGGAGGCCATGGGGTCGTCTCTTTCTTGGGATGGATCAGCCGCCCTTGACGGCGCCGGCGGTCAGGCCGGCCACGATCTGGCGCTGGGCGGCCACGGTCAGGATCAGCACCGGCAGCGTCACCACCAGTGCGGCGGCGGCCAGCGGCCCCCAGCTCACCTGCTCGAAGGACAGCATGTTGTAGACGGCGACCGGCAGGGTCCGCGTCTCGCGGCTGGCCAGCACGATGCCGAAGACGAAGTTGTTCCAGGAGAAGATCACCGACAGGATGAAGGCGACGACGATGCCGGGCTTGGCGATCGGCAGCGCCACCTTGGCGAAGATCTGCCAGCGCGTGGCGCCGTCGACCATCGCGGCCTCTTCCAGCTCCATCGGCGTCGTTTCGAAATAGCCGATCATGATCCAGATCACGATGGGCACGGTGACGACCAGATGGATGATGATCTGCGGCCACAGCGTGCCGAGCAGCCCCAGCCATTGGAACAGCAGGAACAGCGGGATCAGGAAGGACAGGCCCGGCGTCATCCGCGCGATCATGATGACCACCGCCGACTTGTGCGCCCGCATCCGGGCGATGCCGTAGCCGGCCGGCACGCCGACCAGCAGCGCGAACAGCGTGGCCGCCCCGGTGACGATCAGGCTGTTCCAGAAATACAGGAGAAAGCTGTTGCCCTCGAAGATCGTCGTATAGTTCTTCCAGGCGAAGCGCTCCGGGATCAGGATCGGCGGATAGGCGCCGTTGTCGATCTCGAACTTCAGCGACAGCGACAGCATCCAGATGAAGAACAGCAGCGCCGGCGACACCAGCAGCAGGACGCAGACGGCCATGCCGGCCTTGTCCAGTAGCTTTCTCAGCGGCCGGCTCATTGCCCGTCTCCCGTGTTCCAGGCGCTGCGCTGGCGCAGGTACAGCAGGATCAGCGACAGCATGATGATCAGCACGAAGAACACCACCGCGATGGCCGAGCCGTAGCCGATGTCGTAGTAGGTGAAGGCGACGCTGTAGAGATACAGGTTGATCGTCTCCGACGCCGTGCCCGGCCCGCCCTGGGTGATGGTGTAGAGGATGTCGAAGCTCTTCAGCGCGTCGATGGTGCGGATGATCACCGCCACCATCAGGAAGGGCTTGATCATCGGCAGGGTCAGGTAGCGGAAACGCTGCCAGGCGGTGGCGCCGTCGATCTGCGCGCTCTCATACGGCTCGGTCGGCAACGCCGCCAGACCGCCCAACACGATCAGCATCACCAGCGGCGTCCATTGCCAGGTCTCCACCAGCACCAGCGACAGGATCACCGTGCTGGGGTGATAGACCCATTGCAGCGGCCCGATGCCGATCAGCGACAGCAGGTAGTTCAGCACCCCCAGCTGCGGGTGGAACATCATCGTCCACACCAGCGCGATGGCGACCGGGGTGGCCATCATCGGCATGACGAAGATGCCGCGCAGCAGGCCGCGGGCCGGCAGCTTGGTGTTGAAGGCCAGCGCCGCCGCGGTGCCGAGCACCAGCGGCGCCACCACCGACAGCGCGGTGTAGACCAGCGTGTGCCCCATCGCCTCCAGGAAGCGCAGGTCGGTGAACAGCCGGACATAGTTCTGCAGGCCGACGAAGCGCTGCTCCTCGCCGATGCGCCATTCCATGGCGCTCATCCACAGGGTGAAGACCCAGGGAAAGATGATGACCCCGACGACGACGATCAGCGCCGGCACCACGAAGGGCCAGTAGGAGGGCCGAAGCCGCTTCGTCCTGCCGACGGAAGCGGCGCCGACCACACGGTCGGAAGAGGCCAGGATGCTCACGTCTTCTCGCTACGCTCAAGGATCGGCTTGAAGTCGGCGGTGGCCCGCTTCAGCTCGGCCGCGGGATCGCTGCCGGAGATCATGTTGGTCAGCGCCCCGCCCAGCACGTCGCGGAACTCGGTGACGGGGATGATGACCGGCAGGGCGAGACGGCTGATCTTAGCCGATTCCACCACGGCATCGACCCAGGCCGTCGGCATCTTCACGCCCTTGCGCACTCCCGGATCCGACAGGACGGAGTTGCGGAACGGCACGCCGGCCCCGGCCTGCAGCAGGCGGGCGCCCATCAGCTTGCCGGTCGCCCATTGGCAATAGAGGTAGGCGGCTTCCTTGTTCTTCGACGCCGCGGTAACGCCGATGCCGTCGCCGGTGGTGGCGGCGGCGTGCGCCTTCGGCCCCTTGGGCATCAGGCCGTAGCCGACCTTGCCGACGACGCGCGACTTTTCCGGATCCTCCAGCGGCGGGGCGAAGCCGACGCCATCGAACCACATGCCGATGCGGCCCTGGAGGAAGGCCGACTGGCATTCCGCCCAGTTGAAGCCGGTCACGCCCGGCGGCGCCGACTTGGTCATCAGCGTCTGGTAGAGCTTGGCCGCCTCGATGGCCTCGGGCGTGTCGGTCAGCAGGTTGCGGTTGGCATCGACGCTGTACTGGTCATAGCCCAGCAGCAGGCTGGTCCACACCGGCGTGTTGGCGTTTTTCATGCCGCGGGCGACGAAGCCGTAGGTCTGGCTCGCCGGATCGGTCAGCGCAGCGGCGGCGGCAACCATCTCGTCGAAGGTCTTGGGGAAGGACAGGTTCTTCTTCGCGAACAGATCCTTGTTCCAATAGACGATCCAGTAATCGACCGAGAAGGGCAGCGCGCCGATCCCGCCCTCCGGGCTGCGGGCGAAGGTGATCCCGGCTTCGGAGAAATCATCGAGGAAGCCGGCGTCGGTCAGCGACGGATCCTTGATGAAGGGCGTCAGGTCGGCCAGCCATTTGCCCTTTTCGAACTGACGCTTCTGGACGTGATAGCTGATGTGTACGACGTCGAAGCTCGGCCGGCCGGAGGTCAGCTCGATCACCGCCTTCTGGCGCTGCTGCTGTTCCGGGGTCTGTTCCGACACCACGGTGATGCCGGTCAGTTCCTCGAACTCCTTCTGGTACTTGCTCAATGTTTCGCCGCGAGGGCTCTTGATCAGGTTCACCTCGATCCTGCTGCCGGCATATTTGCGCCAGTTGATCCCGCCGGTCTGGGCGAAAGCCGGCAGGCCGAGACCACTCAGACCCAGTGCCCCGGCCGCTGCACCCGACGCCAAAAGCCGGCGGCGCGACAAACACATTCCGTTCGACGTCAACATGCACTCCTCCCCGTTATCGCCTGAGCCTCTTGTCGTCGGGCCCCGATCGGTGCGGACACCCGGATTGGACCGGCACATGGCGGATAGTTTGAGCGACACGAATCCGCACCGCCACCGATTTGATTGCTTGGTCAACGTATAATTCTTGCGTGCACCCCTTGCAAACGAAAAACATCATAGTAACATGTTAGTGGTAGCGCGCCGGTCTTCCGGCCGAACCTTCAGCCGCCTCTTGGAGAAATGCAAAGTGAATCAATCCACTGGCCGCTTCGGCCTGTCCTGCGCGCTGACCACACCATTCCTGGCCGACGGAAGCGTGGATCTGGCCCGCCTGACCCGCCATGCCACTTGGTGCCTCGCCAACGGCTGCGACTCGGTCACCCTGTTCGGCACCACGGGGGAGGGGCCGCTGCTCGGTCAGGTGGCGCGCGACCAGATGATCGGCGCGCTGAAGGGTGCCGGCATCGATTTCCGCAGCCATGTGGTCGGCGGGGTCATCGCCGCGTCGCTGCACGATGCGCTCACCCAGGCCAACCAGCTGCTCGACGCCGGGGTGCGGGCGCTGCTGGTCGCCCCGCCCTTCTACTTCAAGGGCGTATCGGATGACGGGCTGTTCGCATGGTTCTCCGGCCTCATCACCGATCTGGGCGACCGGGCGCGCGACATCATCCTGTACCACATCCCCTCTGTCACCGCGGTTCCGCTGTCCATCGCGCTGATCGGCCGGCTGAAGGCCGCCTTCCCGCAGGCGATCACCGGGGTCAAGGATTCCGCCGGCGACTGGAGCTACAGCCAGGAGCTGCTCGCCGCCCACCGTCACGACCTCGCCGTGCTGATCGGCGACGAGCGGGTGCTGGCCCAGGCGGTGCGGGATGGCGGCCAGGGCGCCATCTCCGGCATGGCCAATCTGGTGCCGCACCGGCTGCGGGCCGTGGTCCACCAGGGCCGCGACGACACGGCGCTGGTCGAGCTGGTGGACGCGGTGCTGCGCTACCCGGTCACCCCGGCGGTGAAAGCGCTGGTGTCGCACACCACCGGCGAGAGTGCATGGTTGACGGTGAGAGCGCCTTTGCTGCCTATGTCGCTGGCGGACGCCGCGACTCTCGGCCACCTCTACGACCGGGTCTTCGCGGAAAAGGCCGCCTGAACGGAGCCGCCTGACAGGACAGCATACGGATGAAGACCTCCGCCAAACGCGACCGGGAAACGGTCAACCTGCGCAGCCGGGCTTACGAGAGCTTCACCCGCCGGCTGCTGGCGGACGAGATCCGCCCCGGTCAGTTCATCTCGCAGCGTGAGCTGGTCGAGCTGACGGAACTGCCGCTGGGAGCGATCCGCGAGCTGATCCCCCGCCTGGAGGCCGAGGGGCTGGTGAAGACGGTCCCGCAGCGCGGCATGCAGGTCGCGCATGTCGACCTCAACCTCATCCGCGATGCCTTCCAGTTCCGCCTGTTCCTGGAGCGGGAAGCGGTGGCGGTCTTCGCCGAGGAGGCGCCGGAGGCGACGATCCGCGCGCTGCTCGATGACCACGAACGCATCATCGCCGCCTGCGCCGAAGCGGAATCCTCCGGCGGGATCCAGCCCGCCTTGCTGAAGGAAGCCCAGGACATCGATTGGGCGCTTCATCTGACGATCATCGACGCGCTCGGCAACACCATCATTTCCGACGCCTACCGGGTCAACCAGATCAAGATCCGGCTGATCAAGCAGTCGAAGACCAAACTGAACACCACCGTTCTGCTGCCGACGATGCGCGAGCATCTGGCCATCATCCAGGCGACCCTTGCGCGGGACGCCGAGCAGGCCAAGGCCGCGATCAGCGTGCATATCCTCAGCGCCCGCGACCGGGCCATCGGGCTGCGGTGACGGGCTGCGGTGACGGGCTGCGGTGACGCGGCAGGCATTCCGGTTGTCCTTGGCAGTCCGCTCATATGACGGCACAGCGCCCGTTCCGATCCAGGCAAATTCATCTCCGCCCGAATAAAGTCGAGGCGGCCGGTTTCTCCGCAGTATTTCCTATGAATACTCTTCGCGCCTGCAGCATGTGTGGATGTTTGGCGCCGTACGACTGGGTTAACCCGGTACCGCAATAAAATAAGCTCCTACCCGCGACAAAATAGCTTGCGTCACGAACAATCGGCTGTTGATATATTAGCCGAGGCGGTCGACCGCCGCGCGGCGCGCCCCTCCCAGGTTCCCCAGCCAGCCGGGGGACGCCTCACAATCGGAAGGAATGCCAATGGAAACTCGCACTCGTCGCGCGGCGTTGAGCTTCGCCGTGCTGATGGCCCTGCCCTTCACCGTCCTGTCCGCGGCCCAGGCCCAGACCAAGCTGAAATGGGCGCATGTCTACGAGACGTCGGAGCCCTTCCACACCCAGTCGGTCTGGGCGGCGCAGGAGATCGCGAAGCGTACCAACGGCCGTTATCAGATCGACGTGTTCCCCGCCTCGCAGCTTGGCAAGGAAGCCGACATCAACCAGGGCCTGTCGCTCGGCACCGTTGACATGATCATCTCGGGATCCAGCTTCGCCGCGCGCAGCTATCCCCCGATCGGCGTCACCTACTACCCCTACATCTTCCGCGATCCGCAGCATCTGCTGAGCTATGCGAAGAGCGACGTCTTCAAGACCCTCGCCAAGGGGTACGAGGAGAAGACCGGCCACCACATCGTCGCCCTGTCCTATTACGGCATGCGCCATACCACCTCCAACAAGCCGATCCAGAGCTGCGCGGACATGAAGGGATTGAAGATCCGCGTGCCCGATGCGCCGGCTTATCTGGCGATGCCCAAGGCCTGCGGCGCCAACCCGACGCCGATCGCCTTCGCCGAGGTCTATCTCGCCCTGCAGAACGGCACGGTGGATGCTCAGGAGAACCCGCTGACCACCATAGAGGCCAAGAAGTTCTTCGAGGTGCAAAAGCAGATCATCCTCACCGGTCACATCATCGACAGCCTGAATACCATCATTTCCAAGAGCCTGTGGGCCAAGCTGTCGCCGGAGGACCGCCAGGCCTTCACCGAGGTGACGCAGGAGGCGGCGGCCCGTTCCACCGCGGAAATCCAGGCGAAGGAGAAGGAGCTGGTGGAGGCCTTCCGCCAGAAGGGCCTGACCGTCACCGAGGTCAACAAGGCGGAGTTCAAGGATGTGGTGATGAAGGCGGTGACGCCTGAGAGCGCCGGCTATCGCAAGGCCGACTGGGAGGCGATCCAGGCGCTGCAGTGACGCGCCGCCTGCCGCCTGCCATCCCGCAAGCCAGAGGGGTCCGCATGACGAGCTACGTTAACCAGTCGGTTCCGCATGGGGCCGGCTTGCAACAGCCGCCCGGCGAGGAACATCACATCCAGATCACGCCGGAGGAACTTGCCCATTCCTTCGTGGACGAGGCTCCCCCGGCCGACCTGTCGCCCTATGCGGTCGAGGATTGGGCCACCGTCGCGCTGTTCTGGCTGATGGCGGGGGCGGTGTTCCTTCAGTTCTTCACCCGCTACGTCCTGAACGACTCGCTGAATTGGACCGAGGAGATCGCCTCCTATTGCCTGGTGGCGCTGGTGTTCATCGGTTCGGCCATGTGCGTACGGCTGTCGCGCCACATCCAAGTGGACATCCTCTACCGTTTCCTGCCGGACGCGCCGGGGCGACTCCTCTCTACCCTGGTGGACGTGATCCGCACCGCCTTCTTCGTCTATCTGACCCAACTGATATGGCGGCTGATCGAGGTGGTCGGCGACGAGACGATGGTCACCGTCCAGCTGTCCAAGGGCTTCCTCTATTATGCCGTGCTCGCCGGCTGCGCGCTGATGGCCCTGCGGTCGCTGCAGGTGACGATCGTGAACTGGCGCCGCGGCTATTCGGTGCTGGAGAAACCGGAAGCCTTCGACGGAACGGGAGTGTAAGCGGATGTGGATCCTCATCGGTTCCTTCCTCGGCCTGATGCTCCTGGGGTTGCCGGTTGCGGTCGCCATGGCGGCGGCCTCGCTGGTCTACATTCTGGTCAGCGGGTCGGTACCCGACCTCGTGCTCGCCCAACGGATGATCGCGGGTGCCGAGAGCTTCCCGCTGCTGGCCGTTCCCTTCTTCATCCTCGCCGGCAACCTGATGAACATCGCCGGGGTGACGGGCCGCATCTACAACTTCGCCATCGCCCTGGTCGGCTGGATGCGCGGCGGTCTGGGGCAGGTGAACATCGTCGGTTCGGTGATCTTCTCGGGCATGTCCGGCACCGCCATCGCCGATGCCGCCGGCCTCGGCACGATCGAGATCAAGGCCATGAAGGACCATGGCTATTCGACGGAGTTCGCGGTCGGGGTGACGGCCGCCTCGGCCACGCTGGGGCCGATCATTCCGCCGTCGCTGCCCTTCGTGATCTACGGGATGATGGCGAACGTCTCGATCGGCGCGCTGTTCCTGGCGGGTGTCATTCCGGGCGTGCTGATGACGATCTTCATGATGGCGACCGTGGCCATCCATGCGCGGCGGCACCAGTGGGGCGGCGACATGGTCTTCGACTGGCACCGGCTGGGCGCCGCGTCGGTCGAGATCGTCGTCGTGCTGAGCTTCCCGCTGGCGGTGTGGCTGATGACGCTGGCCGGCGTCTCGGTCAACTGGGCGATCTCCATCGCCCTGGCCGCACTGCTGGCGGCGGACTGGTACTTCGACTTCTCCGCCGTCATGGCGCTGATGACGCCGGTGATCCTGATCGGCGGCATGACGCTGGGCTGGTTCACCCCGACCGAGGCGGCGGTCGCGGCGGTGCTGTGGTCGCTGTTCCTCGGGCTCGTCCGCTACCGCACCATGCGGCTGCGCTCCCTTGCCAAGGCGACGCTGGACACGGTGGAGACGACGGCCTCGGTCCTGTTCATCGTAACCGCGGCTTCGATCTTCGCCTGGCTGCTGACGGCCAGTCAGGCAGCGCAGATCATGACGGACGCCATCCTCGGCTTCACCGACAACAAGTGGGTGTTCCTGCTGCTGGCGAATCTGCTGATCCTGTTTGTCGGCTGCTTCATCGACACCATCGCGGCGATCACCATCCTGGTGCCGATCCTGCTGCCCATCGTGTTGAAGCTGGGGATCGACCCGCTGCATTTCGGTCTTGTGATGGTGCTGAACCTGATGATCGGGCTCTTGCATCCGCCGCTGGGGATGGTGCTTTTCGTGCTGGCGCGCGTGGCGAAGCTATCGGTGGAGCGGACAACCATGGCGATCCTGCCCTGGCTGGTCCCCCTTTTCGCCGCCTTGATCGCCATCACCTATGTACCGGAAATAACGCTGTGGCTGCCGAGGGCGATGGGGCTCGGCAAGTAGGAGCCGGCAGGCGGGCCGATTCAATGAGCAAGGCTCGAGAGGCTGCGGAACAACGCGCGGCGACGGAACAACATGGTACGCCTCCGGTGAAAACCGCTTTGGCAAAGTGGGGGCCGGCATCTGAGTTTTGCGTGGCGCTTCATCGCGCGGACGCAAACGAGTTGCAAACATCATGGCTTATCAGCGGTTCGAGGTTCTGACAGGGACGGAGCGACGGCGGACCTACACGTCGGCGGAGAAGGTGCGGATGGTCGAGGAGGCGTTCCGCCGGCCGGGCGTGCACGAAAGCCTGCCGTACCGTTGGCGAGGGCTGATGCAGGCCAGCGGGAGCGCCGTGGCCGAACCGCCCAGCTTCGTCGCGGTGACCGTCACGCCGGAGCCGAGCGTCACGGAACCGCCGGTCACGGAGCCCCGTGGGCCATTGCCGCCTCCGACGGGTCCGACCACGAGCCCGGCGATCCTCGAGATCATCCTGCCCAGCGGGGCACGCCTGCGTCTGGAAGGGCCGGTCGACCCGGCCCTGGCGGCGGCCGTCGTCGGTGTCCTCGCATGATCCCGGTGCCCCCGTCGCACGGTTCCGGCCGACCGGCGACGGCGACACGGTCCAGGTGCTCTGGTGGAATGGCGAACGGTGGGGAGCCTCAGACCCTTTCGGGATCGCGACCATGGCGCTCGACCACGCCCTCGACTACGTCGCCAACGAGCCGAGCTTCTGGATTCACGGCTGATCCGAACCCGGGAAATTGGCCAAAGTCCAGCTTAGATCCCGTGGCAGAAGTTAATGTGGTCCTCGACGATGTCGCCGCCGACCAGCATGTGTTCCAGGTCAAGGTAGCTTATCCGCAACTGCGGGCACCAGCGCACCACCCGCAGGATCAATTCTGGTCGTGAAATAACGATCCTTGGTTATTGCTACCGCGCATCACAACTTCGCGCCAATGCCCAAGGGATCTATGTTCTTCCATACATCTACCCAGTGACAAACACTGCAGCAATTACTCCCGCAATCCGGTCGCGCTTGCCAGCACCGTCGGGTTAAGCTCAACGTTACACAACCGTCATATTAGCTAGACGCACAAATGTACAGTTGACAGGCCGCGCCAAATGTCATTGCCTACCATGACGCGCATTTCTTTATGTGTGGATCGCCCATGAATAAGAAAGGCAATGAACGCTCGCAGGAAGAGGGGCGGCAAAAGCCGATATGTGGGCGGGTGTCGAGAGGGCTCGGCCGCGGTCCCATCGCTGCGACCGTCGGTACGTGCATTATGGTGGCCTGCGCGCCGCTTCAGCCTATGGTCCATGACAGTCGCTTGTTCGGCAGCACGTTCGAAGGACAAACGACTGACCAAAATGGGGGTGCGGCACAGGGATCACATCCGGAGATCAGGCTGACGGGCACGCTTCCGGCCGCGATCGAAGCCGCCGATGCGCAGCGACTCGCCTACCTCAACGCCGCGGCGCAGTACAGCGCGTTACGCAATACCACTCCGTTGCTGGCCGGCGCGTTGGGGGCCACGGCGCTTTTCCTTGGCGTGACCGATACGGGCTCGAAGACGCTGGCCCAAGGCTTGGGGCTGGGCAGCGTCGCGACACTCTCCGGCGCCGCCTATTACGACAACCATCCGCGCCAGATGGTCTACATCAGCGCCGCGGAGGCCATCGGCTGCCTCATTCTGGCGCAACGCCCCCTGCTGATGACCCAGAGCGACAAGGCGGATTTGGACAACGGCATCGAGAACCTGCGCGCTGCCCTTGCCGAACTCGACTCCATCACGCCCCTCTACGGTCAGGACGACCCCTCATCCCAGCATATCGAGCGCATTCGCGGAGGGGCGGTGGCGAATCTCGAAAAGGCGGTCAAACTGCGAGTGGCACTCGACACCGCAGGCGTGGTGCTGCGCTCGCACGTGCTCGACGTGGTCGGGGCCGCCGACCGGGAGATCGCGAAGACCGATCCCAACCCGGCGGCGGTAACGACCGTCCTATCCGGCTTGGTTCCGGGGGCCGGAGCAACATTCCCGGGCACTGCTTTCGACGTCTTTCGCGGAGGGTTCACAGGGCGGTCCTCTGCCAATACGCCGGGATTGCCGGACAGTCTCCGGAGGGTTGCCCAGGCCGCGTCGAGACTAGGCGTTCATGTCGAGCGCGCGTCCGCGGCGGCGGCCATCGTGAAGGAGATGAAGGCCTGCCAACCGCCCAGGGCCGAGGGTGAGTTGCGGATCGTGCCGAACGAAGCAACCGTTGTGATGAAGCCCACCGACCGGCGCGTGTATACCGTGTCCGGCGGCACCGGCCTGCCGCAGGCGAGCATCATCGGCACCTACGACGCCGGGACCACCGCGGCTGACACGACTTTGCAAAACGGTGTCGTCACCGTGGTGCTCACCACCCGCAACGCCAACAGCGCGCACCAACCGATCCTGTTCATCAGCGATGCCGCCGGCCGCACGACGCGGGAGATCAGAATCCAGGTGCAGGCGGGCACCGACGGACAGGCGGGCGCCGGCTCCAACCGCGCTTCGGGCGGTCCGGACGCGCGCTCCGGAGCTTCCGGTTCTACCGATTGGTCACGCCCGCCCATGAGCTTCTGGGAATTGCTGACCAACGAACAACGGAAGATGGTGCGCCAGACGATCAACGCGGGCGACAGCTCGACCCCACAGTGGACGACGGCCGACGATCAGGCGCTCAAGGCCTTCGCACCGATGGACAATCCGACGGCACTCAACCGCGACCTTTATGTCCGGATACGCGAGGAGGCCATCCGCAAGCTGCCGGCCGGCGAACGGGTCGCGGATCAACTGGCGTCCGACGATGTCTGGCGTTTGAAGATCCGGATCCTGTGCCGGGTGAACAAGGAAGGCGACCCGCGCCCGGCAGAGATCTTCGACAGCAGGCTCCGTGAAGTGATCTTCAGGTTCCAGGAACGGGAAAGGGGGCTGCCGCTCGACGGCTATCTCGATCGCGCCACGAACGAACGGATACTGAAGACCGGGTGCCGCAACCAGGGGGGCTGACGTATGTTCCGATGCGCGACCGTACCGATCCGGAGACGCCCCCTCGACGGGGGAGGGGCCGGTACAGCTGGATGCCTTCTTCGCAAACCCGATCAGGATGACGGCCGGCGCTACCTGCTCACGGCGGGTCACGTCCTCAAACGGCCGGGACCACCGGCCCCGACGTCCCCCGGCCTCGGCGAATGCCTGATCGGATGGGACCACCAGCCGATGCTGGTCGAGATTGCCGGCGACGGAACGCTGTTGGGCGAGGTGCTGGCCGTCTCGACCGAGGATTCCGGGCTCGACGTCGCGGTGGCGCGCCTCGTTGGGGTGGTGCCGCCCGAAGCGGCGTCCCTGGGCGATTTCGGCCCGCCGACCGGCGTCAACCAACAGGATCCGCCCCCCTCGGCCGTCTGGATCCATCGAGCCGACGGCCGGTGGCAGAAGCTGAAAGTGCTGGGCAAGGCGAAGGATCCGAAGTTTGTCCGTTACAACGGCCGTCAGGGGGAGGTTTTCTGGCGGCTGGATGAGCCGGTCTTGTGCTCGCCGGACGTCGAGCCGGGGCTCAGCGGCTCGGTCGTTCTCGACCAGGAGGGGTATGTCGTTGGGCTCCTGGTCGCGGGCGATGGCGCGGTTTGCGCCTATCTCCCCATCGACAACGTTCTCGACAGCCTCGCGGCGCCCCTGGGCTTCCGCCCGCAGCCGGTCGTGGAAGCGCGCGCGGTGGATCTGGCCGCGCTGGCCAGCCAGACGCCGCTGGTGCCGGTGCCGCCCAGCCCCGCGCCGATCGCGACGCCGCCCGCTCCGCCCGCACCAGTGCCCGGAGGGCTGAACTATCCCGTCGCCGCCCTGGTCACCGATCGCGCCCACTTCGCGTATGTGCAGGGACCCGTGGTAACGGCGCTGCAAGTCGCGCTGGGCCGTGCCGGACAGTCCGTCGAGCCGGACGGGGTCTTCGGCAAGATCACCGCCGGGGCGCTTCGCCGCTGGCAGGCGGCCAACAACCTGCCGGCCAGCGACGCCATCGACGCCGACCTGTGGCGCCGGCTGACCGGGCGGCAGGCGCCGTCCGTCTTCGATCTCTGTCTCAATCTGACGGCCGCCTTCGAAGGCACTTGGTTCGACCGCATCGTCGGCAATTTCGACAAGCAGGGCCTGACCTTCGGGCTCATCGGCTTCACCCTGAAGGGGGGCGAGCTGGGCAGGCTGCTCAAGGCGATCGAGCGCCGGCGGACCGGAGCGCTCCGGCAGGCGTTCGGGGCGCTGCTGGAAGAACTGGACGAGGTGCTGGCGATGTCGTCGCCGACGGACCGGGTTGAATGGGGAGACCGCCTGTCGAGGGGCGCCAAAAAATACGAGGTCGAGTTGCCCTGGCGGGATGCGTTCCGCCGCCTGGGCAGCTTTCCCGAAGCGCGGCAGGTGCAGATGGAAGCCGCCTTCGACCGGTATTGGACCGGAGGGGCGCTCCGGCACATCGACACCTTCATGGGAGGCCGCGAGCTCTCCGTATTGGATGCCGGCTTCTGGTTCGACGTCGCCGTCCAGAACAGCTTGGAGGCTGACGAACGGAAAGACCTCCAGGACGTCGCCGCGTCCGGCAGGAGCGGCGCGGAACTCCGCGCGGCGTTCGCCGAGGTCATCGCATCGCACAGCAAGGAAAAGTGGCGCGCCGACGTGCTGAACCGGAAGCTGGCTTTCGAGCGTGGCGTCGCAACCGTGCATCGGAGCGGGTACGCGCTCGACAAGTGGGGTCTCATCGACCGGCCGGTGTCGAGGATCGAGCTTGAGGCGGGCTCGACCATCGCAGAGTTGGTCGCCTTGGGGGCATCGGATCCGCGTGACAGCACTCTGGAGCCGATCGCCGAGGCGACCGAGGCTAGTCTCGAGGAGTTGCCGGCGGTGGCGCTGGCGACGCCCGGCAGCAGCAGCCCCCATGCGGGTTGGTCCGACTATGTGGATTTCGTCGCGTGGTTCGGAACGTTAGGACTCGAGAACTTCAATGCCAACGAAGTCCTGTACCTGGGCAGCCAGAACGAGGCGGGTCCCTTCGCCAAACTCAACACCCACCCGCCACGACACCTGTGGAAGAACATCGGTCCGACGATGACCATCTTGCAGCGGCTGCGCAGCGAACTCGGGGCACGTGTCCGGATCCGCAGCGCCTACCGCTCGCCACAGTACAATCAAGCGATCAAAGGTGCACCGCAGAGCCAACACCTCAGCTTCAAGGCCATCGACTTCGTTTGCGAGATCGGCAGGCCGGGTGACTGGGCCAGGATGCTGAAGGACTATCGCGCGCGGGGCCTTTTCCAGGGCGGCATCGGCGTGTACAGCGGCTTCGTTCACCTCGACACCCAGAGCGATAATCGGGACTGGACCGGCTGACCTCGCGCCTTCAGGCGGGGCGCGGCTCCCGCATTCCACCAAATCGCCTGAAGCCACGGGGACGCGAGCGACAGAAACACGAATGCGGGAGGGGGTTCCATGAAGATCCGTCTTAGTATGCTGATCACCATCCTCCTGGCCCTGTCATTGGGCGGAATCCGCCTGGTGATCGGCTCTCCGGCACTCGAGCCGGTCTCCCTGGAGCGCGCCGTCACCTGGGCAGAGTGCCTTGCCCCGGTCGAGATCCCGAGCACCACCTCGGTGACGTTGCACAGCCTGAAGGATTCGGCCCAGGAGTCTGCCGGGCACTTCGACATCATCAGACCGCCAGTGGGTGAAGCCCTCGGTTTCATCACGACGGAACCCGTGACGGCCAATCTGGAGGATGCAAAGTTGGCCGCGGACATCGAGGCGGCCGCCCTGGCGGCATCGCCGAAGGCCGTCACCGTCACGCTGCCCGCCGACACCATCGTACGCGTCTCCAAGGGCGAGTTCGTCCTCGATGGCAGGACCCTGGAAATGCACCATTCCGGCAGCGCGTACCTGCTCGGCCCCTCCGGACGGCTGCGCTTCGGTCCGGCCCCCTCCGGAAGCTACGCGGTGAAGCTCGATGCCGAGGTGAAGGCGGAAGCGATCAAGATCGAGACGGCCCCGATGCGGCTGACGCTGTCCGTCGGAACCAAAGGCACGCTGCCCCTCGGCAACGGCCAAGCCGCGTCGGTGGTGGTCTTGCAGCCTATCATTGCGTCCCAATGGCTCCTGGGAACCAGCGCGACGCTGCAGCCGGAGCGGGCATCGGGCAAGAAGGGGCTGGCCGATCTCGCCATTGAGGCATACCGGCCAGGCCTGCGCTTCGACCGCGGCGTCGGCGTAAGCGCCTGCGCACGGACCATCGGCCAGGCGGAACCACAGCGTGTCGGCGTTACCGAGATCAGGCCCACGGAAAGCGGCGGGGCATCGGTGCTGCTGAGCGTTCCAGGCAGCGTTCTGAATGCGTCCGGCAACATGTTCAATTCCATCGAACTCGCCGTCGCGAGTTCGAGCGGCGGATACGCCGCTTATGGCGGCTTTACCGCCATCGCGCAATGGGCGGCCGCCATTGCCGCAGGTGTGATCACCATCTGTCTGTTCTGGTGGTTGTTCAACATTCGGCATGACGACCTCGGTGCGTCGAAGGACGACTGGGCACGGTGGCTCGCCGGGTTGTTCATTGGGAATGATGGCGAACCCAGTCTATCGCTGTTCCAGATCTTCGTCTGGACCGTCATCACCGTGTGGGGGTTCCTTTACGTCTTCGCCGTTACCGGCAGTCTGCTTAGCCTGACCACGGAGATGATGGGCCTGCTGGGCATCGCCGGCGCAGGCAGCGTTCTTGCGCGCTGGATTGCCGCGACGCGCGGCTCCACACAGACCACGGTGCCCGGAGTGGGGCCGGCGCCGACCGAAGATCTGCGCTTCTGGCAAATCCTGAGTTCCGGCAAACGGTTCGACATGCTCAAGCTTCAACTTTTCGTCTTCACGCTGCTGATCGGTGGCTATGTCGTTTGGAGGATCGCCGACACCGCGGCTTTCCCGCAACTCGATGCCAACACATTGCTTTTGCTCGGCATTAGTCAGAGCGTCTACATTGGCAGCAAACTGACCGGTTCCAGCGCCCTGGCCCGTTCGCAGGCCTTGAAGGACGAGTTGGACAAAGCAAAGGGACGGCTGGACACTCTGCTGAAAGACAAGGCGGAGGGCGAGGCTGCGCTGAAGTCGCTGCAGGACAAGGAAAAGGCGCTCAGAGCTGAGAAGGCGGCGCTCCCGCCGGGAGCGACGTTCGACGCAAGTAAGGCCCAACAGCTCGCTGACCTGCCGGCACTTATCGCCAGTAAACAGGCGGAAATCAACCGCCTCAACGCCGAGCAGAAGGACCTTGAAGCCCGAATTCCCGGACTTACCACATCCCTGGCGTCTGCGGTTAAGGAAATGGGCCTTACCAGCTAACCATGCTTTCCCCAATGCCTGATTGGGATGGCGTGCGTGGCGGATCGTATGTTGTTGCTGCGTTGAATGGCGTGGCGCGGCGGTTTCTTCAAAAAGAGGGCTCCTGAGATGGCGCAACGTAGGATTTCCCTTCTGGATTCCTGTATTCCGGAGTTCGCTGAGCTGTTCTCCATTTCCGACCTGCATCTTGGAGGCAAGACCGGCTTCCAGATCTTCGCATCGGGCAAGGAACTGGAGAGGCTGGTCAAGGAGCTGACGGCAAGGGAAGCGAACGGCCTCATTGCGTTCGTGATCAACGGCGACTTCGTCGATTTCCTCGCGGAGGATGGCTCCAGCCACTTCGATCCGCAGGGCGCGATTGCGAAGCTCGACCGTATCATGGCGGATCCGGCGTTCGAGGGAGCCTGGAATGCCCTGCGGGCCTTCGTGGCGACGCCCGGACGGCGCCTGATCATCACGCTCGGCAATCACGATGTGGAATTGGCGCTTCCGTGGGTTCGTGCTCATCTGCTCGAACGGCTGGCGGGCGGAGACGGCACGACGCCCGGCGACGACGCCGCGCGCGGCCGAATCCATCTGGCGTTCGACGGAGCCGGGTTCCTCTGCCGGGTCGGCAATGCGCGGGTGCTGTGCATCCACGGGAACGATGGCGACGATTGGAACGTCATCGACCACGAGACGGTCCGCCGGCAGGGACGCGATATCCTGCACGGCCGACCCACGGAAGACTGGGTCCCGAACGCCGGCACCAAGCTCGTCATCGACGTGATGAACGACGTGAAGAAGAAATATCCGTTCGTCGATCTCCTCAAACCAGAAAAGCAGGCGGTTCTGCATACTCTAGCCGCGCTCGATCCGGCGCTGGTCGGCAAGCTGGACGGCGTCGCGGCGGCCTATGTCCGCATGAAGCGCGACCAGGTCCGACGCGCCATGGGCTTCCTGTCGACCGAGGAGCGGCCCGCCGCACAGGAGCCGCCGAGGCATCGGCCGGTGTCGCCGGTCGATAGCGCGGCGCTGGCGGAAAGCATGCTCGACGAAGCGGAAGCCCGCCTGCGGTCAGACATCGCCCCGATCGATTTGGTGGCGGACGACGAGTTGAACGGGCAGCTCGGCGTCTCCGGGGCGATCTACAACCTCATCCGGCGGCGACCGACCTCGGAGGTGTTGCGGGAGGTCTTGGAAAACCTGAAGAAGGATCTGTCTTTCGACCTGCGTGGACCGGACGAGACCTTCGACTACCTGGACAAGGAAGTCGGTGACACGGTCGACATCATCATCGCCGGACACACGCACCTGCAACGGTCAATCCCGCGGAAGTTCACCAGCGGCTGGTACTTCAACAGCGGCTCCTGGGCGCGGCTGATCCAGCTGACCAAGGATATCTTGGATGACGCCGGCCTGTTCGCAAAGGCGTTCGGCGCCTTTGAGGCCGGGAGCATGGACGAACTTGAAAAGATTGAGGGCTTCGTGCTCCGCCTGCCAACCGTGGTGTGGATCGGCGTGGAGAACGGGCGGGCCGTCGGCGAACTGCGGCTCGTCTCCGGCGACGGCACGAAGGATGTCTTCTGCAGGGTGAATGATAGCCGGTATCCCAAGGATTGAGGGCAGGAGAACGCGATGCGCACCATCACCCTGGAACTGCTCCGCCACGGGCCGTCCCATAACCAGCTCGTCTCGCCGCTTACCCCATATCTGGCGCTGTGCGAGAACCACAGCGCCGTCACCGTGCACCTTCCCTTCGAGCACAATCAGGTGCTGCGCCGGTTGAGCGCACTTGAATACCAGGAATCACCCGAATCACGGCATTTCCAGCTACGCGACACAGCACGGGTGATGGGTGACATCCTCGACCAAGTTCCTGGCCTGAAGGCCGCGGTCAATCACCAATCCGGCGGGCTGACGCACCTGCGGCTGATCATCTCGGCGTCGGAACTCGCGCTGCTGCCGTTCGAACTCGCGCTGTCGCCAAACGGCTGCCCGGGTGCGGGACAGCATCTGCTGCTGCAAACGCAGTCGCCGGTATGCCTTACCCGCGAGGTTCGGCGCGCGACCAATGAAATGCTGCCGCCGCCCGACAAATTCAGGATCCTCTTCGCTGCCGCCAGCCCTGACGGCGTCGGCTCGGTGCCCCTGCAATCGCATCTGTTGGCGTTGCGCAAAGCCGTATCCCCGTGGATACAATACTACGATCCGAAAGACGACCGGGAGCGCCGCCAACGCGTCGCCGAACATCTGGTTGTGCTCCCCAACGCGTCGATCGAGGCCATCCGCGAAGCCTGCGCGGACGGTGGCTTCACACACGTCCACATCCTGGCGCACGGGGTTAAGCATCAGATCGGTGATGATTGGAGCTTCTGCCTTGCCCTGCACGACGCGAGGGACCTCTCGCAGGTCGACTATGTGGACGGCCCCAGGCTGGCCTCAGCGCTGACCGCCAGCCGCGACCCCGCGCCTCCGTTGCAGGGGTACGGCGCAAAAGACCGAACCTCCACCCAGCCCCACCTCGTGTCGCTCGCCAGCTGCAACAGCGGCAGCATCGGATCGGTGGCCGGCGCCGGCGCCAGCATTGCCCACGCACTCCACGAGTCTGGCATCCCCATGGTGGTGGCCGGTCAGTTTCCCCTGTCGTTCAAAGGGTCCGTGCAACTCGTGGAAACCCTATACCAGGGCCTGCTCTGGGCAGAGGATCCGCGCCAACTTCTGCAAAAGCTCCGCTGCGATATGCATTCGGATTTTTCAGACACACACGATTGGGCGAGCCTGACCGCCTACGCCTCACTCCCGCCCGAGTTCCATCGACATCTGTGCGATCTGCGTATCCGCCGCACGGTGATGAGCATCGACGCCGCCATGAACGTCGCCGACGAGTCGATCCGGCTGCACGCTGGTCTGGACCCGAAGGCGCGCGAGGCTTCGCTCGCCAGCGCATGCGTTCGAATTGAAGAGGCGACGAAGGCACTTTCGGCGCTGCTCTATCAGTTGCCGATCGACGGTGCCCGGATCTCCGGCCTCCTCGGCAGCACCAAGAAGCGCCAGGCCGAAATCCTCTATCTGATGGCGGACCACTGCGATAGCACCGTGGTCGAGCGGCTGCAGCAGGCCCGTGATCATTACCGCGACGCTTTCCGGCGGAACCGGTCGAGCGGCTGGGCGCTGGTCCAGCACCTGTCGCTGACGCGCGTGCTCGCCTGCCTCAAGGGTAGTGACGCCGCCGCCCTAGTCGACGAGGCGGAGGCTGCTAAGCTCATGGCGGCGGCCCAGCTCTTGTCGAAAGAGGACATCTACGCCTCCGACAGCAGCGCCGAGCAGAGACTCTGGTCCTACGGCAACTTGGTCGAGCTTGAACTCCTGACCCTCTTTACCGAAGAGGGGCGCGGGCAGGCGCAGGAGGTGCGTGATCGCGCCATGATGTACGCAGGCGAGCTCCTTAACATCACCAACACCGGGGTCAGCGCGTTTGAAGCCTATACCACACTGCGGCAGTTGCGCCGGTACACCGGGTGGTACCATGCCATTGCCACGCTGCCCCCCGAGGTTCATGCACTCGCCCAAACGATCCTGCAGCTTTTTCCTGCGAGCCTGGGTACGCGGTGGCCATAAGCCGCCGCGTACCCAAGCGGCTGGCGGCGCTCAAACGAACCGGCCGCTCAGCTGAGGCGATGGAGATGGTGCGCGTCATGATCGACCGCGTCGTCCTGACGCCCTCCCCTGCCGGAGCGGGGTTGGACGCCGACCTGCACGGCGAGTTGGCGGGCGTGCTGGCGGTCTGCGAGGGCGCCGCTCAGAACCTGTTCGTAGACGTCATGCGCTGACCTCCTGGGGCGTGAGCCGCTTCAGGCGCCTGGAGAGGATGGAGATGAAGGCGATTTCGACGAACGCGACGAGATGCTCCTTTGTCCGCTCGACGATGGTGTTCAATCGTCGGTAGCGGCTGATCCAGCTGAAGGAGCGCTCCACGACCCAGGCGATCTCGGTAGGGATGAACACGCCGTCACGGCCGCGGGCGATCGGCCGGACGATGATGCCGAGCGCATCCGCGGCTTTGGCCAAGCGTTCACCCCGATAGCCGACATCGCCGATAGCGGGGCCTTGGAACCCACGTCCAGCGAGTTGGCGCAGTACCGGTACGATGCCCTTGGTGTCGTGCACGTTGGCCGGCATGGCGTCGATCGCCAGCGGGAGGCCGTACTTCTCCACGGCGATGCTGACCTTCACGCCGCGGATCTTCTTGCCGCCATCCACGCCCCGCGCGAAACAACTCGGGGCCGAGGGGCAGGTGCGGCTGTCGATCACCACCGTGCTCGGCTCGGCCGTGTCGCCGCATGCCATGCGCCACGTGCGGCACAGCCGGTCGAGTAAGCGCCGCC
>NZ_DASPIS010000039.1:0-5344 GCF_035628975.1 Azospirillum sp. | reverse complement strand
TGGTCCAGCGCCTTGTCCTGGAAGAAGGACATGTCGAACTCATCGGCCATCAGCGAGGCACCGATGTGCTGCGCCAGGGCGGCGTGGCCCCGAACCGGAGGCAGGTCGCGCGCGCCGCCGCCTTCGTCCGCAACGCCGTATCGCTCATCGATGCCCAGCGTGAAAGCCGAATAATGGTCGAAGAAGAACGACGTGACATGGTCGTTGAAGATCATGAACAGCGCGTCGGGCTTTTTCTCCACCAGCCAGCGGCGGACCGGTTCGAACCCCTCGAAGATCGGCGCCCAGACGGGGTCGTTGCGCTTGTCTCCGTCCACGGCGAAACCAATGGTCGGGGTGTGGGAACAGGCGATACCGCCGATAATGCGTGCCATGGGGTGTTCCTCCTTGTGTTTTTGCTTCAGCTACCGGCGCGGGCCGGCTGACCGGGATTGTCCGAGCCCTTGGCCTGCCCAGAGCGCACAGACAGGCTGTTGACCATGATAGCGATCGCCGCGAGGATGGCTGGGACGGCGAGTGCCGAGAAAATCCCTTCGAACCCCCAGCCGAAGCCCAGCAGCACGCCGCCAATCGAGGACCCAAGGATGCTGCCGAGACGGCCGACGCCCAGCATCCAGCTTACACCGGTGGCGCGCGCCATCGTGGGGTAGCAGCCAGGTGCGAATGCATTGAGGCCAGTCTGAGCACCGCTCATGCAGAAGCCGACGGCACCGACGATCATGGCCAGCCACGCCGACTGGAGTCCGCCGACACCCAAGATCACCAGGGCAGCGGCGCCCAGGGCGTAGGCGAGGCCGATGGTGCGGTTGGCACCGAAGCGGTCCATTGCCAGTCCCACCAGCACCGCGCCAATCGTGCCGCCGAGCTGGAACATCGCCGTCACATTGGCTGCCCGGTCGATGGTCATGCCGGCGTCCTTCATCATGGTGGGCAGCCAACTGGTGGTCAGGTAGATGACCAGCAGACCCATGAAGTAGGTCACCCACAGCGTGAAGGTGCGCAGCGCAAAAGCCCGGGTAAACAGGACGGCAATGGGCTGCTTGACCGCGACCGCCTCCTCCTTGAGCGTGAAACGGCTGTAACCGCTCAGATCGGTGCCGGAGATGCGCGACAACACGGCACCGATCTTGTCCTGGGCCATGTTGCGGACCACCATGTAGCGCGCCGACTCCGGAAGCGCCACGTACAGCAGCGGGAACAGCATCAGCGGGATGGCTGCGCCGAAATACAGCACCGACTGCCAGCCATGGATCGGCAGCAGATAGGCGGCGACGAAGCCGATCAGGGCCGAGCCGAAGTTGAAGCCGGTGAACATCGTCGCCAGCAGGAACGACTTCGAACGCTGTGGCACGTATTCGGACAGCAGCGTCGTTGTGTTGGGCATCGCGGCGCCCAAGCCGAGCCCGGTCAGGAAGCGCAGGACGGCCATTTCCGTCGGGTTGCGGGCAAAGGCGGTCAGCAGGGTGAAGAGGCCGAAGCTCAACACCGAGGCCAGCAGCACGCGCCGGCGCCCGAACCAGTCCGAAGACGAGCCGGCGAAGATGGCGCCGACCGCCAAGCCGATGGGCGCGGCCCCCATGACCATTCCGAATGCCGGGCGCGAGATGCCCCATTCACCGATGATGGACGGGGCGACGAAGCCCATGATGGCTACATCCATTCCGTCGGCCAGCACGATGAGAAAGCAGAGAACCGTCAAGACCCACTGACGCGGGGACATGCGACGCTCGTCGATGAACGAGCGTATTTCGAGAGTGGCGGACGCACTCATTGTTTCCTCCCAAGACTCTGATTATGCGGCGGTGGCGGGCGGTACCAGCACATGCCCCTCGAAGAGGGGGCGGGCGGTGCGCAGCAGGGCAACCGAAGGCGCTTCGCCCTCCCCGCCGCCGCTCAGCCTGATGGTGAATTCGCCGGTGGGGTGCTCCACCGAGATGTCGCGCACGCCAGAGCCGGCGGGGCCGGTGGCGAGCGAGGCGCAGACGGTGCCTTCGTCGTCGAAAGCTGTCGCGACCGAGGCCGCCCCCAGGACGCCGATGGCGTCATGGCACTTGCGGGGAATGAAGCTGCGGGTGTTCAGGTGGCCGCTGTCGCGCGGCGGCGACACCAGGGTCATCTTCGGCACCACCTTGCCAGCCACGTTGCCCAAGCCCATCAGCGGACCGGCGGCGAGGCGGATGGCCTCAACGCGCGCCTTCACCTCGGCGTTGGCGTCGAGATCCGTCGGCGTCTCGTAGCCGGTAGCCCCGACATCCTCGGCGCGGATCAGCACAACCGGCATGCCGTTGTCTATGCATGTGACGGCAACGCCCTCGATCACGTCGAGGCGCCGGCCGGTAGGATAAAGGGCGCCGCAGCTCGACCCAGCGATGTCGCGGAAGCCCAGTTCGATGGGGGCGCCGGGGGTCGGCACGCCGCTGATGCGGGTTTCGCCGGTGTATGATACCCGCCCACCCGGTGTCTGCACCACCGCCTCGCAGAGCCCTCCGGTGTTGACCATGCGGATGCGCACGATGGTCTTGCCGTCCTCGGCTGGCACGAACCCCTGATCGATGGAGTAGGGACCAACGCCGGCCAGGATGTTGCCGCAGGTCGGCGCGTAATCGATGCGGTCCTCGCCGATCACGACTTGGCCGAACAGATAGTCGATGTCTGCCTGATCGTCGCCGGACGTGGAGATGATGGCGATTTTGGTGGTCAGCGGGGTGCCGCCGCCGATGCCGTCGATCTGCCGTGCATCGGGGGTTCCCATCGCCGCCAGCAGCAGGCGGTCGCGCGATTTTGGGTCGGTCGGCAAATCCTGGACCCGAAAGAATGCGGCTTTCGAGGTGCCGCCGCGCATCCACACACAGGCGATCCTGGTGAGATCGAACGCCGTCGCAGCGCTGTGATTCATCGGTCTGCTCGAATGGTGGGGCGATGACGGCCATTATAGTCGAGTCGCCCAGCGACACCGTTGCTATCCCCTGATCGCGCATCCTAATTTCGTGATGCCGCATTCCGGGATATCTTGCACGGGGATATGCTCCGGCTGCAGAACACCTTGCCGTCCAGCACGAGGAGCGGCGTCACGTTACCCAAGCGCAATCTTGCGCCCGTGTGGCGTGATGGTGCGTGCCACGGTCGCAACGGGGGGACTAGAATGCGTGGAACATCTCGCCCCTGTACGGGCCAGCGGCAAAGCGGGAACTTGCGATGACCGAGCTTGCGTCAACGCCGGAAAGGATCGCGAACAGCCTGCGTTACATCCGCGACTTCCTGTCGGTGGCGGAGACGGGATCGATTGCGCGATCATCCGAAGTGATCTTCAAGGCATCGTCCGCGATTGCCCGAGCCATCAGCGAACTGGAGCACAGCCTCGGCGTCGGTCTGTTCGAACGCAAGCCCCGCGGCATGCTGCTCAATGCCTATGGCGAGGCGGTGCGCAACCGGGCACGCCGGATCACCGACGAAATCGCCGGCGCGCTGGAAGAGGTCGCCCGTTTCGCAAAGCGCCAGCAGACGTTCGAGCGTAACGCCGTCACCAACCTGCTGCTTAACGGCCGTGGGCTCATGCTTCTCATCAGCGTGTCGGAGCTGCGCAACCTGTCGGCCGCCGCCGCCCACGTCGGGCTGTCGCAAGCCGGCGCCAGCATGGCGCTGTCACGGATGGAGAGCGCGCTGGGACAGCCGCTTTTCCAGCGTATGATGCAGGGGATGGTCGTTACCGACGCCGGCGCGCTGATCGTCTCGCGCGGCAAGCGCATCGTCGCCGAGCTGCGACACATGCAGTCCGACGTGGCCGCCATCGCCGGCACCATGCAGGGCCGCATCGCCATTGGCGCCCTGCCGCTGGGCCGGACACACGTCCTGCCGACCGCCATCGCAGCGACCCTGCAACGTCACCCCAATATCCGCGTGACGACTGTGGAAAGTCCTTACGAGGCCTTGGTGGCAGGCTTGCGCGACGGCGACATCGACTTCATCGTCGGTGCCCTGCGTGTGGGGGAACGGAACGCCGGTCTGATCACCGAAAGCTTGTTCGAGGACCGGCTGGGCATTATCGCGCGGGCCGGACATCCGCTGGCGGGCGCGCCGGCATCGCTGAAAGACCTGCTGCCGCAACGCTGGATACTGCCCCGGCCAGGGGCGCCGGGGCGCCGGCTGATCGACCAGTCGTTTCGCGAACTCGCCATTGAACCACCGATTTGTTCGGTGGAAACCGGCGATCTGGCCGTGCTGCGTGGCCTGTTGAAGAACAGCGACATGCTGACGGCCATCTCGCCGCACCAGTTGCATTACGAAATCACTGCGGGCGATCTCATCGAATTGCCTGTCACTTTGGGTAAGACCGTTCGCCAGATCGGCATCTCGTTACGCGAGGGGGCGATGCTATCCCCAGCGGCTCTGGCCGTGCTTGATGAAATTCGATCCGCATCCCAACACCTTCCAGGAGAACACCAGACATGAACACCGACCATCTTCAGACAATCTGGGCACCACGCATCCTCAGCATCCTGCGGATCGTCGCCGCGCTTATCTTTTTCGAGCATGGCTCGCAGAAGCTGCTAGGGTTTCCGGCGCACCCCAGTCCGCCAGCCGTCATGTCCCTATCGTGGATCGCCGGGGCTTTGGAACTGGTTGGCGGCGCGCTGCTCGTGTTGGGCCTCTTCACCCGGCCGGTCGCCTTCATCCTCTCCGGTGAGATGGCCTTTGCCTATTGGCTGTCGCATGCACCTCGCAGCTTCTTCCCGGTCCTGAATGGTGGAGACGCAGCAATTCTCTATTGCTTTGTGTTCCTGTATCTCGCCTTTGCCGGAGGCGGTCCCTGGAGCCTCGATACGCGCCGATCTGAAAAGGGCTAACGTCCAGGGGCGTGGTGGAAAAAGCGCCCATGTAGGATCGGGCTGGGGCCGGGCGAAGCCCTACAGAGCATGTTTGTAGACGTCATGCGCCGACGGTTATGTCAGGGCTCGCGCCAAGTTGCCGAGAGCTTGGCCATTTCCCAGATCTCCTCTCCCAGCGAGAAGGAGGAGGAGACGGATGCGTTGTCCGCACTGCCAGTCAGCGAGGACGAGCGAGCGTTCGGACCGGACGGCACACGGGTATCGGCGCTTCCGCTGCCGGGACTGTGGGCGCGGTTTCAATGAGCGCACCGGCTCGGCGCTGAACCGGCTGCAGCTGCCTTCCGACGTGGTCTTTCTCAGAGCTTGTTGGTGGCAGGCACGTCCCGGCTGGCGCTGAGCGGGATGCTACTTTAAGCTGAGTAGGAGTGGTGCGGCGGGGCGCGGTCTGGTAGGTCTGCGGCCCTCGTTCTGACTGCCTGGATCCGCACTCTATGGGCACTGCCGTTCGTCCCGCAAGC
>NZ_DASPIS010000038.1:0-20747 GCF_035628975.1 Azospirillum sp. | reverse complement strand
AAGCGCTTGCGCTCACCGCCGCCGATCTTTAGAAAGCGCGTCACCGCGAACGACGTCCCCGTCGTCTAGAGGCCTAGGACACCGCCCTTTCACGGCGGCGACACGGGTTCGACTCCCGTCGGGGACGCCACTCTCTCGGTTAATGACTTAAGCCCCGCCTTGTGCGGGGCTTAGTCGTTTTGGGCTGGTGGCTTGACAAACTGTCTCCCAAAGAAGACATTCTCCGATGATCGAGATCCGCCAGACCGACCGCTTCGCTGCCTGGATAGAGAGCTTGCGGGACGATCGGGCTCGCATGCGGATCGAAGTGCGCATTCGTCGCCTTCAACTCGGCAATCCTGGTGACACGAAGCCGGTGGGCGAAGGCGTCAGTGAACTGTGCATCGACTATGGCCCCGGTTACCGCGTCTATTTCATCCAGCGTGGCGACACGCTGATCGTGCTGCTGGACGGTGGAGACAAGCGGTCCCGGGACCGCGACATTGCCGCCGCCATCGCGCTGGCACGGGACCTTTAGACCTGCGGCCCGATAAAGGAGGGGAGCATGGCCCGAACAGAGACCCGTCAGTGGGACATCGTCGACAGCCTGGACAGCGACGAGCGCATTGCCGCCTATCTGGACGCGGTGCTGGAAGACGGCGATCCTCAACTGATCGTCGCGGCGCTTGGCGACATCGCCCGGGCCAAAGGGATGACGGAGGTCGCGCGCAATGCCGGCCTCGGCCGCCAAAGCCTCTATAAGGCTCTGTCGCCGGACGGCAATCCGGAATTTGCCACCGTCCTGAAGGTCATCAAGTCCCTCGGCCTCCGCCTGACCGTCAGCCCTTAGCGCCGTATCTTCCGTCTTCGACCTTCCGTTCCTCTGCACCGGCCCGCACCCGACATGACCACGTCCCCCGCCATCCCCCTCAGCGTCGCCCCGATGATGGACTGGACCGACCGGCATTGCCGGTACTTCCACCGTCTGTTGTCGCGCTCCACGCTGCTTTACACCGAGATGGTGACCACGGGCGCCGTGCTGCATGGCGACCGCGAGCGGCTGCTCGGCTTCGACGCGGCGGAACATCCGGTGGCGCTCCAACTCGGCGGCTCCGACCCGGCCGACCTCGCCTCCTGCGCCCGCATCGCGGAAGAGTGGGGCTATGACGAGGTGAACCTCAATGTCGGCTGCCCCAGCGACCGCGTGCAGTCCGGCCGCTTCGGCGCCTGCCTGATGGCGGAACCCGATCTGGTGGCTCGGCTGGTCGGCGCCATGCGCGATGCCGTGTCGATCCCCGTCACCGTCAAGTCGCGCATCGCCATCGACGAGATGGAGGAATGGCCGACGCTCGACCATTTCATCCGCACCGTCTCCGCCGCCGGCTGCAGCCACTTCATCGTCCATGCCCGCAAGGCCTGGCTGAAGGGCCTCAGCCCCAAGGAGAACCGGGACATCCCGCCGCTGCGCTACGACCTCGTCCACCGGCTGAAGGCGGAATATCCGCAGCTGACCATCGCCATCAATGGCGGGATCAAGACTCTGGACGAGGCTTCGCTGCATCTCGGCAAGGTCGACAGCGTGATGATCGGCCGCGCCGCCTACGAGACCCCCTATCTGCTGGCCGATGCCGACCACCGCCTGATGGACGGACAACCCGGCCCCGACCGCCATGCGGTGATCGAGGCGATGCTGCCCTACATCGAGGCGCGCATGGCCCGCGGCACGCCGCTGTCCTCCATTACCCGCCACATGCTGGGCCTGTTCCAGGGGCTGCCCGGCGCCCGCGCCTACCGCCGCCACATCGCCGAGAACGCTCACCGCCCCGGTGCGGGGCCGGAGGTGCTGGAACGCGCCGCTTCCCTGGTGCGGCGGCGTACGGCCGATGAGATGACGGACGGGGCTGTGGAGGAGGCCGCGTGAGAGGCGCCGTCCCGGATGGAACACTGAACAGCCCCCGGAAAACCGTTTCACGGCGTTCCAAACGTTCCATCGGTTCTCACCGGGCGCCCCAACCGGACGGAATATGGGCCGTGCGTCCCGCATCGCTTGCGTGCGGGCGGGCACCTCGCTAACTATGCCCACTTCATCGGACGGAGTGTAAGCGGTGCGGTACGTCAGCACGCGGGGCGCGGCCCCGGTCTTGGGTTTCGAGGACGTCCTTCTTGCCGGGCTGGCGCGCGACGGCGGCCTCTATGTGCCGGAGACCTGGCCGCAATTCACGGCCGACGACATCCGCGCCATGCGCGGTCTGCCCTACAGCGAGATCGCCGTCCGCGTGATGCTGCCCTTCCTGGGCGGCGCCATTGCGGAGGACGAGTTCCGCGCCATCGTCCGCGACGCCTATGCCAGCTTCGACCATGCCGCGGTGACCCCGCTGGTGCAGGTCGATCCGACCACCTGGGTGCTGGAGCTGTTTCACGGTCCGACGCTGGCATTCAAGGACGTGGCGCTGCAACTGCTCGGCCGCCTGTTCGACCATGTGCTGGCCAAGCGCGGGCAGCGGGTGACCATCGTCGGCGCCACCTCCGGCGACACCGGCTCCGCCGCCATCGAGGCCTGCCGCGACCGCCGGAACGTCGACATCTTCATCCTGCATCCCAAGGGCCGCACGTCCGAGGTGCAGCGCCGGCAGATGACCAGCGTGCTGTCGTCCAACGTCCACAACATCGCGCTGGACGGCACCTTCGACGATTGCCAGGACCTCGTGAAGGCCATGTTCAACGACGGCGCCTTCCGCGACCGGATGGGGCTGTCGGCGGTGAACTCGATCAACTGGGCGCGCATCATGGCCCAGATCGTCTATTACTTCACCGCCGCGGTGGCGCTGGGCGCCCCAGATCGCAAGCTGGCCTTCACCGTGCCGACCGGCAATTTCGGCAACGTCTATGCCGCCTATGGCGCCCGCGCCATGGGGCTGCCGGTGGAGACGCTGGTGGTGGGGTCCAACAGCAACGACATCCTGGCGCGCTTTTTCGCCAGTGGGAGCATGGTCGCGGCGCCCGTCGTGCCTACCTTGTCTCCCAGCATGGACATCCAGATCTCTTCCAACTTCGAACGGCTGCTGTTCGACCTGCTCGACCGCGACGGCACCGCGGTGACGGAGGCGCTGAACCGCTTCCGCACCGAGGGCAAGTTCGCGGTGACCGACGCCCAGCTCGCCCGCGCGCTGGACATCTTCTCCGGCCACCGGGTGGACGAGGCCGCCACCATGGCGACCATCGCCGACACCTGGAAGGGCAGCCTCTATCTGCTCGACCCGCACACGGCGGTCGGCATCGGAGCGGCCAAGGCCGCGGTCGCGGCCGGCCGGGTCGATCCGTCCGTTCCCATGGTGGTTCTCGCCACCGCCCATCCCGCCAAGTTCCCCGATGCGGTGGAAAAGGCGACCGGCCGCCGGCCGGACCTGCCGCCGCGTCTGTCCGATCTTTATGTGCGCGAGGAGCGCCTGTCCGAACTGCCGAACGATCTGGCGGCGGTCCAGGACTTCGTCATCGCGCGCGCCCGCGCCGCCCAGGAGGCCGCATGAGTTCCATTCGTGTGACGACGTTGCCCAACGGGCTTCGCGTCGCGACCGACACCATGCCCGACGTGCAGTCCGTTTCGCTCGGCTGCTGGGTCGGGGTTGGCACCCGCAACGAGGCGGCGAGCGTCAACGGCGTCGCCCACCTCGTCGAGCATATGCTGTTCAAGGGCACCCGGCGCCGTTCGGCCTTCCGCATCTCCGAAGAGATCGAGAATGTCGGCGGGCAGCTGAACGCCTACACCACCCGCGAGCAGACGGCCTATTACGCCAAGGTCCTGCACGAGGATGCGCCGCTGGCGCTCGACATCCTGTCCGACATGATCCAGCACTCCACGCTGGACGCCGAGGAGCTGGTGCGCGAGCGCACTGTGGTGTTGCAGGAGATCGGCCAGAGCGCCGACACGCCCGACGACATCATCTTCGACCATTTCCAGTCCACCGCCTATCCGGGGCAGGCCATCGGCCGTCCGGTGCTGGGCTCCGCCGAGATCGTCGGCGCCCTGCCGCGCGAAGCGCTGGTCGACTACATCGCCGGCCATTACGGCGCCCCCGGCATGGTGCTGAGCGCCGCCGGCCGGATCGAGCATGACCGCATGGTCGATCTCGCATTCAAGGCATTCGGCGACCTGCCGAGCGGCGCCCCGCCCAAGCCGGAGTCGGCCCGCTATGCCGGCGGCGACTTCCGCGAGGACCGCGACCTGGAGCAGATGCACCTTGTGCTGGGATTCGACGGGGTAGGGGTGCACGATCCCGACTTCTACGCCCATTCGGTGCTGTCCACCCTGCTGGGCGGCGGCATGTCGTCCCGGCTGTTCCAGGAGGTGCGGGAGAAGCGCGGGCTGGTCTATTCCATCTACACCTTCACCGGCGGCTATCATGACGGCGGCCTGTTCGGCGTCTATGCCGGCACCGGCGAGGACGAGGTGGCGGAACTGGTCCCGGTCGTCTGCGACGAGATCGCCAAGGTCGGCGCCGACGTCACCGAGGACGAGGTCGCCCGCGCCCGCGCCCAGCTGAAGGCCGGGACGCTGATGGCGCTGGAAAGCACCATGTCGCGCTGCGAACAGTTGGGCCAGCAGATGCTGATCTACGACCGCCCGGTTCCGGTGGAGGAGATCGTCGCGAAGATCGACGGTGTCGATCGCGACGCCGTGGTCAAGGCCGCCGGCCGCCTGCGAGCCAGCCGCCCGACCGTCGCCGCCCTCGGCCCGATCGCCAAGCTGGAAAGCTACGACCGCATCGCGGAGCGTCTCGCCTGACGATGAAGACGGTGGCCGCCTCCCCTCTGCCCCCGGGCTGTTCCCCCTCTCCCCCCCGGGGAGAGGGTCGGGGTGAGGGGGATGCATCGCGTGGACCGTCCAGCCAGCGGATCCCCCTCACCCTAACCCTCTCCCCGCTTTCGGCGGACCGAAGGTCCGCCTGCCGCGTCAGCGCAAACGAAGTTTGCGCGAGATTGGGGGGGAGAGGGGATACAAAGGTGGGAGAGGGGCCGCAATCATGATCCGCCTCCTCGGCAGCGGCCTCATCAGCCCGCCCGCGGTCCGGCTCGACGGTCCGCATTGCTACATCCGGCCGCCGCTGCCGCGCGACTGGCGGGAATGGGCGGACCTCCGCGCCGCCTCGCGCGACTTCCTCACGCCGTGGGAACCCACTTGGCCGGCCGACGCCCTGACGCGGACCGCTTTCTCGCGTCGGTTGCGGCGGCAGGCGCAGGAGTGGCGGGACGATCTCGGTTACAGCTTCCTGATCTTCGACCGGGGAACCGATGCGCTGGTCGGCGGGCTCGGCCTCACCAACATCCGGCGCGGCGTCGCCCAGATGGGGACGCTCGGCTATTGGGCCGGCCAGCCCTACGCCCGCAACGGCTATGTGTCGGGCGGTACCCGGCTGGTCCTGGAATTCGCGTTCGGCCAACTCGGACTGCACCGGGTCGAGGCCGCCTGCCTGCCGACCAACCTGCCGAGCCGCGGCCTGCTGGAAAAGGTCGGCTTCAGCCACGAAGGCTATGCCCGCGGCTATCTGCGCATCGACGGCGCATGGCGCGACCATGTCCTCTACGCCATCCTGCGCGAGGAATGGAAAGGCTGACCCCTCCGGTCCTTATCGCTGGTCCAGCTTGATCTCGATGCGGCGGTTCTTCGCCAGCGCCTCGTCCGAGCTGCCGGGGTCGATGGGCTGGAATTCGCCGAAGGCGGCGGCTGCCAGCCGTTCCGCCGGGATGCCCTGGTCGATCAGGAATCTCACCACCGACAGCGCGCGTGCCGACGACAGTTCCCAGTTGGAGGCGAACTGGAAGCGCACCGGCTTGATGTCGGTGTGGCCGTCCACCCGCAGGACCCAGTTGATGTCGGACGGGATCGCCTTGCCGATCTCGATCAGCGTGCGGGCAAGATCGGCCAACCGCTGCTTGCCGGCCTCCTCAAGGGTCGCTGAGCCCGAGGGGAACAGCAGTTCCGACTGGAAGACGAAGCGGTCGCCGACGATCCGCACGTCCGGCCGGCTGCCCAGCGCCTCGCGGACCCGGCCGAAGAACTCCGATCGGTAGCGGGCGAGGTCCTGAACCTTGGCGGCGAGCGCCTGATTGAGACGCGCCCCCAATTCCGCGATCTGCACCTTCTGTTCGGCCGACGCCTTCTCCGACACCTCCAGCGCCGCCCCGATGCGGGCCAGCTGTTCGCGGAGCGCCAGAAGCTGCTGGTTCAGCAGGTCGATCTGCTGCTTGCTCCGGGTGCCCTCGGCCTGCTCGCCGGTCAGTGAGGCCATCAGGTCGCGGATGCGGATGTCGCGCTGCTCCAGATCCTTCCGGGTCTGGGTTTGGTTGTCGGTCAGCTGCGATTCGAGCGACTTCAGCCGGATGTCGCGCTGGTCGATTTCCTTCTGCGCCAGCATCGTCTTCTCTGCGGCGGAGGCCAGTTCGGACTCCAGCGCCTTCGCCCGGTCACGGGTGGTGCCGAGTTCCGCCAGCAGGGCCTGGCGCTGCTGTTCGGTCAGCTTGGCGGCAGCAGCGGCGGCGGCCAGTTCGCCCTCCAGCTTCTGCCGGGCATCGCGCAGGGCCTTAATGTCGGCCTGCAGGCTGAGGATTTCCTTCAGCTTCAGGTCCAGCGTCTCGCGGTCGACACGGACGTTGCGCTGCAATTCCTCCAGCGTGCGGGCGGTGCGGTCGCGGTCCTCCTGCAGTTGGCTCAGCGACAGGGTCATGTCGTCGCGCGCGGCGACGGAGGTCTGCAGCTCGGTCGACAGCTGGGTGATGTTGATGCGCAGGTCGGCGTTCGCCTCCCGCTCCATCGCCAGCAGGTCGTTCATCTCCGCGATCTTGCGGTTGAGCACGGTCAGCTGTTCGTCACGGCCGGTCAGCGCGGTGGCGAGGTAGAACTGGGTGACGATGAAGACCATCAGCAGGAAGATGACGACCATCACCAGGGACGACAGGGCGTCGACCCAGCCGGGCCAGGCGCTGGCGTCGCGATGGCCGTTGCGGCGGCTGATGCTGGCCATGGGGGCTCCCGGCGTTGGCCTTGGGGGATTCTGGGTGTCAGCGCTGCTGCTGGTCGGCTTCTTCGGCCAGGGCGGCGATGGTGCGGGCCAGCAGCTTGATCTCGCTGCGGATCTCCTGCACCGCCTGGACGCGGCCGTTGGAGGATTCCTCGACGATGCGGGCGAGGTAGATGTCCATGTTGCGCAGATGCTGGCGCGAGGCGTCGTCGAAGCCGCCCCCGGCGGTTTCCGCCAGCCGGTCGAGCAGGCTTCTCACCTCCAGCTGGTTTTCGCCCAGCCGCAGGAGAAGCTGCTGTTCGGCCCGCATATGGTCGGTGAGGCTCGACAGCCGTTCGGTCAGCGCCATCAGGTTGGCGTTGGCGGCGCGCCGGCCTTCCTCGGCAGTGGCGACGGTGCGCTGGAGGGAGTCGAGATTCTCAGCGGTCTGCTCCAGCAGGGCAGTCAGGTAGGCCGAGGCCGAGTGATCACCCGACTCGAGGCCGCCGGCCGCACCGCTCGACAGCCGGGTGGCGCTGGACAGCCAATCCTCGAGATCCTGGAAGAAGCGGTTGTGTGCCTGGCTGGCCTGGAGTTCCAGGAAACCCAGCACCAGCGACCCGGCAAGGCCGAACAGCGACGAGGAGAAGGCCGTTCCCATGCCGACCAGCGGCGCTTCCAGCCCCTGCTGCAGATGGGAGAACATGGTGCCGACGTCTCCGCCCTGCACCGACAGGCTGCCGATGACGCCGCCCACCGACTGCACCGTGTGCAGCAGGCCCCAGAAGGTGCCGAGCAGCCCGAGGAAGATCAGCAGCCCGATCAGGTAGCGCGACAGTTCCCGCGATTCGTCCAGGCGTGAGGCGATGCCGTCCAGCAGCGAGCGCATCGACAGCGCCGACAGGGTCAGCCGGCCGCGCCGCTCGCCCAGCATGCGGGCCATCGGGGCCAGCAGCACCGGCTCCTGCAGCGAGGCGGGAGCGACGCCGCTCTGATACTGTTCCAGCCACGCCACTTCGGGGCGCAGCATCAGGACTTGGCGGAAGATGAAGGCGATGCCGGCGAGCAGCGTCGCCAGGATGACGCCGTTCAACGGCGCGTTGTTGAGGAAGGCGGCGCGCAAGGCCGGGAACAGCAGTCCGCACACGGCACCGACCACCACCAGGAACAGGATCATCCGGGTCAGGAACCGCTCCGGGCGTGTCATGAGGGAGGATACCTCCAGCGGTCGGGTCGTCGGGGTTGTGGCGGTCATGATGCTCCGAAGGGGTGTTCCGATCAGACCTCGCCCACGGGTGGGCCCACGGGTGGAGCGCTACTCGTTCAAGAAGACAACATCGATCCGGTCCGGCGTTCCGCCGGCCTCGTCGAGGCCCAGCGCGCGGACATCAACCCGGCTGCTGCGGATGCCGAAGGCGGTCAGCCGCTCGCGCAGGGCCAGCGCCCGGGCGAGCGACCGCTGCCGCGCCTCACGCGCCGTGTCCGCGGTGCCGCTGGCGTAGGAGCGGAGCTGCAGACGGGCGGTGTCGCTGGCGCGCAGCCGTTCGACGATCCGATCGACCGTTGCGTCCGCGGTATCCGGCAAATTGGTGGTGTCGGCCGGGAACACAAGGCTCAAAACGCTCGAAGGTGGCAGCGTCGCCGCAGGAGGTGCCGCTTCCGGGGGAGGGGGCAGCGCCGCGGTGTCGGTCCGCGGAGAGGCCGGCTCGGTTCCGGGCATCGGTGCGGGGACTGCCTGCGTCGGCGCGGTGGCGACGGCCGGGGCGGACGGCGCTGCCGGCTGAGAGGCCGGCGGCTGGGCCGGGCCTTCGGTCATCTCCGGCGGGGGAGGTGCTTCGATCGGCTGCGGCAGGACGAGGCGCGGCGGCGCCTTGACTGCCGGCGGGGTGCGCAGGTTGGGGCGGGGCGGCACGGACAGCGGAACCGCGTTTTCCAGCGTCAGCCCGGCGGCGATCTGTGCGTTCGCCGGAGCCGCATTCGCCGGTGCTGCGGCCGACAGGGCGGCAGGATGCAGCGCCCAGGCCGCGCACAGCGCGGCGGCGACGGCACGGTGTTTGCGGTCGGCGTGTCCCCAGCGGCCCAAAACGATGCGTCCCGTTAAACCCTTGTCTTGCAAACCATAGCCTATCGATCGCACCAGCGACAACCGCTCATCCGTCCCGCCCCGGTGTGGGGCAGGGCGGGCGGGCCGGTGCGGGGGAAGGGCTCAGCCCTTGGCGGACTTCAGCAGGCGGGCGACCGGGACTTGGAGGTGGCTGTTGGCGGCCAGTACATTGCCGGTGAAGACCGGGTTGCGGCCACCCTCGATCTCGCCGACGAAGCCGCCAGCCTCGGTGACCATCAGCACGCCGGCCGCACAGTCCCACGGAGCCAACCCGCGCTCCCAGTAGGCGTCGAATCGGCCCGCGGCGGTATAGGCGAGGTCGAGCGAAGCAGCGCCGAAGCGGCGAATGCCCGCGACTTCCTTCATCACCGCTTCCTGTTCCTTCAGGAAGGCGGCGTGGTCGCCCCGGCCCTTGAAGGGGATGCCGGTGGCCAGAACGCAGTCCTCCAGACGGCGCCGTTCGGAGACGCGCAGGCGGGTGTGGTTGACGAAGGCGCCGGCACCCTTCTCGGCCCAGAACAGCTGGTCGCCGATGGGGGCGTAGATGACGCCGGCGACGATCTCGCCGTTGCGCTCGGCGGCGATGGAGATCGCCCAGTGCGGCAGGCCGTGCAGGAAGTTGGTGGTGCCGTCGAGCGGATCGACGATCCAGCGCGCCTCGGCGTCGCTGCCCTTGGACGCGCCGCTCTCCTCCATCAGGAAGCCGAATTCGGGACGCGCCTTCTGCAGTTCCTCGCGCAGGGTGCGTTCGGCCTTCAGGTCGGCGGCGGACACGAAGTCGGCCGGCCCCTTGCGCGACACCTGAAGGTGTTCGACCTCGCCGAAGTCGCGGACGAGACCCCGGGCAGCCTTTTCGGCGGCGCGGACCATGACGTTGATGAGAGCGGAGCGGGTGGCCATGGGTGTTGGTGTACCGTTTTATGCAGGAACCAGAAAACAATACACCGGCCTCCGCGCATGGCGAAGACCGGTGATGGCAGAACCGACCTGGGAAGGATCAGTCCTTCGCGCGCTCGACATACTCGCCGGTGGCGGTGTCGACGACGACGCGGGTCCCGGCCTCGATGTGCGGCGGAACCAGGATCGACACGCCGTTCTCCAGCTTGGCCGGCTTGTAGGAGGAAGAGGCCGTCTGGCCCTTCACCACCGGGTCGGATTCGGTGATCAGCAGCGTGACCTTGCCGGGGATCTCGACGCCCAGCGGCGAGCCTTCATGGCTCTGCACCGTGACTTCCATGCCGTCCTGCAGGAAGACGGCCGGCTCGCCGATGATGTCGCGCGGGATGGCGACCTGCTCGAAGCTTTCCTTGTCCATGAAGGTGAAGCTGTCACCTTCGGCGAAGAGGAAGGTCATCTCATGCTCGTCCAGGCGAGCGCGCTCAACGGTCTCCTGGGTGCGGAACCGCTCGATCGACTTGTTGCCGGTGCGAACGTCCTTCATTTCCAGCTGGATGAAGGCGCCGCCCTTGCCAGGCTGCACGATGGCGGTTTTGGTGATGACCCAGAGCTTACCGTTGTGCTCCAGCACATGGCCGGGGCGCATCGTGTTGGCATTGACCTTCATGGCGTACTCGTGAATTCCAGAATCAGGGCGGCGCGGACCCTACCAGCTTGACCGCCCATAGGCAACGGCGCGGAACGGTAACGGCGGGCGATCCGGGCGATTCGCAGATGATTCTTCAGCGAATCGGCGCGGCCAGTTTAGAATTTTTCCAGCGATGCGACGTTTGAAACGGTTTTGCCGCCCCTGTTCACTGTTCCATTCGTCCCGATCGCCACGGCTGGCCGGCGATGGGCGGAGTTTACCACGGTGCGGCCCCCGGCGGTAAGCGGGGGCGGCAAAACTGGGGGGCAGGGCCGGCGGCTGTGACCAATGGCGAGCCGGCTTGAGTACGCCGCCCGTGGGTGCTCTGATGCACCGGCACCCCTTTCGACTTTGCAGAAGAGCGCGCCGCATGCCCGCCCACCGATCCCCCGAGCTTCCCCCCTGGCACCCCGAGGCGCTGGCCCGGCGCCGGCCCTATCTGGCGGCGCGCGGCCGGGTTCTGAACGCCGTCCGCCGCGTGTTCGAGGAGCTTGCCTTCGTGGAGGTGGACACGCCCGCCCTGCAGGTGTCGCCTGGGATGGAACCGCATCTCCGGGCCTTCGCCACCGAACTGCAGGGTCCCCATCCGGACGACCGCCGGCCGCTGTACCTGCACACCAGTCCCGAATTCGCCATGAAGAAGCTGCTGGTCGCGGGCGTACCGCGGCTGTGGCAGCTGGCGCATGTCTACCGCAACGGCGAACGGTCGGGCACCCACGCGCCGGAATTCTCCATGCTGGAATGGTATCGGGCGGGCGACGGCTACCGCAGCCTGATCGAGGATTGCCAGGAGCTGCTGCGGGCCGGGGCGGAAGCCGGCGGGCGGCGGAGCTTCACGTTCCGCGGCATGACCTGCGATCCCTTCGGCGTCTGGCGGGTGCTGACCGTACCGGAGGCGTTTCGGGAATATGCGGGCATCGACCTGATGGCGGCCTATGACGGCAGCCACGATCCCGATCCGGCGGCGCTGGCGGCGGAGGCCGCACGCATCGGCATCGCCCCCCATCACGGCGACCGCTGGGAGGACATCGTCTTCCGCATCATGTTCGACCGGATCGAACCGCATCTGGGCGACGGCGTTCCCTGCGTGCTGACCGACTATCCGCTGTGCATGGCGGCGCTGTCGCGGCCGAAGCCGGAGGATCCGCGGCTGGCCGAACGGTTCGAGCTGTATGCCTGCGGCCTGGAACTGGCGAACGCCTTCGGCGAGTTGACCGATCCGGCGGTGCAGCGGGCCCGCTTCGAGGCCGACATGGAGTTGAAGGAGCGGCTGTACGGCGAACGCTTCCCGGTGGACGAGGATTTCCTCGCGGCGCTGGAGCATGGCATGCCGCAGAGCAGCGGGATCGCCATGGGCTTCGACCGGCTGGCGATGCTGTGCAGCGGGGCCGAGAGCATTGAGCAGGTGCTGTGGCTGCCGGTGGCGGGGGTGTGAGGAAGGTTGGGGTATCCCCCTCTCCCGTCCCGGGAGAGGGTCGGGGTGAGGGGGATGCAAAGCGTGGATTCGAAAGGAAACGGGAGTCGCGCGGCTCTTGAAGATCCTCGCCGCGCGACCCCCTCACCCTAACCCTCTCCCCGCTCTCAGCGGACCTTTGGTCCGCCTGCCGCGACAGCGCAAACTTCGTTTGCGCGAAAGCGGGGGGGAGAGGGGATCCTTGGGTGGGGAGGGTACCAACCTCAGAACGTGAACTTCGCCTGCAGGCCGATCAGGTCGATGCCGTTCTTGTACTCCGCGGTCAGGTTGCCGCGGCCGGCTTCGGGACCGGTCAGGTCGTCGGTCAGGTTGACCGAAGCCTTCGGCACGAAGACATGGGAGTAGGCGGCGTCGACGCGCAGGCTGTCGGTCACCTGATAACCGGCGCCCACCGACAGCCAGTAACGGTTCTGCTCCGGAATGCGGGGCGTGCGAAATTCGACGTCGACCGCACTCTTGTCGAAGGCGATGCCGCCGCGCAGCGTCAGCTTGTCGGTCACCTTGTAGGAGGTGCCCAGCGCATAGTACCAAGTGTCCTTCCAGTGCTCTTCCGTGACCGAGGTGAGCGTCGGGTTGGCGATGTTGACGCGCAGTTCCTTGAAGCGCGACCAGTTGGTCCACTGCACGTCGGCCATCACCGCCCAGCGGTCGTTCACCTCGTGGTACAGGCCGATGGAGGCGATTTCCGGCGTGATCAGGTCGGCGTTGGCGCTCTGGGAGGGCAGGGCGCCGGCCAGCGCCGGCGGCAGGCCGGTGAAGGAGATGTTGCCGGTCAGCGTGTGCTTGACCGCCGACCGGTAGCCGATGCCGATGCGCGTGCCCTTCATCGGTTCGATCAAGGCGCCCAGCGAGACACCCCAGCCCCAATCGTCACCGGTCACGTCGCTCTTGACGTCCAGCGAGCCCGGACGCCCCAGCCGGCTGGCGCCGAAGTCGGACGACTGCGACAGCTTGGCCTTGGCGTACTGGATCTGCACGCCGCCGCCGATGGTGATCATCGGATTGATCCGGTACGACACCGTCGGCACGAAATTATAGGTGCGCAGGTCCGACCGGATGCCGTGATAGCGGCCGATCCAGCTGTCGCCGTAATCGGTGACGAGGCCCCAGGGGCCGTTGGCCGACAGGCCGACCTTCAGGTCGTCGTTGATTGAATAGACGAAATAGCCGGCCGGGACGATGGCGTCCTGCGCGATGTCGCCGGGCGAGGCGTTGCCGCTGATCGAGGTGCCGCCCAGCCGCCGGGCGCGCGTGGCGCTGGCGCTCTCGACCTTCGACTTCACGATGACGCCGGTGGCGGTCTGCACCGCCTCGATCCCAGTGACCAGACCCATGGTCGCCGGATTGTAATACATGGAGCTGGCGTCGCCGTTGCCGCCGGCGGTCACGCCGGCAAAGGCGGTGCCCTGGCCCGATACGCTCTGCTCCTTCAACGCGAAACCGGCGGCGAACGACGTGGAGGCGGTCGCGATCGGTGCGGTCACCGCAAGGGCGGCAGCGGCGGTCATCAGGCGTGTCTTGAGCGTCATCGGAGACATGGTTCCTTCCCCAAATTGTGTTGTTGACGCAATGATACACAAACTGACGCTTACGTAAAGAGCCGCCCACCACTTTTTGTTGGCTGCACAAGCAGTGTTGCGGCCCTGCATCGGAAGCGGAAGTCGGCAAAGGGAAATAGCCGCAAGGCGGCACCACCGGCGGGAGAGGGGGCTCCGGCCGTGGCGCCGTCAGGCGGCGGAATTATCCAGTGATCTCAGTGGGAAAAAGCGTCGGCGAAGCGCGGCGCGTCAGGCGATCCAGGCGACCGCGGCCGCGAAGATCTCGCGCAGGATGTTGTGCTCGTCGCTCCACACCAGCTTGGCGGTGATGACGATGGAGGCGACGACCAGCATCGGACGGACGACTCGGGCGCCGTTGCGGATCACCATGTGGGCGCCGAGCTGGGCGCCGACGTATTGCGCGACCCCCATCAGCAGCCCCACCGTCCACAGCACATGGCCGCCGACGATGAAGAACAGCAGCGAGGCGACGTTGCTGGTCAGGTTCAGCACCTTGGTGTGGGCGGTCGCCTTGCGCAGGTTGTGACCCAGCAGCGAGACGAAGGCGATGGCGAAGAAGGTGCCGGTGCCCGGCCCGAAGAAGCCGTCGTAGAAGCCGATGCCGGTGCCGATGCTGAGCGCGAAGGCATGCTCGCCGATGCGCTGGTGGGCATCGACGTCGCCGGCCTTGGGCGACAGCAGCAGATAGATGGCGATGCCGATCAGCAGGACCGGGATGACGTCGCGCAGGAAGCTGGCGTCGAGCATCTGCACCAGCGTGGCGCCGATGGCGGCGCCGATGAAGGTACAGACGATCATCGTGCGCATCGCCGCCGGATTGACCTCGCCGCGGCGGACGAATTTGATGGTGGCGGACAGCGACCCGAAGCTGGACTGCAGCTTGTTGGTGGCCAGCGCCTCTGCCGGCGACATGCCCGACGCCAGCAGAGCGGGGATTGTCAGCAGGCCGCCGCCGCCGGCGATCGAGTCGACGAAGCCGGCCAGCAGGCCGACGGCGAACAGGATGCCCAGCGACTCGGGCGTCAGAAGATCCATGATTTTGGGGAAGTCCAGGTAATCGGCCGGGCAATCGTCCAGCTCAGCCGGCGAGTGCGGCCCCGGTGGAAGCCTCGATGGCGGCGTTCAGCGCCCGGACCCCGGCGCCCGGACCCTGGGGGTGGCCCCAGACGGCGTTGACGACGGCCAGGAAATCGGCGCCGGCCGTGACCAGCGGCGCGCAGTTCTCGGCGGTGATGCCGCCGATGGCCACGCAGGGGACCTCCATCAGCTCCGACCACCAGCTCAGCAGTTCCGGCTCCGCCTTGTACTCGGCCGTCTTGGTGGCGGTGGGGAAGAAGGCGCCGAAGGCGACGTAGTCCGCCCCCTCCTCGCCGGCGATCATGGCAAGATGGCGGCTGTCATGGCAGGTGACGCCGACGATGGCGTCGTTGCCCATGATCTTGCGGGCGTCTCGATAGGGGGTGTCCTGCTGACCGACATGGACGCCGTCGCAGCCGGTCTCCCGCGCGAGGCGCGGATGGTCGTTGAGGATGAAGGCCACGTCACGCTCCTGCGCGATCGGGCGCAGCAGGTCGCAGGCGCGACGGATGTCGTCCTCGGAACAGTCCTTGAGGCGCAGCTGCACGCAGGCGACGTCGCCGGCATCCAGCGCTTCCCGAAGAAGCGGCGCGAACGCCGCCGGCTCCAGGGCCGGCGGCGTCACGAGGTACAGACGGCAGGCGGGAGGTTCCGCCTGCGCCGGCTTTCCCTTGGCCAAGTGTTACTCCCGGCCCTGGTAGATCTTCATGATCCGGTCGAGCAGCTTGAGGGCATCCTCGCGCGGGCGCTGGAAGGCGTTGCGGCCGATGATCGAGCCGTTGCCGCCGCCGTCACGGATGGCGCGGGCATCCTCGAACACCGCGTCCTCGCCCTTGGTGGCGCCGCCGGAGAAGACCACGATGCGGCGACCGTTGAAGGTGCACTGCATGATGTGCTTCACCCGCTCCGCCTGGGTGGCGATCGGGATGTTCTTGGACTCGTAGATCTTCTTGGCTTCGGCCTGCTCCAGCGTGGCCGACGGCAGCTTCACCTTGATGATGTGGGCGCCCAGCAGAGCGGCCATGTGGGCGGCATAGCCGATCACGTCGATGGCCAGCTCGCCGTCCTTGGTGACGGCGCCGCCGCGCGGGTAGGACCACAGCACGGTGGCGAGGCCGTAGGACTTCGCCTCCTTCGACAGCTCGCGGAACTCCTCGTACTGGGAGTACATGGCGTCGGAGCCGGGATAGATGGTGAAGCCGATGGCCGAGCAGCCGAGGCGCAGGGCGTCCTGGACCGAGGCGGTGACGGCCTGGTCGGCCGCTTCCTTCTGGGTGGACAGCGAGTTGGCGCTGTTCATCTTCAGGATCAGCGGGATCGAGCCGGCGAAGGTGCCGGCGCCGGCTTCCAGCGAGCCCAGGGGGGCGGCGTAGGCGTTGCAGCCCGCGTCGATGGCCAGCTGGTAGTGGTAGTGCGGGTCGTAACCGGCATCGTTCGGGCCGAAGCTGCGGGCGGGCCCGTGCTCGAAGCCCTGGTCGACCGGCAGGATCACCAGCTTGCCGGTGCCGCCGAGCTTGCCTTCCATCAGGATGCGGGCGAGGTTCGCCTTGGTGCCGGGATTGTCGCTCTCGTAGTTGGCGAGAATGTCTTTGACGCGGCGCGTGAGCTTCATTGTGGCTCTTCCCTGGGGCATTCTTGGAATGGCGCCGTATTAGCCCGTATTCGGCCGTTTTGCAACGGCGGGAGGGGCATAAAGCGGCCATTTGCCACGTCTGAACGGCCTAGGGCATGCGGAGTGGCCGGTCCCGCATGGTGGGTGCGGCATTCACCAAGGAGTTAGGGCAGAAGGGTGTGCAGTGCGATGTACAACCCATAGCCGGCGCCGCCCAGCACCGCCCAGGCGCCCGCCGTCAATCCGATCCAGACCGCCAGCAGGCGGATGCCGCGCATCTTCTCCGGCCCGGCGCCGGGACCGGTGGCCCCCAGCCCGCTTCGGTCCGCCGGCCGGCCGCTTGCGGCGTGCCCCGGACGGCGAGGTTGCGCGATCGTCTGGTCCGGCGTGGTCAGCGAGGTGATGCTCATGGGCGGGTCATCCGGCATCGGAGGGAGGGTGTCGTGTCACAAAAATATCCTAACGCGACGGTACACCACCTTTGCGCGGCGAGGCTGTGCGAAAAAGCGGTAGTCCCGCCCTAACCTTGGTCGCGTGCCAGCCAACCGCGGCATAGGGCCTCCAGCGATGGGCCGCGGTGCCGGCCCCGACCTTCGGCGGAGGATTGTGCGGCGAGGTCGAGGGCGGGCGGGCGGCGGGTTAGCAGCGCCGCGCCGCGCGCGGCGGCGATGGCAGCCAGCCGGCCCGCCATGTCGGGTCGGCCGGTGAACAGGACCAGCCGCAGCCCGGCCGCCAGCGCCCCCTGCGCCTCGCCGGCGCGGTCGCCGCAATCGAGCAGGCCGGCGACCTCCAGCCCCGGGTGAGCCTTGCGGACCCGCTCCACCACCCCGCGCAGCCACAGGGCGCCGGCCGCGGGCGGGGCCATCAGCACGAGAGGCTTCCCGATCGAGTCGGCGGCGGCGGCGGCGGCCAGCGCGTCGTCCGGGCCGCGAATCAGGATGGGGTGGATTGGCGGAGGGGCGGTCATCGGCGCATTGCGGCAGCGGGGGAGGGCGGCGGCGGGGGAGGGCGGCGCACTCTAGCCACGACGGGAAGCGGCGGGAACGGGCGAATCGGAGATCCGGTCGGGCGTGATCTTGCGGTTGAGAGAATTGAGGCAGGTCAAACCCTATGATCGCGGTCCCGGAGTATGGTCGGTCACATCGGACCCAATCTCTGGGGACAGGGTGCCAGCGCGCCGGGTCCGTTTCATGGGAATTGATCCCCCGGGAATGCCGCGATGATGGAATACAAGGGTTACAAGGCCCAGATCGACTTCGACAACGAAGCGGGCGTCTTCGTCGGCGAGGTCATCAACACCCACGACGGCATCACCTTTTCCGGCCGGTCTGTGGACGAACTGCGCGAGTCCTTCCGCCGTGCGGTGGACGATTATCTCGACCTTTCCTGCGACATGGGCGGGGATGGAGAGCAGCCCTTTTCCGGCCGCCTCGCCATCCGCATCAACCCCATCCTGCACCGGGCCATCGCCGATTGCGCCGCGCGAGAGGGCAAGAGCCTGTCGGCCTGGATCGCCGAATGCCTGGGGCGGGCGGCCGGGGTGACGAAGGTGAAGGCGGGCTGAAGATTCGCAAAATGCGATGCCGATTGCCTGCGCCGATCCGGCAACTTGGCATTTTGGCATTCAAACTGCGGGCGGGGATTGCGCGCATGCGTTGAGATGCATGGGTATGTTCCTCTTGCCGAACTGGCATTGCACTTGCTCATATCTCCCCAAAAGTTAAAGGGGGATTGCCTATGAGCGGACTGAAACTGACCCTGCGGACGAAGCTTTGGGCTCTGGTCGGGCTGGCTGGCGCCATCTGCATCGCGCTCGCCGCCTCGGCGCTGTGGCTGAACCAGCGCAGCACGCTGGAGGACCGCAAGGAGACGCTGCGCTCCGTCGTGCAGACCGCCCATGGGCTCGCCGCCGGCTACGATGCCGAGGTGAAGGCCGGACGCCTGACCCGCGAGCAGGCGTTCGAGCGGTTCAAGGCGAACATCAACACGATGTTCTACAACGGCAAGGACTATCTCTTCGTCCTCGGCACCGGCTATCAGGCGGTCATCCACCCGGTCCGTCCCGACGTGATCGGCAAGGACCAGCGTGACATGAAGGATGCCAACGGCGTCTTCTTCTCCCGCGAGATGGTCGACACCGCCCGCAACAAGGGCGAGGGCTTCGTCGGCTACAGCTATCCCAAGGCCGGTGGCGACCAGCCGCTGCCCAAGCTCAGCTACGTCAAGATGTTCGAGCCGTGGCAGGTGATCATCGGCACCGGCGTCTACATCGACGACCTGGACGCCCGCTTCATGCGCAGCCTGTGGACCATGGCGGCCATTGTCGGCGGGCTGGCGCTGCCGGTGGTGGCGCTGATCGCGCTGGTTGGCAACTCCATCAGCCGCCGCATCCGCCGCCTGTCCGACAGCATGCGCAGCCTCGCCGACGGCAACCTGTCGGCCGCCGTTCCCGAGACCGGCAGCGGCGACGAGCTGGGCGACATGGGCCGCGCCGTGGAGGTGTTCAAGCTGAACGCCGAGGCGAGCCGGCGCCTGGAGGCCGAGCAGGCCGAGGCCGCCCGCCGGGCCGAGGAGGACAAGCGGCAGGCGATGGACCGGCTGGCAGCCCGATTCGAAGGGACGGTGGGCGGCATGATCCGCTCGGTCTCCACCACCACCGATGCGCTGGGGCAGAAGGTGCGGGCGATGTCGCACGCGGCCGAACAGACCAGCCAGCTCGCCGGGCTGGTGGCCAGCGCCAGCGACGGCACCGCCGCCAACGTGCAGACCGTGGCCGCCGCGTCGGAACAGCTGTCCAGTTCCATCGTCGAGATCGGCCATCAGGTGTCGGAGGCCAGCCGCGTCGCCAACGAGGCCGTCGGCATGGCGCAGGAGGCGACGGGCCGCATCGGCAGCCTGGCCGAGGCGGTGGACCGAATCGGCACCGTGGTCGGGCTGATCAACTCCATCGCCGGCCAGACCAACCTGCTGGCGCTCAACGCCACCATCGAGGCGGCGCGTGCGGGGGAGGCGGGCAAGGGCTTCGCGGTGGTCGCCAGCGAGGTGAAGGCGCTGGCCAACCAGACGGCGAAGGCGACCGACGAGATCGGCGGCCAGATGAACGGCATCCAGTCGGTGACCGGTCTGGCGGTGACGGAGATCCAGAAGGTGTCCGCCGTCATCGAGCGGCTGAGCGCCATCGCCACGACGATTTCCGCCGCGGTGGACCAGCAGAACGCCGCCACCGCGGAGATCTCCCGCTCGGTCCAGCAGGCCGCGGCCGGAACGGGGGAGGTGTCGTCGAGCATCTCCGGCGTCACCGCCGCATCGGACGAGAGCGGCCGCACCGCCCGTGAACTGGTGGAGGCGCTGGGCAAGCTGTCCGAGGAGGCCGCCGGGCTGAACGCCCAGGTCGGGACCTTCCTGGCGACGGTGCGGGCGGCGTGAGGGGAGAGGGGGGCGCCTTGCAATTGCCCCCTCCCTAACCCTCCCCCTCTTCGAGGGAGAGGGGACTGCCGCCGCTCCGTTGCGAAATCTCTGCAAGCATCCTGCCCCCTCTCCCGCGAAGCTCTCGCACAAAGCTACGCTTTGTGCTGACGCGACAGGCGGACCGTAGGTCCGCTGAAAGCGGGGGAGGGATGGGGAGGGGGCACTCAGCCCCCGCACAACAAAAAAGGCGCCTCCCTTGCGGAAGGCGCCCTTTTCTTGGTCCGGCGAGGCTTACTTGGCGTTCGCCATGGCGACGGCGGTGTCGCTCATGCGGTTGGAGAAGCCCCACTCGTTGTCGTACCAGGTCATGATGCGGACGAAGTTGCCGTCGATGACCTTGGTCTCGTTCAGCGCGAAGATCGAGCTGTTCGGGTCGTGGTTGAAGTCGGTCGACACCAGATCTTCGGTGTAGGCGGCCAGCACGCCCTTGAGCGAGCCGTTGGCGGCATCGCTGATCGCCTTGGTGATCTCCTCCACCGAGGTGGCGCGCTTGGACGTGAACTTGAAGTCGACGACCGAGACGTTCGGGGTCGGAACGCGCATGGCGGTGCCGTCCAGCTTGCCCTTCAGCTCCGGCAGCACCTTGCCGACGGCCTTGGCGGCGCCGGTCGAGGTCGGGATCATGTTCAGGGCCGCCGCGCGGGCGCGGTGCAGGTCCTTGTGGTTGGTGTCGACGATCCGCTGGTCACCCGTGTAGGAGTGGATCGTGGTCATGAAGCCCTTCTCGATGCCCACCAGGTTGTGGAGGACATGAGCGACCGGCGCCAGGCAGTTGGTGGTGCACGACGCGTTGGAGACGATTCGGTGCTCGGCCGTCAGCTTGTCGTGGTTGACGCCGTAGACGACGGTGATGTCCTCGTCGGTGGCCGGAGCGGAGATCAGCACCTTCTCGGC
>NZ_DASPIS010000037.1:0-47573 GCF_035628975.1 Azospirillum sp. | reverse complement strand
CTCGGAAAGCTTCGCGTCGGGCACGGTGGTGACCTTCACCGTCGACCGCAAGCTGCTGGAAGCGTCGAACAACCAGGGCAACGGCATCTCGACCATCGAGAAGAAGGTCGACCTGCAGATCCAGGTGACCAACTCCAACGGTGCCCAGGTCACCCGCGACGGCATGAACGAGCAGGGCGACGGCAAGCTGGCCGGCGGCGACCAGGCGTTCGCCTTCGACAGCGGAACCGTTCACGTGAACGTCGATGCTGCGACGATCAAGCAGGCGGCGTCGGCCAACTGCTCGGCCAACATCGTCACCAAGCAGATCTCCGATGCCAACTCGTCGAACGACATCACGGTCCAGCTGAACGAGACGAACACCAACTCGATCACCGTGAACGCCGTGAACCTGACCACCAGCGGCCAGGGCCTGAAGCTCGACGAGGCGCAGAACGATTGGACCGACCGCGCCGACATCGATAAGGCGGTTGCCGGCCTGGACAACGCCAAGGCGACGATCCGCTCCGCGTCGCAGTCGCTGTCGAACAACCTGAACATCATCACGACCCGCGAGAACTTCACCAAGGAGTTCAGCAACGTGCTGTCGGAAGGCGCCAGCAAGCTGACGCTGGCCGACCAGAACGAGGAAGGCGCCGGCCTGCTGATGCTGCAGACCCGTCAGCAGCTCGGCACCATCGCCCTCTCGCTGGCCAACCAGTCGCAGCAGTCGATCCTGCGTCTGTTCTAAGGCGTAGAGTTCGGGTAGGGAGTTCGGGTAGGATCACGCCCGGCGGGCGGCGGCATCAGGCCGCCGCCCGTTTCTTTTTTGGACCCGACCGGGTCGGCAAAGGCCGGACGGCAAGGGTCCGCAAGCCCCGGGTTCCGCACTCATGCCGCTCAAGTTCGTTCTTCGTCCCAATGAGAAGGTCATCATCAACGGCGCCGTCATCGGTGCCGGCGACCGTCCGGGCTCATTCTTTCTCTACAACACCGCAAATTTCCTGAGAGGGCGCGAAGTCCTGAAGGAAGAGCAGATCGACTGCATCGAGAAGAAGCTCTATTTCGTCATCCAGCTCGTCTACATCTTTCCGGAAGATGCGACGCTGAACCTCCAGCGCTTCGCATCGATCCTTGACGAAACGCGCCAGGCGCGGCCCGATGCCGCCAAGACGCTGGGCGAGATCGAACGCCTCGTAGAAGCCCGCAACTATTACCGGGCGCTGAAACTCTGCCGCAAGATGTTTAAGTCCGGCGATGGCGGAGCCGCTGACGGCGGGGCGGGCGACGACGACGACGATGCACCGGCAAACGATCGGATGCCGTGACCACCGCCGAACTTCTCGACGCCGCATTGCCGCTTCATCGGGCCGGCCGGCTTGCCGAGGCGCTGGCCCTCTATCGCCGGATCCTGGTCGGTGATCCGGCGAACGCCGATGCGTTGCACCTGTCGGCTTTGATCATCCACCAGGCCGGGCTGCCTGCCGCGGCGTTGAAGCGCTTGCGGGCTGCGCTGACGGTGCAGCCCAATTTCCCGGTGGCCTGGAACAGTCTCGGCAATATCCTGGCGGACATGGACCGGTTGAACGATGCGCTGGACGCCTATGCGCGGGCGGTCGGCCAGGACGACCATTATGTCGAAGCCTACAACAACCGCGGAACGGTTCTCCGGCGGCTCGGCCGGCGGGAGGAGGCGGTCGAGGACTATGTCCGCGCCCTGACCCACGGGCCGGACAACATCACGGCCCGCTTCAGTTACGGCATCCTGCAACGGGAACTGGGCCGGATCCCACCGGCGGCCAATGCATTCTACGCGGTGGTGCAGGCCAACCCATCCTATCCCGATGCGTGGCGCCATCTGGCGATCTGCCTGCGCGGGCTGGGCCATCCGGATGCCGAGGACTGCCTGCGGCGCGCGCTTGTCGATGCCCCGGCGGACGAGGAACTGTCGGTCGAACTGGGCGTGATGCTGAACGCACAGGGGCGCTATGGGGAAGCCCGCGATGTCCTGGCGCCTGCGGCGGAGGCCCACGGCGGCAACGCGCTGCTGCATTTCACGCTCGGCACCGCATTGCAGGGCTTGGGCCGCCTGCCGGAGGCCGTCGCCCGGCTCCGACATGCGCTGGGGCACGAGCCGACGATGCAGGGCGCCTGCAACAATCTGGGCGTGGCGCTGCTCGACCTGGGGGATCCCGACGCGGCGGCGCCGGTCCTGCGCCGGGCGATGGCGCTCAGCCCGGACGACGCGATGGTGGTCAACAACCACGGCACCGCGCTGGAGAACCGGTACGACCCCGACGCCGATCCGGAGCCGTCGGCGCGATGGTACCGCCGCGCCCTTCGGCTGCGTCCCGATTATGGGAAGGCCTTGATCAATTTGGCCGGCGTCCACGGCGCCATGCGGCAGGCCGATGTGGCCGAGGATCTCTATCGTCGTGCGGTGGCGGCCGAGCCGAGGAATGCAGAGGCCTATGCCAATATGGCCAGCCGGCGGTTGGACGGCGACGATCTGGCCGAGGCGGAGCGGTTGTACCGGCGTGCGCTGGCGATCAACCCCGGCCGGCCGGAGACGCTGACCGGTTATGGTCTGGCACTGCAGATGCGCGGGCGTATCGAAGAGGCGGAGGCGGCCCACCGACGTGCGCTCGCGATCGACGCCAGCAATGCGGATGCCGCCGGCAATCTCGGCTTGCTGATCTGGCAGTACCGCCAGGATGCGGATGCCGCCGAACCCTGGATGTCTCTGGCCCTCTCGATCAATCCGGCACTGGGCAGCGCGCATCTGAACCGCGGCCTGCTGCGGCTCGCCGGCGGGGATTTTGCCGGCGGCTGGGATGACTACCGCTGGCGCTTCCGGGCGAAAGGGTATGTGAGCCGGCGGATCGCCGTTCCGCCCTGGCGCGGCGAGACGCCTGCCGGCCGGCGCCTGCTGGTCTGGCGGGAGCAGGGGGTGGGTGACGAAATCCTGTTCGCCTCCTGCTTTCCAGCGCTCATCGCGCGTGCCGGCCATGTGGTGATCGAGTGCGATCGCCGTCTGGTGCCGCTGTTCGCGCGTTCCTTCCCGACGGCGACGGTGCGGGAGCAGTCGGTCGGCGAGACCGGCCGGGAACTGATCGTACCGCCGGACGTCGACGCCCATGTGGCGGCCGGCGACCTGCCGGGACTGCTGCGCGACAGCCTGTCCTCCTTCGGATCGCAAAGCTCTTGGCTGGTCTCCGACCCGGCGCTGGTGGAGCGCTGGCGCGAGAGGCTGGCGGCGCTGGGACCGGGGCTGCGGGTCGGCATCGGCTGGCGCAGCCAGGTGATGACGACCGACCGCAAGACCTCCTACGTGATGCTGGAGCATTGGGGACCGCTGTTCGCCGTTCCGGGAGTGGTGTTCGTCAACCTGCAATACGGTGACTGCGAAGCCGAGCTTGCGGCGGCCGAAGAGCGTTTCGGCGTGCGCATCCACCGCTGGGGCGACCTGGATCTCCGGAATGACTTCGACGGTGCGGCGGCGCTGACGGCGAACCTGGATCTGGTGATCTCGCCGGCCATGTCGGCGGGGGAACTGGCGGGTGGACTGGGGGTGCCGGTCTGGCGCTTCGGCCACCGCGACTGGACGCAGTTCGGCACCGGCGTCCGCCCTTGGTTCCCGGCCATGCGCCTGTTCCAGCCCACCCCCGGCGAAGGGCTGGAGGCGGCGCTCGGGCGGATCGCCAAGGCTCTGCGCGACTGTGCTTCGCCACAGGACAATGCTGGTCCAGGCGGGGGCGGGCCGTCGGCAGGCGTGGAGGCCGGAGATGGCGAAGCCGCCGATCCGGCCCCGGTTCCCGCCCCGATTCCCGATAGCGACCCCGACCATCTGTTGGAGCAGGCGGTCGCCGCCCACCGCGGCGGTGACGCGGCCGGGGCCGCCGCCCTCTATGGGCGTGTGCTCGCCCGCCGACCACGGGACCCGGTGGCCTTGCACCTGTCCGGCCTGCTCGACCACCAGTTGGGCGCATCGGAAAGGGGCGAGCCGCGCATCGCCGCCGCGGTGGCCGCTGTCCCCGGATATGCGACGGCGCATATCAGCCTCGGCAATGTCCGCCTGGCGCTCGGCCGGGCCGCGCAAGCGTCGTCGAGCTTCCGGGCGGCGCTCGCCCTCAACCCGGCCGACGCCGTGGCGTTGACCAATCTCGGCAACGCCCTGGACGGGCAGGGGCGGAGCGGGGCCGCTCTGCGGGTGCAGGGGTGGGCGGTCGCCGCCGACCCTGAACTGGCCGAAGCACATGACAATCTTGGCGCGATGATGGCGCGGCTCGGCCGCTGGGGCGAAGCGGAGCAGGCGCATGTCCAGGCGCTGCGCCGGGCGCCGCAATTGGTGGCCGGCTGGATCAACCTGTCGGTGGCTCTGCGGCGCCTCGGGCGTCCGGATGCTGCGGACCGCGCCGGGCGCCTGGCGCTGACGCTGCAGCCGGCATTGGCCGACGGGCTGGCGAACCGCGGCAGGCTTCTGCGCGAACTGGGAGAGGATGCGGCGGCCGGCCTTTCCTGCGCCCGCGCCCTGGCGGTGGAGCCCGGCCACGCTTCCGCCGCCTTCAACGGCGGGGTGCTGCATCTCGCCGCCGGACGGCTGGCGCAGGGGTGGGGCGGCTACGACCGCCGCTTCGACACGCGCGATCTTGTGACGGCGGCCCGCCGCCCCGGCGTGCCGGCCTGGGGCGGAGAGGATTTGGCGGGCAAGCGGATCCTGGTCTGGCGCGAGCAGGGCATCGGCGACGAGCTGATGTTCGCGCAGCGCCTGCCGGAGTTGATCGCCCGTGCCGGGCATGTGGTGGTGGAATGCGATCCGCGCTTCGTCCCGCTGTTCGCCCGCTCCTTCCCGCAGACGACGGTCCGTCCCCGTCCGGCATCACCGGACGAACGCGCTGCCGAGGTCGATTGCCATGCTGCGATCGGCTCGCTGTCGCGCCACCTCGGGGGCACGCTGGCCGACTTCACCGGGGTCGAACCAGTCCTGCGGGCCGATCCGGCGGCGGTGCGGGAATGGAGGCGGCGGCTTGCCGCGCTGGGGGACGGCCTGCGGGTCGGCATCGCCTGGCGCAGCGGCCAGCTGGATCCGGACCGCATGCCCGATTACACGCGGATCGAGGATTGGGGGCCGGTGCTGACCCTGCCCGGCCTCGTGCCGATCACGCTGCAATATGGCGATTGCGGGACGGAACTGGCGGCGGCGGCCAAGGCCTTCGGCCAAGCGCCGGGGCTGTTCCCCGACCTCGACCTGCGCAACGACTTGGACGGTACCGCCGCGCTGATGTCGGCGCTGGATTTGGTGATCGCGCCTGCCACCTCGACCGGCGAACTGGCGGCGGCGCTGGGCGTCCCGGTCTGGCGGCTGGCGCGGGCGGGAGACTGGACGGCGTTGGGAACGGCCGTGCGGCCCTGGTTCCCGTCGATGCGGTTGTTCCGGACCCGCCCGGGGCAGCAGGTTGCCGATCTGCTGCCGGCAGTGGCGTCGGAGCTGTCGCGCCTCAAAAAGCCGGCGGGCTGAGCGGAGTCCGGTAAACGCTACCGTTGAAAAGCCGCCATTAAAAAAGCGGCCATTAAAAAAGCCGGGTGAGGCCAATCGCCTCAACCCGGCTTTCGTAACCCCGTTGAGGGGCGATGCTGTGATTGGGGGGATTAATTTATCGTGCCGGAGCGCGTCAGGCGATCGATCTCTTCCTTGACGTGCAGCTTTTCGAGCTTGAGGCGCTTCACCGCGCTGTCATCCGGCCAGGACCGCTTTTCCTCATCGAGGATCGCGCGATCAAGGCGCATGTGCTTTTCTTGCAGAGACGAAAGGCGAGCTTCAGTGTGCATGAGTCGCTCTCCATAGGATCAGTCCGTGTCCCGCCGCAATGTGACGGGCCGGTGACATGAGTGTTCACCCATCCGAACCGCAGAACAACCCTAATCTTGCGTTTTATGCGGTCAAACCATGCGAAAAAGTGCCTCAACCGTTCGGTTGTATGACAGTGGGTCGCAGGGGTGGGATCTTGAAATCATTTTGCGCAACACCAACCGGAGGCCATCTCACCCTTTGACCCGAAGGGTTATGCCTGAGTCGGCCCATTGCCGTGGCCGACGACGCGGCCGGCGATGACGTCCAGTGTGTGCCGGGCATCCGCATTGCCGGGCTGAAGGACCAGCATGCGGCGATACCACCATGCGGATTCGCCAAGGCGGCCCAGCCGGTACTGGATCGCAGCCAGTCGCGCGGCGACCGAAGGAACGCTCGGGTCGAGCCGGGCCGACCGGCGCAGCGCCGTCACCGCCTCTCCGGAGCGGCCGAGGCCGTCGAGTGCGATTCCCCATTGATGCAGCAGGGCCGCACCGGCGCCGAGCAGCGCTGCCCGGCCATAGGCGCATGCCGCCGCCGGGGCGTCCCCGCGCTCCCGCTCCGCATGGCCGAGCCCCTCCTGTGCGGCAAGCAGGACGGGGGACAGGACCAGGGCATGGCGGAAACGACGAGCCGCCATGTCGGGCCGCCCCAGCGCGCGCAGGATCTTGGCATGGTTGACCGCAGCCTCGGCATCGGCGGGCTCCAGCACCAGGGTGCGGGCGAGCAGCGCATCGGAGTCCTCCAGCCGGCCGAGCTGGGCAATCAGAAGTCCGTAGCGGTGCAGTGCTTCCGTGTTGGCCGGATCGCTCTCCAGAACATGGCGGTAAAGCGCTTCGGCCTCCTCGAAGCCGCCGGTCTGGTGGTGGTCGAAGGCCTGCGCCAGCAGCGTGCCGATGGCGGGCATCAGGCCGGTGCCAGCGCGGCCAGCGCGCGCACCGCCTGCACGGCTGCGGCAGCCAACCCTTCGCCCGGAACGGGCTGGACCAGCCGCATCGACGGGTACCAGGGCCGCACGCCGGCGCCCAGTTGAGTCCAGTCGCGGGTGCCCAGCCGCCAGACCGGAACGCCCAGTGCCCCGGCCAGTTCGCCCACCGCGGTCGCCGGTGCGATCACCAGATCCATATTGGCGATGAGGGCGGACACCCCTTCGAAATCATCCCTCAGGTTCAGGTCGTCCCAGCGATGCAGCCGGCGCGTCGCCGTTTCCACCCGCGCCAGCTCGGCAGCGCAGTCGCCATATTGCAGCGTGACGACGCTGACACCGGGCAGGTCCAGCAGAGGCAGCCAGTCGGCCAGACCCGTGTAGGCGGCGGCGCGCTGTGCCGTGACGATCTGGCTGCGCCAGGCCAGCCCCACCCTCAGGCCGGGCAGGTGGGCGACCCGGTCCCGCCATAGCGCGACGCGTTCCGGATCGGGGCGCAGATAGGCGGGGCGGGGCGGGAAGCGGTCCAGCCGGTCGCGGATCAGGGCGGGCAGGCTGCCGGCCGGCATCTGCAGGTTGCAATCGGGTGGGTCAACCGTCTCCCGTCCGGCGGTGTCGGTGGTTTCCGCCCGCACCGAGACTCCGGGGAATGAGCGGGCGAATAGGCTGACCAGCCGCCGGTCGCATTCGACCGTCACCGGCCCGTCCAGCCCTTGCAGCGCGTCGAAGCAGGAGGCGAACAGGATCTCGTCGCCCACCCCCTGTTCCGACCAGACCAGCAACCGGCGTCCGTGCAAGCCCTCCCCATTCCACACCGGACGGTCGATCCTGCGGGCGCGCTGCAATTGCCGGGCGGAGAAGCGGCGGGCATAGCCGTCCCAGCCACGGGCGAGGCTGCCGCCGGTCAGGTCGATCAGCCCGAGATTCCAGGCGGCGAGCGCGAATCCAGGGTCGATCCGCAAGGCGTATTGCAGATGGTGCCTCGTCTCCTCCTGTTGCCCTGCGTACATTGCCATGGTGGCAAGGTTGTTGTGTGCATCGGCGGAGTCCGGCTGGAGAGCCAGTGCGCGCCGGTAAAGAGCGATCGCCTCGCCGCTCCGTCCTTCCAACTCGCAGGCATGTCCGAGATTGGAGAAAGCAGGCGAATTCTCGGGCTGGAGCGCGATGGAGCGGCGGTGCAGCCGCATGGCCTCCGCCACCCGCCCGCCGATTTGATGAACCAGACCCAGATGGGTCAGGGCTTCGGGGAAGGCAGGGTGCAGCGCCAGCGCGCGGGCGAAGGCGCGGGAGGATTCGGCATGCCGCTTTTCGGCCTCGTGGATCAGGCCCAGATGGTTCCAGGCATGGGGGAAGACGGGATCGAGGCGCAACGCTTCGGAAATCAGGGTCAGGGCGTCGGCGCTTCGTCCCGTTTGGTGCAGAAGAAGTCCCAGCAGATGGAGTGCATCGGCATGGCCGGGGTTGGCGCGCGCGGGGTCGGCGGCGATGGCGGTGCGGTAGGCGGCCTCCGCCTCCGCCGCATGTCCGGCGCGGTGCAGGGCCACGGCGTCGTTCAGCAGGGCGTCGAAGCCGGCCGGCGGAGACTGGACGGCAGGCGGTGCGGGCGGGGGGGACGACTGCGTGGGCTGCGGAAAGGCGCCCTCCGGCAACGCGGCGCGGAGGGCTTTGGCGATGGCCTGCATCGTTGCCTCCAACTCCTCACCTGCGTTGGGCTGGAACAGGCGCATGGCGGGGAACCAGGGGCGGACGCCAGTGCCGAGCTGGGTCCATTCGCGACGGCCGAAGCGCCAGACCGGAACGCCCAGGGCGCCCGCCAGTTCTCCCGCCGACATGGCGGGAGAGATCACCAGATCGAGGTTCGCCGTCAGCGCCGCCGCCCCGTCGAAGTCGTCCTTGAGGTTCAGGTCGGACCAACGATGGATGCGCACGCCGAAGCGCTGTTCCGCCGCCACAAGCTCGGCTTCGCAGTCGCCATACTGCAGGTTGACGAACACCACGCCCGGCACCGCGAACACCGGTCCCCAATGCTCCAGCATCACGTAGGACGCCTTGCGGTCCGCCGTCATCAGCTGGCTGCGCCAGCCGATGCCGACCTTCAGCCCCGTGCCCAGCGCCGCCAGCCGCTCTCGCCAGCCTTCCACCAGCGCGGGGTCCGGCGTCAGCCAGGGACCCTGCGGTTCGAAGGCGGACAGGCTTTCGCGCAGCCGGTGCGGCAGGTCGCCGGCCGGGACCTGTAGATGACAGTCGGGCGGCTCGATGGTTTCCTGCGGGATGGCGCCGAAAGCGTCACCGGTGCAGCTTTCCGCCCGGACGGTGGCGCCGGGGAAGGAGCGGCGGAACAGCGGCAGCAGGCGCGGGTCGCATTCGATGGTGACCGGTCCGCCCGCCCAGGCGATGACGTCGGGATAGCAGGAGGCGAACAGGATCTCGTCGCCCACGCCCTGTTCCCGCCAGATCAGCAGGCGCTTGCCACGCAGCAGCTCGCCTCCCCAGCGCGGAGCGGCGATCCGGCGGTTCGGCATCACCTCCCCGGCGGCGAAGCGCCGCTCGTACCCGGTCCAGCCGCGCGGCAGGTCGCCATGCAGAAGGGCGAGCAGCGACAGATTGTAGGTGGCGGTGGCGAGATTCGGCTGCTGCGCCAGCGCGTCCTCGAAGCAGGCTGCCGCCTCCTCGTAGCGCCCCTGCGCCTGCAGAGCGTTGCCGAGATTGTAGCGCGCCTCGACGAAGTCGGGGTGCAGGTCCAATGCCTGCCGATGGCACAGCTCCGCCTGATCGGGGCGGCCCAGCCGCTTCAAAACGCTGCCCAGATTGTTCAGCGCGGCGCTGTGGCGCGGGTTGCGCTTCAGCGCCTGCCGATAGGCGATTTCCGCACTTTCATAGGCGCCCTTCTGCTGCAGGACGGCGCCCAGATTGTAGTGCCCGGTGGCGTAGTCGGGCCTGGATTGCGTCACCAGTCGGTACTGCGCGACCGCTTCGTCCAGCCGGCCGATCATCGCCAGCGCGTCGCCCAGATTGCTGTGTGCCTCCGCCATGCCGGGCGAAAGCCGGACCGCCCGATCCAGCGCGACGGCGGCGTCGGCATGGCGCAGCCCCGCAGCGCGGCCGTTGCCGAGATTGTACCAGGCCTTGGCATAGTCCGGCTTCAGCGCCAGCGCCAGCATGAAGGCCCGCTCCGCCTCCCCGTGGCGGCCCAGGGCGGCCAGGGCATTGCCCAGATTGTGCCGCCGCTGTGCTCCGCCGGGGTCGAGCGTAGCGGCGGTGCGGTGGGCCTGGGCTGCGTCGGCCGCACGCCCGCATGCGATCAGCGCGCTGCCCAGATTGTCCCAGTAGTCGGGAACCCCCCTGGAGCGTTGCAGCGCCTTGCCGATCAGCTCGACCGCCTCGGCCGCGCGGCCGGATTGCAGGGACAGCACGCCCAGCAGGTGCAGCGCATCGGGATGTTGCGGGTCGGCGGAGAGCACCGCGCGGTAGCCGTGCTCCGCCTCGGCAAGGCGCCCGGCCTGATGGTGTGCGACTGCCTGCGCAAGCCTGTTGCTGTCCTTCGCCACGGTTCCGCCCCATCCCAGATGCCCGTTCCCTCAAAGGGAGTGCCATCATCGGTGGATCACGGTAAAGATGCCATTGATATCCACAACGTTTTAAGGCGGGAGTAGACGCAATGGCCGGGTCACGCTTGTCCTTGCGCGGTGGTCGGAGGACGGGTTTGCGGGCGGGCGCACTGCCGCCGGCCGTCCGGCTCAGCCGGCAGGCCGATGCGCTGGCCGCCGCCGGCGATCCGGCGGGGGCGGAGCCGCTCTACGCCCGCGCGCTGGCCGCCGATCCGACGCTGGCGGGAACCCACAACAACCATGGCAACGCCCTGCGCGCGCTGGGCCGGCTGGACGAGGCCGCCGCCGCCTATCGCGCCGCCATCGCGCATGGCCTGGACGAGGGGATGGCGCACTACAACCTCGGCTCCGTCCTGCGGCAGGCCGAACGGCGGGTGGAGGCGGAGGACGCGTTCCGCTGTGCGCTGGCCCTGCGGCCGGACCATGCGGAGGCGTGGAACAACCGCGGCAACCTGTGGCGCGACCTCGACCGCTTCGGCGAGGCGGCGGCGTGCTACCGGCGGGCGCTGTCGCTGCGGCCGGACTGGGCCGACGCCCACGACAATTTCGGCGCCGTGCTCTACCTGCTGCACGAACAGGGCGGCACGGAGGAGGCGGCGGAGCTTGCCCGGCGCTGGCGGCGCGACCACCCCGGCAATCCGCTGGCCCGCCATATCGGCGCCGCCATCGCCGGCGAGGAGGCCGACCAGCGGGCGCCCGACGACTATGTGCGCCAGACCTTCGACCTGTTCGCGGAGGAGTTCGACCGCAAGCTGGCGGAGCTGGACTACCGCGCGCCCGCCCTGCTGGCCGAGCTGCTGGCGGGCGAAAGGGCGGACGGCAGCCTGGACGTGCTGGATGCCGGCTGCGGCACCGGGCTGTGCGCGGCCCGGCTGCGGCCACGCGCCCGGCGTCTGGTGGGTGTCGACCTGTCGGACGGCATGCTGGAGCGCGCCCGCGCCCGCGGCCTCTACGACGAGCTGCACGCGGCGGAACTGGTCGGCTTTCTTGCCGGCGCGCCGGGGGCCTTCGACCTCGTGATGGCCGCCGACGTGTTCTGCTATTTCGGTGTGCTGGACGAGGCATTCGCGGCGGCGCGCGCGGCGTTGCGCCCCGGCGGCCGGCTGGCCTTCACGGTCGAGGAACTGGCTGCGGACGACGGCCGTCCGCACCGCGTCGCCACCCACGGGCGCTATGCCCATGCTAGAGCCTATGTGCGCGGCGCGCTGGCGGGAGCGGGGCTGGAACTGCGGCGCTGCGACCATGAGCGGCTGCGCTTCGAAAGCGGGGAGCCGGTGATGGGGCTGGTGGTTCTGGCCGTACGGCCTGCCGGCTAGGTCTTGCGGGGCCGGCGGGGGGATGGCCGCCTGCCGGCCGGCTTGCGCACCGGTGCGGGCTCCGCGGCGGGCGCCGTCAGGACGTCGGCCTCCGCGGCGCGTCCGAGCGACCGCAGCGCCAGGGCCAGCGTATCGCGTGCGGCGGGATGGGTCGGATCGATGCGGACGGCGTGCCGCAACGGCGCGAGGGCTGCGTCGGCGCGGTTGGTGGCGGCCAGCGCGATGCCCAGATTCAGCGCCGCAGACAGGAAGTCGGGCACCAGCGCCAGGGCGTTGCGGAAGGCGATCACCGAATCCGCCCGAAGCCCCGCAGCAAACAGGGCATTGCCCAGCAGGAAGGCGATGTCGGCGTCCTGTGGTTCCAGGGATGCCGCGCGGATCAGATCGACCAGGGCCGGCGTCACCTGCCCGGTCTCCAGCCGCAGCCGTCCGCGCGCGTGCAGCAGGGCGACGAGCTTCTCGCGTGCCGGCTCCAGCGACGGCTCGATCCGCAGGGCGCGTTCCAGCAGGTCCGCCGCGACATCGACGGCAGCGGCGTCGCCGCCGTGGCAGGCGAAGGCGCGGTCGGTCCAGGCCTCCGCGAAGTCAGGGCGCAGGGCCAGCGCGCGTCGATAGCCGGCCTCCGCCTCGTCCAGCCGGTTCAGGCCGCGCAGCAGGTTCGCCCGGTTTGCGCGCATATCGGCCGCCTCCGGCCGCAGGACGATGGCCTTGTCGATCAGGGTCAGGCCGAAGTCGCCATGGCCGATCTGCCCGGCCAGGACGCCCAGGTAATGCAGCGCGTCGGGCTGTTCCGGCTCGGCGTCGAGGATGCGGGTATACAGTTCCTGCGCTTCGCCGAAGCGGCCGGCGAGGTGCAGATCGAGCGCGAGAGTCAGGGCTTCGAGGATCGTGGCCATGGGCCAACCCTTTAGGATGCCCGAGGGCATGGCCGCAAGTCCGCGCAACGGCAGCTCCGCATTCCGGCACGAATACTCCCGTATTGAGTATTCCCCTTTCGCCATATGGGTTGGTTTCGCAAACTCAAATAAGAGTAAAGAAAGCCTTTACGGCGTGCCGGGATTACGGTAATTTAATGTCCGATTATCACAGATTCGGGTAAGCCGGTCATGAACGTGGCATCCGCCACATCGACGGTCTCACGGCCGTTCGCTTTCATGACGCCCCGCGGCAGCGATGCCGTCGATGGTGGGGCAGGCGCCCGGATTCCGGCCACCACCTCCGGTCCGACCGCCGAGGCGCGTGAGGCGGAGCCTCTCGTCAACCGTTTCCCGACCATCGCCTTCAGCTACGATACCGATGCCTCGCGGCTGGTGATGCTGTACCGCGATCCGGCGAACGGAAAGACCGTCTCGCAGATCCCCACCGAGGCGGCCTTGAAGCAGTACAAGGAAGCCCAGCAGCAGGAAAAGAACGCGGAACGCGCCGCCCTGCTGAAACTGACGGTCGGCGGGGCTCAGGGTGGCGGATCGCAGGGCGGTGGCGCGGAGAGTGGCCGGGCCGAGGGCATGGCGTCCGCGGCCTACGGTCGCGGTTCGGCGGCCGGGTCAGCGGCTTCCGGCCCTGGAAACGCCGGCAACTCGATCGGCAGCGGCCGATGGCTCAGCGGTGCTGCCGGTTCGGCGGGCGGCGTTGATGCTTCCGCCGCGGCGGCGTCTGTGTCACAGTCGGCGACGAGCACCGCTGTTTCCGCCGGCACGTCCGCCGCGCGGGTCAATGTGGTGATCTGAGAGCTTCCTCTCCCAAGGGTTCCGTCATGGGCATGGACATCGCCTCCTCGACCGCCGGTGCGGCAATCGCCTTGAAGCAGGTGCAGGGCCAGATGGATTTCGGCGTCAAGGCGCTGAACCGGAATGCCGAGCAGCAGCAGGCGACGGTCGCGGCCCTCGTGGAGGGCGGCAGCGGCGGCGGCAACGTTACGCCGACGCGCGGGCAGAACCTGAACATCAGCGTCTGACCGATACGGTCGGAACCGGCCGCTTCCGGTCCTCAGGCTTTCGAGTTCAGCAGCGACGTCAGCATCTCGTCCTGGGTTCGGACCACGGCGATGTTGGCGCCATAGGCCCGGTTGGCCGCGATCTGATTGACGCGCTCCTTCGTCAGATCGACGTTCGGTGCGGCGACCATGCCATCGGCATTGGCGGCGCTGTCGTCCGGCGCGTATTCCTGCAGATAGGCCGGAGTGATCGGCGTGAAGGTCGCCCGCGTGCCGGGGTTGGCATCGGCCTGGGCCACCGCCAGCGGCTGATAGGGCGCCCGCTGATCTCCGGGTGTCCCGCCTGCCACCGCGCCGCCTGCCACCGGGACGGCGCCGGTGGAGCGGACGTTGGCGACGTTGGAGGCGGACGCGTCCAGACGGCGCGTCTGCGCGGTCAGGCCGCTGAGCGCGATGCCGATGTTGCCGACCATGGCGGGCCATCCTCCGTATGACGGTGTCTGGACCAACAGTACCACATCCGGTTTCCAAGAACAGATGGGCAAGACAGGCCAATCGGCCGTTCGGCGGCATGGATTCCGTACGCGAACTATCTCCCGGCGCAATCGTCCGCTGCCGGCAATCCCCGCTGTATCTTTTCAAATGCTTGCGCCATTATCGGGCGAAAGGCCGAGGCTCCGGTCCCGATGGAGCCGGTCCAAGAAAATCGGTCCAGCCTCCATGGATCCAGACGTTCGCGAGACGGGAGCCGCCGCCTGCATGCCCAACACCGCCTTTGTCCTGACCGCCGCCGGGCTGACCGACGTCGGGCGTACCCGGTCCCGCAACGAGGACGACTTCCACGTCGATGCGATCGGTGAATTCGCGATCGTCTGCGACGGGATGGGCGGCCACGCCGGCGGCGACATCGCCAGCCGCAAGGCGGTGGAGGTGATTTCCGGCCTCCTGAAGGATCATGCGCCGTCGGAGCCGATCACCGTGGTCGACCGCGACGACATCGACCGGACCCAGACCGACCCGGCGGCGACGGAACCGGCGGTGGGCCATGCGCTGTCGGTGGCGCGGTCGGCCGTGCAGATGGCCAACCGGTCGATCCACGACCTGAACGTCGCTCGCGGATTCGCCCAGGGGCGCGGCATGGGCACGACGGTCGCCGGCCTCTGGCGGGTTCCGGGCACGGCCCAGATGGTGACCTTCCATGCCGGCGACAGCCGGGTCTACCGCCTGCGCGACGGGGACCTGCGCACGCTGACCCGCGACCACAGCCTGTACCAGATCTGGCTCGACAACGGCGGACGGGGAACGCCGCCGCAGCGGAACATCATCGTCCGTGCGCTCGGCACCGGCGAGGAGGTGGAACCGGAGGTCGCCGTCCACACGCTGCTCCCCGACGATGTCGTCATGATCTGTTCCGACGGCTTGAACGGCATGGTCACGGACGGCGCCATCGCCCGCATCCTGACGGAGGAGCGCGACCCGGCCCGCGCCGCCGCCGCCCTGGTCGATGCCGCCAACACGGCCGGCGGGCAGGACAATGTGACGGTGGTGGTCGGGCGCTTCACCGCCAACGCCTGACGGGAACGGGCGGGGGTCACGGTCCGGTGGTGATGAAGCGGGCGACAGCGAGCGTAGCCGGCGCGTCGTCCGGCAAGGTCGCCAGCGCCTCCACCAGGGCGGCCAGATAGTCGGCCGCCGCTTCCTGCTCCGGCCGCGGGGTTAGGAACAGGGGCTCCGCCGTGGCAATGGTCAGCAGCAGTTCGCTGCCATAGGGCGGGCCGATGGTCCAGTAACGCCCGCCATCCGCCCGGTCGCCCAGCCGCCGCGATGCCCCCGCCGCCAGTGCCGTGCCGCTGTCCGAAGGGTTGGGCAGCAGATGGATGACGGTGCCGTCGACCGTAAAGTAATCGGCCTGTATCCGCACCGGCCGTGCCGGGGCCCTGATCTCCAGAATCAGCGCATCGCCGGAGCTGAGCTGCGGTCCGATTCCCTCCGCCGATGCCGCCTCCGCTGTTGCCAATCTGGCCGTCAGCGGTTCCGCCAATCCCCGGTTGGCGTCCAGCGCCGCGGCGACGCTGGCAAGCGGCCCGCAGAACCGCGCATCGGCGGCGGCGAGGTCGAAGCCATGCTCCCAGCCGCCTGCCGCCGCTTCCACCGCCTCGCGCACTGCAGTCTCCGCCTGTGCCCCCATTGCCGTCCCTGAAACGAGCAGCCGTCCGCCGGCTTCCTCCACCGTCACCAGCGCGCAAGGTATCCCCCGCAACGCTTGCGCCACCGCCGCCACCGGAGGTCGTCGCGGCGCAACCGGCACTTCGGGTGCGGGAGCGGGCTCCGGGGGAGGCAAGGTCGCTGCAGCCGGAGCAGTGGCCAGAGCAGTGACGGGAGCGGTTGTCGCGGTCGCGGGCGGCGAGGAAAGGGGGGTGGTCAGGGTCGGCACCGGCCGGTTCATCAGCACCGCGCCAGCCGCCAACCCACCCGCCAGCGTCATCCCGCCGAGCCACAGCGGCCAGCGGCGTGCGCGTTTCGGCGTCGCCACGGAAGCGGGAAGGGGCGTGCCGGTCAGGCCGGCGACGGCACGCCGAAGCGATGCGGCATCCGGGAAGGCGGCGGCGCCGCGCTCCCGCACCTGCTCCAGCAGCGACGCGACCGCCGGGTGGTCGTCATGGCCGGACAGCAGCCGCTCGATCAACCGGCCGGCGGCGGCAAGATCGTGGCTCCGGTTTGCCAGAGCCGCGGTCAGCGCCGTCCGTCCGAACCCGGTGACCATGGCGGAGCTACCGCTGTGGCGGATGGCCTCCGCCTCCAGCGCGCCATGGACGATTCCGGCCCGGTGCGCGGCGTCCAACGCGCCCAGCACGCGGTCCAGCGTCGCGACGCTTTCGTCCAAGCTCAAGGCGCCGTCGGCCAGCCGGTCGGCCAGCGTCCGCCCTTCGACCAGCCTAGTGGCGACGAAGGCGGTGCCGGCATGCTCGCCCGAGGCCAGGACGGCGGGAATGGCGGGATGGGACAGCTGGGCCGTGGCGGCGGCGGTGCGGCGGAACCGCTCCAGCGACGCGGCATCGGCACACAGCCGTGCCAGCGGGATGGTCCACAGCGCCAACGCCTGCCCGTTCGCATCCAGCGCGCGGTGCAGCCGGGCCTCGCCGACCCGGCCGATCAGCTCGCGCAGCCGGAAGCGGCCGAGCCGCCGCTCCGACTCGGCCGTCACTGTCGCCGTCCCTCTGCCGCGCTGCATTCCCGCTCCCCCTTGGTGAGCGCTGGTATAGCCGCAGCGTGGCGGAGCGGCCAAGCCTGCACGTACCCGGCCGCAAGATCCTGTCCATCCGGCCGAGCTGTACGAAAGGGGAGGGCCTGTGATCACGATCGGCCGCTAACCTTTCGTTAGCCATGGCGGGGGAAGCTTGGGTGGTGAACCGGCAGCGCTACGCCGGGATCGCCAACCCCGGCGCGGAGCCTGCTGCCTTGACCACCACCATCACCCTGTCCCAGTCGTCCGGCCCGAACATCTCCTGGCTGAACGGGGCGGCGCTGTACCAGATCTATCCGCTCAGCTTCCGCGACCGCGGCGGCGACGGCTGGGGCGACCTCGACGGCGTGATCGAGGGGCTGGACCATGTGGCGTCGCTGGGGGTGGACGGGGTGTGGATCAGCCCTTTCTACCCGTCGCCGCGCACCGACTTCGGCTATGACGTCGCCGACCACCGGGCGGTCGATCCCCGCATGGGCAATCTGGCCGTCTTCGACCGGCTGATCGAGCGCGCCCATGGGCTGGGCCTGAAAGTGCTGGTCGATCTGGTCTGCGGCCACACCTCCAACGCCCATACCTGGTTCGTGGACAGCCGGCGGTCGCGCGATGGGGAAATGGCCGACTGGTATGTCTGGGCCGACGCCAAGCCCGACGGGACGGCGCCCAATAACTGGCTGTCGGTGTTCGGCGGCGCGGCCTGGACCTGGGAGCCGCGGCGCCGGCAATATTACCTGCACCATTTCCTGTCGAGCCAGCCGGCGCTGAACCTGCACCATCCCGCGGTGATGGACGCCCTGTGCGAGACGGCGGAATTCTGGATGGAGCGCGGCGTCGACGGCTTTCGCATCGATGCCGTGGATTTTTTCGCCCACGACCCGCAGCTTCGCTCCAACCCCGCCGCGCTCTGGCGCGAGCCGCAACCGCCGCTGAAGCCCTTCGCCCTGCAGCAGCATGTCTACGACATGATGCACCCCGCCATCGGCGGCATCCTGGCCCGCCTGCGCGAGACGGTGGAGCGCTACCCCAACCGGGTCCTGCTGGGCGAACTGTCGAGTCAGCCCGGCGCCGGCCAGCGCATCGCGGCCTACTGCTCGCCGCAGGGGCTTCACGCCGCCTACAGCCTGTCGCTGGCCAAGCAGCCCTTCAGCGCCAAGGGCTTCGCCCAGGCCCTGACCGCGGTGCCGCGGCCGGAGGCGATCTGCTGGAGCCTGTCCAACCACGATGTGGAGCGTGCCGCCAGCCGATGGCTGCCGGCCGGCGCCGACCCGCAATCCTTCAACGCCCTGCTGGCGATGCTGGCGGCATCGCTGCCCGGCACGGTCTGCCTCTACCAGGGGGAGGAGCTGGGGCTGCCCAACGCGGTGCTCGAACAGCATCAGTTGCGCGATCCCTTCGGGATCACCTACTGGCCCGATTTCCAGGGACGCGACGGCAGCCGCACCCCGATGCCCTGGCGCGCCGACGAGCCCAACGCCGCCTTCACCATCGGCGAACCCTGGCTGCCGGTGCCGGACGCCCATCTGGATCTGGCGGTCGACCGGCAGGAACGGACCGCCGGCAGCCGATTGGCGGTGTGGCGTGCCGCGCTCTCCCTGCGCCGTGACCTGGAGGCGCTGCGCACCGGCACGGTGGCGGCGGTGGAGGAGCATGGCGACGTGCTGTCCTTCGAGCGCGTCTTCGGGGAGGAGCGTCTGCTCGCCGTCTTCAACATGGCCGACCGCCCGGCCGAATTCGCGCTGCGCGGGCGCGGCGAGCCGGAAGCCCTGCCGGTGCCGCGCGCGCCGGGGGCCCTGCCGCCGGAACCGACGGCCGACGGCCGGACGCTGGTGATGCCGCCGCTGTCGGTCTACCTGGGGCGCCTGCGGCTGCCGTCCTGAACCTGCCGTCCTCACTTGGCCGCATACGCTGTTCGGGGGTGTCGCCGACACCCTCGAAAGGCAGGCATGCACATTTATGCGATGCAGGGCGCCGCTTCGGATGATTTGTTACACTCTCGCCTAAGCCGCTGTAATTCCCTGATTCACCGCGGGTCATGGAAATCGTCAGCGACAGCAATAATCTTGCGGAGTAGCGGGAGTGGAAAGAAGAGCGTTTCTCACCAAGGCCGGTGTCGGTGCCGTTTCGACCGTCGCCGCCTCGACCCTCGCGGCCCCGGCCATCGCGCAGAGCCAGCCGACCATCCAATGGCGTCTGGCGTCGAGCTTCCCGAAGAGCACCGACATCCTCGTCGGCACGTCCGAGATGATCGCCAAGCGCGTGTCGGAGGCGACCGACGGCAAGTTCCAGATCCGCGTGCACGCCGCCGGTGAGATCGTGCCCGGCCTGCAGGTGCTGGACGCCGTGCAGAACGGCACCGTCCAGTGCGGCCACACCTGCGGCTATTACTATGTCGGCAAGGATCCGACCTTCGCCTTCGACACCGCGATTCCCTTCGGTCCGAACGCCCGCCAGCAGAACGCCTGGTACCAGTATGGCGGCGGCCAGGAAGTGATGCGCAGCTTCTTCGCCAAGCACGGCATCGTGCAGTTCCCGGCCGGCAACACCGGTGCCCAGATGGGCGGCTGGTACCGCAAGGAAATCAAGTCGCTGGCCGACTTCAACGGCCTCAAGATCCGCATCGCCGGCATCACCGGCCAGATCATGGCCAAGCTGGGCGCCGCCCCGACCCAGATCGCCGGCAGCGACATCTACCCGGCGCTGGAAAAGGGCACCATCGACGCCGTCGAGTTCGTCGGCCCCTATGACGACGAGAAGCTGGGCTTCGTCCAGGTCGCCAAGTACTACTATTATCCGGGCTGGTGGGAAGGCGGGCCGCAGGTCTCGCTCTACATCAACCAGAAGGAATGGGAGGCGCTGCCCAAGTCCTATCAGGCGATCCTGACCGCCGCCTGCGCCGAGGCGAACAGCGCGATGACCGCCCGTTACGACGCGGAGAATGCCCGGGCGCTGAAGCGTCTGGTCGCCAAGGGCGCCCTGCTGCGCCCCTATCCGCGCGACCTGATGGAGGCCGCCCACAAGATCGCCTACGAGCTGTACGACGACATCGCCAAGACCAACCCGGACTTCAAGGCGGTCTACGACAGCTGGAAGCCGTTCCTGGACGAGGTGCAGCTGTGGTTCCGCGTGGCGGAGCTGCCCTACGACAACTTCACCCAGTCGGCCGGCCGTTCGAAGTGACGGTTCCGGAGGTCTGAGGAAACAGGGGGCGGCCGGGTCGGCCGCCCTTTTTCGTCAGGCGAGATAGTTCAGCAGCGACAGCTTCTGCGTCTGGCCGGCGACGGCATAGGTCGCCTGCTGCACGTTCATCGCGCTGCTCAGCCTTGCGGCGACCTCGTTCTGGTCGATGCCCTCGATCTTGGCGATGCGCTCGGTCAGGGTGGCGACGGACTCCGTGTGCGAGTCCTTGATGGTCTCCAGCGTCGCGCCGTCGGAGGCGACCTTGGCGTGGATCGACCTGATCTGATCGGTGGCCTGGGTCAGCATCTCGCGCGCCTGGGTGCTGTATTCGGTCCATTTTCCGGGATTGGCCGCCGCCGTGCGCACCAGCTGCATCGCCTTGACCAGCGTCTGGAACGCCTTGTCGTCGGCGCTGACGCCGTAGGTGACGTTCAGGTTGTCGTCGATGGTCACCTGGGACTTGCGGTACGCCTCGGCATTCTTGCCCTTGGTCAGATATTCGGCGTCGTAGAAGGGCAGGTCGGGCGGCTCGGCGTAGGGAACATTGATCAGGCTGTCCTGCTCCGGCGGCAGGGTTCCCACCGTGATGGTGTTCTCCAGCGATCCGTTCGTCACCTTGGCCGAGGTGGAGAACAGCGACGTGCGGTTGGGGTGATTGGTGGGATCGGCGAAACCCGTGCTGGTCAGCGCGATGCCGGGCCCGTTGCCCACCGCGTCGATGGTCACCGGAGGTGCGGGGTTCAGCGTGGCGAACTGCTGGCGCAGCTTGTCGGCGACCTGTCCGACGTTGTTGACGCCGGCGGCGTAATCGGTGTCGCTGACGGTGTAGCGCACGGTGTAGGCCTGGTAGGGCGGCAGGTCGTGCGGCGCGGTCGGGTTCCGGGTGTAGTAGTTCTGGTTGTACGGATCGTCGGGATCGCCGACCGCAACCGTGAACTCGAAGGTGTCGCCGATGTCGACCGCGGCGCCGTTCAGGGTGAAGCGGTCGATCTGCGGCAGGGCCGCCGTCGGCGCCTGGGTGGTCGAGGGCGTATCGACGCTGTTCTCCACCGTGGCGGAGTTCACGACGCGCGCCGACAGGTCGAACTTCTGGCCCGGATCCTGGCCGACCAGCGTGATGATGCCGTTGGAGTTCGACACCGTGATCGGGAGAGGCGGGGAAGCGGTGGTGTTGATGTTGTCGGCCAAGGCCTTGGCGACGGCGGTCAAGGTTTTCGGGTCCCCCAACGCGACCTGATGGCTGAAGGTCTGGCCGTTGATGGTCACCTCGAAGTAATCGTCGGTGTTCACCACGGCGCCGTTCAGCGTGATCTTGCTGGTCTGCTTGGTCGCCAGCAGGTCGGTGACCGGTTCCGTACCATAGCGCGAACCGGCGAACAGATAGCGGTCGCCGAAGCGCTGGTTCAGCAGCGCCTGGATGTCGCGCATCGCGCCCTCGGCGCGGTCCTTCACCTGATCGGCCTGGGGGAAGGAGACGTTGAAGCTGCTGCTGGACGCCGCCTTCAGCGTGTCGAAGCTGAGGTTCAGCATGGCGCCCTCGCCGGGGCCGCCGGATATGTTGAAGTTGTAGCCCTTGCCGTCGTTGGGCGGGGTGGTGCCCAGGTTGATGGCGCGGGTGGTCTTGCCGCCGAGCCCGTCCGTCACCGTCACGTCGAAGGTGCCGTTGCCGCCCTGCTGCGAGGGCACGGCGGTGACCGTGTATTTGGCGCCCACCGTCAGCTTCGACTTGGCGGGATCGATCGCCACCTTCATCCCCTCGGGATTGGTGTTGATCGCCGAGGAGACGCTGGCGGAGCCGGGCTGGAAGGGAAAGGTCGTGCCGGAGGTCCAACTCGACACGATCGATTCCAGGGAGGTCAGCACCTTGTCCGTCGCCTTGACGCGCGGGGCCGCGGTGTTGATGCTCTGGATGTAGTTGTCCTTCGTCGCCATCTCCGCCCGCAGGTCCAGGAGCTTCTGCACCTCCGGCCCATAGGCGTTGAGATCGACCGACTTCTTGCCCGTGGTCAGCTGTTCGGACAGCCGGTTGATGTCGTTCTGGCCGCCGGACAGGTTCCGGACAAGACTCAGATATTTCGAGTAGCTGCTGACTCCCGTTATCGAGCTCATCGGACCACCGCCTCCAGCGCATCAAACATTGCATTGGCCACTTGCATGACCCGTGCCGAAGCCTGGTAGGAGGTCTGGAGCTGCTGCAGCTGGGCGATTTCCTCGTCGATGTTGACGCCGGTCTGGGACTGGTAGCGTTCGGACAGCAGCTGCACCGATGCCTTGTTGGACTCGCTGGCGGTGTTGGCGGACTTGGCTGCGGCCATCCAGGTGCCGGTGATGGCGCTGCCCATGGCGCTGTAGCTGGTGTCCTTCAACTGCAGGCCGTCGGCGCTGAAATTGCGGCCGGACGCGTTGATGGCCGTGACCATGCCGTCGATGGCGGCCCGCTTGATCTTCGCGGTGTTGTCCACGAGTTTGGCGTTCACGGCGATGGTGAAACGGTCGTTTCCGGTGAAGAACTGGTTGATCTGCTCGCCGTCGGCGGCCGGGGCGGACTCGTCGTAGGCGTCGGCGAAGCTGGTCGGCTCTCCGGGCTTGGTCGGGCCGGTGAAGGCCTGGGCATATTCGTCCAACTGGGAGCGCAGCTTGCGGACGATTTCCGCCGTCGGGTCGCCGCTGGCCGGCGTCGGCGGTTCGGTCGTCGAGCCGTCCTTGCGCATCTGGATCAGCGAGCCCAGCTTGCCGGCGGTCAGGTGGTTGTTGATCGAGGTGACTTGATTGCCGACCTGTAGGTTGATGTTGCCGCCGTCATAGGAAAGATTTGCCGGCTGGGCATCGACCAGCGCCAGACCCGACGGGGTGAAGATCGCCAGACGGCCGTCCGGCCGCTCCACGGTGCGCACGGGCATGTAGGTGCTCAGCTCGCGGATCAGGCCGTCGCGCTTGTCGGCGACGGCGTTGGCGGCCGACCCCTGGCCCTGCAGCGACACCGTGTCGTTGTTGATCGCGTTGATCTGCTTCAGCAGCTCGTTGGCCTTGTCGACCGACTTGGTGATGTCCGTCTTCATGTCGCGGTCGAGCTGCTCCACGCCTTCGGAGACGCGGCGGATCTCGCGCGAGAAATTGTCGGCGGCCTGGACCAGCTGGTACTGCGCGGTCTCGTCCTCCGGCGAGGTGGCGAGCGTCTTCACCGCCGCCTGGAACTTGCCGGCATAGTCGTTCAGCAGGGGCGTGCCGTTCGTCGTCCGCATCAGGTCGCCCAGCTGCTGCATGTAGGTCGCCGTCGCCTGAGACCCGCCGTCGCGCGCGGTCAGATCCATCACCTGCGCCATCAGGGCCTTGTCGACTTCCCGGCGATAGGTCGTGCTGATGACCTGGCCGCTGGCGTCCACCGACTGCTGGGCGGTGTGGCGCGTGCGGGTCGGATCGTTGGCCTGCGCGATGTTGTCCGACACCAGCTTGACGCTGGTCTGGACCGTGCGCAGCCCGGCCGTGGCGCTGTTCAAGGCTGCGAAGAGGGACATGGCAGGAGACCTTTCGCGGATCGGGGCGGTGCCGGGATGGCCGCCGCCCCCTCAGGCGATCAGGGAAACGGGCAATCAGGAAGTCAGGAGGTCAGGGCCGCGGCTTAGCGCTTCAGCCCCAGCACTTCCTGCAGCATTTCGTCCGACGTGGTGACGATCTTCGCGTTGGCGGAATAGCTCCGCTGGGTGACGATCATCTTGGTGAACTCGTCGGCGATGTCGACGTTGGAGCTTTCCACGCTGTTCGCCACCACCGCACCGGCGCCGTTCGTCTCCGGATCGTTGAAGTTCGGCTTGCCGGCCTCTTCGCTCTCGATGAAGACGCCGCCGGACTCGCGCTGCAGGGCGTTCGGGTTGTTGAAGGTGATGATCGGCACCTTCGCGACCATCTTCGACCGCCCGTTGTCGTAGTTGACCATCACGGTGCCGTTGTCGCCGAAAACCACGTCCTTGAACTGTCCGCGCGGGGCGCCGTTCTGGACCAGCTGGGTGACGTTGATCTCCTCGCCGGCATATTGGGTCAGGCCGCCGGGCTTCTGGTACTTGCCGAGGTTCAGCGTGACCTGCTGCGGGCCGAAGCCGTAGTCGACCGTGAAGGTGACGGTGGCGTCGGCGCCGGCGGACTGGTTGGCGGCGCTGACCGCCGTGCCGGTGCCGACCAGGGCGGTGGAGATGTTGGTCAGCGTGCCGACCGTCTCGGGCGTCTTGCCGAAGGTCAGGCCGACATGGGCCGGCGTCTGGCCGGCGACCGCACTCTGGTCCAGGGTGAACTGGGCGGCGGGAGCGTCGGAGACGGAGCCTGTTGTAGCGGGCACACCGGGCGCGGTCAGCTGGTTGCCGGTCCCTGAGGCGCCGGGAACGACCGACCGGAAGTACTGCATTACCTTGTCCGGCGTATTGTACATGCCGTAGTTGGCGTTGGTGATCGTCAGCGGATAGCTGATGCCGTTCGCCGTGATGGTGTAAGTGTCGCCGACATCAACGGTGGACCCGTTCAGCGTCACCGTGCCGCTGCCGGTTATCGTATTGGGGCCGCTCGGCGAGGCCGCGGTCTTGGCGGTGACGGTGATGACGCCGCCCTGCGCGCTGGCGGTCACCGGCAGCGAGGTGTTGGAGTTGATCTTGTTCGCCAGCGCCGCGGTGATGTCCTCCATCGTCATTTCTTCGCCGGTGGTGCTGTAGGTCACCGCCGTGCCGTTGATGCTCAGCGTGTACTGCGTGCCGATGTCGCCGGGCGTGCCGGTCAGGGTCACGGTGCGGCTCTGGCGCACGCCGGCCACGCTGGCGACCGACGGCAGCGAACTCATCGTGTTCACCGCGGGAGCCGAGTTGGTGGCGGTCGCGCTGGAGGTGACGTTGGTGTTGGCCGTATTCGACTGGATCGACAGGATGTTGCCGGCCGACGAGGCGGTTACGGTCGCCCCCAACTGCTGGTTGATCCTGCCGGCCAGCTGGGACACGACGTCGCTCACCGTCGAATAGCTCTGATAAGTCGCGGCGGTCACCGTGTAGCTGATCGGCGTGCCGTTCACGGTGATGGTGAAGGAGTCGCCGACCTCGACCTGGGTCTGCGGGAACTGGAACTTGTCGATCTCGCCGGCACTGGCCGTCGCCGCCGTCGAGGTCTGGGCGACGATGGTGTTGTCGGTTCGGGTGCCGGACTGCACCTCCGTGTTCAGCTTGAACGGCGTGCCGGCATCGCGGGCGGTCACGCGGATCGTCTGGCCCGACGAGGTGGCGAGCACCGATGCCGCCGGGGATGCGGAGTTGATCTGGTTGGCCAGCGCGCCGGCCAGGCCCGAATAGGTGCGGATCGACCCGATGTTGTCGGCCGTGATCTTCAGGCTGTAATTGGTGCCGTTGACCTTGACCGAATAGGTGTCGCCGATGCGCAGGTTGTCCTGTCCATTGCTGTTGTTGCCGGAGATGGTGATGACGTTCACCTGCGCGACCGCCGTCTGGCCGGCGATGTTCTGGCCGAAGGACACGGTGGCGGGGTTGCCGGTGAAGGTGCCGTCGACCGGCTTGGTGTTGGAGCCCGGCGCGTCCAGGACCATGCGCCAGCTGCTGTCCGCCTGCTGCCGCCACTTGAAGTTCACGGTGCGCGGGTTGCCCTGGCTGTCGAAGATCTGGATGCTGCTGTCGGGGACCTTTTCACCCGGCTTCGGCGTCGCCGGCAGGTTGGCGGCCAGGTCGATGGTGCTGGTCGCCACCGGCTTGTCGATCAGCGAGTTCACCTGGATCGGCGCCACCTGGTCCTTGTGCAGGACGCCCGTCACCGGATCGACCAGCCAGCCGTTCAGGGCGTAGCCGGCGCTGTTGACCAGATAGCGGCTCTTGTCCAATTCGAAGTCGCCGGCGCGGGTGTAGAAGGCCGCCGATGACGACACCGTGCCCGTCTGCGTCTGCACCAGCGTGCTGGACCCCTGGGTCGCCACCTTGGTGACGCTGAAGAAGCCCTGGCCCTGGATGGCGATGTTGGTCGGGCTCTGCACCTGGGTCAGGCTGCCCTGGATGTTGTTCATGAAGACCGGTTGCGCCGTGACCCCGCCCGGCTCGTGCAGGCGCTGGCTGGACTGCAGGACCATCGTCTCGAACGCCGAATCGACACGCTTGTAGCCGATGGTCGAGCTGTTCGCGATGTTGTCCGAGATATGTCCGAGCGCCTTCGACTGGGCATTCAGGCCGAGAACGGCGGTTGTCATCGAACCGAAGATGCTCATGGCCGGGGTCTCCGAAAGAATAGGGCAAAGGTCTTCTGCGCCCTACCTAGCAAGCGGAGTGCCAACTGGAACTTCCCGAATAACTTATTGAATTTGCTTGGTTCTCCGCGTGATCGGCACGGCGGCGCCAGAAATTGCCGGGAGGTGGGAAAGTTTCGCCTAGTGCCGGTGGGGGCGGGCGGGCAGAAAGCTCCCGCCGAAGTTGCCGCCCGCCGCTATCGTTGCGCTGCTCTGGCGGCGCGCAGCGCCTGCGCCTTCAGCACGGCGGCAGCGGTGCCGATCACCGTGGTCCAGTCGCCGGGCCGCGGCTGGCGGAACAGCCGGAGCGACGGGTACCAGGGGCTGTCGGCGCGGTCGAGCAGCCAGCGCCAGTCCGGCACATGGGGAAGCAGAAGCCAGCACGGCACGCCCATCGCCCCGGCCAGATGGACCATGGCGGTGTCGACCGTGATCAGCAGGTCGATGTTGGCGAGGATGGCGGCGGTGTCGGCGAAGTCGCGCACCCGCTCCACCGCGTCCTGCACCCCCTCGCCGGGAAGACGGGTCAGGTCGGCGCGGGCGTCGCCCGTCTGCAGGCTGACGAAGCGCACCCCCGGAACCGCCAGCAGCGGGCGCAGGGCCGCGACCGGGATCGAGCGGTTGCGGTCGTTGCGGTGGCGCGGGTTGCCGGCCCAGACCAGCCCGACGCGCAGGCCGGCTGCGCCACTTCCGTCGCCGTTCCCTTCCCCGCCCCCGTCCTGCTCCGCCAACCGGTCGCGCCAGCGGGAAACGTCGGCGGGATCCGGGGCAAGATAGGGGATGGTGGCCGGGATGGTCGCCAGATCGGTCCCGAAGGCGCGTGGCAGGCTCATCAGCGGGCAGTGGAGGTCGTGCGGCGGCGGCTCCTCCCCCCGCACCAGGACCTGGACCGACTGGCCGAAAGCCCGGTTGAACAGGCGGTAGAGCAGCAGGTGCGTCTCCAGGATCACCCGTCCGCCTTCGCGAGCAGCGATCTGCGCGACCAGCGGAGCGTAGCGGACGAACTGCATGGCGTCGCCGAACCCCTGGTCCATGTGCAGCAGGATGGTGGCGGCTTTCGGCGGCCGGCCGTCCCAGGGCGGAGCGGCGAAGCGACGCCAGCGGTGCTCGAAGCCCTCCCAGCCGGCGCGCAGGTCGCCGCGCACCAACTGCCCCACCGCGCGGGCGAGATGGGCCTCTGAACGGGCGGGAGTGTGGGCCAGCACGGCATCGAAACAGGCATCCGCTTCGTCGAAGCGGCGAAGGTCGCGCAGCACGGTGCCGAGGTTGAGCAGCGTCTCCGCATGGCCGGGCCGCAAGCGGGCAGCCCGGTCGAGCCAGCGCCGGGCCTCCGCATAGCGCGCCAGCGCATGCAGCGAGGCACCCTGCGCCTCCAGCGCGTCACCATTGGCCGGGTCGAGCGCCAGGGCGCGCCGCAGCGTCCGTTCCGCCCGCTCCGGCAATTCGGCCGCGCGCAGGGCAGCCCCCAGATGCCCCCAGGGAGAGGCCGCCGCCGGACGGACGTGGATGGCCCGGCCGATCGACCGGATGGCGGTGGCGAGGTTGCCGGTCTGCGCCGACAGCACGCCGGAGAGGTGCAGCGCGTCGGGCTGCGCCGGCTCCGCGGCAAGGATGCGGGCATAGCCGTCGGCCGCCGCATCGGCGTGACCGGCCATGTGGTGGTTGACGGCGGCGTTGAGAGCGTCCACGAGTGTCGTCATGGTCTCTTCTCTACACCGGTGCGCCGGTCAGGGCGAGGGGCGACGTCATTGCCAAGCCGGGGCCGCAGCCTCAAAAACAGGAGCCGCATACGGGAATGGACGACCGTCTTCCGACGCATCTCTGGGTTTCGGCCCATATCCGCGCCGCCGATGCCCAGGGGGTGGCGATGACCGTGGTCCGCAAGGGCGACCCCAGCCGCGGAACGGTGATCCTGAAGCTGAACCGGCTCGACCGCAGCTTCACGGTGCTGGTCCAGACCCGCGAGGGCGATGGCGACCGCCTGTTCTGGGCGCGCGGCACTGGCCCGGATCCGGTACCGGAGGCCGATGCCGACGCCTACATCGCCCGCCAGACCCGCTACGACCCCGACGTCTGGGTGGTGGAGGTCGAGGACCGCCAGGGCCGCCACTGGTTCGAAGGGCCGGTGCGCTGATCCGTCAGCCCACCAGCCCAGCGCCTCTTACGCGGGATCGGTTACCCGGGGGAATCGCAGGGTGAAGCGGGTGCCCTGGCCCGGGCGGCTCTCCACCCCGATGGTGCCGTGCAGGCGGCCGGTCACCAGATTGTAGACGATGTGCAGCCCAAGGCCGCTGCCGCCGCTGCCGCGGCGGGTGGTGAAGAAGGGATCGAAGATCTTCGGCAGAACTTCCTGCGCGATGCCGTTGCCGTCGTCGGCCACCGACAGTTCCACCATGTCGCCGTCGCAAGGCCGGGCGGATATCGCGATGCCGCCGGGCTGTTCCGGGTCCAGCGCATGGATCAGCGCGTTCATGATCAGGTTGGTCAGGATCTGCGACAGCGCGCCCGGATAGCCGTCCAGCTCCAGGTCGACCGGGCAGTCGACGGAAATGGTCAGCGCCGCCCGTGCCTTGTAGGTCGGATGCAGGCTGCGCAGAAGCTCGTCGATATAGTCGCGCAGCAGGAAGGCGCGGCGTTCGTCGCTGGACTGGTCGACGGCGACCAGCTTGAAGCTCTGCACCAGATTGGCCGCGCGGGTGCTGTTTGACAGGATCAGGTTCGCCATCTCCATGCCGTCGCCGAGGAAGCGCTGGAAGTCGGACTTCTTCAGCGCGCTGGCGGCATGGCGTTCCGACAGTTCCTCGATCAGCGCCTGCAGCTGGGAGGCGCCGGTGATGGTGATGCCGATGGGGGTGTTGACCTCATGCGCCACGCCGGCGACCAACTGACCCAGCGAAGCCATCTTTTCCGCCTGGATCAGGCTGGCCTGTGTCGCCTTCAGTTCGCAGAGCGCACGTTCGGCGGCGTCGCGCGACTGGCGCAGCGCATTCTCCGCCTCCACCTCGCGGGTGACGTCGACAACCACCGCCTGGATCGCCGGACCGTCCATCCAGTCGACCCGCCGGCCGGTCAGCTCCACCCACAGGCTGCCGCCGTCGGGTCGGCAGGCGCGGATGCGGCGGCGTGGCGTGGACCCGCCGTCCAGCAGCCGGTCGTAGTTGTCGATCAGCCCGTTGCGCTCCTCCACGGGCACCAGCGCCAGCAGGGACGGCAGGGCCATCACCTCGGCCACCGTCAGCCCCAGCATGGCGGCGAAGCTGTCGTTGGCATAGAGCGGGTGGAAGTCGCGGTGGATGATGATGCCCTGGATCGACCCCTCGACCAGATCGCGGAACCGCCGCTCGTTGTCGGCCAGCGCCCGCTGGCGCCGGTCGATCTCGTCGATGAAATAGCGGATGGAGGCGCCGATGTCGGTGATCTCGTCGTCGCCATCCACCGGAACCGGCACCGGAACATTCGCCGCCGGGCCGGACGCCACCGACCCGGCGGTCCGCGGCCGGCCGGCATCCGCGTGGCCCGCCGACAGCCGGGCCAGCACCGCCCGGTTCATCGCCACCAGCCGCGAGGACAGGAAATGCCGGAAGATGAAGTAGACGCAGATCGCCAGGATGATCGACGCGCCGGCCAGCATCATCACCGTGCGCGACCGCTCGGCGATCAGTTCGGCAAGGGCGTCGGTGCGTTGGGCCGACTGGTCGCGAATGGAATCGTTGAGCGTGCGGGTGGACCGTTCGACGGTCTCCACCAGCACGCGGGCTTGGCCGGTCAGGGCCTGGGCGCGGTTGCGCGCCTGCAGCCGGTCGATGGCGCTGTGGAATACCCCGCCCGGCGCGATCAGCAGCGAGAACAATTCCTCCTGCACCGTCGACATCATCTGTCCGGTCGCGTCCGGCGCGTCGGCGGACAGGCGCGCCAGATCCGCCAGCGTGCGTTCGGCCGCCCGCGCTTCGCCCTTCAGCCGGCTGAGATGGTCCAGTTGCGAGGCGCCCGCCGCCCGCGCCATCAGCGCGCCGATGCGGACGGCCCAGGCGCCGGTGTCGGGCATGCTCTCGATGGAGGCGGCCAGCCGGCTCAACCCCCGCGCCGCCTCGGCCTGTCGGTCGCCATAATCGATCTGGCGCGTGACCTCGGCATTCAGGTCGGCAACCGTGGCGGCCAGGATCAACAGGGTGGACCGGGTCTGCTCCAGCAGGCGGACATTGCCGTCGCGCTCGCCGTCCTCATTGCCGCTCTCCTTCATCAGCCCGCGCATGCGGGCGACGAGGAGTTGCATCGAATCCAGCTCCGTCACCAACCCGTCATAGATGGATCGGCGCTGCGGGGTCGAGGTGGCGGCGGCAAGCTGCGGCAGTTGCGCCACCAGCTTCTGCAGGGATCCGTGCAGGTCGGCGCTGGCGATGACCTCCGGCAGGGTGGTGGTCGACAGCGCCGTCACCTCCGCCCGGAACAGGCGGAAGGACGACATCGACACGCCGCCGATCAGCACCACCAGCAGGGCCATCACCGACAGCCCCAGCGTGATGCGCACGGCGATGCCGAAGCGGCGTGGCCGGTTCGGCGGCGGGAACCGCGGCTGGGTGCCCGGCTGGGCTCCGGGCTGGATCAATGTGCCGGGCCGCGGAGGGCTCTCGGCGATCGAGGAAGCCATGCCGTCCATCAGCGCCTCACCGTCATCCGGCCGTCCAGCCGCGGAAGGAATTCCCCGTCGCGGGTGATCTGGCTGATCAGCTGGGTGGAGACGAAGTCCGTGTTGCGGTCCTCCACCAGCCGCGGCGCCCCGGCCAGCATGCCATAGCCGTCGCCGCCGGCCGCGAGGAAGCTGCTGGTCGCCAGCCGGTAGCGGGTGGAGAGGCCGACCGGCTTGCCGCCGACCGACAGGCTGCGCAGCCTCTGGCCGGGCGGGCGGCTCAGGTCGATCTCGGCGCGGGCATTGGACAGGTGCGGGAAACGGCCCTGCAGCTGCTCCACTGCCGACACGCCGCTTTCCACCGCGTCCCAAAGCTGCTGCCCGGTGACGTCCAGCACCATGCCGACATCGTGATAGGGTAGCTCGGCATAGATGTCGCGGCGGGTCAGCAGGGTGCCGGCCGGATAACGGCGGTCGCCGCGGATGCCGCCGCCGTTGATCAGCGCCACGTCGGCGTCCAGCGCCGCGCGCAGCATGTCGACGACCGCGTTGGCGAAGGCGTTTTCGCCGGTGCGCACCGATTCTTTGCGGGTATCGATCGGCCCGGTGAGACGTCCCACCTCCATCCTCAGCATGGTGTCCAGCCGTGCCGCATAGGCCTTGGCCTGGATGTCGGATGCGGCGTCGGGCGCCACGGCGGCGGTGTCGATCAGCCGGGGGGAGGGGGCCCAGGTCACCCGTGCCTTGCCGTCCGCCTGCGCCGTCCGCTCCACCGTCAGGTCGAGCGCCAGCACCCATCCCGCCTGCGGCCCCACGGTGGCGGACAGGAAGCGGCCGTCATAGTCGACTGCGAAGGGGCGGCTGCGGTCCTGGTACAGAACGATGTCGGCCGGGCGGGCGGCCAGGATGCTGCGGTGGGTGTCGCCGGCATAGCCGGTCATCGCCACCACCAGATCCACCCCTTCGGCCCGCAGCGCCGCGGCCTTGGCGGCCAGTGCGGCGACGGGATCGCGGAATTCCGTGCGCTGGGTCCGGGTGGTCTCCCGCGTCAGCACGGGTGTTGCGGCAAGCACGCCGATGCGCAAAGGGCCGGCGGTCAGCACCACCGCCTCCTCCAGCCCGTCCGGCGTGCGGCCGGTCGAGCGGTCGACGGTGTTGGTGGTCACGATTGGGAACCCGGCCTCGAAGGCACGGGCGCTCAGCTGGTCGTCGCCATGGTGGAATTCGCGGTTCAGCGCGGCCATCGCATCGATGGTCATGCCGTTCAGCAGGTCGATGATGTGAGCGCCCTGGTCGTAGAAGGCCAGAACCGACGGTGCCAGCGTTTGGCCGCCATGCAGGGCCAAGACAAGCTTGCGGTTGTTCCGTTCCTGCCGGATCGCGCCGGCCAGACGGGCCATGCCGCCGCGCCCGCCGGTCTCCTCCAGGTCGGTGGTGCCTTGGGCGTAAAGGATGGTCAGCTTGACCGTGGTGCTTTCCGCGGCCGGCGGCGTCGCTGCGGGATCAGCCTGCTGGGCGCGCGACGGGGCGGCGCCGAACGCAAGGCACAGGGAAAGACCCAGCGCGAGCGGGGCGATCAGGGATGACAATGTCCTGCCGGGCCGGGACCAGATCCCGCCGGCAGCGCCGCTTCCAATACCGATGTTGTCCATAGCCCGGCGTCACCATTGGCCCCCCGTGCCGGATTATGCGCAATTCGGTGCCGCTGTAGAAGCAAAGCCGCGTTACGGGACTGTCATATTGATGACACGCGGGAAGGAAGTGTCCGTTTTACCCACTCATACACTCCGAGAGTCCGTAGAATTCCAATCAACTTCATGCGCAACGGCGCCGGGACTGCGGCAAAACGTGGCGCCAGCCCGGCCCGCCGCGTCTTGGCGAGCGTCGCCCGGCGCGCATAAGCGGCGCGGTGCAGCGTGACGTGCCCGGCATCGCTGTCGAAACAGGCGAAGCAGGCGCGTTGGTCCGTCCCGCGCGGCTCCCCCACCGTGCCGGGGTTCAGCAGATAGACCGCATCGGGCCGCAGCGTCGCGCCGCCGTCCAGCGGGATCGACCGCACCGCGCCGTCGCGCCACTCCCACAGCCCGGCGCGGTGCGTGTGGCCGAAGGCGCAGACCCGGACCCCCGACGCGTGGCCATCCAGTGCCTGGAGGCTCAAGGCGCGCTTGGCGTCGTCGTCCAGCCGAACCAGCTCCTTCCCCTCGTCCGGGTGCAGGGCGCCATGCACGGCGACCAGCGCGCCATCGACCATGGCGGTCAGCGGCAGGCCGGACAGGAAGGCACGGCTCTCCTCGTCCAGCCTCCGCCGGGTCCAGTCGACGGCGCGCGCCGCCGGACCGCTGAAGCCTTCGGTCCCGATGGCGCCGGTCACCGCCCGGTCATGGTTGCCGGCGATGCAGACCGCCCCCGCCTGCCGCAGCAGGGCGATGCAGGCGGCGGCATCGGTGTTGTAGCCGACGATGTCACCCAGGCAGACGATGCGCTCCACCCCCTCCGCCCGGATGGCGTCGAGCGTCGCCTGCAAGGCTTCCAGATTGGCATGGATGTCGGAGATCAGGGCGATCTTCATGGCCGTGCAATCTTATGAGTCTCGGTCACGGCTTGGCGAGGCGGGGCGGGCGGGCGCCGCCGGGGATGCGGGCGAGCAGCCGGTCCAGCTTCGGCCGCAGGAAGGGCATCGGGTCGTCGGGGGTGATCGCCTTCGCTTCGCACCGCGCGACCCAGGCGAGCCACTGCGCCGTCGGCACGCCGCTGTCGCGCGCCGCCAGCCGGTCCTTGCTGATATGGCACCAGCAGGCGCCGGGCCGCGCCTTGGCCGGGGCAGGGCGGGGGCGGCCGGTCAGGTCGGCATGGACGATGGCCGGCAGGTTCACCCCGGCGACGGCGCCCAGATGGTGCCACAGGTTGAAGCGCGGGTTGATCTCCAGCAGGTGGAGGCGGCCCTGCGGATCGCGCTTGAAATCGAACTTGGTGACGCCCGTAAGACCGATGCGGGCCGCGATCTCCCGCCCCAGCGCCGCCACGTCGGCCCCCTCGCCATCGATGTCGGTGATGGTCAGCGCGGTGCTGTGGCCGTAATCGACCGGATAGGTCCTGATCTTGCGCCCGGTGAACTCGCCCGCCACGGTGCCGCCTGCATCGATATAGACATGGTGGCTTTCGATCCGCGTCTCCGGTCCGGGGATCAACTCCTGGGCCAGCAGGTCGATGCCGACCGGGATCAGCCGCGGCCAGAGCGCGCGCAACTCCTCCGGCCCCTCCAGCCGGATCGCCTTGCCCAGCCCCTCGATCTCGTCCCAGGGCGGACGGCGGGTCAGCGGCTTGACGATGACGGGATAGCGCAGATCAAGGTCCGGGGCCTCGCTGCCCGGCAGCGGGCGCAGCCGCCGGGTGCGCGGAACCGGCAGGTCCAGCCGTTCCGCCAGTGTCTGGAAACGGCCCTTGTCGACCAGCGTCTCCACCAGATCGCCGTCGGCGAGCGCGAAGCGGAAGACCGCGGCCAACCGGTCGCGGTGGCGCGACACCATCAGCAGCTGGGCATCCTCCTCCATATAGAGCACCGGCTTGTCGGGCTGGGCTGCGCCGAAACGCAGCAGCCGATCCACAAGAGCCTCGTCACAGCCGCCCTCCCACGGGATCAGCCGTTCGGTGAAGCGGGAATGGGCGGTGGCGCCGCCGGGCGGCCCGACCACGGCGCAGCGGATACCCGCCAGCCCCAGCGGGCGCACCAGATCCATGTCGCCCAGCACGCAGGCCAGCGCCCCGGTCTTCCTCTTGGTCATTCGCACGCCTCCCCCTCAGATGCCCTTGGCCGGCGCGGTCCAGCCGCGCAGAGACCGTTTGACCGCATCGATCATCAGCCCGCGCGCCCGTCGGCAGTGCGCCTCCACCCGTCGGCTGAGCCGGTCGGGACCGAGCGTCAGCCAGTTCATCGGCTGTTCGGCATTGGACAGCAGCGGCTTGTGTCCCGCCGGGGTCGACATGAAGTCGTAGCAATCCTCGCCGCGAGCCAGCGCGTCCTCGATGGCCAGCACATGGCTGAGCAATCCCGGCTTCAGCCGGTTGTCAGTCTCGAAAGCGAAGCCGCCCTGGTAATTCAGGACCCGGTTGCGGTGGACGAAGTTGTAGAGGTAGCCGACGGGCTGGCCTCCGGCGCTGATCCGGCACAGGCGCACGGCGCCGCTCGGCACGCCCTGCGTGATCAGCTGTTCGTGGAAGGGACGGAAGGCGGGGTTGGCGAAGGCGCCGGCCTGCCCGCGGGCCTTCCAGCCGGCCTGATGAAGCACCTCCAGCGCCGCGAAATCCTCAAGCGCCTCCTCCGCGGTGGTGGCGACGCGGTAGTCCAGCGTCCCGCGGGCACGGTAGAGCCGTTCGCTGCGGTTGACCGCCGCCCGCGTGTTGCGGCCAAGCCCGGCGCGGAAATCGCCGCCCGCCGCCCTGACCGGCGCCATATCCACCCATTGCGCGGAATCGGCGATACGCAGTTGCAGAGAGTGGCCGGTCCGCGCCGCAACGCGCCGGGCGGCACGCTCCGCCGCCGGAGTCAGTCCGCCCAGCACCAACTCGTCGTTGGCGGAAAGCCGGTCGCCCAGCCAGTGCAGGGCGGCGTCCGTCACCTCGTCGGCAAAGCGGCGGTCGGCAAGGATGCCGTTGTATTCCATGAACAGGCGGTCATAGCCGCGGTCCCCCGTCTCGTGCAGCATCCAGCACCGGCTGGGCAGCAGGCCGAGACGCCGCCGCTTGCGCGGGCAGAGCACGGCCAGCCCGACCAACTCGCCCCCCCGCCGGGCAAGCAGCAGCCGCGCCTCGACCCCGGCCGGCATCTGCGCCAGCCAGGGACCGATCCAGGACCAGGACAGGAAGAAGGAGGAATCGGCGCGCGTCTCCAGATCCACCCAGACCTGCGCCAGCTGGGGCAGGGGAGGCAGCGGATGCAGGGCGATGTCGATGGTGGCGGAGGGATTAACAGGGGGAGTGGATTGGGTGGCCGTGCCGGTCGCCGTATCGCTGGCGATGCCGTCGGAGTCGGTGCGGGGCCAGATGCTCATCGGCGCGGCGTCTCCGGAAGATATTCCCTACCGAAAACAACACGCTGGTCTGACAAACGGTCCTGTCTACGCCGGGGGCACCCGAAAGCCTGTGCAGCGCGAAAGGGTGTCGCAAAAGATTACGTTACTATACGAACACGCCGGCCCGGCGGATGGAACCGGGCCGGCGGTAGGGTGGATCAGCGCTTGACCGTGTCGGCGGACTGGCCGAACAGGATCTTCTTGCTCTCGTCGTTCACCGTGGGCGTGCGGTTGGGGTTTACGGCCTGCCCCTTTTCGTAGGCGCGCACCACCGCCGGCCGCTCCTTGATCGCGTTGAACCAGCGCTTCAGGTTGGGGAAGTTGTCCAGATCCTGCTGCTGGCGTTCATGCGGGACGATCCAGGGATAGCTGGCCATGTCGGCGATGGACAGGTCCGTCCCACCCAGGAACTCGTTGTCGGCAAGGCGCTTGTCCATCACGCCGTAGAGACGCCCGGTCTCCTTGACGTAGCGCTCCATGGCGTAGGGGATGCGTTCCGGCGCGTACTGGACGAAATGGTGGTTCTGGCCGGCCATCGGGCCGAGGCCGCCCACCTGCCAGAACAGCCATTCCAGCACCGTCTTGCGGCCGCGCAGGTCGGTGGGCAGGAACTTGCCGGTCTTCTCGGCCAGATAGACCAGGATGGCGCCGGATTCGAAGACGGTGACCGGCTCGCCGCCGTCGGCCGGGGCGTTGTCGATGATCGCCGGCATGCGGTTGTTGGGCGAGAAGGCCAGGAATTCCGGCTTGAACTGGTCGCCGGTGGAGATGTTCACCGGTTCGAACCGGTAATCCAGGCCGGCTTCCTCCAGAAAGATCGTGATCTTATGGCCGTTCGGCGTCGGCCAGAAATAAAGGTCGATCATCCCAAACCCTCCAGTGATTTGCGGGAAAGGTTAACCGCTTCGTTCCGGCTGGCAAGCCCGCTCCGACGCGGAGCAGCCCTTCGGCCCAGTTAGCTTATTCCGCATAACGGAACGCAATTTCATTTTGTTGACAGCCTCCGCCGCATCTGTCAGCGTGGCCAACGAACAAACGAGGGGGCGCCCCCTCGAAGCCCCCTCAACGCATGGTTTTCCCCCTGAAATCATTCTCCCCGGACGGAGAGCACGCATGGCCTTGGACAAGGACGTTTTGGATCAACTGCTGGACACGCTGGGGCGCTTCGTCCGCGAGAAGCTGGTCCCGCTGGAGCATAAGGTGGCGGAGGACGACGCCATCCCGGCGGAGGTGATCGCCGCGATGCGCGAGATGGGCCTGTTCGGCCTGTCGATTCCGGAAGAGTATGGCGGGCTCGGCCTGTCAATGGCTGACGAGGTGCAGGTCGCCTTCCAACTGGGCCAGACCTCCCCGGCCTTCCGCTCGCTGATCGGCACCAACAACGGCATCGGCTCCCAGGGCATCGTCATCGACGGCACGGAGGAGCAGAAGCGCAGCTACCTGCCGCGTCTGGCCGCCGGCGAGATCGTCGGTGCCTTCGCCCTGACCGAACCGGAATCGGGATCGGATGCCGGGTCCTTGCGCACCACGGCGCGGCGCGACGGCGACCACTTTATCCTGAACGGCACCAAGCGCTACATCACCAACGCGCCGCAGGCCGGCCTCTTCACCGTCTTCGCCCGCACCGACCTGGAAAGCCGCGACGCCCGCGGCGTGTCGGCCTTCCTGGTGGAGGCGGGGACTCCCGGCCTGTCGCTTGGCCCCATCGACAAGAAGATGGGCCAGAAGGGCGCCCACACCTGCGACGTGATCTTCGAGGACTGCCGCGTTCCGGCCGGCGCCATCCTGGGCGGGCGGGAAGGGCAGGGCTTCAAGACGGCGATGAAGGTACTCGACCGCGGCCGCCTGCACATCGGCGCCGTCTGCGTCGGTCTGGCGGAGCGGCTGATCCGCGACAGCCTGTCCTACGCGATGGAGCGCAAGCAGTTCGGCCAGCCGCTTGCCGAATTCCAGCTGATCCAGGCGATGCTGGCCGACAGCCGGGCCGAGGCCTATGCCGCGCGCTGCATGGTGCTGGAGACCGCGCGCCGCCGCGACGCCGGGCAGAACGTCAACACCGACGCCGCCTGCTGCAAGCTGTTCGCGACGGAGATGGTGGGCCGCGTCGCCGACCGGGCGGTGCAGATCCATGGCGGTGCCGGCTACATCGCCGATTACGGGATCGAGCGCTTCTACCGCGACGTCCGCCTGTTCCGCATTTACGAGGGCACCACCCAGATCCAGCAGCTCGTCATCGCCCGCAACATGATCCGGGAGGCCGCATGACCTCAGGCCGGCCGGTTCCCGATTTCGCTCGCATGGTGGCGGCCCTGCCGCCGCGCATCAGCCACGCGGCGCTCGCCTGGGCGGAGCGGACGCCGGACGCTCCCGCCCTGTTCGACGGGGCGCAGGAATGGAGCTATCGCCGCCTCGCCGAGGCGGTCGAGCTCGCCGCCGGCCATTTCGACCGGTTGGGAGTGCGCGGCGGCGACCGGGTGATGATCGTCTGCGAGAACAGCCTCGCCGCCGTCACCCTGATCCTGGCGGCGAGCGAACGCGATGCCTGGCCGGTGATCGTCAATGCCCGGCTGTCCGACCGCGAGATCGACAGCATCCGCGACCATTGCCGACCGCGCCGGGTCTTCTATACCGATACGGTATCCCCCGATGCCGCCGCCCATGCCGCCCGCCACGGTGCCGAACCGCTGGGCGCTGCGGAGTTGCCGGCGATGGCCGTCGGTCTGCTGCTCGACGCCGATCCGGAGCCGGTTCATGCCGGGAACCAGCGGCAGGTCGGCGCGCTGATCTACACCTCCGGCACCACCGGCAAGCCCAAGGGCGTGATGCTGTCGCACCGCGGCCTGCTGTTCGTCGCCTCGGTGTCGGGCTGGATGCGCGGGCTGGGACCCAGCGACCGCACCTACGGCGTGCTGCCGGTCAGCCACGTCTTCGGGCTGGCCTCCACCTGCCTCGGCACGCTCTATGCCGGCGGCTGCCTGCATACGGTCCCCCGCTTCGCCCCAGCCGCGGTGTGGCAGGCGTTGGAACAGGATGGCGTGACCGTGTTCCAAGGCGTTCCAGCCATGTACGCCAAGCTGGTGGAGCACGCCACCGTCACCGGCCGGACGCCGGATGCCCCGGCGCTGCGCTACCTGTCCTCGGGCGGGTCGGTTCTGGACCTCGACCTCAAGCTGGTGGTGGAGCGGGTGTTCGGCTTGCCGCTGCACAACGGCTACGGCCTGACCGAATGCTCGCCGACGGTGACGCAGACCCGGCTGGATGCGCCGCGCGGCGACACCTCCATCGGCCCGGCCCTGCCGCTGGTGGAGATGCGCTTCGTCGACCATCTCACCGGCCGCGACGTGGCCGATGGCGAGCCGGGAGAGCTGTGGGTCCGCGCCCCAAACGTGATGCTCGGCTACTACCGCGAGCCGGCGCTGACCGCCCAGGTCATCACCGACGATGGCTGGCTGAAGACCGGCGACGTCGCCCGGCTGGAACCGGACGGCTGTGTCACCGTGGTCGGCCGCATCCGCGAGATCGTCATCCGTTCCGGCTTCAACGTCTATCCGGAGGAGGTGGAAGGCGTGCTGACCAGCCATCCGGCGGTGACGCTGGCCGCCGTGGTCGGCCACGCCGTAACCGGCAACGAGGAGGTTGTGGCCTTCGTCCAGTTCGTTCCCGGGCGCAGCGCCTCGGAGGAGGAATTGAAGGCCTGGGCCGCCGAACGGCTCGCCCCCTACAAGCGCCCGTCGCGCATCGTCGCCATGGACGCCTTGCCGGCAAGCCCGACCGGCAAGCTGCTGAAAAGCGGCCTCAGGGCTTTGGCTGCCGAGGTGATGGCCGCCTGACGTCAACAAACAAAATCCTGTGGGAGGAAACAAGACCATGAAGCGGACACTTGCCCATCTCGTCACGGTTTCGGCTCTGGCCCTGTCCGTGGCGCTCGGCGCCGGGGCGGCGCAGGCCAGGGAGTTCCTGCTGGGGTCCGAACTGCCGCTGACCGGCAGCCTCGCCCGCGTCGGCCAGGGCATGCATGAAGGCATCTCGGTCGCCGTCGAGATGGCGAACAGGAGCTATGCCGGCAAGCACAGCTTCAAGGTCCAGACCATCGACGACGAGACCTCCCCCGCCAAGGCGGTGGCAGCGGTGGAGAAGCTGGTCGGCGACGGGGTGGTGGCGATCACCGGCGGCTACGGCTCCAACATCATCGGTCCGGCGTCGGAGGCGGCGCAGAAGGCCGGACTGGTCTACATCACCTCGGGCGGCGTGTCGCCGGAACTGACCCAGCGCGGCTATCCCACCTTCTTCCGCATCAACAACACCGACGGCTATGCGCTGGCCATGATCGGCCTGCTGCAGGACATGGGCGCCAAGAAGGTCTCCATCGTTTATCTGAACAAGGACGCCACCAGCAGCCTCGCCCGCCAAGTGAACACGGCGCTGACCGCCAAGGGCGTGACCGTGGGCATGCACGAGTTCGATGCCTCCACCAGCGACTTCAAGCCGCTGATGAACAAGGTGAAGCTGCAGGACCGCCCCGACGCCATCGCCATGGTCGGCTACGAGAACGACTATGTCGGCATCCTGCGGGCGTCCAAGGTGCTGAAGCCGCAGGTCAAGGCGGTGGTCGGCGTCTGGTCGCTCGCCACCGCGCAGATGGCCAAGGAATTCCCCGACCTGATGGAGAATGTCTACGGCACCTCCATGCTGCCCTACCCGGTTGAATTCACCCAGCCGGAGGCGGTGGAGTTCGCCGCGACCTACAAGAAGCTGTTCAACAAGGAACCCGACTATCTGGGCCAGTTCGGCTATGTCCAGACCCGCCTGCTGATCGACGCCGTGGTCCGCGCCGACGAGGCCGGGACGCTGGGCAAGGGCGGCCTGCCCGACGAGTTGCGCAAGACCGACGCCAACACCCTGATCGGCCGCGTCACCTTCGACAAGAACGGCGACAACCTGAACTTCACCCACCGCATGGGCCAGCACCAGGGCGGCAAGGTGGTCCTGGTCTGGCCGCAGGACGCCGCCAACGGAAAGATGAACTTCCCGGCAGTGCCGTGGTGAGTGGAGGGGGCAACAGCGGAAATGCCAATGCCCCCTCCCCATCCCTCCCCCGCTCCGCGGGAGAGGGGGCAGGATCCTTGGTGGCGTGGCTTATAAATGCCGAAGCGACGGCAATCCCCTCTCCCGCGAAGCGGGGGAGGGTTAGGGAGGGGGTAATCGGAGCCGAAACCTCTCCGTCCCAAGCACTCCCGCCACCCCCAACAGGGCGCAACCCATGTTCGAACTGACGCTCCAGGCATTGTTCTCCGGCCTGCTCGCCGGCGGCTATTACGCGACCGTGGCGGTCGGGTTGGCGCTGGTGTTCGGGACCATGCGGGTCATCAACCTCGCCCATGGCGAGCTGGTGCTGCTGGCCGCCTATGTCGCCTATGCGGCGGAATCAAATTATGGCGTCTCTCCGGTGCTGGCGATCCCGGTGGCGCTGGTGATCGTGGCGGCGGCATCGGCTCTCGTCTATGCCCTGCTCAGCCGCATCGATCAGGACCGCGAGATCAATTCGCTGATCCTCACCTTCGGGCTGGGGATCATCCTGACCAACACCATCCTGTCGATCTGGGCGGCCGATATCCGGTCGACCTCCGATCCCTGGTTCCAGGATTCCATGGTGGTCGCCGACACGCTGTTCGCGATGAATGCGGAGGTTGCGGCCTTCGTCGGCGGGCTGGTGCTGATGGCCGGGGTCTGGTGGTGGCTGAACCATTCCTGGCAGGGACGGGCGGTGCGGGCGCTGTCGTCGAACCGGGCGGCGGCGACGCTGATGGGCGTCAACCCACGCAAGATCGAGATCCTGTCCTTCATGATCGCGGCCTTGCTCGCCACCTTCGCCGGCTTCGCCATCTACACCGGCAAGACCGTCTTCCCGGCCTTGGGCCATGTGCTGACGGTCAAGGCCTTCATCATCACCGTGCTGGCCGGGATGGGATCGATCCCCGGCGTGCTGATCGGCGCCGTCATGATCGGCGTCATCGAATCGCTGACGGTCACCTATCTGTCGGCCTCGCTGCAGGAGTTGGCGGGAATGATCCTGTTCCTGGTCGTGCTGTTCGTCTCGCCTTCGGGCCTGTTCGGCGGCGGGAGGGCGCTGGCGCGATGAGGAATTCCCTGATGAACCGCATCCTTCTGATCGCAGTGCTCGCCGTCGCCTATGTCGGCGTGCCCGTGGTCTTCGGCGGCAACGCCTATGTGCTGGGGCTGATCGTCGCGGCGCTGACCATCGCCGGGGTGGCGGTGGCCTGGGCGCTGCTGGGCAATCTCGGCGGCATGGTCAGCTTCGGCCATGCCGCCTTCTTCGGGGTGGGGTCCTACACCTCGGCCGTGCTGGCGATGAAGCTCGGGGTGCCGGTCTTCGCCGCGATGCTGCTGGGCGGGGTGGGGGCGGCGATATCGTCCATCGCCATGCTGCCGGCGCTGCGGCTGCGCGGCCCCTATTTCGCGCTCGCCATCCTCGCCTATGCCCACATCTTCCAGATCCTGGCGACTGAGATGACGCCGGTCACCGGTGGGGCCGGCGGTCTGCTGTCGATCCCGCGCTTCCCCACCGTTCTGGGCTTCGATTTCGGTGACAAGACGGGCGGCTACCTGATCGTGCTGACCATCGTGGTGCTGGCCGCGCTCGCCTATGACGCCATCCGGCGCAGCACCTGGGGCCTTGCCCTGAAGGCGATGCATGACACGGAGGTCGCGACCCGCGTGGTCGGCGTGCCCAGCACCCATCTGAAGGCGGCGATGCTGGTGCTGTCGGCCTTCATCACCGGGGTGGTCGGCGCCTTCAACGCCCATTTCATCAGCTTCCTCGACCCCGACTACGCCTTTTCCAGCGGCTGGACCGTGCTGCCCATCGCAGCAGCCATCTTCGGCGGCTACCGCACGGTGTGGGGGCCGGTGGTGGGGGCGCTGGCGATCTATCTGGTCGATCAGCTGCTGTTCAAGCCGATCCTGCCGCACGGCCACCAGATGATCCTGGGGGTGCTGCTCTGCGCCATGATCCTGTTCAGCCCCGGCGGCCTGATGCCGGCCTTGCGCCGCCGCCCGGCGAAGGAGAACCGCCATGCTCACGCTTGAAGGAGTCCAGGTCAATTTCGGCGGCGTCCAGGCGCTGAAGAGCGCCAGCTTCTCCATTGCCGAAGGGGAGAGCATCGGCTTGGTCGGCCCCAACGGCGCCGGCAAGACCACGCTGTTCAACGTCATCTCCGGCGTGGTGCGGCCGACCGCGGGCCGGCTTGACTTCCGCGGCACCTCGCTGCTGAAGCTGCCGGAATGGAAGCGGGCGCGGCTCGGCATCGGCCGCAGCTTCCAGATCCCGCGCCCCTTCGGCCACTGCACGGTGCGGGAGAACCTGCTGGTCGCCCAGCGCTTCGGCGCCGGGAAGAAGGACCCCAGGCGGGTCGACGAGATCCTCGATATCCTGAACCTGCGCGACAAGGCCGACCGCGACGCCACCACCGAACTGGCCCTGACCGAGCACAAGGCGCTGGAGGTCGGCAAGGCTCTGGCGACCGAGCCCAGCCTGCTCCTGCTCGACGAGGTGCTGGCCGGCTTGGAGACCAGCGGCAAGCGCGCCTTCATGGAAAGGCTGGCGGCGGTGCGCGACCGCTACCGCCTCGCCATGGTCATCATCGAGCACGACATCGCCACCATCGCGGCGCTCTGCCCGCGGGTGCTGGTGCTGAATTTCGGCCAGATCATCGCTGACGGCTCCCCCGACGCGGTGTTCCGCGACCCGGAGGTGATCCGCAGCTACACCGGCGAAACCACGCTTGCGGAGGCGTCATGACCAACGCGCTTGATATCCTGACGCTTCGGGCCGGCTATGGCGCGATCAATGTGCTGTGGGACGTCTCGTTGTCGGTGGAGACCGGCAAGACCACGGTGATCGTCGGCCCGAACGGCGCCGGCAAGACGACGCTGCTGCGCGCCATCATGGGGCTGGTCCCCGCCACCTCCGGCGATGTCCGTGTCGATGGGCAGAGCCGCAAGGCGGTGAAGACCTGGGACCGGGTGGCCGACGGTCTGGTGATGATCCCCGAAGGCCGGATGATCTTCCCCGACATGACGGTGGAGGACAACCTGATGATGGGCGCCTTCCCGCGCGGCTGCCGCAGGGACTGGAAGCGCAACAAGGCGATGGTGTTGGACATGTTCCCCCGTCTGGCGGAACGGCGCGGCCAGATCGCCGGCACCCTGTCGGGCGGGGAGGCGCAGATGCTCGCCATCGGCCGCGGCCTGATGGAACAGCCGCGCGTCTGCCTGATCGACGAGCCGTCGCTGGGCCTCGCCCCCGTCGTGGTCGACGAAATCTTCCGCATTCTCGCCCGGCTGCGGGCGGAGGGGCTGACCATCCTGCTGGTGGAGCAGAACACCAGCCGCGCCCTGAAGATCGCCGACCATGTCTATCTGATGCAATCGGGCAAGGTCGTGCTTTCGGAACGCGGCGACCGGGTGGACCTGGACCGCCTGCACGCGCTTTACTTCGCGCACGAAACAGCTGCGTGATGGGACAGGGTATGAACGATCTGCTGAACGGGGAGCCGGAATCGGGATTCCAGCGCCTGCTGGGCTACGCCTTGAGTCGCTGGGAGGAGGGGGAGGCGGAGCTGACGATGGCCATCGACGACCGCCACCTGAACCGGGCCGGGGTGGTGCATGGCGGGGTTCTGGCGACGCTTTTGGACACGGTTTCCGGATTCTCCGCAACATACTGTCCCTTCCCCGGCCGGGTGCGGCGGGTGGTGACGCTGTCGCTGTCGACAAGCTTCCTGGGACAGGCGCGCACCGGTACGCTGGTCGCCACCGGCCGGCTGCGGGGCGGCGGGCGCAAGATCATCGGAATCGCGGCGGAGATCCGCCATGGCGACACCGGCGCCCTGATCGCCACGTCGGAAGGCATGTTCAAATACCGGCCGGGCAGCGAAAACCGGGAGGGAACCGAGATATGAGCGGACAACTGACCGTCGCGCGCCAGGGCCGCGTGATGGTGCTGACCATGGACGACGCGGCCACCAAGAACGCGCTGGGGCCGGAGATGATGGCCGCCGCCCGCGATGCGCTGACCCAGGCGGCCGAAGATCCGGGAGTGGGGGCCATCGTCCTGACCGGCGCCAACGGCACCTTCTGTTCCGGCGGCAACCTGGGCCGGCTGCTCGGCAATGCCAAGGCCGACCCGGAGGTGACCCGCGGCAGCCTGGAGCGCTTCCATGGCTGGACCCGTGCCATGCGGGCCTGCCCCAAGCCGGTGATCGCCGCGGTGGAGGGGGCCGCCGCTGGGGCCGGTTTCTCGGTGGCATTGGGGTGCGACCTGATCGTCGCGGCGGAGGATGCGGTGTTCACGCTGGCCTATGTGAAGGTCGGGCTGAATCCGGACGGCGGCGCGTCGGCCTTCCTGGCCCGTGCCGCGACGCCGCAGCTGGCGGCCGAGATCATGTTCGAGGGCGGCAAGATCGGTGCGGTGCGGCTGGCGCAGCTCGCCATCGTCAACCGGGTGGTGGCGCCCGGCACCGCTCTCGCCGAGGCGATGGCCTGGGCGGAGCGGCTGGCCGACGGTCCGACGCTGGCCATCGGCCGGGCGAAGCGGCTGATCGAGAGCGGCTTCGGCGCCCCCGACGACCAGCTCGACCGCGAGGCAGCCTTCTTCGTCGAGGCCCTGCATGGAGCGGAGGCGGCGGAGGGCATCACCGCCTTCTTCGAGAAGCGGGCGCCCGATTATCCCCGCGGCTGAGCTGCTCCTCAGGCCAGCAACGACAGGGTAGGGTCGGGTGGTGTGGGGGCCGCGTTTTCCAGGGAACGGGCAACGTCGGTCGGCGCGCCCGGCACCCGCAGCGGCTCCGTCTGTCCGGTGAAATGAAGCTCCGTCCCGCCATCGGCGGTGCTCCGCAGATAGGCGACGGCGATGGGGTTCACCAGAACGGTATCCCCCGATATCTCGGTCAACTCAACGAATGCCATGGATTCATTCCTCTCACGCGTAAGGGTAAAACAGGCGGAGATGGTGTATGTTTCCAGACCGGACGTTCAGTAGGGCTGCATGACCGGAAGGGGGTACCCCTTCGACCTCTTGAACGGGACGGAACCGCAACAAACATGGGCGGTTCAGTGGATCGAAGCCGAACAGGCTTCGAAAACCGGACGGGGCGGGCTATAAGCCCGCTCGGTTAGATCAAGGGAGCATGCCGTCTTGAAGTTGCTTGTCGTCGAGGACGATCCGCTGATCGGTCCGGCCGTGAAGGCCGTTCTGGAGAATGCGGGCTATACCGTGGTCGGACCCCTGCGCGACGCCGCCAAGGCCGCGCGGGTCGGTGCCCGCGAATGTCCCGACCTGGCGCTGGTCGATGTCAATCTCGCCGGTGGGGAGAACGGCCTCGTGCTGGCCCGGCGGCTGTGGCAGGAGAATGGCATTCCGTCGCTGCTGATGACCGGTTTCGATCACCATGCGGCGGAAGCCCGCAGCTTCGCCATGGGCCTGCTGCGCAAGCCGGTGATGCCGGACGCGCTGGTCCAGGCCATCGGCGCCGCCGGGGAGATCCTGGGCGGACTGCGCCCGTCGTCCAAGCCGGACGCGCTGGAGATTTTCCACGGCTCCGCCGCCTTTGCCGCCAGCCTTCCCAAGGTGCGTTCGGCCTGACCGGCACACGCGTCTTCCAGTAGAAAACGCCCGCCCTTCGGTGGGCGTTTTTTATTTCCGGCGTCCGCGGGTGTGGCATCGGTGAGCCATTCGAGGACGGACACGAAAGCGGCGCGATCATTCGGCTCCATCGCTGTTGGTGGCGTGGAATACGGAATTCGATGTTCCCCAAACCATGGCTGCCCGCCCGCCTGACCGGCGTCGACGGGCAGCACAGCGAAAGGAATCGTCATGAAGAGCCTGATCATCGGCGCCGCTACCGCTCTGGCCTTGATGGCCGCCCCGGCCTTTGCCGCCGACAGCAACTCCATTTCCGGCAGCCCGGCCGCCAAGAGCACCGGTTCGACCACCAACTCCAACCAGGCCAATCCGCCCTGCACCTCCAACAACCAACTGGGCTGCGGCAGCATGGGCGGCATGGACAGCAGCAACTCGGGCACCACCGGCTCCAGCGGTTCGACGACGGGCAGCGGTTCGATGACCGGCTCCGGCTCATCCAGCTCGACCAATGGCACGGGCGGCAACAGCCTGGGCAACAGCGGCTCGATGGGCACGGGCTCCGACGGCCCGGTCGGCACGCAGCAGCCGTCCGGTTCGATGGGCGGGTCCTCGGGTACCGGCAGCACGGCACGCTGATCTTAAAGGCGGATGAATGGGAAGGGCGCGCGGATCAACCGCGCGCCCTTTTGTTTTGTGCAGGATGTCGATGGTTAGGACAGTCCCCTCTCCCCCCCGGGGAGAGGGTTAGGGTGAGGGGGACGCATTGCGGGACCTTTGCAAAAATCCTGCGGTGCATCCCCCTTGTATCTGGAATGGGTCCCTGTTTCGTGATGGAACTTGGATAGCGCCGGGTCCGGTGGCCACCGGACCCGGCGCGAGGCGGACGGCGCCCGACGCCCCTCAGGCCACAACCGTGGGTGAGCCATGG
>NZ_DASPIS010000036.1:0-38161 GCF_035628975.1 Azospirillum sp. | reverse complement strand
TCAGGCGATAGCGCGGCGGGATCGTCATCCCGCCTTTGACTCACGTCCGCCCCACCAACGCAACACCGGATCACCAACCACCCCCAATGCGCGCAGCGCCTGGGCAACAGCCCAGGCCCAGCCAGCCACGTGAGCAGTTACGATGAGATCGCGGATGATGCCGGACTCGAACGTGAAATGGTTCGAGAAGCCGATCCAATCTGAATTCAATATGGTATCGCGCGCCTTCTCGAACTCCGCGCCGATTCTGGTAACTATCGCGAACAGATCTCCAAGGTCCACCTGTTTGTAGACCGTTTCCTGGTTGGGATTGAGTGTCTTCAAATCAAGAATATTAACATCAATGCCTATCTCGGCCTCAATGATTGCAGCCACTCTTGCCAAACTGACTGGCATTGTCTGACGATAAACATTTCCGAGGAAGATACGCTCCTCTGGATCTGCTTTTGATACCAATGTGAATGCCGGTGTCGGATGGTTAATCAATGTCAACAGCATGGAGCCCCCCTCACGCGCCCACGATTCAATAAAGGCGAATTAACTACGATACAGTGGCAGAGATGACGAATTTGATCCGCAAATTGTGTTGCGGTGTCGATAGTTGTACGATATGTTAGGCAAATCACTCGAATATAATTCGAAAGCAGGAGATAAAAATTGCAGCTTGACCGAATAGATTTCGAGATTCTGGGCCTTTTGCAGAAGGATGCGCAGACTCCCAACAAGGTGATCGCAGCTCAAATTGGTTTGGCGGCGTCGACCTGCCACGAGCGCATCAAAAGGATGGAAGGACTCGGAGTCATTCGAGGAAGCCATCTCGAATGCGATTTGCGGCAGTTCGGGGTCGGCCTTCAGGCCATCTTCATGCTTAAACTGTCAAAACATGATCGCAGGATTGTTGATCGCTTCATGCAGGAGGTTGCGCAGATAAACGAGGTTAGATCCATTTTCCTAATCTCGGGACAGTATGATGTCGTTGCACATGTCGTCGTCCGCGACACTGAACATTTGCGGGACCTTGCACTCGACCAGTTTACCAACCGAGAAGGTGTCGACCAGATCGAGACGTCCATTATCTACGATGCTCGCCATAACTTTGAGCTTTCGCCATTAGCCCGCTAGTCGCCAGCCCGAATAATTCATCCGGACTGGCGTATGGAGTGGCGGGCGCGTAAACTGCGGAATTTTTGTTTACGGCTCTGGCGCTGAAGTAGTCTCACCACTGATCAACGGAGTTCACGCTCGCTATGATGGAGAGTACCGGGGCTCCACTCAGCTAGTCACCGGTTGCCGGCACGAAGCAAATATCGCACCAGAACACGTGTCTTGGGACAATAGCAATGTATGTAGTTATTGCGCACATAAACTATTTAAAGCGATAAAAGCAAAAGCAATTCATCACCTCCCCAACTCCCGCATAGCCCCGTCCAGCCCCTCCAGCGTCAGCGGGAACATGCGTCCGCCCATCAGGCGCTGGAGCAGGCGGGTGCTTTCCGTGTAGTCCCAGTATTGCGGCGGGGTCGGGTTCAGCCACACCGCCTTGCCGTAGACCGACAGCAGGCGCTGCATCCACGCCTGACCGGCTTCCTCGTTCCAGTGCTCGACGCTGCCGCCGGGATAGACGATCTCGTAGGGGCTCATGGCGGCGTCGCCGACGAAGACCAGCTTGTAGTCGGCGGGATAGGTGTGCAGGACGTCCCAGGTGGAGATGCGCTCGGTATGACGCCGCGCGTTGTCGCGCCAGACGCCCTCGTAGACGCAGTTGTGGAAGTAGAAGTGCTCCAGGTGCTTGAATTCGCTGCGCGCGGCGGAGAACAGCTCTTCCACCAGACGGATGTGGTCGTCCATCGAGCCGCCGATGTCGAGGAACAGCAGGACCTTGATCGTGTTGTGCCGCTCCGGAACCATCTTCAGGTCGAGCCAGCCGGCGTTGGCGGCGGTGGCGCGGATGGTGCCGGGCAGGTCCAGTTCGCTGGCCGCGCCGCTGCGGGCGAACTTGCGCAGGCGGCGCAGGGCCACCTTGATGTTGCGGGTGCCGATCTCCACCCGGTCGTCGAGGTTCTTGAACTCGCGGCGGTCCCACACCTTGACGGCGCGGCGGTGGCGGCTCTCGTGCTGGCCGATGCGCACGCCCTCCGGGTTGTAGCCGTAGGCGCCGAAGGGCGAGGTGCCGGCGGTGCCGATCCATTTCGATCCGCCCTGGTGCCGGCCCTTCTGCTCGGCCAGACGCTGGGCCAGCGTCTCCATCAGCTTGTCCCAGCCGCCGAGCGCCTGGACCTGCGCCTTCTCCTGGTCGGTCAGGAAGCGCTCGGCCATCTTGCGCAGCCATTCCTCCGGCAGGTCGGTGACGGGAACCTCCTCGCCGGCGGGAGTGTCGTCGGTCAGGCCCTTGAAGGTGGCGCCGAACACGCGATCGAAGCGGTCGAGATTGCGCTCGTCCTTAACCAAGCATGCACGACTGAGGTAATAGAAGTCCTCGACGCGGAAGGACGCGGTGCCCTGCTTCATGGCCTCCATGAGCGTCAGGTACTCCGTCAGCGAGACGGGGACGCCGGCCTTGCGCAGATCGAAGAAGAAACTCGTGAACATGAGCGCGGTCCTTCGCACGGTCCTACCAAGCGGAGAGTAATGCCCCAGCCGAGAGAACACCATGAGCCTGCAGAACGCTTCATTGCCGAACGCCCCCCTCCTCGATTTCGCGCGGGCGCTGGATTTCGCCGCGCACAAGCACATCGACCAGCGCCGCAAGGGCGTGCGCGCCGAGCCTTACGTCAACCACCTGTCGGAAGTGGCCCTGCTGGTGGCGGAGGCGACGGCGGGCAAGGACCCGGTCGTGGTGATTGCGGCGCTGCTGCACGACACGCTGGAGGACACCGACGCCAGCTATGAGGAGATCGAGCAGCTGTTCGGTGCCGAGGTTGTGCAGGTCGTCGCCGAGACCACCGACGACAAGCGCATGTCGAAGGCCGAGCGCAAGCAGCACCAGATCGACGCCGCCCCGCATGCCTCGACGCGGGCGAAGCTGGTGAAGCTGGCCGACAAGGTGTCGAACCTGCGCTCCATGGCGCATAGCCCGCCCGCCGACTGGCCGCTGTCGCGCAAGGTCGAGTATTTCGAATGGGCGCATGCGGTGGTCGCCGGCCTGCGCGGCACCGACGCCCGGCTGGAGGCGCTGTTCGACCGCGCCTATCACGACGGGCTGGCGGAGCTGCGCGGTCAGACCGTGTGAGAGGGCCGGCAGGAGCGGGCCGGGAGACGAAAAAGGGGCCGGATTGACATCGCGCAATGCGGCTTCATGACGGAAGTCTTATGGAGAAGGGACGAAGCTGACGCCACCCGTGCCGCCGACGGCCGAGGAACCACGCCATGTCCCTTCCGCAAGAAGACTCCACCCTCACCCGTCGCCCTGCCCAGGCCGCCAAGCCGGCCGCAGCGTCCCACGCAGACCAGCATGAGGAGCCGGGCCGGCACTGGTTCATCAACCGGCCGAAGGTCTATGCCGCAGACGTGAAGGGACGCTTCCGCCAGCTGAAATGGGCGGCCCTAATCGTGCTGCTGGCGATCTACTACATCACGCCGTGGATTCGCTGGGAACGCGGGCCGGGCATCCCGGACCAGGCGGTGCTGGTCGACATGGTCGGGCGCCGCGCCTATTTCCTGTGGATCGAGATCTGGCCGCAGGAGGTCTATTACCTGACCGGCCTTCTGATCCTGGGCACCTTCGGCATCTTCTTCGCCACCACCCTGGCCGGGCGCATCTGGTGCGGCTACGCCTGCCCGCAGACGGTTTGGACCGACCTGTTCATGTGGGTGGAGCGCAAGATCGAAGGGCCGCGCACCGCCCGCATCCGCCTGGACAAGGCGCCGATGACCGGGGCCAAGCTGGCGCGCAAGGGGGCCAAGCATGCGGCGTGGGTGGCGATCTCGGTGCTGACCGGCGGGGCGTGGGTCTTCTATTTCAACGACGCGCCGACGCTGATGAACGAGCTGCTGCATGGGCAGATCACCAGCGGCGTCGCCACCTTCATCGCGCTGTTCAGCTTCACCACCTACTTCTTCGCCGGCTGGGCGCGCGAGCAGATCTGCATCTATGTCTGCCCGTGGCGCAGCTTCCAGTCGGCGATGGTCGACGAGGACACCTTCCTGGTCACCTATGAGGACTGGCGCGGCGAGGGCCGCGCGCCGCTGCGCAAGTCGCAGAGCTGGGACGACCGCAAGGCGGCGGGGCTGGGCGACTGCATCGACTGCAAGCAGTGCGTCCATGTCTGCCCCACCGGCACCGACATCCGCGAAGGCCAGCAGATCTCCTGCATCGGCTGCGGCCTGTGCGTCGATGCCTGCAACGACGTGATGAAGCAGATCGGCCGGCCCATCGACCTCGTGCGCTTCGACACCCAGTCCAACCAGATCGCCAAGATCGACGGCAAGCCGGAACGGGTGAAGCTGGTGCGTGCCCGCACCGTCATCTATTCGCTGATCATGCTGGTCGTGGCCTGCGCCATGGCGATCGCGCTGGTGCTGCGCCCGACGCTGGACGTCAGCGTGCTGCGCGACCGGGCGCCGCTGTTCGTGACGCTGTCCGACGGGTCGGTGCAGAACGCCTACACAATCAAGGTGCTGAACAAGACGCACATCGCCCGCGACTATACCGTGACGGTCGATGGGCTGCGCGACGCGCATCTGTCGGTGGCCGGCAACGACGAGGCCGGCAGCGGCGGCAGCCTGACGCTGCGGGCCGAGGCCGACTCGGTGGCGACCTACCGCGTGTTCGTGAAGGTGCCGGCGGCGGCGGTGAAGTCGGGGTCGACGGATGTGGCGGTGATCGCCAAGGACCAGACGAGCGGCGAGGTCGGCCGCCATGTCAGCGTGTTCATGGCGCCTTGAGGCTCGAAACCCCCGGGACACTTCCCCTCTCCCCCCGGGGAGAGGGTCAGGGTGAGGGGGAAGCGCGGCGGGACTTCGACCAAGGTTCGGCATGTGCATCCCCCTCACCCAGCCCTCTCCCCGGGGGGGAGAGGGTATCCGCTACGGGAGAGGGTTACCGCTCCGGAAGGGCCTTCCTTACGCCCCCGTCACCTTCGTCCTTGTCCGCTTCACCGTCGCGGGCGGGGGAGCGTCGCCGGTGGGGTCGTCCAGCGCGCTCAGCAGGCGTTCCTTGATCTTCGCCAGCTTGCCCTCATGCGTCACCTTCAGGCCGAAGACGTCCTTCACATAGAAGACGTCGATGGCCTTCTCGCCGAAGGTGGAGACCTTGGCCGAGCTGATCTGCAGGGTCAGGTTCGACAGGGCGCGGGTCAGGTCGTAGAGCAGGCCGGGACGGTCGCGGCCGTTCACCTCGATCACCGTGTGGGTGGTGGAGGCGTTGTTGTCGATCAGCACGCGCGGCGGCACATGGAAGACGCGGGTGCGGCTGGCCTGGGTGGTGCGGCGGGTGGACAGGTCGTTCAGCGGCTTCAGCTGGCCCGACAGCACCTTCTCGATCATCACCGACAGCTTGGCGAGCTTGTCGCCGCTCTCGAACGCACCGCCGCCGGCGGCGTCCTGCACCGAGAAGACGTCGAGCGCCATGCCGTTGGTCATGGTGAAGATGCGGGCATCGACGATGTCGGCCCCGCAGGCGGCCAGCGCCCCGGCAAGGCGGGAGAACAGGCCGCTGTGGTCGGTGGCGTAGATCGTCACCTCCGTCACCGCGCGGCCGCGGTCGACGCGGGTTTCCACCGTCAGGGGACGCTGCTCCCGCTCCGCCTCGCGGACGATGCGGGCCTGATGGGCCAGCGTGTCGGTGTCGAAGGCCAGCCAGTAGCCGGGATAGCCCAGCCCCTTGTGATGCTCGAAGGCGGCATCGTCGAAGTCGGTCAGCTCGGCGCGCAGGGCGGACTGGGCGGCCTGGATGCGCCGTCCCCTGCCCTCCACCGTCATGCCGCCGGACATCACCTCTTCGGAGCGGTTGTAGAGTTCGCGGAGAAGCGTGGCCTTCCAGTTGTTCCAGCGCTGCGGCCCCACCGCGCGGATGTCCGCCACAGTCAGCACCAGCAGCAGGCGCAGGCGTTCCGGTGACTGAACCAGCGCCACGAAGTCGCGGACGGTCTTGTCGTCCTCCAGGTCGCGCTTGAAGGCGGTGTGGGACATGGCGAGGTGCCAGCGCACCAGCCACGCCACGGTTTCCGTCTCCTCCGCCGTCAGGCCGAGGCGGGGGCAGAGCTTCTCGGCGACGCGGGCGCCCAGCACGGAATGGTCGCCGCCGCGGCCCTTGGCGATGTCGTGCAGCAGCACGGCGACATAGAGCGCGCGCTTCGACACCACCTTGTGGATCACCTCGGTGGACAGCGGCAGCTCGTCGGCATGCTCGCGGGACGCAATCTTGTGCAGGATGCCGAGGGCGAACAGCGTGTGCTCGTCCACCGTGTAGACATGGTACATGTCATACTGCATCTGCGCGACGACCCGGCCGAAGTCGGGGATGAAGCGGGCCATCACGCCGGCCTCGTTCATGCGGCGCAGCGTGATCTCCGGATCCTTGGGACCGGTGAGGATGTCGAGGAAGAGGCGATTGGCCTCCGGATCGTTGCGCAGCTTCGGGCCGATGGCCGACAGCGAACGCGTGATGGAGCGCAGCGCCGCCGGGTGGATGTCGATGTCGTGGATCTGGGCGGTGTGGAACAGGCGGATCATGTCGATCGGCTGTTCCTTGAACTGCTTGTCGCTGCGGGCGTTCAGCCGCTCGCCGTCGACGATGAAGCCGTCCACGTCCTTGCGCCGGGCGACCGAGGCCAGCCGCAGCAGGTTGAACTTGGGCGGGCGCTTCGATTCGGCCTCCAGCGCCGCGCAGAAGATGCGCGTCAGGTCGCCGACGTCCTTGGCGACCAGAAAGTAATGCTTCATGAAGCGCTCGACGCCCTTGGTGCCGGCATGGTCGGTGTAGCCCATGGCGGCGCCGATGCTGGTCTGGACGTCGAAGGTCAGGCGGTCTTCCAGCCGGCCGGTCAGGTAATGCAGGTGGCAGCGCGCGGTCCACAGGAAGTTCTGCGCCTTGGCGAAGCGCTGCGCCTCCTCCGGCGTCAGCACCTTCTTGCCGACCAGCTCGTCCACGCTCTCGACGCGGTAGAGGTACTTGGCGATCCAGAACAGGGTCTGCAGATCGCGCAGGCCGCCCTTGCCGTCCTTCAGGTTGGGTTCCAGCACATAGCGGCTGTCGCCCATCTTCAGGTGGCGGTTGTCGCGCTCCGCCAGCTTGGCCTCGACGAATTCGGGACCGGAACCGGCGACGACCTCCTTGTCGTAGCGCTTGCGCAGCTCGGCGAACAGCTTGCCGGGACCCCAGAGATAGCGCGATTCGAGGATGGCGGTGCGGATGGTGACGTCGGCCTTGGACTGGCGGATGCAGTCGTCGACGCTGCGCACGGCATGGCCGACCTTCAGCCCCAGGTCCCACAGGATGTAGAGCATGTATTCGACCACCTGCTCCACCCGCGGCGTGCGCTTGTAGGGCAGCAGGAACAGCAGGTCGATGTCGGAAAACGGCGCCAGCTCGCCACGGCCGTAGCCGCCGGTGGCCGCAACGTCGAACACCTCGCCGGAGGTCGGGTTGGCGGTGGGGAAGATGAAGCGGACGGTGAAGTCGGCCAGCGTGCCCACCACCCGGTCGGCGAGGTAGCAGTTCTCCCGCACGCACTGCTCGCCCGACCCGCCGTCGTCGAAGCGGCGCCGCACCTCCGCCCGCCCCTCGGCCAACGCCTTGCGCAAGCAGGCGATCAGCGCCGGGCGCAGCTTGTCGCCGGTGCCGTGTTCAGCGACCAGATCCTCCAACTCCCCCGACAGCTTGCGGCGGGAGATGATGGCGCGCTTGTTGGGGATGGCCGGCGCAGGGGTTTCGGGCGGCGTCGGCGTCTTGGAGCGGGCGGACAGCATCGGTCGGGGAAAACCTCGGCATTCTGGCGGCTTTCGGGCGATCCGGACTGGCCGCGGCGGTCGCACTATAGCGGTAAAGCCTTCAGGTAGCACGTCCGCACTGGAAAACCAGCCCCGCAGCCGTGGGGGAGTGACGGCCGTCACAGCGATCCTCGGATTGCGGCGACAGACTGTCCCGCATGGATCGCAATGCGGGAGACGGACCATGACCGTCGGGAAGAGCACGGGTCGCGCGGCGGGCGAAGCCTCGGTGAAGGCGCGGCGGGAACTGGCGGCGCTGAACGATGCGCTGACGCTGGCCGAACGGGGGCTGGGCCGCCAATCGACGGCGGCGCTGATGGCGCGGCTGCTGAGGGTGGCGGCGATGTATCCGCGGTCGGTGGACGACACGTTGATGTGGCAGGTCACCGACCTCGTCACCGGCGACGACGTGTCGGACACGGTGAAGCTGACGCTGATCCGCATGGGCTGGGCCTCCATCGTCCAGGCGCAGTACCGGGCGCATGGCCTGCGGATGGTGGAGCGGCGGGTGGCTGTGAGGGCGGCGGCGTGAGAAGGATCCCCCTCTCCCCCCCGCTCACGCGCAAACTACGTTTGCGCTGACGCGACAGGCGGACCTCCGGTCCGCCGAAAGCGGGGAGAGGGTTAGGGTGAGGGGGAAGCGCGGCGGCATTTCCTCAAGAATCCAACATGTGCATCCCCCTCGCCCCGACCCTCTCCCGGGGGGGAGAGGGGGTTTAGCGCCGTTGCCCATGGACCACCGCCCCGCTTATGCTGGCGTTCCCTCCACGGCCATGGGCTTTGCGGTGCTGTCCTTCATCCTGTCGAAGCTGCTTTGGGGCGTGGTGGCGCCGGGGAATGCGCTGGTTCTGACGGTGGCCGTAGGGGCGCTGCTGCTGCGGACGCGGCGCTGGCAGCGGGCAGGCAAGCGGATGGTGACGCTGGCGGCGGTCCTGCTGCTGCTGGTCACCTACACCGGGCTGGGCGCGCTGGTGGCGCTGCCGCTGGAGAACCGCTTTCCGAAGGCCGAGCCGGAGGGGCGCATCGATGGCATCATCATGCTGGGCGGCGCCCTCAACCCGCCGATCACCGCCGACCGCGGCGATCCCTCGCTCAACGACGCGGCCGAGCGGATCCTGGGCTTCGCCGACCTCGTCCGCCGCCACCCTGACGCCAAGGCGGTCTTCACCGGCGGGTCGGGCCGCCTGCTGGGGCAGGAATACAAGGAGGACGTGACCGCCCGCGCCGCATTGGCACAGGCCGGCATCCCCGGCGACCGCGTGATCTACGAGGCGCAATCCCGCAACACCTGGGAAAACGCCGTGTTCAGCAAGGACATGGTGAAGCCGGCGCCGGGGGAGCGCTGGGTTCTCGTCACTTCCGCCATGCACATGCCGCGGTCGGTCGGCATCTTCCGCGCGGTCGGCTGGGAGGTGATCCCCTACCCCGTCGATTACCGCACACGCACCGGCGCCAAGCCCTATCTGCGCTTCGAGTTCGGCCAGAATCTGGTGATCCTGGACGATGCGGTGCGGGAATGGATCGGCCTGACCGCCTATTGGCTGATGGGCCGCACCGAGGCGCTGTTTCCGGCGCCCTGATCTCCGGGATCATATCTCGGCTGTGTCATCGTGTTTCCCGGCGTTTCCGGGCATTGGCGCGGCCGTGCCACTCCGCTAGAGTGCCGCCGCCTTGGCGGTTCGAGGCGACCGGGAGATCGAGGGGTTTGGCGGATGCGTCGCTGGCGCGGGGTGGGCAGGATCGTCGTGCTGGTCGGCGTGGCAACGCTTGCCGCCTGTGCGCAGAAGCCGGCCGGCACCGGCTCGGGCCTGCCGACCAGCGGCATCTACAAGGTGGGCAAGCCCTATCAGATTGCCGGCGTCTGGTATTATCCCAAGGAAGACTACACCTACGACGAGACGGGCATCGCGTCCTGGTACGGGCCCGGCTTCCATGAGAAGAATACGGCCAACGGCGAGATCTACGACCAGGACGAGCTGACCGCCGCGCACAGGACCCTGCCGATGCCGAGCCTGGTGCGCGTCACCAATCTGGACAACGGCCGGGCCATCGTGGTGCGGGTGAACGACCGCGGCCCCTACGCCAATGGCCGGATCATCGACATGTCGCGCCGCGGCGCCCAGCTGCTGGGCTTCGACGGTCCCGGCACGGCGAAGGTCCGCGTGCAGATTCTGGCGGAGGAAAGCCGGGCCATCGCCGCCGCCGCGCGCCAGGGAACCCCGGCGCCGCTGCTGGCGGAGATCGACGGTCCGCCGCCCAAGGCAGCCCCGCGCGGCCGGATCGAGGTGACCGGGCCGTCCGGACCGGTCACATTGGTTTCAGCCTCGACCGGTGCGCCGCGCCCGGCGGTGGTCGGCGCCCCGGTGCCGCCGCCCGCCACCGTCGCCGGCAGCATGTCGGAAGGCCGGTTCGTGCCGGCGCCGGTGGTGGCGCAGATGCCGGTGAAGCCGCGGGAGTCGATCTATGTGCAGGTCGGCGCCTACGGCAGCGAAGAGAATGTGGCGAAGGCCCGCGCCCGGCTGTCCGCCATGGGCCAGCGCGCCAGCGTAAGCCTGACGCGATCGGGCGGCATGTCCCTGCATCGCGTCAGGGTCGGGCCGCTGGACAGCGTCGATCGTGCCGACACCCTGCTCAACCAGATCATACAGGCCGGCCTTACGGAGGCCAAAATCGTGGTGGATTGAACCGGCCAGCCGATATCCACTGTGATCGCCCCCGACCGCTCTGCCGAGCGCCTGTGACCGAGTGCCCTTGGAGGATTGTTGCCATGAACGCTGTTGTCGTCCGCCTGTGCGCCGTTTTCGGCCGTTCCGTTGCCCTTTCGGTTGGAATGGCGGCCGGGATCGCGATGGCCGGGGCCACGATAGGCGCCGGCATGACCGCGGCCTCCGTCCAGGCCGCGACCATCGACACCATCGCCAAGCAGGCGATCCTGGTCGATCTGACCTCCAACACCGTGCTGTTCGAGAAGAACGCCGACGAGCGCATGGCGCCCTCGTCGATGAGCAAGATCATGACCGCCTACCTGACCTTCGAGGCGATCAAGGCCGGCCGCCTGACGCTGGAAAGCACGCTGCCGGTCAGCGAGCGGGCGTGGCGGATGCAGGGCTCCAAGATGTTCGTGGAGCTTCACAACAACATCAAGGTCGACGACCTGATCAAGGGCATGATCGTCCAGTCCGGCAACGACGCCTGCATCGTGCTGGCCGAGGGTCTGGCCGGGTCGGAGGGCTCCTTCGCCGAGCAGGCCAACCGCAAGGGGCGCGAGCTTGGGCTGAAGGGCAGCAACTTCGTCAACTCGACCGGCTGGCCCGACCCCAACCACTACATGACCGCCCGCGATCTCGCGATCCTGGCCGAGCATCTGATCAAGGACTACCCGGAATACTACCACTATTATTCGATCCGGGAGTTCAAGTACCACGGCATCAACCAGGGCAACCGCAACCCGCTGCTGTACCGCGGCATGGACGTGGACGGCATGAAGACCGGCCACACCGATGCCGGCGGCTACGGCCTGACCGCGTCGGGCGAGCGCGAGGGGCGCCGCCTGCTGCTGGTGGTCAACGGCCTGCCCAGCATGCAGGCGCGCGCCGACGAATCGGCCCGCCTGATCGAATGGGGCTTCCGCGAATTCGCCTCCTACACGCTCTACAAGGGCGGCGAGACGATCGAGCAGGTGCCGGTCTGGCTGGGCGAGCAGGAAACCGTTCCCGTCACCGTGCCGCAGAACCTGAGCGTCACCATGGGCCGCGCCGACCGCCCCGGCATGAAGGTGTCGCTGGTCAGCAACGCCCCCGTCGCGGCGCCGATCAAGAAGGGCGACACGGTGGGCAAGCTGGTGATCTCCGCCCCCGGATTCCCGGGCAAGGAGGTGCCGGTGGTGGCCGCCCAGGACGTGCCGAAGGCCGGCATCTTCGGCCGCGCCTTCGCCGCCGCCAAGTATCTCGTCTTCGGCAGCAGCCTGTGACCGTGACGACCATGCCGACCTCCTCAGTTCTTGGCAATCGCGGGCGCTTCATCACGCTGGAAGGCGGCGAAGGGGCCGGCAAGTCGACGCAGCTGCGCCGGCTAAATGCCGCACTGAATAGCAGCGATCTTACTGGGGAAATTGATCAATCCGCTCTCTTAGCAAGAGATTTGATGAAGAAAATTTCCCCGGATACTCCAAGCATATTGAAGACTCGCGAACCAGGAGGCTCTCCAGGCGCAGAAGAAATTCGAGCGCTATTGGTCAATGGAGAGCCTGGTCGGTGGAGCTGCCTTACAGAGGCTTTGCTCCACTTTGCCGCCCGGCGCGATCATGTGGAAAGAACTATCTGGCCTGCGTTGGATGCTGGGTACTGGGTGGTTTGCGACCGATTTTTTGACAGCACAATGGCCTACCAGGGATACGGACTTGGACTGGATCATGGCGTTATTAAATCTCTTCGGCAAATAACACTTGGTAATTTTCAACCTGATCTCACCGTAATTTTGGACATTGATGTGGAGATTGGCCTTAAGCGCGCAGCAGCTCGGCACGGCGGTGAAGACAGGTATGAGAAAATGGACCTCGCGTTTCATCAACGAATGCGTGAGGGTTTCCTAGAAATTGCAAACCAAGAACCTCGCCGCTGCGTTGTAGTTGATGCTGACGCTGACCCCGACACCGTGCAGGCCCGCATCTGGGACGCAGTGTCCAGTCGTCTGGGGCTGATGTCGTGAGCAAGGCGCGCACATCGGCATCCGCCGCCCCGGCCGCGGAGGAGGCGCTCGCCCCCCGGCGCAACCCGGACCTCGTCGGGCATGAGGACGCGGAACGGCTGCTGCTGGAGGCCTGGAACTCCGGCCGGCTTCCACATGCGTGGCTGATCGGCGGGACGCCCGGCATCGGCAAGGCGACGCTGGCCTTCCGCTTCGCCCGCTTCGTCCTAGCGCAGGAGCAGGCGGGCGACAGCCTGTTCGGTGGGAATGCTCCGGTCACATCCCTGCACATCGGGCCGGAGCATCCGGTGTTCCGCCGGGTGGCGTCGGGCGGCCATGCCGACCTGCTGACCGTCGAGCGCCAGCGCGACGAGAAGAAGGACCGGCTGAAGCGCGACATCGCGGTGGACGACGTGCGCAAGATCGGCCCCTTCCTGCGCCGCACCTCGGCGGAGGGCGGCTGGCGCGTCGCGGTGATCGACGGCGCCGACCGCATGAACCTGAGCGGCCTGAACGCCATCCTGAAGATCCTGGAGGAACCGCCGCCCGGCGCCCTGCTGCTTCTGGTCAGCGACAATCCCGGCGGCATGCTGCCGACCATCCGCTCGCGCTGCCGCAAGCTGACGCTGAAGCCGCTGCCGGAAGAAACGGTGATCGACCTGCTGGGGCAGCACCGCCCGGACATCGCCGCCGACGACCGCCCGGCACTGGCCCGTTTGTCGGAGGGCAGCGTCGGCCGCGCCATCGATCTGGCCGATGCGGGTGGGCTGGCGCTCTACCGCGAGATGATCGGGCTGCTGTCCGACCTGCCGCGCATCGACATCGTCGCGGCCCACGCCTTCGGCGACAAGCTGACCCGCAAACAGGACGACGGGATGTTCGAGACGGCGACGGAGCTGCTGGTCTGGTGGCTGGCCCGCTTCGCCCGTTCGCTCGCCCGCGGATCCTGGCCGGCGGAGGTGGTGCCGGGCGAGGCCGCCCTGATGACCCGGCTGGCCAATGCCCGCGGCCTTGAACGTTGGGTGGAGGTGTGGGAAAAGGTTCAGCGTCTTTTCGCGCGCGCGGAATCCGCAAACCTGGACCGCAAGCAGGTGGTCCTAAACGCCCTGTCGGCGCTGGAAACGGCCGCCGCCTAGCGTTTTTTCGAGACGAGCCGACAAACCTACTGGAAGAAAGTGCCGCAAATGGCCGGGCCGAAGACCTTCTACCTGACGACGCCGATCTATTACGTGAACGACGTGCCGCACATCGGCCACGCCTACACGACGCTTGCCTGCGACGTCCTCGCCCGGTTCATGCGCCTCGACGGCTATGACGTGAAGTTCCTGACCGGCACCGACGAGCACGGCCAGAAGGTGGAGAAGTCGGCGGAGAAGGCCGGCATCCCGCCGCAGGACTTCACCGACAGGGTGTCGCAGAACTTCCGCGATCTCGTGTCGCTGATGAACTATTCCAACGACGACTTCATCCGCACCACCGAGCCGCGCCACGTCAAGTCGGTGCAGGCGCTGTGGACGGTGCTGAAGGAGAAGGGCGAGATTTATCTCGGGTCCTACGCCGGCTGGTATTCGGTTCGCGACGAGGCCTTTTATGGCGAAGACGAGCTGACCACCAACGCCGAGGGCAAGAAGATCGCCCCCACCGGCGCCGAATGCGAATGGGTGGAGGAGCCGTCCTACTTCTTCAAGCTCTCGGCCTGGCAGGACCGGCTGATCGAGTTCTACGAGCAGAACCCGGACTTCATCGCGCCGGCCGGCAAGCGCAACGAGGTGATGTCCTTCGTCAAGTCGGGGCTGAAGGACCTGTCGGTCAGCCGCACCACCTTCAAGTGGGGCATCCCGGTACCGGGCGACGACGCCCACATCATGTATGTCTGGCTGGATGCGCTGGCGAACTACATCACCGCCGTCGGCTATCCCGACACCACCGGCGAGTATGCCAAGTACTGGCCGGCCGACCTGCACATGGTCGGCAAGGACATCCTGCGCTTCCACGCCGTCTACTGGCCGGCCTTCCTGATGGCCGCCGGCCTGCAGCCGCCGAAAAGGGTGTTCGCCCATGGCTGGTGGACGATCGAAGGCCAGAAGATGTCGAAGTCGCTGGGCAACGTCATCGCGCCGGACGCGCTGGTCAATACCTATGGGCTCGACCAGACCCGTTACTTCCTGCTGCGCGAAGTTCCGTTCGGAAATGACGGCGACTTCTCGCACAAGCAGATGGTCAACCGGATCAACGGCAACCTCGCCAACGATTACGGCAATCTGGTGCAGCGCGTCTTGTCGATGATCGGCAAGAACTGCGGCGCCGCCGTGCCGACGCCGGGTGAGTTCACGGAAGCGGACAACGTGCTGCTCGGCTCCGCCTACGGCATGCTGGACATCGTCCGGGCGGAGATCAAGGCGCAGGCCTTCCACAAGGCGCTGGATGCCATCTGGGCCGTGGTCGGCGACGCCAACCGCTATGTCGACGAACAGGCCCCCTGGGCACTGAAGAAGACCGATCCGGCGCGCATGGCCACCGTGCTGTATGTGCTGGCCGAGACGATCCGCCATCTCGCCATCCTGACCCAGCCGGTGATGCCGGACAGCTCCGCCAAGATCCTCGACCTGCTGGCGCTGGGGCCGGACACGCGCGGCTTCGGCACGCTGGGTCCGTCGGGGGCGCTGGCCGCCGGCACGCCCCTGCCGACGCCGCAGGGCGTCTTCCCGCGTTACGTCGAAGAACCGAAGGCCTGAGTTTCCCTTATGCTCGTCGACAGCCATTGCCATCTCGACTTTCCCGATTTCGCCGAAGAGCTGGACGCGGTCGTCGACCGCGCCCGGCAGGCCGGCATCGGGCGGATGGTCACCATCTGCACCTATATCAGCCGGTTCGACCGCATCCTGGCGGTGGCGGAACGCTATGACGACATCCTCTGCTCGGTGGGCGTCCATCCCCACCAGGCGGCGGAGGAGTTCGCCATCACCACGACCGAGACGCTGGTGGAGCTGTCGCGCCATCCCAAGGTGATCGGGCTGGGCGAGACCGGGCTCGACTATTTCTACGACAAGAGCCCACGCGACCAGCAGCAGGAGTGCTTCCGCAGGCACATCCGCGCCAGCCTGGAAACCGGCCTGCCGCTGATCATCCACACCCGCGACGCCGACGACGACACCATGCGCATCGTCAAGGAGGAAGCGGCCGGACAAAAGGTGAAGGGGCTGCTGCACTGCTTCAGCTCCGGCCGCGCGCTGGCGGAAGAGGCGGTGGAGTACGGCTTCAGCCTGTCGCTGTCGGGGATCGTCACCTTCAAGAAGTCGGAGGATCTCCGCGCCATCGTGAAGGACGTGCCGATCGACCGCATCCTGGTGGAGACGGACGCGCCCTACCTCGCGCCGATCCCCTTCCGCGGCAAGCGCAACGAGCCGGCCTATGTCGCCCACACCGCGGCCTGCGTGGCCGAGGTGAAGGGCGTGTCGGCGGAGGAGCTGGCGCGCATCACCACCGACAACTTCTTCCGGCTGTTTGACAAGGCCGCTGCATGACGGTGGACGGCGCATCAACCGGCGCGATGCGCGTGACCGTCCTTGGCTGCGGCGGGTCGCGCGGCGTTCCGGTGATCGCCGGGGTGCCGGGCGGCCAGTGGGGCCGCTGCGATCCTGCCAATCCGAAGAACCGCCGAATGCGCCCGTCGGTGCTGGTCGAGCGGGACGGCGTATCGGTTCTGGTCGATACCTCGCCCGACCTGCGTCAGCAGCTGCTGGACAGCGGCTGTGCGCGGCTGGATGCCGTGCTGTGGACCCACCAGCATGCCGACCATTGCCACGGCATCGACGAGTTGCGCGAGATCTGCCGGCAGATGCATGCGCCGATCGACGCCTATGGCTGGGACGAGCATCTTCGCGACATCGAAATCCGTTTTCCCTACTGCTTCGATCCGCTGCCCGACGGCTATCCCTTCTATCGCCCGGTGCTGAGGTCGCACCGCATCGACGGGCCGTTCAGCGTGAAGGGGCTGGAAGTGGCGCCGTTCGAGCAGGACCACGGCTATATGCGGACGGTGGGCTACCGGTTCGGCGGCTTCGCCTATTCGACCGATGTGGTGCGGCTGGACGATCTGGCCTTCGCGGCGCTGGCGGGGGTGGACACCTGGGTGGTCGATTGCGGCCGGATCGAGCCGCCCCACCCGGTGCACGCGCATCTGGCGCTGACGCTGGAGTGGATCGAACGGGTGCAGCCGCGGCGGGCCTATCTGACCCACATGGACAACACGATGGACTACGACAGCCTGCGGCGGATTTTGCCGGAGGGGGTCGAGCCGGCTTATGATGGGATGGTGATCGAAGTTTAGATTTGGCGAAGGGAGGCCCCCTCCCTAACCCTCCCCCGCTCTCAGCGGACCTACGGTCCGCCTGTCGCGTCAGCACAAAGCGGAGCTTTGTGCGAGAGCTTCCGCGGGAGAGGGGATTGGACTTTTGTCGGTGTGATGTGAATGCCGAAGCGGCGGCAGTCCCCTCTCCCTCGAAGAGGGGGAGGGTTAGGGAGGGGGCAAAAGCCTGAACCTCCCACACCCAAAAGCCCCTTACTTCTTCTTCTCAAGCGGCGGGGCCGCGTAGACGAAGCGGTCGAAGCTGTATTCGGCGACGCGGAACCACAGATACTCCTCCTCGCGGAACTTCTTCCATGCGTCGTAGATCTTGCGGAATTTCTCGTTCTTCGCGGCCTCTTCCTCGTACACCTCGATGGCGGCCTGATAGCAGGCCTGCATCACCTCGTTGGGGAAGGGGCGCAGTTGGGTGCCGGCGGCGACCAGACGCTTCAGCGCGGTCATGTTCTGGACGTCGTACTTGCCCAGCATGTCCAGCGTCGCGTCGGAGCAGGCCGCGTGCAGCGCTGCCTTGTAGGCCGGCGGCAGCGATTCGAACTTCTCCTTGCCGAACATCATGGAGACCTGCGGGCCGCCTTCCCACCAGCCGGGATAGTAGTAGTACTTGGCGACCTTGTTGAAGCCGAGCTTCTCGTCGTCGTAGGGGCCGACGAACTCGGCGCCGTCGATGGTGCCCTTTTCCAGCGCCGGATAGATGTCGCCGCCGCCGATCTGCTGCGGCACGACGCCCAGGCGGGCCATGATGGTGCCGGCATAGCCGCCGATGCGGAACTTCAGGCCCTTCAGGTCTTCGACCGACTTGATTTCCTTGCGGAACCAGCCGCCCATCTGGGTGCCGGTGTTGCCGGCGCCGATGGCGACGAGGTTGTGGCCGGCGAAGAACTCCGCCATCAGCTCCTTGCCGCCGCCATGGGTCATCCAGGCGTTCTGCTGGCGCGCGTTCAGGCCGAACGGCATCGCCGCGTCGAAGGCGAAGGTCGGATCCTTGCCGACGTAATAGTAGGAGACGGTGTGGCCGCACTCGATCGTGCCGTCCTTGACCGCGTCCAGAACCTGGAGCGCCGGGACGATTTCACCGGCCGCGAAGACGCGGATCTGGAACTTGCCGTCGGTCAGCTCGGCCACGCGCTTGGACACGAACTCCGCACCGCCGTAGATGGTGTCGAGGCTCTTCGGGAAGCTGGAGGCGCAACGCCACTTGATCTCGGGCGAGGACTGCGCAATGGCGGGGGCGGCAAGCGTGCTGGCGGCGACGCCCACACCGGCCGAGGTCAGAAATGCACGACGTTTCATCCAGAAGCTCCCTTTGTCCGTTCTCTGTTATGCGTTCTTGTTGCCGGACCGGGGTCAGCCGGCCCGCAACCGGACAAACCGGACCCTCGACGGGCCCGGACGGCACCGGTTGAGCGGGAAAAGCGGGAGTGGTGGGATGCAGCCCGGCCGGATGCACGCTTGACCAGATGCATGCTCGGCCGGCCCGGACGGCGCATCGGGCACACCGTGAAAGCCCACGCGCCTGCACATGGGCGGCACGACCGTTCCCGGTCTCTGCTTGCGCTCCCTCCCATCCATCCGGGTTTGCGGCCGGCCTGTCGGCCGATCCGTCCCAGCTTTCTTTCGCTGATCGGATTATGCAGGAAGCGAATGGTCGGGATCAAGCGTGAAGCGGAATTGACGTCCATATTTCAGAGGTTTAACGCTGCGGCGCGAAGCCGCGGGTTCCATTCAACCACCTCGGCCGGACGGCGTCGGCCGTGGGTCCGGCAGCATTGCTTCTCGACTCCGCCGCCGCTGGCCCCATCTGTTGCAGGCACGGCCGACGACCCGGAGGAATGATTCCTGGAAAGGATGGGCGGCGGAGCTTAAGACCGTGCCGGCGTGTTGTTGGGGGAGAGCGGGACCTTGCGGGTTGGACGGCCATGAGAGACGTGACTGCGGCGGAGCGTGGGGCGGAGACTGCCGCGGCACGTGACCTGCGGCTGGATTTCTTCCGCGGGCTGGCCCTGTGGTTCATCTTCGTGAACCATATCCCGGCCAACCAGATTTCCTGGCTGACGCCGCGGAATTTCGGACTGAGCGACGCCACGGAGATCTTCGTCTTCATCTCCGGCTACACCGCGGCGCTGGTCTATGGCCGGACGCTGGACCGGCAGGGCATGCCGATGGCGGCGGCACAGGTGCTGCACCGCTGCTGGACGCTGTACGCCACCTACATCATCCTGTTCTTCGCCTTCACCGCCCAGATCGCCTACACCGCCCGCGCCTTCGACAGCCCGCTGTTCGCCGAGGAGATGGGCATTGCCGGCTATTTCCAAGACCCCGTCACCGCCCTGACGCAGGCCCTGCTGCTGAAGTTCAGGCCGGCGAACCTGGATGTCCTGCCGCTCTACATCGTGCTTCTGCTTGCCTTTCCCCTGCTGCTGCCGGCGCTGCGCCGCCGGCCGCTGGCGGTCCTGGCCGGCTCCGCCGCGGTCTATCTGGCGGCCCGGCATTGGGGATGGAACCTGCCCACCCACCCGGGCGGCGGCGTCTGGTACTTCAACCCCTTCACCTGGCAGCTGCTGTTCGTGGCGGGTGCGGCGCTGCAGTTCCGGCCAGACTTGCGCGCCGTGCTGACCCGCTTCCGCCTGCCGGTGATGGTCGCCGCGGGGGCGATCCTGCTGGCCGGCCTGTACCTGACCCTGTCCTGGAAATTCGCCCCGCTGCACGCCCTGATCCCCGACGCGGTGACGGAGATCCTCTACCCCATCAGCAAGACCGACCTCGACCCGCTGCGCCTGCTGCATTTCTTCGCGCTGGCCTATGTCGTGCTCCGGCTGGTGCCGGCCGGGGCGTCCTGGCTGAACGGATCGCTGGCCGCACCGGTGCTCGACTGCGGGCGGCAGTCGCTACAGGTGTTCTGCCTGGGCGTGCTGCTGTCCTTCGCCGGGCAGACCGTTCTGGTCCATGTCAGCGGCTCGCTTTCCGCGCAGTTCCTTGTTACCGTGCTGGGCATCGCCACGATGGTGCTGCTGGCCCGCTTCCTCGGCTGGTACCAGTCGGCCGAACGGGCGCGTCGCCACAGGGTCGCGGCCAGCAGGAATGTGGGTGCATGAGAGGACGGGGGTTCAGACGGTTGCTGACGGCCACGGCCATCGCGCTGGCGGCTCTTGCCCTTCCCATTTCGGGTCATGCGTCGTCCGTGGCCGTGGATCCCGCCTGTTCCGTGCCGGACACCGTGCTTGCTCCCGGTGAAGGGCTGCCGCGGGTGTCGGCGCAGCTGGCCGCCGGCCGACCTCTGTCGGTCCTGATCGTCCATTCCGCCAAGCAGGCGTCCAAGCCCGGCATCGTCGGCTATCCCGCAAGGCTGGAGGAGGAGTTGAAGCGCCGCCTGTCCGGCCGCGCCCAGCGGACCACCGTCCGGACCACCGTGCTGAGCCTGCCCGGCGAGCCCGCGCCCGCCATGGTGGCGCCGCTGGCCCAGGCGGTTGACGACCAGCGCCCGGCGCTGGTGGTCTGGCAGACAGGCACGGCCGACGCCATGCGCAACCTGGATCCGGAAGGTTTCGGCACGGCGCTGGAGGCCGGCATCGCCGAAGTCCACCGCCGCGGCGCCGACATCGTCATCATGGACATGCAGTACAGCATGCACACGGCGCAGCTGATCGACTTCGCGCCCTACGTGTCCTACATGTCCTGGCTGGCCCAGAGTTCCGACGTCTTCCACTTTCCCCGCTACGACATCATGCGGCATTGGGTGGAGGATGGCCGGGTCGATTTCGCCGACGAGGGGGACGAGGCGAAGCGGCGGTCTTATGATTTCGTTCACCGTTGCATCGGACAATTGCTGGCGGAAAGCATCGCCACGATGATCGCCCCCTCGGCGGCCATCCCTCCGGCAATAGCGCGAAGCAACGGAACGAGCCCTTGAACAAGCCCTTCAGCCTGCATCACGCCGCCCGCCTCCTGACGCTGATCGCCACCATCGCCATTTCCGCTCCCGCACTGGCCGCCGATCCCGCGGCCTCGGCACAGTGCCAGCTGCCGCGCGGAGAGACCGCCCTTTCGACGCCCCTGCCGCAGCTGTCCCGGCGCATCGCGACCGGCGCGCCGATCCGGATCGTCGCCATCGGCTCCTCCTCCACCGCCGGGGCGGGGGCGAGCGCGCCCGACAAAGCCTATCCGGCCCGCCTTGCCCACCATCTGGCCGAGCGGTTCCGCAACGCGGACATCGCGGTGTTGAATCGCGGCATCAACGGCGAGACCGACGACCAGACCGAAAGGCGGATCGACGCCGACGCCCTGGCCGCCAGGCCCGATCTGGTGATCTGGCAGGTCGGCGCCAACACGGTGCTGCGCGACGGCGACCAGGGTTTGAGCGAGCGTTCGGTCCGCCAGGGGGTGGAGCGGCTGCGCGCCGCCGGGGTGGACGTGGTGCTGATGGACCTGCAATACGCGCCGAGGATGCTGGAAAAGACCGGCGTCGCCCCGATGTTGTCCCGCATCGCCGGGATCGCCGCCGACCAGCGTGTCGGCCTGTTCCACCGGTTCGACGTGATGCGGTCGCTGGTGGAGACGCGGGGCATGGCCGTCACCGACCTTATCGGGCCGGACGGGGTCCACCAGACCGACGTCGGCTACGACTGTGTCGCCCGCATGCTGGCGATGGGGATCGAGGACGCGGTGCGCGTCCATGAGAGCGGGGTGAAGCGGTAGAGATGGCGCCTTCAGAGCCTCTCTCTCCGAGAGGTCTCCCTCTCCCCCCCGGGGAGAGGGGATTATCACCGCTGCATCATCGCGCTTTCCTTGCCGCAGAGGAAAAACACCTTCGAATAGACCTTCAGCAGCGCGTCGGTCAGCGCCTGGACTTCCGGGCTGCCCATCGCGCGCGGCTTGGCGGGGTCGACATGCAGGACGCAGCTGTCCTTCACGTCGTTGAAGGCGGCCAGCGCATGGATGCGGTCGGGGCGGAACTCGTCGGGGAAATTCTCGTCCATCAGCCAGAAGCATTGGAAGTTCCGGCAGGATTGCGGCCGCTCCTCGTAGATCGAGCAGCCCTTGCCCTGGTCGCAGGACGCGCACCATTTGGCCGAAGGCTTCTTCAGCTCCGGCACCCCCATCAGCTTGCAGCAGAGGGTGCATTCACCGCAGGTGCGGTCCGACATCACGCAAACTCCAAATCAGCGGCTCGCAGCGGCCTTAGGCCGGTGCTGGCAGGGCGATGTGCTCGTCTTCGGCGGCCAGCAGCCGCTCCACCGCCTCCGGCGGGGCCGGGCGGGCGAAGTGATAGCCTTGGGCGTACTTGCACAGACCGCGCAGATACACCGCTTCGTCCGCCGTTTCCACTCCTTCCGCCACGGCGTCGAGCCGCAAAATGGTGGCAAGCCCGGCAATGACCTGGACGATGGCGGCGTTTCCCTCCCCCGTCGACAGCGCGCGGACGAAGCTGCGGTCGATCTTCAACACATCCACCGGCAGCTTGTGCAGGTAGGCCAGCGAGGAATAGCCGGTGCCGAAATCGTCGATCGACAGCCGGACGTCCATGTCGCGGATGCTCTGCATCAGCATCCGGCATTCGTCCGGGTCCTGCATCAGCAGGCTTTCGGTCAGTTCCAGCTTCAGGCTGGACGGCGGGATCGGCACCGCGTCCAGCAGGTCGCGAACCGCCCCGACCAGATCGTCGTCGCGGAACTGGCGGGTGGAGACGTTGACGCTCATGAACAGCGGCACGGGCCGCGGAAAGCGCGCCTGCCAGAGCGCCAGCTGCCGCACCGCCTCGCCCAGAGCCCAGCGGCCCATCGGCGCGATCAGGCCGGTCTCCTCGGCCAGCGGGATGAACTCCGCCGGCGGGACCAAGCCGCGGTCGGGGTGGTTCCAGCGCATCAGCGCCTCGAACCCGGCGATGGCCCCGGACTCCAGCAGGACGATGGGCTGGTAGTGCAGGCAGAGCTGGCCCTGTTCCAGGGCGGCGCGCAGATCGGCCTCCATCCGCATGGCGGCCATCGCCTGCCGGCGGAGGTTGGCATCGAAGACGTCGATGCGCGCCCGCCCGCCGCTCTTGGCGCGGTACATCGACAGGCTGGCGTCGCGCAGCATGTCCTCCGCCCGGTCGTAGCCGGTCTGGCTCAACGCCACGCCGATGGAGGCGGTCAGCACGAGGTCGCGCCCCTCCTCCAGCGTGATCGGGCGGGAAATGGCGCGGGCCATGCGCTCCGCCGCCTCCAGCGCGTCGCCGGCGTCGTCCAGCTCGTCCACCAGCACGGCGAACTCGTCGGCGGACAGCCGGGCCAGCGTGTCGCCGACGCGGCGGCTGGTGTCGAGCCGCTTGGCGACGATGCGCAGCACGCGGTCGCCGGCGCTGCTGCCCAACGCGTCGTTGATCGCCTTGAAGCGGTCCAGGTCGATGATGATCGCGGCAAAGGGCCGGGCGCCGGCCCGGCGGTTGCGGTCAAGCGCCTGCCCGATGCGGTCGAGCAGAAGCGTGCGGTTGGGCAGCCCGGTCATGGCGTCGTGGACGGCGTCGAACAGGATCTGCTGTTCGGCCTTCTTGCGCGCGGTGATGTCGGTCATCGAACCGGCCATGCGGACGGCGCCGCCCTTTTCGATGCGCGCCTTCTCATCGCGCACCGCCAGCCCGCGCACCAGCATCCACATCTCCTGCCCGGCTTTGTCGCGGACGCGGAATTCGTGCTGAAGGTGCGGGCGCTCGCCGGTCAGGTGCAGGTTGATCGCGGTCTGCAATCCGTCCAGGTCGTCGGGCAGGACGCGCCCGAACCACTCGTCGATAGTGTCGCCGATCTCGGCATCCTCATAGCCCAGCATCGCCTTCCAGCGCGGGGAGTAATAGACCTCGCCGCTGTCGATGTGCCAGTCCCACAGCCCGTCGGCGGCCCCGGCGGCGGCGAGCGCATAGCGTTCCTCGCTCTGGCGCAGGCGCTGTTCGGCGAGCTTGCGGTCGGTGATGTCGGCGACGGAGCCGACCAGCCGGATCGGGTTCCCCAAATCGTCCATCACCGCCATGCCGCGGCAGACCAGCCAGCGCCATCGCGGTTTCCCTGTCGAATCAGTGGCCGCATCGGCACGGCGGACGCGGTGTTCGATCTGGAAGGGAACCGTCAGGCCGACCATCTGCGCCTCGAACGAGGCGTGCAGCCAGTCGATGTCTTCGGGGTGGACCAGCGACAGCCAGTCGTTCGGCCGGTTGGTCTCGCGGCTGGGGTCGCCCGGAGGCAGACCGAGGAAGTCCTTGAAGCGGGGGGAGAGGTACAGCGTGTCGCTGCGCAGGTCCCAATCCCAGACGCCTTCGGAGCCGGCCTTTTCCGCCAGCAGATATCGGTCGATGTTGGTGTTCAAGACCCCTCGTCGGACCCGTTGGCGGCCTGCGATTGGTGGGGCCTCCCACCGTTGAGGTCACGATTGTAGGGGTGGTTTGGTGAAGAATCGGTGAATGCCCTCGATGCCGGCGGTTCCATTCGTCATGACCGGTTCCCTTGGGGAGATTTTTTCCTATATTAGGATAGCCCGCCGTCTACCCTGCCACCTCATCTGCGAACGGCACCGATGGATTGGTCCGATCAGGGAATCGTTCTGTCCGCCCGCCCCCAGGGGGAAGGATCCGCCGTCGCGACCCTGCTGACGCGTGAGCACGGCCGCCATGCCGGCATGGTGATGGGCGGCCGGTCGGCGCGCCAGCGCGGCACGCTGGAGCCGGGGACCCTGGTCCATGTCCGCTGGCGCGGGCGTCTGCCGGAGCATCTCGGCCATTTCACGCTGGAGCCGGTGAAGGGCTATGCCGCCAACTTCTTCGACGACGCCCAGGCGCTGGCCGCCCTCATCAGCGCCTGCGCGCTGGTCGAGGCGGCATTGCCGGAGCGGGAGGCCCACCCTGCCCTGTTCGACGGGCTGCTCGCCCTGTTCGACCTGCTGGAAAGCCCGGCCTGGGCGGAGAGCTATGTGCGCTGGGAGATCGGGCTGCTGGCGGAGCTTGGATTCGGCCTCGACCTCGACCGCTGCGCCGTGTCGGGGGCCAACGACTATCTCGCCTATGTCAGCCCGCGCACCGGCCGCGCGGTGACCGCATCGGTGGGCGAGCCTTACCGTGACCGGCTGCTTCCCCTGCCCGATTTCCTGGCCGGGCGCGGCGGCGGCGGGCCGGCTTCGGTGTCCGACGGGCTGCGGCTGACCGCGCATTTCCTGGAACGCCACGTGCTGAACGGGCCGCTGCCGCCCGCGCGCGAACGGTTGAGAGAACGTTACGCGAACGCGGTAGCGCGCTCATCCTGAAACTGCTAGACCACATCATCATGAAGCCGCAAAACCCCGCCTCCGAAATCCTGGAAAAGCCGCTGGCCGACGCGCTCGGCGAGCGGTATCTCAGCTACGCGCTGTCCACCATCATGTCCCGCTCGCTGCCCGACGTGCGCGACGGGTTGAAGCCGGTGCACCGACGCCTGCTGTTCGCCATGAGCCAGCTCCGGCTGGAGCCGACGACCCCGCCCAAGAAGTCGGCGCGCGTCGTCGGCGACGTGATCGGCAAGTTCCACCCGCACGGCGACAGCAGCGTCTACGACGCGCTGGTGCGTCTGGCGCAGGATTTCTCCGTCCGCTATCCGCTGGTCGACGGCCAGGGCAATTTCGGCAACATCGACGGCGATAACGCCGCGGCGATGCGCTACACCGAAGCCCGCCTGACCGAGGTCGCCAAGGCCCTGCTGGAGGGCATCGACGAGGACGCGGTCGATTTCCGCCCGACCTATGACGGCGACGGCGACGAGCCGGCGGTCCTGCCCTCCAACTTCCCGAACCTGCTGGCCAACGGGTCGAGCGGCATCGCGGTCGGCATGGCGACCAACATCCCGCCGCACAATGTCGGCGAGATCTGCGACGCGCTGCGCCACCTGATCAAGCACCGCGACGCGTCGATCGAGACGCTGGTCAACTTCATGCCCGGCCCCGATTTCCCCACCGGCGGCGTGCTGGTCGAGTCGCGGGAGAATGTGATCGAGGCCTACCGCACCGGCCGCGGCGCCTTCCGCCTGCGCGCCCGCTGGGAGGTGGAGAAGCTGGGTCAGGGCACCTGGCAGATCGTCGTCACCGAGGTCCCTTATCAGGTGCAGAAGGCCCGGCTGGTCGAGAAGATCGCCGAGCTGCTGCTGGCCAAGAAGCTGATCCTGCTGGAGGACGTCCGCGACGAGTCGGCGGAGGATGTCCGCCTCGTCCTGGTGCCGAAGAGCCGGAACGTGGATCCCGAGGTGCTGATGGCCTCGCTGTTCCAGGCGACCGACCTGGAAATCCGCTTTTCGATGAACATGAACGTGCTGGGGGCCGACCATGTGCCGCGGGTGATGAACCTGCGCGAGGTCCTGCAGGCCTTCCTCGACCACCGGCACGAGGTGCTGGTCCGCCGGTCCAACCATCGCCTGAAGCAGATCGACCACCGGCTTGAGGTTCTCGGCGGCTATCTCGCCGCCTACCTGAACCTGGACGAGGTCATCCGCATCATCCGCGAGGAGGACGAGCCGAAGCAGGAGCTGATCCGCGCCTTCACCCTGACCGACGTACAGGCCGACGCCATCCTCAACATGCGGCTGCGCAACCTGCGCAAGCTGGAGGAGATGGAGATCCGGCGCGAGCACGACACGCTGACCAAGGAAAAGAACGGCCTGCTGGAACTGCTGGGCGACGAGACCCTGCGCTGGAAGCGGATCGCCGAGAGCGTGGCCGAGATCAAGAAGAAGTTCGGCGGCGGCGCGCTCGGCAAGCGCCGCACCGACGTGGCCGACGCGCCGGCGGTGATCGAGGTGCCGCTGGACGCGCTGGTGGAGCGCGAGCCGGTCACCGTCATCTGCTCCGCCAAGGGCTGGATCCGCACGGTGCGCGGCCACCTGACCGACGCGGAAGCGGAGGACGTGAAGTACAAGGACGGCGACGCCCGCGGCTTCATCGAGCGGTGCGAGACGACCGACAAGCTGCTGGTCTTCGCCAGCAACGGCAAGTTCTTCACCATCGGCGTCGACAAGCTGCCGCGCGGCCGCGGCTTCGGCGAGCCGGTTCGTCTGATGATCGATCTCGGCAACGACGTCGACATCGTCGACCTGTTCCGCCACCAGCCCGGCCGCACCCTGATGGTGGTGTCGGAGGATGGTCGCGGCTTCCGCGTCGACGAGGCGGAGGTGCTGGCCCAGACCCGCGCCGGCAAGCAGGTCCTGAACCTGGAGGACGGCAAGTCCGCCCGCATCTGCCATCCGGTGACCGGCGACACCGTCGCCATCATCGGCAACAACCGCAAGATGCTGGTCTTCCCGCTGGAGCAGGTGCCGGTGATGACCCGCGGCAAAGGCGTCCAGCTTCAGAAATACAAGGACGCCAGCGTCGCCGACGTGAAGACCTTCACGCTGGCCGAGGGTCTGAGCTGGAGGAACGGCGAGCGGAACTTCAACGTCACCGACCTGACCGGCTGGATGGGCGACCGCGCCGGCCAGGGCAAGATGCCGCCGAACGGGTTCCCCAAGAACAACCGGTTCATGTGAGGGGGGGTGGGTGGGGCGCCTATGGGTGCCCCCTCCCTCCCGCTTCGCGGGTCCCTCCCTCCCCCGCCTTCGGCGGTAGAGGGGGAGTTTGCAATTCGGCGGCAGTCCCCTCTCCCGCCGAATGGCGGGGGAGGGTTAGGGAGGGGGCACCGCTGCGAGACCTCGCTCCCTAAGAATGCACCGCGCCCTACTTCGGCGCCGTGATCGTCGCCGACAGCGGCACCCGGCGTTCGACCAGGGCCGAGGTGACCTCCTTGGCCTTCACCGGGTCCATGGCGGCCAGGATCGGGGCGGTCTTTTGTTCCTTCATCTTCTGGATGACGCCCAGCAGGACCGGCATGTCGAGTTCCTCGAAGATGCGGGCCGCTTCCTTCGGCTTCATCGTCTCGTAGATCTTCACCAGGCTTTCCAGCTGGGCCGACTGCTTCTCGTCGCCCTGGGCCATCAGCTTCTGGATGTCGGCGCGGGTCTTCTCCATCTCGGCCACTTTCTGGTCGATCCGCTTCTCGGCGGCGGCCAGCAGGGCTTCGCGCTGCTCCATCTCCTTGGTGCGGCGCTCGATTTCGGCGCGGCGGTCGGCGAAATGCTGAAGCAGTTCCTGGTTGTTGATGGGACCGAGCGGGGCCGGAGGGGCGTTGGCAGCCGGAGCATTGGCCGGGCCGCTCGACCCGCCGGGAGCCGGCGGCGCTTCCTTGCCGGGCTGGCTGCCGCCGGCGCCGGCGATCGGCTTGGTGGTGGCGGCAGGAGCCTGGCCCGGCGGCATTTGGCCCGGCGGTGTCGCCGGGGTGGAGCTTTGCGGTCCCTGGGCGAGGCTGACCGGAAAGTCCGGCAGACGGGCATCATGGGTGGCGAGGCGCCACAAATCGCCGACCCGGACCCCCAGCATCATCACCGCGACGAAGATGGTCAGCGGCAGAAGGCGGAAACGGAGGCCGCGCAGCCGCGCCCGGAGCCGCTCGGTCAGCGGCACGCGCGGCGTCGCCGGCTTGCGTGGCTTGGCCTTCGCCTTGCCCTTCTTCGCCGGCACCTTGCCCGCGGCGGGACGCACCGCCGGCAGTTGCGCCTGCTGGGCCTGCTGGGCCGCCAGCGTGGAAGAAGTGCGGACGCCGGTCGGTGCGGCACCGGCCGGGCGGATCACGACCTTCTGTTCCTGGGAAGCACCCGCCGCAGCGGGCCTGCCTTCACTGGTGCGCATGGTCATCCGAGCCCCTTACCGGCATTCTCGATCGCCTGCAGAAGTTCGCGTTCGGCCCGGGACAGGCTCTCGCCGTCTCGCGTGATGGGGTCGCGGGCAATCGGATCGCGTGCCTCGGTCTGCGGTTCGGCACGGGCGGCGGCGCGCCGCGGCAGCGCGTCCAGCCGGGCCGGCGGCGGAGCGTGGTCGTCATGGTCGTGATCGTGGTCATGGTCGTGATCATCCACGACCGGCAGGCTGCGCAGGGCCGGGCGCGGAGCGACCAGCGGCGTCTTGGCCGGGATGCGCGAGGCGAGCGCCGGCGCCACGGCGTTGGAGCGCCCGCCATCACGTCCGCTGTCGCGCCGACCACCGTCGCGTCCGCCGTCACGCTCGCCGACACCGCCCAGCCGGTTGGCCAGCGCGTCGGCCGCCTCGATCATGAACTCCAGCTCGTCCCGCAGGGTCTGCGCCTTGTTCACCGTGCGCTGAAGATCCTCGCCGGTGTCGCTGGCCGCCTTCTTCAGGGTCCGCACACCGGTCTCCGCCCGCGCCATCGCGTCGTTCAGGCCCTGGATCAGTTCGGCCATCTCGCCGCGGCTTTCGCGCAACGCGATGATCTGCCGGTTCAGGATGATCGCATAGGCGATGGTCGCGGCCAGCAGGCCGACCATCACGACGTCGATGATGATGGAGATCAGCGGACTCATAACCTCATGACCTCCTGCTTGGGCAGTTCCTTTTCCAGGCGGACGGCGATGTGCCCGCCCTTGCGCCCCATCCGCCCCTGGAACATCGACACGTCGCCGCAGCGCAGCTCGATGGCGCCGTCGGGGGTGGCGTTCAGCAGGATGCGGGTGCCGACGCGCCAGTTCAGCACGTCGTGCAGCGTCATCGTCACCTCGTCCAGCACGGCCGACAGGTCGACGTCCGTCACCATCAGTTCCGAGGCCAGGTGGGTTTCCCAGATCGAGTCACGGCCGAACTTCTCGCCCATGAACATCTGGAGCAGCAGCTCGCGCACCGGTTCGAGGGTGGCGTAGGGGATCATCAGCTCCAGCCGGCCGCCGCGGTCCTCCATGTCGATGCGCAGCTTGACCAGCACCGCCGCGTTGGCCGGCCGCGCGATGGTGGCGAAGCGCGGGTTGGTCTCCAGCCGGTCGAAGCGGAAGGTGACGGGCGACAGCGGGTCGAACGCGGCCGACAGGTCGGACAGCACGACGTGCACCATCCGCTCGACCAGATTGCGTTCGATGGTGGTGTAGGGGCGGCCCTCGATGCGCATGGCCGCGGTGCCGCGCCGGCCGCCGAGCAGCACGTCGACGATCGAGTAGATCAGCGCCGAATCCACCACCATCAGGCCGTAGTTGTCCCACTCCTCCGCCTTGAAGACGGAGAGCATGGCCGGCAGCGGGATCGAATTCAGGTAGTCGCCGAAGCGCACCGATGAGATCTGGTCGAGGCTGACCTCGACGTTGTCGGAGGTGAAGTTGCGCAAGCTGGTCGACATCATGCGGACGAGGCGGTCGAAGACCACCTCCAGCATGGGCAGGCGTTCGTAATTGACGAGCGCGCTGTTGACCAGCGCCATGATGCCGGAGTTGTCGCCGTCGCCGCCGGCGCCCTGGTCGAAGCCGAGCAGGCTGTCGATCTCGTCCTGGTTCAGGACGCGGGTCGAGCCGCCGCCGCCGCCGGCGTCGCCGCCCATGTCGCCGCTGTCCTCGGCGAGCGCCGCCCATTCGGCGGCAAGGCGTTCCTCTTCGCTCAGCTCGTCCGTGTTGCTCATCGACCGCTCCCGACGCGCATCGTCACTGAACCAGCATTTCGCGGAACAGCACGTCCTTCACCTTCACCGGATAGGCCGCCGCGGTGATGCGCAGCAGCAGCTCCTGGCGCAGGCGGTACATGCCGGCCGATCCCTTGAGGTCCTCCAGGCGCAGCTCGCGCAGGTAGACCTGGAAGTTGTCCACGATGCGCGGCAGCACGTGCTCGATCGCCGGGATGTCCTCGCGCTTGGACACCTGGATGGAGATCTTGATCTTCAGGAAGGCGGGCCGTTTGCCGGTGCTGTTGAGGTTCACCAGCATGTCCGGCAGGTCGTAGAACACCGGCGGGCCTTCGACCTGCGGCGGCTTCTCCTCGACGTGTTCCTCGGCCTTCTTGCCCAGCAGCATGTCCAGCACGCCGGAGAAGTACACCCCCGCGCCGGCGCCGATCAGCAGCAGCAGCGGCAGGATGACGAACAGCACCAGCTTCTTGCCGCTGAACTTCTTGCGCGGCAAGCCTTCGGTGGAGAGATCGTCATCGTCGGCATGCGCCGTCATGGAAATTCCGTTGCGCGAGCGAGGGAGTCCGGCCGTTTCCGGATGGGATCACCGTATCTTTCGGATAGTTAACAAGTCCTTTCAACGGGCTCCGGAGCGGTGTGACCACAGCGGGTTGGCAAGGGGACGGGAATGGGGTGTGGGCCGGAAGGCGGGCTTGCCGACCCGATGGGGGCGCAGTAGATTCAACGGCATGAGCGAAGCTGCGAAGAACCTGTTCGACAACGAGGATCTGGACGCCAAGGCGCGAGCCATCGCCGAGGCGCGCGCGCAGCTTGACTCCGGCCAGGGCGTGTCGAACGACGCCGTGAAGGCGTGGCTCAAGGATCTGGCCGCCGGCCGTCGGCGCCCGCCGCCGTGCGGGTGATCTGGTCGCCGGCCGCACTCCAGGACGTCAGCCGGATCCACGATTACATTTCCCTTTTCAATCCCAGGGCCGCGGAGCGGCTTGCCGCCCGCCTCTTCGAGGCGGCCGAGCAGCTTGAGCGGTTTCCGCTCCGTGGCCGGGGATCGGACACCGCCGAGGAACGGGAACTGACCGTGGTGCGGCCCTATGTCCTGGTATACGAGGTGCAATCCGACCTCGTGCGCGTGCTGCGCGTCTGGCACGGCGCGCAGCGGCGGCCATGACCGGCACGGTTCTTGAGTAACTCTCCCCCGCCATAGCCTGGAGTCCGTCCGGACACGCGTATCCGCCCTCCCCTCGGGCGGCGGCCCGTCTCCCGACGCCTCCGGCCCTGCCGGCGCGGCCCTCGGCGGCCGTGCGGCCCGCACCGTCTCCACCGCGTGGAGCCGAAACGCCCCGGCGCGGCCCGGCCTTGCCCGGCAGTTCCGTCCGGGTACGGCAGCTTTTGCCGGGCAGCGCCTGCCGCACCGCCCGCGCCGCCACGCATTCCCCGGCTTTCCGCAGTTGGCACGCCGGCTGCATAGGGTTCAGCGCCGATGCGGTGGTCGCAGCGGCTGCGAGAACCGGAAGAGACGACGATGGAAAACCCGATCTACATCGCCCTGTCGCGCCAGAACGCGCTGCGCCGGCAGATGGACGTTGTGGCTAACAACGTCGCCAACATGAACACCACCGGCTTCAAGCAGCAGCGCGTGATGTTCACCGAGTTCCTGCAGCGCCCGGCCATGCACGAGCAGGTCAGCATGGTCCAGGACCGCGCCGTGGTGCGCGACCTGACCGCCGGCGGCACCATCAGCACCGGCAACCCGCTGGACATGGCGCTGACCGGCCCCGGCTACTTCACCGTCGATACCGCGGCGGGCCGCCGCTACACCCGCAACGGCTCGTTCCGCCTGGACGGCCAGCGCCAGCTGGTGGACGGCAGCGGCCTGCCGGTGCTCGCCGACAACGGCCAGCCCATCGTCATCCCGCAGAACACCACCACCGTCGAGGTCAAGGGCGACGGCACCGTCACCACCGAGCTGGGCCCGGTCGGCCGCCTGAACGTGGTCACCTTCCAGCGCGAGCAGATGATGACCGAAGTGGGCGCCGGCCTGTACGTCAGCGACGAGGAGCCGCAGGCGGCCCCGCCGGAGACGAAAGTGGCACAGGGTATGCTTGAGCAATCCAACGTGAAGCCGGTGCTCGAGATGACCCAGATGATCGAGATCAACCGGCAGTACCAGCAGGCGCAGCGGATGATCGAGACCGAAAGCGAACGCATCCGCACCGTCATCCAGCGGCTCGGCCGCACCGTCTGAGCGAAGAAAACGGGAGTACACAGCCATGCGCAGCCTCGCCATCGGTGCCACCGGAATGCTGGCCCAGCAGCTCAACGTCGAGACCATCTCGAACAACATCGCCAACTCGACGACGACCGCGTTCAAGAAGCAGCGCGCCGAGTTCCAGGACCTGCTCTACCAGAACTTCCGCCGCATCGGCTCGACCTCGTCGGACGCCGGCACCACGGTGCCGACCGGCGTGCAGATCGGCGCTGGCGTGCGCGTCGCCTCGGTCGGCCGCATCCTCGAGCAGGGCAACCTGAACGTCACCGACAACAAGCTGGACGTGGCGGTCAACGGCACCGGCTACTTCCAGGTGACGCTGCCCAGCGGCGACACCGCCTACACCCGCGCCGGCAACTTCAAGCTGTCGGCCGAGGGCATCATCGTGACGGCGGACGGCTACCAGCTGCAGCCGGCCATGACCATCCCGACCAACGCGGTGGACATCTCCATCAACCCGTCGGGCGAGGTGCTGGTGAAGCTGGACGGCCAAGTGGACCCGCAGAACGTCGGCCAGATCCAGCTGGCGGCCTTCGCCAACGCGGGCGGCCTGGAGGCGGTGGGCGACAACCTGTTCATGCAGACCCCGGCCTCGGGCGAGGCGGTCGCCGGCAACCCCGGCGCCCCCGGCTTCGGCCGCCTGGTGCAGGGCGCGCTGGAGACCTCCAACGTCAACATCGTGCAGGAGATCACCACGCTGATCTCCGCCCAGCGCGCCTACGAGATGAACTCCAAGGTCATCAAGACCACCGACGAGATGATGCAGTCGGCCGGCCAGCTGCGCTGACGCCGCGCACCGCCCGACCCGCGTTCCAGGGAGTATCCGCCATGTTCCGCCGCACCGCCGCCCGCACCCTCCTCCTCGGCAGCTTCGGCCTGGCACTTCTTGCCGGCCCGGCGCTTTCTGCCGAGCCGACGGCCGCCCCCCAGGCAATGGTGTACGGCACCACCCACGCCGAGGCGGTGCTGGGCGAGGCGCTGGCGCGCCACATCACCGTCGGCCGCATGCGCCTGGAGATGGACAACCGCGCGGCCGAGCTGCGCGTCCCCGCCGGCCAGACCCCGGCCGGCGCGCTGCGGGTCGAGAACCTCTACTACAACCCGGTGCAGGCCCGCTTCGCGGCCGAGCTGGTGGTGCCCGGCACCACCGCCCGCCTGCCGGTTTCCGGCCGGGCCTACGGCACGGTGGACGTGCCGGTGCTCAGCCACCGCGTGTCGCCGGGCGACACCATCACCGCCGCCGACCTGGACTGGGTCGAGCTGCGCGCCGACCAGGCCGGAACCGACGTCGCCGCCAGCGAGGCGCAGCTGGTCGGCATGACGCCGAAGCGCGGCATCCCGGTGAACCAGCCGGTGCGCATCCGCGACCTGCAGTCGCCCCGCATCGTCGACAAGGGCGCCCTGGTCACCATCACGCTGGAGAGCGGCAACATCTCGCTCTCCACCCAGGGCAAGGCACTGCAGGAAGGCGGCAAGGGCGACGTGATCCGCGTGGTCAACACCGCATCCAACCGCGTCGTCGAGGCGGTGGTCTCCGGTCCGAACCGGGTGTCCGTCGGCCGTCCTGGCACGGCCGTTGCAGCAAGGTAGGGCGAGACCCACCCCGGCCGGCAAAAATCGCCCGGCGCACGACCGACCAAGGAACGCAGCCATGACCGCCCGCCCCGCCCTCCGCATCGCCGCCCGACTGACCTTGGCCGCCGCGTTCGCCGCCTCGCTGAGCGCCTGCAACTCGATGACCCGGCTGTCCGAGGTCGGCTCCGGCCCGCAGCTCAGCCAGATCCGGGACCCGTACGCGCAGCCGGGCTACCAGCCGGTAAGCCTGCCGATGCCGACGCCCATGCCGGCGGAGCGCAACCCCAACTCGCTGTGGCGGTCGGGCTCCAAGGCGTTCTTCAAGGACCAGCGCGCCAAGCAGGTCGGCGACATCCTGACGGTGCTGATCACCATCAACGATCAGGCCCAGATGAACAACCAGAGCACCAAGTCGCGCGACAACGAGGAGGCCATGGGCCTGCCCAACCTGCTCGGCCTGCAGAGCCAGTTCAAGAACGCGCTGCCGAGCGCCGTCGACCCGTCGAAGCTGATCGACGCCACCAGCACCAGCTCCAGCCAGGGCAAGGGCGCCATCACCCGCAAGGAGCAGATCGAGCTGAAGGTCGCCGCGCTGATCACCCAGACGCTGCCCAACGGCAACCTGGTCATCCAGGGCCGCCAGGAGGTGCGGGTGAACTACGAGCTGCGCGACCTGAACATCACCGGCGTGATCCGCCCCGAGGACATCACCGCGCAGAACACCATCAGCTACGAGAAGATCGCCGAGGCCCGCATCGCCTACGGCGGCCGCGGCCAGCTCAGCGACGTGCAGCAGCCGCGCTACGGCCAGCAGATCTTCGACATCATCTCGCCGTTCTGACCGGCGCGCCGGAAAACCCGGCGGCACGAGGCGGGTGGGCAGAAAGGGCCGGCAGAAACTGCCGGCCCTTCCTCATGGGTGCCTGGCCTGCGACAACGGGCAACACCCGCGATCCAGCGCGCGTGTTGCCCATCTGCGCCCTTTCCGCGATGATCCCGGAGGAATTTCAAACGTACGGAGAGGACGGATGCATCACCCCGAAGCGCTGGAGCCCATCGTCGCCTTCCTGCGCGGCATCGGACTGGGCGTCGAGTATGGCGACGGGGCGCACGACGGCTTCCTGCCGGGCGTGAACATCCACGCCGGGGTGATCCACGTCGATCCCCACACCCTGACCGGGTCGGGCGACCTGCTGCACGAGGCCGGGCACATCATCGTCGTGCCGCGGCGCTACTGGCCGCGGCTGGGCAGGGATCTGCAGGCGGACATCGAGGCCCTCGTCGCGGAGGAGCCCGCGAATCCGGAACTCGCACGGGCGGCGCAGATGGGCGAGTTCATGTCCCAGGCGTGGTCCTACGCCGTCGTCCGGCATCTCGGGCTGCCGATGGACTGCGTCTTCTTCCCCGAGTCCTACAACCGCGACCAGTACGAGGGGACGCACCCGATGCTGGCGTGGCTGGAGCGGGGGACGCACTTCGGCCCGATGGCCCTGGCCCAGGCGGGCATGACCGGCTTTTCCGGCGTGTACGGCCTTATGCACGACAACGGTTTGCCGACCTTCCCCCATATGACACGCTGGACGCTGGACTAACCCGCCGGGCCGGCGGGAGCGTTCGCCCAGGATGAGCGAGACCTCCATGCCCCAGCCCTGCCCGCTCTGCCACGCCTTCACCCTCACGCCGTTCGCCGAGGTGCGCGGCCGGCGCTATCTCCGCTGCGGCAGTTGCGCGGTCACCGTCCTCGACCCGGCGCAGTTGCCCACGCCGGAGGAGGAGCGGGCCGAGTACGGCCTGCACCGCAACGATCCCGGCGATCCCGGCTATCGCCGCTTCCTGGCGCAGGCCACCGACCCGCTGCTGGAGCGGCTGCCGCCGGGCGCCGAGGGGCTGGACTTCGGCTGCGGGCCGGGACCGGCCATCGCGGCGATGCTGGGGGAGCGCGGATTCGCGGTGCGCAACTACGACCCTCTGTTCCACCCCGACGCCGACGCCCTGGCGCGCCGCTACGACTTCGTCACCTGCACCGAGGTGGCCGAGCACTTCCACCACCCCGCCGCCGGATTCGCGCAGCTCGACGCGCTGTTGCGGCCCGGCGGCTGGCTGGCGCTGATGACCGGGGTACTGCGCGACGACGCGGCGTTCGCCGGCTGGCCCTACATCCGCGAGGTCAGCCACGTCACCTTCTACCGCCCCGAAACGCTGGCCCGGATCGCCGGCCGATTCGGCTGGGCGCTGGAGATGGGCGGGCGGAACGTCGCGCTGTTCCGCAAGCACCCCGACTCGCGGGAATGAAAAAAGGGCGGCCGCCCGGGATTGTCCCGGCCGGTCCGCCCTGATTCGGGGGCGGCGTCGCTCAGTCGTCGCGCTGGGTGCGTTCCATGCGCTCGTGCCGCTCCTGGGCTTCCAGGCTCAGCGTCGCGATGGGACGGGCGTCGAGGCGGCGGACGGAGATCGGCTCGCCGGTCTCCTCGCAATAGCCGTAGGAGCCGTCCACGATGCGCTCCAGCGCCGCGTCGATCTTGGAGATCAGCTTGCGCTCGCGATCGCGGGTGCGCAGCTCCAGGGCTCGGTCGGTCTCGGCGGAGGCGCGGTCGGCGATGTCCGGCTCCTGGATCCCGCCTTCCTGAAGGCTGTGCAGCGTCTCGCTCGACTCCGCGAGGAGTTCCGCCCGCCACCGCAGCAGCTTCTGGCGGAAGTACTCCCGCATCGTCGGGTTCATGAACGGCTCGTCTTCAGACGGCGTGTAATCCGAGGGCAGAAGCGGCGAGGACATCCGATGGCTTCCAACTCAAAGGGGTAATCTGAGCGGCGCGGAGTATAGGTAGACCGCCCCCTCCCCGCAACCCTGCGGATGAGCAGGGCGAAAACAGGCAAGCCCTTGGAGTCCCGAAGGGGTTTGCCGCCCGGAGCGCAGGACGCCCGCGCGCGTCACGAGGATTGCAGCTTGGCCAGTTCCACCTGCGCCCGCAGGTCGATCTCGTCGAGGATCTCCGCCAGCTTGGGATCGTCCACCTGCACCTTGCGCGACTGTACGACGCGCTGCAGGTCCATCAGCTTCTGCGCCGACAGGGATCCGGCCAGCAGGCCGTGGCGGATCTCGTCCATGATGTCGAGCATGTCCTGCGCCCGCATCTTGCCGCGCGAGGCGCGGGCGGTGGCGTCATCCACCTCCTGCAGCGCCAGCACGCTGGAAACGCCGAACACGGCGGACGCGCCGGTCACGCCGTGTGTCGCGGTGGTGTCGCCGACCAGTTGCTTGGCGAAGCTGGCGCCACCCGAGGCATCGGTCTTGCCGGTGCGCCGGACCGTGCCGCTGCCGCGAAGATTTCCGGGACCTTCGACTTTCATGATCTGCGCAACCACATAGCGGAAAAGGGCGTATTCCAGTGACGTTTACCTTTACACCCGGTCAAGGTTTGCCGCAATCGGGCAAAAAGTGCCGACTCGTTGGGGCAAAAACTGGACGCCGGTGACCCGGCGCCCCGCGAGAACCTGACGTTACGGGCTTGGCACGCCCTTCGCATAGGCTTCGGCGACCCTCTGGGAAGAGCCTATCGCCATGACACCGAACGCCATGACCGCCCTCCTCCGCATCGTCGCCCGCCTGACGCTCGCCGCCGGCCTCGCACTGGCGCTGACGGCGCCCGCCGCCGCGTCTTCCGCCCGGCTCAAGGACATCCTCGACGTCGAGGGCGTGCGCGACAACATGCTGATCGGCTACGGCCTGGTGGTCGGCCTGAACGGCACCGGCGACAGCCTCAACAACTCGCCCTTCACCGAGCAGAGCCTGATCGGCATGCTGGAGCGCATGGGCGTCAACACCCGCGGCACCAACCTGCGCACCAAGAACGTGGCGGCGGTGATGGTG